>NZ_JAENKV010000010.1 GCF_016599045.1 Campylobacter sp. TTU_617
ATGGCATTATGGCAGCAATTGATCATATCAATGCCTTAAAAGATATAGTTAAAAACTATCCTGAATTTGCAAATTTACCTAAAATTTATGGGGGGGGGTCTTATGGTGGATACTTGTCCTTACTTATAGCTAAGATTGCTCCTTGGTATGTGGATGGGGTGGTTGATAATTCAGGAGGAGCTTTTCCTAATTTAGCTTCTATTTTAGGTAGAGAATTTGGAATTTCTGATTATACTTTTAATGATCCAAATACCTTTATACAAACTTATGTTAAAACTTTTTGGACAAGAGATATTAACTCTCCTTTTTATTTTGGTGATGAAAACTATATGATAAGAGCTTTGCTTAATAAAGATCATCTTCTTTTGCAAAATGAAAAAAATAAAAATATTATTTATACTTCTTACCATAGTCTAAAAGATGAATTTAAAACTGCTGATAGTAAAAAATGTCTTTATGATTTTTATAAAAACCTAGGCTTTGATTCTACTTTACATTTAATAGAAAGTGAAGATCAAATAGATGGAAAATTAATTAAGAGTTTAGAACACGGATTAAGAATGACTGATAAAGCTTTATTTAGACAAGAATTACCTATAGTATTAGAAAAATTAAAAAATAGAAAATCTTTTATGAGAGAAAACTCTATTTCTTATCCTTGTAAAGAAAAGGTTTTTACCTTTAAAGATAAAGAAGATAAATTTGTTTTAGAACTTAGAGGGTGAGCTTATCTAATATTTTATATATAAAATTTTTATTAGATTAAGCCTACTATCTTTGTTTTATCAAAACTAGAATTAAATTCTTTTTGTATATTTTCTAAAAAATCTTTCATTTTAAAAATTCCTTCTTTAGAAACTGCAGCTTTTAAAGCAGTATTTTTTACTACCATTAAAATTTGTGCTCCACTTAATTCATAATTTGCTAAAATTTTTTCATCAAATTCTTTATCAAATTCAGCATTTTTAGGTAAAAATTTCTTCCAAATTTTAAGTCTATCTTCAAAATCTGGCTTTTTAAATTCAATCTTATAATCAAATCTTCTTGAAAACGCACTATCTAAACTTTCTAAAAAATTTGTTGTTGCAATGATTACCCCATTAAATTTCTCTATTTGCTCTAAAAAAATATTTTGCATTTGATTATGCATTTTATCACTTCCGCTACTGCTTTCTATCCTTGTGCTTAAAAACTGATCAGCCTCATTAAGTAAAAGTATAGGATTTTGATTACAAGTTTGAGTGATATTTTTATAAGTATCAAAAATTTTTCTTACATTTTGCTCGCTTTCTCCAACCCATTTACTTAAAATCTTAGAACAATCAAAACTAAGAACCGATTTTTTCATTGATTTAGCTAAAGAAAGAGCTGACATAGTTTTACCCGTTCCAGCTGGACCATAAAAAAT
The DNA here is from genome assembly GCF_016599045.1 of Campylobacter sp. TTU_617. Taxonomy (GTDB): domain Bacteria; phylum Campylobacterota; class Campylobacteria; order Campylobacterales; family Campylobacteraceae; genus Campylobacter_D. The sequence continues at coordinate 1,409 of NZ_JAENKV010000010.1, forward strand.
GATTTTTGCTTCGATATTCTTGCTTGTCTTAATACCCCATTTAGTGAGTCTTTCTAAAACCTTCTTATCTTGTTGTTTTAAAATGGTATCTAAAAGCTCTTTAGTTTGCTTAGGCATTATAATATCGTTTATATCAGTATTTGGCTCTATAAGTTCAAAAATATCTTGCTCTTTTAAGACACTTTCTAATTTAATTTTTTTATTTTGTTTTGGTTCAAAATTTACAATTCTTTGCAAAATTTTATCACTGATAAAAAAACTCTTTGCGAGCTCTCCAAAATCTTGTAGATACTCATCATATTCGATTAAATCAAGATCAATAAGTCTTGAACCCTCTTCTAAAAACTTTTTATTAGTTCTTTTGTCTAAATCATTTTCACTAATCAAAGAAAGTAAAAAATTAAATTCTCTTGAACTAGAATTTTCATTTGTTAAGGCATATTCTTCTTTTAAAAGTGCTAAAAATAAAATCTGTTCTTTATGATTTAGTTTATTTTCTTTAAAAATATCAGCTAAAACATTATAAAATTTACTTAGCTTTAAACGATCTTTAATGTGTTTTTCAAATTCCTTAATTTGATTTTTAAGCTCAAGATTATAAGAATTAAGTTTAATAAAACTTAGTTTCTCATAAAGCTCGATTTTATAAAACTCATCTTTTAAATATTCTAAAAAATTCTCATAAGGATCTTTTTTGTCAAGTTTTAATTTAGGCTTATCCTCTAAAAAATCTAAAAAATACTCACTTAAACTAATATCACTTTGCAAAAGATTTAATTTTGAATTAGAAAGCTTACTCACTCTAGAGCTTTTTAAAAAATTTAAACTTTGAGTGATAAATCCTCTTTCTAAAAGTTTTTTTAGATCTTCTAAAGCATCTAAATAAGCATATTTTTCTTGTTTAAAAATTCCACTTAATAGAGAAAAAGCGTTAATACTTGATATAGAAATAACATAATTTTTACAAAGTTCTTTTAAAATTAAAGCTTCATTTTTAGAGCATTTGAGCTTTTGATAAAGCTTTGTTTTTTCTATATCTTTTGTATTTAAAAACTCTTTAAGATCTAACATAAATTTCCTTAAGAATTTAATCAAGCTTTTGAATTGTAATTTTTGTTTTATTTAATTTATCTAAAAAAAATGTTTGATTATTGCAAACCTCATAAATGATATCATAATCTAATCCTTTGATTGATTGCTTAAAACCACAATCTTGTTTTTGCAAGTTTTTAGCATTAAACAAAGGTCTATTTTTTAAAATATCCTCTAAAAAATCATCATAAAAAGAATTTTTAAAAAATTTTTTATTAAAAAGCTTTTTATCATAACAAATTTCATTTAAACAAATTTTATCTTCTATTTTAATTCTAAAAAAAGCCTGACCCAATTTATAAACTTCTAAATAAGTCATTTTGCCATTTTGCTCTAAAAAACCTGCATCTTGAATACGCACAAGAGGAGAATTAAAATTAATCATTACGCTTTTAGTATTTGCCTCATAAGTTTTTATAGAACAAGCATTTAAAAAAAATAAAATGATAAGAAAATATATTTTATTCATTATTTTAAATTCTTAAAAGTTAAATTAAGCTCTAAATTAAGATTTTTTACTAAACGCATCACACTTTGTAAATCATCAATTTGTTTTGAAACTACGCGAATTTCATCTCCTCGTATGCTAGAATTTACTTTAAGTTTGCTATCTTTTATAGCTTTATTGATTTTTTTAGCACTTTCACTATCTATACTATCATTTACTTTTAAATTTAAACGATACATTGCCCCATTTTCTTTTGAAAGCTCTTTAATCGCGTTAGAATTAATATTTCTTTTAATAAGTTTAGAGATTAAGATATCTTTTAAAACATCAAGTTTTGCCTCACTTGAGGAACTTAATTTAAAAATATTTTCTTTTTCACTAAATTCAATTTCTGTTTTTATACCTTTTAAATCATAACGCGTATCAAGCTCTTTTTTTGCTTGTTCAAAAGCATTTTTAATTTCTTGCTTATCAATTGCAGCTGTAATATCAAAACTATGCTCACTTGCCATTTTCGATCCATTCTTTAAGATTTTCATATACTTTTTTCATTAGATTATTTATAGCCTCCTCGCTTGCCCAAGCAATATGTGGAGTAAGAATTAAATTTTGTATATTTTTAATTTTTAAAAGTGGATGATCTTGTATCATTGGTTCTTTTTCCAATACATCAAGCCCTACACGAATTCCTTTTTCATCTATAATCTTTGCTAAATCTTGTTCATTGATAATCCCACCTCTACCAACATTAATCAAAATAGCATCATCTTTTAAAAGTTTCATTTTTTCATAATCAATTAAATTATAAGTCTTATCGTTTAAAGGAGCATGAATACTAATAATATCACAAGTGCTTAATAATGTATCCAAATCTAAAGAAATATAATCATTATTGTGATTGAGTCCTGAAGTAGAATAATAACAAACATCAGCTCCAAAAGAATTTGCAATCTTAGCTACTTCTTTTCCTATAGTTCCAAGTCCTATAATGCCATATTTTTTACCTTCTAAAGAATGTAAAATTTTACTAAAATCTGTAAATATAGGACTTTTTATCCACTTTTGTTCTTTACACCACTTATCATAATAAATAATTTGATTTAAAAAAGAAAAAAGCAAAGCAAAAGTATGTTGCACTACACTTTTAGTTGAATAAGCTTCAACATTTTTAACTTTAATACCTTTAGAATTAGCATAAGCAACATCGATATTATTTACTCCTGTTGCTGTTTCTAAAATAAGTTTTAAATTTGTATTATCAATTACTTCTTTATCAATGATAATTTTATTAATCATTGCAACATCTGCTTCTTTTAATCTTTCAATTACCTCATCTTTTTTAGTGGTTTCATAAGATTTAAACTCACCAAAATCATTAAAAATAGACAAATCATAATTGCCTAAAGTTTTAGCATCTAAACATACAATTTTCATTTTATTCCTCGATAATATGTCCTACAAATTTAGAGCTATTATCTAATATCATAGAACCTTTTCTAAAGCCTAAACCACAACCCTCATAAGCAAAAAATACTCCCGCTTGATAATATTTTTCATTATGTTCATTTAATTTTACATATTCTTGATAAATAAAATTATTTTGATAAGGACCTTGATTTTCACAAATTACTTTACCATCTTTTACTATACTAATATTTGCACCTTCTCTACCAAAAATAGGTTTTTTAACATAAGATTTGTTATTTAAAGGCTTATCACTTGTCTCTAAAAGTAAAGGATGATTTGGATAAAGCTCCCATAAAATTTTCATAATGCCTTTACTTTGAAAAAGTAAAGTATAAGCAGGATTTAAAATAATAGCTTTTTGATTTTTCATAATTTGTGTTAAAAGTGCAGCAAGTTCTCCTTCTTCTATAGCTATATCTTCCCAAGGAATAAGCTTAAACCAATACTCATAATTTTGCCCGTCTTTAAAAATTCCTTCATTTTCGTTAAATTCAACCTCATCAACATAGGCAAAATGTGTATGAAATCCTGCTTCTTTTGCAATATGTTCAAGTAATTTTGTTGTAATAACTTCTTCTTGATTACTAGCAATACTAGAAAAAAGAATTTTCCAACCCTGATAATATTCTTCAAAAGAGTTAGGATCATCATTTAAAGTAATAAGTCTTTTAAAATTATCCATTAAAGCTTCATAGATATTATTAAACTGAGATCTTTCATCCATATTATTTTGCTTAAGTAAAGCCCATTGCAAAATAGCACTTTCAAAAAGCATGGTAGGAGTATCAGCATTAAATTCTAATAATTTTATAGGCTTTCCATCAATACCACCAGCAAAATCAAATCTGCCATATAAATGCCAATGAACTTCATTTTCCCAACTAATTTTAATGATATCCCTAAGATTAAAAGGAATGGCTAATTCATCAAAACGATCATTATCTATAACATTTTGAGCTGCTGCTATAAACATATCATAAAGCTCATTTGCAGCTTCATAATATGCATTAGCTTCATTTGGTGTTATACATACTAACTCATCACTTATATAATCGCTTCCATCAGAATCAGTATGCCAAGAAAAACCCATACTTTCTAAATAATCTTTTTTTAGTTTTTCTACTTTTAATAATTTCATTTTTACCCTTAAGATCCAAAACTTGTTTGAGAATTTGCTTTAGAATTACTTCCAAAAAAACCAGATTTACCAGAATTTCCAGCTTTAGCTGAATTTGCTTGATTAAAGCTATTTACACTCCTTTGATACGCACTTTGATTAGTAAAAGCTCCTCTTTGCTGATTAGCAAAATTAGAATTGTTAAAAAGTTTTGATCCTATCCAGCTTCCAAGTATAGCTCCAGCTGCGCTAGCAAGTAAAGTTTCACCCAAAGATAATCCCCCGCTACTTATTTGAGCATTATCTTTAGTTAAATTTGATGTTCCATTATCAATTTTAGCGGCTTCTTCTTTGATCAAAGCATCCATTTCTTCTTTGCTTAAAATTCTTTCAGTTCCATTTAATTCTTTTAAAATAACTCTTGTTTCATTGCTAGGATATTGATCTTTAATTTTATATTGATTTGGTGCTATTTCTTCTATGATTACAAAAGCACCTTCTTGTGCTTGTGTCTGAGCTAAAGAATCATTTTGATTTGAATTACAACCACTTAAAGCTCCTAGAGAAATTACACTCAATCCCCCTATTACGCTAATTTCGATTATCTTTTTAATATGCTTCATATAAAATCCTTAAATTGTTTAAAAATTTTTAAAATTTTAACAAAATTTTTATGATAAATTTCAAATTTATATAGATAGTTATAAAAATTATTAATAAGTTTAGAGTATTTTATAGTGTTAAATTTATTATATAGTTAATCAAAAGCCAAAAAGGCCTTTGATTTTAAAGTCTTGATTCGTAGCGTCTTAACATATAAAGTTTTTTAAGCATTTTTTTGCGTGCTGAAATTTTTTGTTTTTTACGAATTTCAGTCATAGGTTCAAAAAATCTTCTTGCTCTTACTTCAGTTACAATAAGATTTCTATCCACTTGCTTTTTAAACTTGCGATATGCTTCATCAAAAGACTCGTTAGGATGCACCTTAATTCCTGGCACTACCCTCACCACCTTTCATAAAAATATTTTTGGCTTGTAATTTTATGCAAAAATTACTAAATAAAACTTTAAGCTTAAATTATTTTTTAGAAGTTATAATCCTTCAATTAAAATTAAAATCAAAAATCCATCCAAAATTTACATAATTTTAGGAATTTATATGCAATATATCACACATTATACAAAAAGACGTTATATAACATATTTTATTATTACTTTAATTATTTTCATTTTGCCATTTATTAAAATCAATAATAATCATTTTTTTCTTCTTGATTTTATAAATGAGAAACTTAATTTATTTTTCATATCTTTTGATACTCAAGAACTTTATCTTATGCCTTTTATATTAATGTTTCTTTTTATAGGAATATTTTTTATAACAACTTTAGCAGGTAGAATTTGGTGTGCTTGGAGTTGTCCTCAAACATTATTTCGTGTTATTTATAGAGATTTAATTCAAACAAAACTCCTTAAAATCCGCAAAAATATAAACAACAAACAAAAGGAATATCCTAAAAATTTTATTAAAAAAATTTTTGGAATTTTAATTTTTTATATGATTTCTTTAATAGCAGTAAGTAATTTTTTATGGTATTTTGTGCCTCCTGAAATATTTTTTAATTATTTAAAAAATCCTCAAGAACACTTACTTTTAGTTGGAATTTTATTTTTTGTTTCTCTATTTTTAACTTTTGATATAACTTGGTGGGCTGAGAAATTTTGTATTTATGTTTGTCCTTATGCAAGAATTCAATCTGTTATGTTTGATCATAATACAATGCAAGTAATTTACGATGAGAAAAGAGGAGGAATAATCTATAAGGATAAAATTAAACTTTATAAAAAACCTCCACAAGGAGATTGTATAGGATGTGAAGCTTGTGTTGATATTTGCCCTACACATATTGATATACGTAAAGGAATGCAACTTGAATGCATTAATTGCCTTGAATGTGCTGATGCTTGCTCTAAAATTCAAAACAAATTTAATCGTCCAAGTCTTATAGAATGGACAAGTATAGAAGCTATGAAAACTAAAAGTAAGGTTAAATTTTTAAGATTTAAAACTATTGGTTATTTAATAGTTCTTTTAATTATTTTAGTTTTATTAATTATCACAGGTAGCAAAAAAGAAAAGATGCTTTTAAATATTAATCGCAATAGCGAACTTTATAGCATTGATAATAAAAATGGAAAATTAGAAATAACTAATGCTTATACATTTTTATTTCAAAATACTGATAATCAAGCACATAAATATTATTTTACATTAGAAGAAGAAAATGGTAGTTTAAATACTGACATAGAAATTATAAGACCTAAAAAAGCTTTTAAACTTGAAGCAGGAGAAAAAATAAAAAAAATTGTAGTATTAAAAGCTAAAAAAAATTTAAATTCCCATACTCAAAAAGATATCATTATCCCTATTACAATTAAAGCTTATGCTGTTGATAATGATAAAATCTTTGTTCATAGGAAAAGCATTTTTATTTATCCTAAAAATCAATAATCAATGTCAAAGGCTATAAAGCAAATGTAAATTCTGCTTATGGAAAAGTTTTAACAGCAAAAGCAAATTTTGATAGTGCTAAGGCTAATCTTACAAGTGCAAGAGCAGATTTAGCTAGTGCTAAAATTGATTTAAATTATACTCAAATTGTTGCTCCATTTGATGGTGTAATAGGTGATGCATTGATTAATATAGGAGATTTTGTTAGTGCAAGCACTACAGAGCTTGTTCGTGTTACAAATCTTAATCCAATTTATGCTGATTTTTATATCTCTGATACAGATAAATTAAATCTTAATCGCAATATACAGACTAAAGTAGTTATTAATTCAAAGTTAATAATTAAAAGTTATAATAAAAGTTTTGATTTAAAAGATTGTTAAATTTAAATAAGGAGGAATAATGATTTTAAAAAAGAATATTTTTCTAATTTTAAGTATTGCAATTTTTATTAGTGCTTGTAACGAAAAAGAAACTCCAAAAATGGCTATGCCAGCACAACCTGTAAGCGCTATGAGTGTTAAAGGTGAAGATTTACCTTTAAAATTTACCTATCCTACAAAATTGGTAAGTGATTATGATGTAATTATCAAACCTCAAGTAAGTGGGGTCATAGTTGAAAAATACTTTAAGGCCGGAGATCTTGTAAAAAAGGGTCAAAAACTTTTTTTAATCGAGCCTGATAAATTTGAAGCAAATGTAAATTCTGCTTATGGAAAAGTTTTAACAGCAAAAGCAAATTTTGATAGTGCTTCTAAAGACTATGAAAGAAATAAAATCTTATTTGAAAAAAAGGCCATTTCTCAAAAAGAGTATGATACTTCTTTAGCAAATTTTGATAGTGCTAAGGCTAATCTTACAAGTGCAAGAGCAGATTTAGCTAGTGCTAAAATTGATTTAAATTATACTCAAATTGTTGCTCCATTTGATGGTGTAATAGGTGATGCATTGATTAATATAGGAGATTTTGTTAGTGCAAGCACTACAGAGCTTGTTCGTGTTACAAATCTTAATCCAATTTATGCTGATTTTTATATCTCTGATACAGATAAATTAAATCTTAATCGCAATATACAGACTGGAAAATGGGAACTTGATAATATTCACACTATCTTAAATGTCAATGGAGAAATCAAACAAGGAAAATTATATTTTATTGATTCTGTAATTGATTCTAAAAGTGGAAGTGTAAAAGCTAAAGCCATTTTTGACAACAATAACTCCACTTTACTTCCAGGAACTTTTGCAAATATCACATCTGAAGGTTTTATTCAAAAAAATGGCTATAAAATTCCTCAAAGTGCGATAATGCAAAACCAAAATGAAGTTTATGTTTATACTATAGTTAACAACAAAGTAACCAAAACTCCAGTTCATATAAGCTATCAAGATAATGAATATGCCATTATTAGTTCAGGGCTTAAAGATAATGATAAAGTTATTTTAGATAATTTCAAAAAAATTCGTATAGGCTCTGATGTTCAAGAAGTTGGGAGCAAATAATGTTTTCTAAATTTTTTATAGAAAGACCTATATTTGCCTCTGTAGTCGCTATAATAATTTCAATCGCTGGAGCTATTGGTTTAGTAAATCTACCAGTAGAACAATACCCTTCTTTAACTCCGCCAACCGTTCAAGTAAGCGCTACTTATACAGGAGCAGATGCTAGAACTATTGCATCAACGGTTGCAACACCTATTGAAGATGCAATTAATGGTGTGGAAAATATGATTTATATGGATTCTACAAGTTCTCCAGGACAAATGAAATTAACTGTTTATTTTGATATAGGAACCAATCCAGATCAAGCAACAATTGATGTAAATAACAGAATTTCAGAAGCAACAGCCAAACTTCCAGAAGCTGTAAAAAAACTTGGAGTCACTGTTAGAAAATCCTCTTCTACAATACTTGAGGTACTTTCTGTATATTCAGAAGATGGCTCGATGAGTGATATAGATATTTATAATTATGTTTCTTTAAATATCTTAGATGAATTAAAAAGAGTCCCAGGTGTTGGAAATGTCTCTGCTATAGGCGAAAAAGACTATTCAATGAGAATTTGGTTAAAACCTGATTTATTAAATAAATTTGGTGTCACTGCAAATGATGTTATAAGTGCAATAAACGATCAAAATGCACAATACGCTACAGGAAAAATCGGAGAAGAACCTGTGGTCAATAAATCACCTCAAGTTCTTACTATCACTATGCAAGGAAGACTTCAAACTCCACAAGAATTTGAAAATATTATTTTAAGAGTAAATGAAGATAATTCTTTTCTAAGAATTAAAGATGTAGCACAAGTAGAAATAGGGGCAAAACAATATAATTCTACGGGTCGTTCAGATACAAGTTCAGCTGTTCCAATTATGATTAATTTGCAATCAGGAGCAAATGCTGTAAATACTGCAAAACTTGTTGAAGAAAGAATGCAAGAACTTTCTAAAAATTTTCCAGAAGGTTTAAAATATAGAACTCCTTATGATACAACTATATTTGTTAAAGCTTCTATTAAAGAAGTTATAAAAACTTTCGTTGAAGCTTTAGTACTAGTTCTTGTTGTAATGTATCTTTTCTTAAAAAATTTTAGATCAACTATCATTCCTATGATAGCAGTTCCTGTTTCTTTGCTAGGAACTTTTGCCATACTTTATCTTTTAGGCTTTAGTATCAATCTTTTAACACTATTTGCTCTTGTTTTAGCCATTGGAATTGTTGTAGATGATGCTATTATAGTTGTTGAAAATATTGATAGAATTCTTCATGAAAATCCTGATATTTCAGTTAAAGATGCAGCAATTCAAGCAATGAATGAAGTAAGCTCGCCTGTTATCTCTATCGTTCTTGTATTGTGTGCTGTTTTTATACCTGTTTCTTTTATTTCAGGATTTGTAGGAGAAATTCAAAGACAATTTGCTCTTACTTTAGCAATTTCTGTTGCTATTTCAGGATTTGTCGCTCTAACACTTACCCCTTCTTTATCTGCTTTATTTTTAACAAGAAATGAAGGCAAACCTTTTTATTTTGTTCAAAAATTTAATGACTTTTTTGACTGGAGTACTTCTGTATTTAGCAGTGGTGTCGCTTATATACTAAAAAGAACTATTCGTTTTGTGCTTATATTTTTCATTATGATAGGATCTATTTTCTATCTTTATAAAATTGTTCCAAGTTCTTTAGTTCCTTCTGAAGATCAAGGGGTTATTATGAGCATTATCAATCTTCCTTCTGGATCATCTATACATAGAACTATTGAAGAGGTTGATAAAATCAATCAAAATGCTACTCAAATAGAAAGCATTGAATCAAGTGTTTCTCTTGTAGGATTTGATTTATTTACAAGTTCTTTAAAAGAAAATGCTGCAGCAGTATTTTTCAAACTTAAAGATTGGAGTCAAAGAGAAGAAAGTTCTAATCAATTGATCGCACAATTATTTAAACAATATGCAGCAGATAGAAATGCATTAAGTTATTTTTTAAATCCACCACCAATACCAGGTCTTAGTTTAACAGGTGGCTTTGAAATGTATGCTCAAAATAAGAGCGGTAAAGATTATGATGCTATACAACAAGATGTTAATAAAATGCTTGAACTTGCAAGAACAAGAAAAGAACTTGCTAATGTAAGAACTACCCTTGATACAAGTTTTCCACAATATAAACTTATCATCGATAGGGATAAAATGAAATATTATAATCTTAGCATGCAAGATGTTTTTAACACAATCAGTGCAACTATAGGAACATATTATGTTAATGATTTTCCTATGTTGGGTAAAAATTTCCAAGTAAATATTAGAGCTTTAGGAGACTTTAGAAATACTCAAGATGCATTGAAAAATATCTATGTAAGATCAAGCGATAATCAAATGATCCCTTTAAATTCATTCTTGAGTCTTGTAAGAACTGCAGGTCCTGATGATGTAAAAAGATTTAATCTTTTCCCAGCAGCTTTAATTCAAGGAGATCCTGCTCCAGGATATACCTCAGGACAAGCTATTAATGCTATTGCTGAAGTAGCAAAACAAAGTCTAGGAGATGAGTATTCTATCGCTTGGTCAGGATCGGCTTATCAAGAAGTAAGTTCTAAAGGAACTGGAGCATATGCTTTTGTTTTAGGTATGGTGTTTGTATTTTTAATCTTAGCAGCACAATATGAAAGATGGTTAATGCCACTTGCTGTTATCACAGCTGTTCCTTTTGCAGTTTTTGGCTCCTTTTTACTTGTAGCACTTAGAGGATTTGACAACGATATATACTTTCAAACAGGACTTTTACTTTTAATAGGACTTTCTGCTAAAAACGCTATTTTAATTATAGAATTTGCAATGGAAGAGCGCTTAAAAAAAGGAAAAAGCATTTTTGAAGCAGCCATTAATGCAGCTAAATTGAGATTTAGACCTATTGTTATGACTTCTTTAGCATTTACTTTTGGAGTTTTACCAATGATTTTTGCTAGTGGTGCAGGAAGTGCTTCAAGACACGCCTTAGGGACTGGACTTGTGGGAGGAATGATTGCAGCATCAACGCTAGCAATATTTTTTGTTCCATTATTTTTCTATCTTTTAGAAAGTTTTAATGAATGGCTAGATAAAAAAAGAGGTAAAATAAAATGAAAAAATTATTATATCTTTTTATCTTATTTTTTCTTAGTGCTTGTTCTTTAAGCCCTAATTTAAAAATACCAGAAGCAAACTATAGTATTGATAATAATCAATTAAATATTACAAAAGAAAATAATATTTCAAGTCAATGGTGGAAAGAGTTTGATGATGAGAATTTAAATAAACTCATAGATTTAGCTCTTAAAAATAATAACGATTTAAAGCTTGCTTTTATCCATATGGAGCAAGCTTCTGCTCAATTAGGCATAGATTTTAGTAGCTTGTTGCCAAAATTAGATGGAAGTGCTGATGCAAGTCGTGGAAAAACTTCTATAAATGCCCCTAGCAACCAAACAGGAAAAGTAAATTATAATAATGATTTTAAAATGGGACTTAATTTAAGCTATGAGCTTGATCTTTGGGGTAAATATCGTGATACATATCGTGCTTCAAAATCAGCTTTTAAAGCAAGCGAATATGATTATGAAGCAGCAAGACTTTCTATAATTTCAAGTACAGCCCAAGCTTATTTTAATTTTACAAATGCATACGAGAATGAAAATACGCTTAAAGATGCATACGCTTCTGCAAAAGAAATTTATAGAATTAATGATGAAAAATTTCAAGCAGGTGCAGTTGGAGAATATGAACTCTCTCAAGCAAAAGCCAACTTAGAAAGCATAGCTTTACAATATAATGAAGCAAAATTAAATAAAGAAAATTATTTAAAAGCTTTAAAAATTTTAACTTCAAATGATTTAAATGATATACTCTATAAAGATCAAGCTTATCAAGCTTTTAATCTTAAAGAATTTAATATACCAACTGGGATTTCAAGCACTATTTTACTTCAACGTCCTGATATTGGTTCTTCTTTAGAAAAACTTATTCAACAAAATTATCTTGTTGGAGTAGCTAGAACAGCATTTTTACCAAGTCTTTCTTTAACAGGATTATTAGGGTTTGAAAGTAGAGATTTAGATACACTTGTAAATGGAGGCTCCAAAACTTGGAATATAGGCGGGAATTTTACAATGCCTATTTTTCATTGGGGAGAAATTTACCAGAATGTAAATTTAGTCAAACTTAATAAAGATGAAGCCTTTATAAATTATCAAAATACTCTAATTACTGCTTTTGGAGAAATTCGCTATGCCTTAGTAGCTAGAAAAAATATACGCTTACAATATGATAATGCACAATCAAGCGAACAATCTTATAAAAGAATTTATGAAATTGCCAAAGAACGTTATGATATAGGTGAAATGTCTTTACAAGATTATTTAGAAGCACGTCAAAATTGGCTTAATGCTACAATTGCCTTTAATAACACTAAATATTCTTATGCTAATTCTATAGTAGAGGTTATTAAAGCTTTTGGAGGCGGATTTGAGCAAAATGAAAATATAAGTAAAAATATAGAACAAGATTCAAAAAATTTAGATATGTCTTTTAGAGAATAGTTTCTATTCTCTAAAAATAAATAAAATCTATATTAGTTTATAATTAATTTAACATTCTTAAAAAATAAAAACTTATTTTAGGAATATTTTATTAAAGTAAAGATAAAATTTAAAATCAGCTCTTTATTTAAATAAAGTATTTAAATTTTAAATGATTTTATTTTACTCATTATATCTTTTTAGCTAAAATCTTTTTTTTGGTTAAAAAATAAAAAATTTACCGCTTAGTTAAATAAAAACTGTTAAAGTTTTATTAAAATTTTATCTTAGGAACAACATGAACTTTTTTCAAAATCTTGCTTTAAAATATTCTCACAATATGATGGAAAAATCTTTAAGACAAGGTTTTAATATCGAGCTTTTAAAAACACCTAAAGAAAAACTTCCGCAAAATCATAAGCAATATATGCTATATATGCATATACCATTTTGTCATACTTTTTGCCCTTATTGTAGTTTTCATAAATATTATTATAATGAAAATTTGGCAAAAGCTTATTTTGAAAATTTGCGTAAAGAAATTCAAATTATAAAAGAACAAGGTTTTGATTTTACTTCTTTGTATGTTGGTGGAGGAACTACGCTTATTAACGAAGAAGAACTTCTAAAAACTTTAGAACTTTGCAAAAAACTTTTCTCTATTAAAGAAATCTCTTGTGAGAGCGATCCAAATCATATAAAGCCTGAAAAATTAATTCTATTTAAAGGTCTTATAGATCGTTTAAGTTGTGGAATACAAAGTTTTGACGATAATATTTTAAAAAAAATATCAAGATATAACAAATTTGGCTCTTCAAAAGAACTTCAAGAAAAAATATCTAAAGCTTTGGGAATTTTACCTATTTTTAGTATAGATTTAATTTTTAATTTTCCAGGGCAAACTAAAGAACAATTATTAAATGATCTAGAAATTGCAAAAAATTTAACACCTCAACAAATTACAACTTATCCTTTAATGAAATCAAATCTTACTAAAGATAATATTGCTAAAAGTTTAGGTATAAGTTTTAAAGACAATGAATTTGAATTTTATAAAATAATACGAGAATCTTTAAAAAATTATGTTCAAAACAATAGCTGGTCTTTTTCTTTGCAAAAAAATTCTTTAAATGATGAATACGTAAGTTCTCATCATGAATATTTAGGCATTGGTAGTGGAGCTTTTAGTTTTTTAGAAGGTGAGCTTTTGATTAATGCTTTTAATTTGAATGATTATGCAAAACTTATAAAAGAACAACGCAATGCCAATATAGCAAAAGCTTATTTCAATAAAAAAGAAATTATAAAATATGTTTTTTTAACAGAAATTTTTGCTGGAAAAATTGAAATAAATAAATTTAATAAAACTTTAAATTGCAACCTTGAAAAAGATCTTTTTATAGAACTTTTGGGTTTAAAATTAAGTAAAGCAATTTATAAGGAAAATGATTCTTTTTATAGCACTGATTTTGGCAAATATCTTTTTGTTGTCTTGATGAAAGATTTTTATACAGGAATGGATCTTGTACGTGCAGTCTTTAGAGATGATGAACGCCTAAAAAACAAAAATTTTATTGATGTAATGAAAGAAAATATTGATCCGTTAAATTCCACCAGTATGGAATTTAAAACAGAGCAATAAAACAACTTAAAAAGGACGCAATACTATCATCCACGCAATAATGATAAACATGATAGTAGGAAACTCATTATAAACTCTAAAATATTTTCCACTCTTCTTAGAAGTATTATTCGCTAAAGCTTTTAAACAAAAATAATTATGGATATGAAAAATAATTAAAAGGGTAACACAAGTAAGTTTAACGTGCATATATCCAGATCCTACCATTAAAACTTCTTTATGAGCGTGCAACATTAAACTTCCTGTGATTAAAGTCACAATCATTGCAGGAGTTTGAATGGCAAAATAAAGTTTTTTCTCTTGAATTTTTACAACTTCAACAAAACCTTGATTTTTCTTGTTTTCTGCGTGATAAACAAAAAGTCTTGGTAAATAAAAAAGTCCAGCCATCCAAGAAACAAACGCTAAATAATGCATCCATTTTATCCAAGAATAATATTCATTAATCCATTCTATCATTTCTTTTCCTTTTTTATAAAAATTTCTTGTATTAAAATTAAAAATACCCCTAAATTAATCATTACATCAGCAACATTAAAAATAGCAAATTCAAACCATTTATGCCAAAAAAACATATCGACAACACCACCATAAACAAAGCGATCAAACAAATTTGAACTTCCTGCACCTAGTATTATTCCAAAAGCTATAAAATGTTTTCTAAAAAAAACTTTCTGATAAAAAAGATAAATTAATAAAACAACAATAACAAAAAGATGAATATATTTAAGATAATGCTCTAAAAAACTAAACATAGAAAAAGCTACGCCTGTATTTAAAGCAAAAGTAAGATCTAAATATTCACTTTGATAACGCAAACCATTTAAGGTTAAAGATTTAAACCATTGATCAAAAATAAAAACTATGATAAAACTAAACCAAAATAAAATTTGATATTTGATTTTATTAATCATTCAATGCTTTCTTAAAAAATGCAACAACATTTTTCATTTCCTTTTCTAAATTTTTACCATCTTTAGCTTCCAAGAGCAAACGTATAAGATTTTCAGTACCTGAATATCTAAATAAAGCATTGATATTTTTATTTTTTAATTCTTCAATAAGTTCTTTTAGACCTTTTATTTTTTCTAAATTCTTTTTTTCTGAAATTTTTAAATTTACTAGAAGTTGTGGATAAGGTTTTATTTGCCCTAAAATTGCACTAGCAGACTTTTTTTTAGTAAGCATCAAAGCACTAAATTGCAAAGCTGCAATAAGTCCATCTCCTGTTTTTGCATAATCACTAAAAATAATATGCCCACTTTGCTCTCCGCCAAAATTTCCTTTTAATTCTTTTAATTTTTCAAGAACAAATTTATCTCCAACGTTGCAAGTTTGAAAATCTATACCATTTTTATTTAAAAACTCTTTCAATGCACCATTACTCATAGAAGTTGCAACTACACTTGATTTTAATTTATTTTGCTCTTTAAGAAATAAAGCTAAAACACCTAATAAACTATCACCATTAGCAACCTCACCTCTTTCATCAACTACAACTAAACGATCAGCATCTCCATCAAAAGCAAATCCTACATCAGCCCTTAGTCTTTTAACTTCATCAGCTAAATTTATAGGATGCAATGCTCCACAATTTTCATTTATATTTAAACCATTTGGCTTATCATTAATTACAATTACTTCAGCACCAAGTTCTTTAAACACAGTTGGAGCTACTTTATAAGAAGCCCCATTAGCAACATCTAAAATAACACGTAATGATTTTAAAGT
The DNA here is from genome assembly GCF_016599045.1 of Campylobacter sp. TTU_617. Taxonomy (GTDB): domain Bacteria; phylum Campylobacterota; class Campylobacteria; order Campylobacterales; family Campylobacteraceae; genus Campylobacter_D. The sequence continues at coordinate 17,467 of NZ_JAENKV010000010.1, forward strand.
TAAATTTTTAGGAAAAGAATTTTTAATAGAAACAATATAACGACCAATTACATCATCAATTCTTTTCGCTTGACCAATTTCACCCATGGTAACTCTTGCATTTTCAATTAAATCATTATTAAAATATATCTCTTCTATTTTTTTTTCTGCTTCTTCATTAAGTTTATTGCCAAATGAATCAAAAAATTTAATACCATTATCATAATAAGGATTATGAGAGGCTGAAATCATTATACCAGCATCACAACGCATATCCTCAGTTAAAAAAGCTATAGCAGGGGTCGGCATAGGTCCAATTTGTATTACATTATAGCCTATAGAGGTAAGTCCCGAAACTATAGCATTCTCAATCATATAACCACTTCTTCTAGTATCTTTTCCTACTAAAATATTATTTGTAAGACTTTTATCTTTAAAGTATATTCCAGCAGCCATTGCTAAACGCATTGCCAAAAAAGAATCTAGAAAGTCTCCCGCCTTTCCTCTAACACCATCTGTTCCAAAAAGTTCCATTTTAAACCTTATAATAAAATTTGAAACAATTATAACAAATTGAAAATTAAGAATATTAAATAAAAACCCTTAAAAAAGGGTTTTAAAAAATTAAAGTTGTGGTTTTGGAGTTTTACCAGTAGAAGCTGGAAATTGAGGATAAATAATTTTTGGTTTTTCACCTGTTAAAGAATGTAAAAAAGTTTCTATACTTTTTGCTTCTTGATCTGTAATTTTAATTCCAAGTTGAACGCTACCCATTTCTTTTATGGCATCTTGTAATGACCAAATAGCACCATTATGAAAATAAGGAGCAGTCTCTGCTACATTTCTTAAAGTTGGAGTTTTTACCATACCATTAGCATCGCCTTTAAAGTCTCCAATATCTGCAAATTTATATTTAGCAGCAACTTGGAAAGGCTGCATACTTCCACCTAAATTTACACCTGTATGACACGCAACACAACCTTTATCAAGGAAAAGTTTAAGACCTTTTTTCTCTTTATCATTTAAAGCTTTTTCATCTCCATCTAAAAATTTATCAAAACGAGAAGGAGTAATTAAAGTTCTTTCAAAATTTGCAATAGCATCAGCAATATTGTCAAAATTTACACCACTTTTTCCATAAATCTTTTTAAATTCTTCTACATATTCAGGCAAAGAAGAAATTTTTTCTACAGCAAGTTTTGAAGGAGTTGCCATTTCAGCTTCTGATTCGATAGGACCCTTAGCTTGATCAGCTAAAGTTTTAGCTCTACCATCCCAAAACTGAGTTGTATTTAAAACAGAATTATAAACAGTCGGAGAATTTAAATGATGAGGATTAGCAGTCCATCTATGTCCAATAGCTGTAGAAACACCATCTGTTCCACCTAAACCTAAATTATGGCAAGTATTACAGGAAATAATACTACTTTTAGAAAGTCTAGGATCAAAATAAAGTTTTTTACCAAGCTCTGATTTTTCTATGCTAAACGCACTTGCTTTAACACCATTTTGTTTCAAAATATCATCAATTTCTTTTTGATTTTTTGGCAAAGAAGCTAGACCTGATTGTTTAGCTTCTTCAACTAAACTTAAAGCACCCAAATTTGCAGAATAAAAAATACCGCAAATGAAAATGATAAATGGTAATTTAATTTTCATTAAAAACTCCTTGATATTTTAAATAGAAATACAATATTAATCTCTTAATACTTAATTAATAATAAAAATTACTAAAAAAAATAAATAATTAATTAATAGTATTTTTATCTTATTTGATTTATTTATTTTTTTTATTTATAATTAAAACAAAATTATTGTTTTTATTTAAGGTTTATATGGAAAATCTAATTATTTATTTAATTTCTTATCTTTTAGGGTCAATTCCATTTGGCTTTATCCTTGCTAAGTTATTTGCTAATGTTAATATTAAAGAACAAGGATCAAAAAGTATAGGTGCCACAAATGTTTTAAGAGTTATAAAAAAAGATAATCCTAAATTAGCAAAAAAACTAGCAATTATGACTATTATTTTGGATTTTTCAAAATCTGCACTATTGCTTTTAGTATTAAAAGTTTTAAATTATGATATAGGCTTACTCTGGAGTGTTGCTATATTAACAATATTTGGACACTGTTTTTCTATTTATTTATTATTTGAAGGAGGTAAAGGGGTTGCTACTGGTGCTGGTGCAATGATAATACTCTTACCTTTAGAAACATTAACTGCCTTAATAGTATGGCTGATTATTGGAAAAATCTTTAAAATATCATCTTTAGCTTCTTTATTGGCTTTGTTAAGTTTTATAGGAAGTTCTTTTATTTATCATTATGATATGCCAGAAATTCATACTCACGCACCTGTTTTTATTATTGCTTTCATTATATTTTATAAGCATTTGCCAAATATCAAAAGATTATTTTTTAAACAAGAATGCAAGATTATATAATTAGTATTAAAACAGAATTTAAGTGTATTATTGGTATTTTAGATTTTGAACGCAAAAAAAAACAAAAAGTGATAATAAAATTAAAGGCAAAATCTTATGAGTTTTTAGATTATTCTATACTTACAAAAAAAATAAAAAAATATTACAAAAAAAATAAATTTTATACTATAGAAGAATCTTTAAAATTTGTAAGTATAAAATTAAAAGAAAAAATTCCATCTTTATATAGCTTAAAAATTTCTGTTTTTAAACCAAAAATTATCAAAAAAACAAAAGCTGGAGTTCTTCTTAAAAAAAAATATTAATATTTTTTTAAGTTATTTGAATATTTACTTAAACTATGTTATAATTTTTTAAATTTTTCTTATGAGAAGGATAATATAATGAGAATTTTAGTAATAGAAGATGAGATAAATTTAAATAAAAGTATTATAGATAATCTTAATAGTTTTGGTTATCAAACTGACTCTTCTGAAAATTTTAAAGATGGAGAATATTTCATTGGCATTAGACATTATGATCTAGTTCTAGCAAGCTGGAATCTACCAGATGGAGATGGATCTGATCTTATCAATATTATAAAACAAAAATCTCCAAGAACTTCAATTATTATTATGTCTTCAAAAACAGACAAAGAAACTGAAATCAAAGTTTTAAAAGCAGGTGCAGATGATTTTGTTAAGAAAAATATAGATTTTGATATATTAATGGCAAGAATTGAAGCAAGATTAAGGCTTGGTGGAACTAATGTTATAAAAATAGAAGATTTAACTATAGATCCTGATGAAGAAAAAATAACATATAGAGGACAAGATATAGAGCTCAAAGGAAAACCTTTCGAAGTTTTAACTCATCTAGCAAGACATTCAGATCAAATTGTTTCTAAAGAACAATTGCTTGATGCCATCTGGGAAGAACCTGAACTTGTTACACCAAATGTAATAGAAGTCGCAATCAATCAAATTCGTCAAAAAATGGATAAACCTTTAAATATTTCTACTATTGAAACAGTACGTCGCAGAGGATATCGTTTTTGCTTTCCTAAAAAATCTTAATTTTTTGCATAAAAGCAAAAAATTTCTTAATTTTATTACTTAAAATTTTATATTATATTTAAGTTTTATTATTGTATAAAACAAAAAATATATCTGAAAGGTTACAATCCAATGTCTCTTTTAATAACTAAAGATTGTGTTTGTTGTGATGCTTGTAGAGAAGAATGTCCTGATAACGCTATATATGAAAATAGTCCTATCTATGTTATAGATCCTGATCTTTGTTCAGAATGTGTAAATGATTTTTCAGAACCAGCTTGTATTGTTGCTTGTCCTTATGAATGCATCATTCCAGATCCAGACAATGTTGAAAGTATAGAGGAATTACGTCTTAAAAACAAACGTAGAGAATATTAATGGCTAAAAAAACTGCTGTTGTTGATCTAGGTTCTAATTCAATTAGAATGGTGATTTTTGAAAAAACTTCACGATATGGGTTTTACACTACTCACGAATTTAAAAGAAAAGTTCGTTTAGGAGAAAATTCTTATAACAATAAAAAATTTTTACAAAAAGAAGCTATGCAAAGAGCTGAAGAGACTTTAAGTTTCTTCAAGCAATGTGCTTTAAAAAATAAATGTAAAAAAATTTTTATAGTTGGTACTTCAGCTCTAAGAGATGCTCCTAATTCAAAAGAATTTATAAAAAGAATAAAAAATAAACTTCAGTTAAATATTCGCTGTATTGATGGAAAGAATGAATCTTATTTAGGAGGGTTAGCTGCTTTAAATTTGTTAAGCAACTTTAAAGATGGTACAACTTTAGATATAGGAGGGGGATCAAGCGAGCTTTGTTTGATTAAGAATAGAAAAATTATTGATTGTATTTCGCTTGATATAGGAACAGTTAGACTAAAAGAGCTTTTTAATTCAGATTCAAAAAAATTAGATGAATTTTTAGAATCTACTTTAAGACTGATACCAGAAACATTTTGCAACGATAATCTTATAGCCATTGGAGGAAGTCTAAGGGCAATTTCAAGTTCTATTATGCAAAAAAACTCATATCCTTTAAAAAATTTACACGATTTTAGATACAATTTTGAAGATGAAAAAGACTATATTTGTAAAATTTTAAACACCAATGCTAATTCTCTTATCGATTTTGGAATAAAAAAAGATCGTTTTGATACTATTAAAGAAGGTGCTCTAATTTTCTTAAAAATCGCTCAAAAAATCAAAGCAAAACAAATTATAACAAGTGGTGTTGGAATTAGAGAGGGAATATATTTGCAAGATTTATTAAGACCACTAAAATATTTTCCAAATAATTTTAATCCTAGTTTAAAATCTTTGCAAGATAGATTTTTAACAAATAATATAAAAAATAAAACGCCACAATATGCTTTGCAAATTTTTGATACACTTAAAGAAATTCATAATCTTAATACATACTATAAAAATATCTTAATAGTAGCTTCAAAACTTTGTCATATTGGAGAATATTTAAATTTTTATTTTGCAAATGAACATTCAGCAAATTTTATCTTAGGTGGTTTAAATTATGGGTTTTCACACAAAGAAAAAGCTCTCATTGCTACCATTATTAAACTAAATGGTAAAAAAGCTATCCCTTATAATTTAGAGCATTTCAAACAACTTTTACCAAATTCTCAAATTATAACTTGGTTAGGATTTATGCTAACACTTGCAAAAACATTAAGTTTTAGCGAAGAAAAAATTAATTTTTCTTTTTGCAAAGACACACTTTATATTTATAATAAAGATCAAAAACTCAATCTATCAAAAGATGAAATCAAAAAAATTACCAAACCTAGCAATATTAATATATCGATAAATCAAGCACCTTAACTGCTTTTTGTCTTTTCATTAATTAAATTTTGAATCTTTCTTTTATTTTCTTCAAAGAAAGAGTTAAAATTTTTATCTTCCAAATCTTTTTCCATTTTATCAACCGGAATTTCACTACTTTCTAAAAGTAAATTAGATTGACCAATAATCATTACATAACGTTTTGAGTTATATTCTAAAATCATAAATTGATTATTTCTATCTAAAGGTTTTTGAAAAATAATATTAAAATTTTTTATATCTATATTTTTTTTATAAAGCATATTCTTTTTCAGCCATAAAAGAGCAATAAGCAAAATAATTAAAGCCAATATAATTAAAATATAATTAGTATAATTATACTCTTGTGAAATTTTTTCTTTAGTTGTTAAAAAATTTTCACTACTAGACATTGAACTTGCTTTTGATAATTCTTCAATATTGCTTTGATTTAAAGGAGTAATTCTAACCCTAATCCCAAATTTATCATTAACAGAACTAACATTTAAATTTATTTCTTCTTTATTATGAAACATAATAAATGTTTTATTATTCTTTGAACTAATTGCAATCTTATCTATAAACTTAGATTGAAGATTTTTTATTTCATTTTTAGAATACTTAAGATTATCAAAAATAAGTTCTAATATTTTTTTATCTTTTCTTTGAGAAATATTACCTTGATAAGCACTATCAAAAGAAAGCATTAAATCTACTCTATCGTTTCTGTTATAAATGTTATAATCAGTTAAATTTGCGGAAAAAAGTGGAAATAAAAAACAAAAAAAGACAAATAAAATTCTCATTAAATTTCTTTTTTAAAATATTGTAACACCGTTTTGGAATCTAAAATCTCATTAATTCTTATGGCAAGATTTTTTTCATATACCATAACTTCGCCTTTTCCAAAAATTCTTTTATTAATATAAAGCTCAACACTTTCTCCTGCTGGCTTTTCAAGATCTATAACAGAACCTACTTCTAATTTTAAAAGCTCATTTACACTCATATTAGTCGTTCCAAGCTCACTAACAAAATCAACTGTAATATCTAAAATATCTTCGTAAGAATGAAGTAAGCCGTGATAATTGCTAAATTCAATATCATCATTCATAATTATTAAAACCTATTTTAAAATAATGATCATCAAGTTTATATACTAAAAATTCATTAAGTTTTATACTTGAAGGATCAGTTTTTCCAAGATATTTTGGAATTCCAAGTTTATATTCATCTTTTCCTTGCGCATCATTAAGTAATTTTTTCATATATCCTATAATCTGATTAGTACATTCTTTAGTAAGATCTTGCCAATCATTTTCACTCAAATCTTCACCTGGAATTAATATACTAGCAATTTCTTGTAAAATTGATTGAGAGAAAAATAAATAAAAAACATTTTCTATTTCATTGTTTTTTATAGTGATAGAAGTTGCATAAAATTCACCCTTTTTTATCTTTTTCATTTTTTCAATATGCATTTTTAAAATGTGATTATAAAAATGAGTGGTTGAATATTCAAGCATACTTAACATAACCCATACCTTAAAAATAAAATTATTCTTATTATAATATAAAAAATATTTAAAATTCTTAATTATTTTTAAAGATTTTATTTTTATTTTATAAAAAAAATATTTTAATTTGTAAAGTATATAAAATGTAATTTAGGATATTAAATGAACTTAATAGATTTACCTTATTTTGCTATAGGAATTATATCTGGCGTAGCTTCAGGACTTTTTGGCATAGGTGGTGGAATGATAATAGTCCCTACTATGTTAATTTTAGGTGCAAGCTCGCATTCTGCCATTGGAATTTCAGTTTTACAAATGATTTTTGCTGCAATTTTTGGATCTTATTTAAATTATAAAAAAAAGAATTTAAATTTAAAAGATGGAATTTATATAGGTTTAGGAGGTCTTTTAGGTGCAAGCTTTAGTGGAACACTTTTAAAATACTTAAGTGATATTAGTTTAACATCTATATTTTTAGGTGTAAGTTGTATTTTTTTTCTAAAATATGCCTTTGGAATCAAGGAAAATGTAGTTAAAAATAATAAAAGCATTTTACAAAAAAATATAATTTTATTTATAGCTGGAACCTTTACTGGTGTTTTCGCTATTTCTTTAGGAATTGGAGGTGGATTATTGATTGCTCCAATTTTAGCTTATTTTCTAGGCTACGATAGTAAAAAAGTTGTTTCTTTATCTTTGTTTTTTGTAATATTTGCTTCAATTTCTGGAATTATTTCTTTTTCAAATTCAAATGTAATTGATAGTGAAGTAATTCATAAAGGTATAATAGTAGGAATTGCGTCAATGATAGGAGTTTTCATGGGTATTAAAATCATAGAAAAAATGAAACTTTCTTCTCATCGTAAAATTTTACTCTTCATCTATGCTTTATCTATATTTGCAACTACGCATTCTTTGCTTAGAAAACTTGGAATTATAGTTTTTTAAGTAAAGCTAAATTCAAATAAAAACTTTAGATTTTTAATTTTATTTATGCTAGAATTCCAAATTTAATTAATTTTTAGGAAAAAAAATGAATGATATGATAAAAATCATAGGCGCAAAAGAAAATAATCTTAAAAATATCAATCTTGAAATTCCAAAAAATAAACTTATAGTATTCACAGGTCTTTCAGGCTCAGGTAAATCTACTCTTGCCTTTGGCACTCTTTATGCTGAAGGCCAACGTCGTTATATAGAAAGCTTAAGTGCTTATGCGAGACAATTTTTAGATAAAGTAGGCAAACCTGATGTAGATAAAATTGAAGGATTAACTCCAGCCATTGCAATTGATCAAAAAACAACTTCAAAAAATCCACGCTCTACAGTTGGAACAATTACTGAAATTTATGATTATTTAAGACTTTTATATGCAAGAATTGGGGTGCAACATTGTCATCAATGTGGTAAAAAAATCACTTCAATGAATACAGAAGATATAGTGTCAGAAATTTTAAAATTTCCTAAAGGAGCAAAAATTATTCTTTATGCTCCTTTAATCAGAGAAAAAAAAGGCACTTATGCAGATTTACTTGAAAATCTACGCAATAAAGGTTATATAAGAGCACAAATTGATGGAGTTTTAGTGCGTTTAGATGAAGATATTGAACTTTCTAAAACAAAAAAACATACCATTAAACTCGTAATTGATAGATTAGAAATTCAAGAAGATTTACTCTCACGTCTTGCAAGCGATATTGAAAAAGGACTTGAAGAAAGCTTTGGAGAAATAGAATTAGAAGTATTAAATAATGAAGAATTAGGCTTAAATAAACATTATCATTATAGTATTCACTCTGCTTGTTTTGATTGTAAAATTTCTTTTATGCCACTTGAGCCTTTAAGTTTTTCTTTTAATTCTCCAAAAGGAGCTTGCGAATCTTGTGATGGTTTAGGAATTCGTTACACTCTAGATATGAAAAAAATCATTGATGAAAATTTAAGTATCGAAAATGGTGCTATTAAAACAATGTATGGTTTTAATAAAAGCTATTATTATAAATTTTTAATTGCTTTTTGTGAGCAAAATGAAATTTCTATTAAAACTCCTTTTGCTGAACTCAATGAAGAACAAAAACGTCTTGTATTATATGGCAATGCAAAAACTATAAATTTTACTTGGAAAAGAAATCATTTAAAACGAACTTTTGAAGGTGTAATCAAAATAGCTTATGATATATTAAAAGATGAAAAAGACTTAAATGAATATATGAGTGAAAAAATTTGCAAAGATTGCAATGCTCATCGTTTAAAGCCAGAAAGCTTAGCTGTAAAAGTAGCCAACAAAGGCTTAGGGGAAATTTTAGATATGAGTATAGAAAATTCAAGTGCTTTTTTTTCACAAGAAAGTAATTTTGATTATTTAAATGCACAACAAAAACTCATAGCAAAACCTATACTTAAAGAAATAAATGAAAGATTATTTTTTCTTTTTGATGTAGGACTTGGATATCTTTCTTTAGGACGTGATGCTAGAACAATCAGTGGTGGAGAAGCCCAAAGAATACGTATTGCATCTCAAATTGGAAGTGGTTTAAGTGGAGTAATGTATGTTTTAGATGAGCCAAGCATTGGACTTCATGAAAGAGATACAGCAAAGCTCATTAAAACTTTAAGAAATTTACAACAAAAAGGTAATACGCTTATTGTGGTAGAACATGATAAAATGACAATTGAAGAAGCTGATTTTATTGTTGATATTGGTCCAAAAGCTGGAAAATTTGGCGGAGAAGTTGTTTTTAGTGGAACTTATAAAGAACTTCTAAAAAGCAAAAGTGAAACTGCTCTTTATATGAACAAAAAAAAACAAATTTCTTGGCAAAAAAATAGAAAACAAAAAAATTATCTTGAATTAAAAAATGTAAATATTAACAATATATCAAATTTAAATGCCAAATTTCCTTTACAAAATCTTGTAGCTATTACAGGTGTTTCAGGAAGTGGAAAAAGCTCTTTAATACTACAAACTTTACTTCCATTTGCACAAGAATCTCTAAATCACGCTAAAAAGGTAAAAAAATTAGGTGGAGTTGAAATAGAAGGATTAGAACAACTTGATAAAGTTATTTATCTTGATCAAAGTCCTATTGGACGCACCCCAAGGTCTAATCCTGCCACTTATACAGGAGTTATGGATGAAATTCGCAATCTTTTTGCTGCTACTAAAGAAGCTAAAGCAAGAGGCTATAAAGCGGGACGCTTTTCTTTTAATGTAAAAGGGGGAAGATGTGAAAAATGTAGCGGGGATGGAGAAATTAAAATAGAAATGCACTTTTTACCTGATGTTATGGTTATTTGTGATACCTGCGGAGGCAAGCGCTATAATGATGCTACTTTAGAAATCAAATATAAAGATAAAAATATTTCAGATATCTTAAAAATGAGTGTTTTAGAAGCGTATGATTTTTTTAGTTCTGTACCAAAGATTCGTCAAAAACTTGAAACTTTAGTAAAAGTAGGACTAGATTATCTTACCTTAGGGCAAAATGCTACAACTCTAAGCGGAGGAGAAGCTCAAAGAATCAAACTTGCCAAAGAATTAAGTAGAAGTGATACCGGTAAAACTCTTTATATCCTAGATGAACCTACTACAGGACTTCATTTTGAAGATGTTAATAAACTTATTTCTGTTTTGCAACATTTAGTGGATTTAAAAAATTCAGTTTTTGTAATCGAACACAATTTAGATGTAATTAAAAATGCTGATTATATCATAGATATGGGACCAGAAGGCGGGATTAAAGGAGGTAAAATTATAGCAAGTGGTAATGTAGAAAAAGTAGCAAAAGAATATAAAAAAACAGGTTCTTATACAGGATATTATTTAAATTTAGAACTTAAAAGCGATAAAAATTAATTTAAAATAATTAATTAGGCCTTTGAATGTTTGAAACTCTTAGTTATCCTATGCTTTTTTTAGCAAGCTTTCTCTCAAGCACGCTTCTTCCACTTGCAAGCGAAGCTTTTGTGCTTGCTTTTATTAAATTTAATTTTAATCCTTATTCAGTACTTTTTATAGCTACTTTAGGAAATACTTTAGGGAGTTTGAGTACTTATACTCTTGCTTTTTTAGGAAAACAAAAAATTTTAGAAAAATATTTTTCAAATTCTTTAAAAAAATTAGAAAAATTAAGTATTAATTTTAATCGCTTTGGGGCAATATTCTCTTTTTTAAGTTTTTTACCCATAGTAGGAGATATCTTTGTTTTAGGGTTAGGATTTGCTAAATACCCTCTTATAAGAGCTATTATTTTTATCACTCTTGGAAAATTAAGTCGTTATATTTTTATAATTTTTATAGCAAATTCCTTTTAATAATCTTGTCTTAATAAGCTCTAAAAGTTTAGAATTATCTATATTTTTTAAAACTTTTACCGGCTTTTTTTCTTTTAAATTTAAACCTAAACTTAATTTTGGCTCTTTCTCAACACGATAAGCTAAACCTCTAATTAAAGAACTATCACAAACTACATCTACAAAATACTCATTAAATTCTGCAATATTTTCATCAAGCATATAAGCTACACTTAAAGCATCATGGATCCAAGTTCCTTTAGTTCCTCTTGTGCGACTAGCATAGTAAGTCCAAGCCCTTAAAGTTTGAATTAAATAATTACAGAGTTCATTTTTATTTTCTAATTCATCTAAATCTTTATGAGTTAATAAAGTTTGCATAGTAGCATTATAAGGAGCTAAAACAACTTTTGCCTTTGAATTTAATACTATATTAGCTGCTTCTGGATCAAAACCAAAATTTGTATCTTTAATATATGAGGGCATATCAAAACTACCACCCATAATATGAATTTCTTTTACATTTTTATCAAAATTTTTAAAAAGTCTCATAGCAATAGCTATATTTGTAAGAGGACCTATAGCACAAATTGAAATTTTTTTAGGATTTTGCATTATAAGTTCGCCCATTTTCAAAGGAGCATTAGGTATTATATTTTTTATTATTTTAGGTTTTTTTATCGTATCCCAAAGAAATTTTAAATTTTGCTTTTTAACACTATTATCAAGCCTATTGCGCCAAGGTTTCATAGGTTCTTTTAAGGCAGAATCAGCTCCTAAATACACAGGAATATTTAAATTCCAAAGCTTTAAAAAATGCTTTGCTACGCTATAAGCTACAATATTAGATACATTACCACTTACTGTACTTATCATTTCAAGTTTAATTTCTTTAGAAGCTAAAATTAAAGCAAGGGCTAAACCATCATCAGTATTAGCTCCTGCTATACCATTACCTATATCAGTATCCAAAATCAAACGGATCATATAGCATCTTTAATTAAATTTAAATCTCTTCCTCTTGTTTCTGGTGCAAAAAAGGTAGTAACAAACCCTATACCAGCAGTTACAACAAAATAAATTGCTATAGGAATCCAAGTTCCATAATAAGCAAGCAAAAAAGAAGCTATCATAGGTGCACTTCCGCCTGAAAGAATAGAGCCTAATTCTTTTGCAAAAGCCATTTTAGTATAACGGTTTTTAACTCCAAACATTTCAACACCCCACGCTGCTTGAACCCCAAAAATTCCTAAAGATGCTAAAGACATCCCTACGATAATGGTTAAAATTACTATAAGTTCATCTTTGCTATCTAATAACATAAAAGCAGGAAAAGCATATAGCATTAAAAGAAAACAAAAAGTTCTATAAGTTATTTTTCTTCCAAATTTATCACTTAAATAACCTGCTAAAGGAATTATCAAAAATCCAAATAAAGAGGCACTTAAAACTGCTGTTGTAGCTACTGATTTGTCTAAAAGCAAAATCTTAGTAACATAACCTACTATAAAACCTTGTGCTAAATAAGATGGTCCGTTTTCTCCTATTCTTAAACCAACCATAATCCAAAATGCTTTACTTTTTTGCCAAAAAGTTCTTGTATCCTCTTCTAATTCTTTCACATTTTGCGCCCTAATTTTTAACATCTCCTCTTTTTGTTTTGCAAAAACAGGACTTTCTTTAATAAAAATGCGTAAATAAAGAGCAAATAAAACAATCAAAAAACTTCCAATAAAAGGAATTCTCCAACCCCATTCCTTGAAAGATTCATCATCAATTTGCACTACTAAAAGCCATACAAAAGAAGCAAGTAAAGTTCCACTATTAGAGCCTAATGCTATAACAGAAGAAACAAGTCCTCTTCTTTTGCTAGGAGCATATTCTCCAAGCATAATAGTTCCACCTGAAAGCTCTGCCCCTGCTCCTAAACCTTGCATAAATCTTAAAATAACTAAACAAATTGGCGCCAAAATTCCTATAATAGCATAACTTGGAATAAAACCTATAAGTGTTGTAGAAATTCCCATCAAAGCAATAGTTATCATCATAATATTTTTTCTTCCGTACTTATCACCTAAATATCCAAAAAATAAAGCTCCTATAGGTCTCGCAATAAAACCTATACCATAAGTAACAAAAGAAAGCAAAAGAGCTATTACTGGAGTTTGTTCCGGAAAGAACACTTCTGAAAAAATAGTTGCTGCAGCCAAACCATAAAGCGCAAAATCAGCATATTCTAAAGCTGTTCCAAGCCAACAAGAAAATATAGCTTTTTTAAAAGCTTTTTTTCCATCAGGAGTATTAAAATTTTGATCTGCAATACTACAAGCTTGTTTATTTGACATATTTTTCCTTAAAATATAAATTAAAAGATGAAAAAATATACTAATTTTGCTTAAATACCTATTATCAACTTTTAATTTCAACATTTTTCCTAATTTTTAAGTTAAAATTTGAAATAATTAAAAAAATAAATTTCTTAATTAAAGATTTACTCTATGAAAACTTTAACTATAATTGATACATTTGGATTTTTCTTTAGACTTTTTTATGCACTTAAAGGGCTTAAAAACTCTAAAGGTGCCCCTAGTGGTATGATTTCAGGCTTTGCTAATTTTATTTATAATTTAAAAGATGAATATAAAAGTGATTATATTTTATTTGCACTTGATTGTAAAGGTAAAACTTTTAGAAGTGAAATTGATCCAAATTACAAAATCAACCGTACCTCACCACCTGAAGAATTATTAGCACAAATTCCAATTTGTATCGAAATGATTGAAAAAATGGGTTTTATGAGCTATTCTAAAGAAGGTTATGAAGCAGATGATATTATAGCTTCTGTTGTTAAAAAATGTGAAGATAAAGATATTTTTGTACGCATTATTACTCAAGATAAGGATCTTTATCAACTTATAAAAAATGGAAAAGTTAGTATTTATAGTCCTATTTCTAAAAATGATTATAATGAAGAAGCTTGCATGGAAAAATATGGTGTAAAACCTTCACAAATTAGAGATTTTTTAGCTCTTTGTGGAGATAGCTCTGATAATATTCCAGGAGTTAAGGGTATAGGTGCTAAAGGAGCCAAAACTCTACTTGAACAATTTGATAATATAGAAAACATTTATGAAAATCTTATGTTGGTACGTAATGAAAGAAGTCGCACTCTTCTTTTAGAAGGAAAAGAAAATGCTTTTTTAAGTAAAAAGCTTGCTAGTTTAAAAAATGATATTGAAATTCCAAATTTATTAGAAAAATCTGTTTTTAATCAAGAAGAACCTTTACTAAAAATTACAAATATTTTAGAAGAATACGAACTTAATTCTTTGATTAAAAAAATGCAACTAAATCCAAAAAATCAAAATAAAATTTTAAATTTCAAAACGACTTTAATTTTAGATGAAAATCAACTTTTTAATATTTTAGAAAATTTAGATAAAGAAAGTATTATTGCTTTCGATACAGAAACAACCGGTCTTGATACAAAAAAAGCTAAAATAGTTGGATTTAGCTTTTGTTATAATGAAAATGAAGCCTTTTATGTTCCTTTAAATCATAATTATTTGGGAGTAAAAGAACAAATTCCACTTCAAAGCGCAAAAAAAGCTATAGAAATTATTTACAAACATACTATCATAGGACATAATCTTAAATATGATTTTAAAATCATACAAAATAATTTTGATTTAAATCCTCCTCAAAAATATGCTGATACTATGATATTAGCTTGGCTTTTTAATCCTAGCTTAAGAGTAAATATGGATGATTTAGCTTTAAGGCTTTTTGATTATAAGACCTTACATTTTGAAGATATAGTAAAAAAAGGGGAAAATTTTGCGAGTATAGAACTTGATAAAGCTTGTAAATATGCAGCAGAAGATGCTTATATCACTTTAAAATTTTATCTTTATTTTTTAAAAAATTTAGAACCAAAATTATTAGAACTTGCCTATAAAAACGAATTTGATTTTATAAAAGTTATTATAATGATGGAAGAAAATGGTATAAAGCTTAATATATTAGAGCTTGAAAATTTAATGCAACAATTTAGCAAAGAAATAAAAAAAATAAGCGAAGAAATTTATACTTTATGTCAAGATCGTTTTAATCTTAATTCCCCTAAACAAATAGCAGAAGTTTTATTTAACAAACTCAATCTTAATACTAAGAAAAAAAGCAAAACAGGATATTCTACCGATGAAAAAGTTTTAAAAGAACTTATTGATGAACATCCTGCAATAGAAAAGATTTTATCTTATAGAGAACTTGCCAAACTTTATTCAACCTACTGCGAGCCTCTTTTAAAATTAGCACAAAAAGATGAAAATTCAAGAATTTATTCAAGTTTTTTGCAAACAGGAACTGCAACAGGACGCCTTTCTTCTAAAGATCCAAATTTGCAAAATATTCCAGCACATGGACAATATGCTAAAGATTATAAATCTTGTTTTATTGCACAAGATGGTTTTAGTTTTATCTCTTTAGATTATTCTCAAATAGAACTTAGAATGCTTGCACATTTTAGTAAAGATCAAAAACTTTTAGAAGCATTTTCAAATGATGAAGATATCCATTCAAAAACAGCTATTATGATATTTGGTGAAAGCAATTATAAAACAAGAAGTATAGCAAAAAGTATTAATTTTGGACTTATTTATGGCATGGGTTATAAAACTTTAAGTGCTAATTTAAAAATTGAAACAAAACTTGCTAAATCTTATATAGAAAAGTATTTTGAAAATTTTACAAGCATTAAAGAATATTTTGAACAAGTTAAAAATGAAGTTAAAAAAAATGGTTTTATTACCACACTCTTAGGTCGTAAAAGATTTTTTAATTTCGAAAATGCTAAAGCTGTGCAAATAGCAATGTATGAAAGAGAAAGTATAAATTCTATTTTACAAGGATCAGCAGCTGATATTATTAAACTTGCTATGATAAAAATTGCCTCAGACTTAGATGAAAATAAAAAACTCATTTTACAAATTCATGATGAACTTATTTTTGAAGTGAAAGATGAATTGTGTGAAAATTTTGTAAAAAAAGCTACTGATATTATGGAAAATATTGTAAAATTAAATGTAAAATTAAAAACTTCATCAAGTATTGCCAAAAATTGGGGAGAACTTAAATAAGGAGAATTGCTAATGGATCTTTCAACCATACTTGGAATGGTACTTGCTATAACAAGTATTTCTGTTGGTGACATACTAGAAGGGGGAAACCCTTTACATGTTATTCACCTTTCTTCATTTCTTATCGTGATGCCAACTGCTGCATTTTGTGCAATGACTTCTACTCACAAAAAAATAGTTAAGGCTGCTTATAAAGAATTAAAAGTAGTTTTTAAAGGTTCAGGGGTTAATCTTTCAGAAAGAATCGCTCAACTTATAGAATTTGCTATTATAGCAAGAAGAGATGGTCTTTTGGCTTTAGAGTCAAAAACCAATGAAATTGAAAATGAATTTTTAAAAAATGCTATGATGATGCTAGTAGATGGAAAAAGTTTTGAAGAAATAAAAGAAAGTATGGAAATTCAAACCGAACAACTTGAAGAACATTATAAAGAATGTGCAGAATACTGGATAGTATTTGGAGAAACTTGTCCAACTATGGGATTAGTTGGAGCAGTATTTGGACTTATATTGGCACTTAAACTTCTTGATGATCCTCAAGCAATGGCTGCTGGTATTTCAGGAGCTTTTACCGCAACAGTTACAGGAATTTTTGGAGCATATGCTCTTTTTGCTCCTTGGGGTAGAAAAATGAAAGCTAACGGTATGGATTTGGTTAAAGAACAAATTGTAATCACTGAAGCTATTAAAGGTATAGCAGAAGGGGCTAATCCTAGAGATTTAGAAGCTAAACTCTTTAATTTTCTAAGTCACGATGATCCTAAAATTTCACAATTTGACAAAGGTTAAAAATGGCAAAAAAACATAAATGCCCAGAATGTCCAGCAGGTGAAAAATGGGCTGTTCCTTATGCTGATTTTTTAAGTTTACTTTTAGCACTTTTTATAGCTTTATGGGCAATTTCAAAATCAAATCCAGCAAAAGTTGAGGCTTTAAAAACAGAATTTATCAAAATTTTTGATTATACTACAACTCAAACCATACAAGAAGAAAGCAAAAATCAAGAAAAATATAAAGGAGCAGCAAAAATAGAAAGTGATGAAATAGAAGCTTTAAAACAAAGAATAACAACTCAACAAGATACCATTAAAAAACTTCAAGCTGCTTTAGATCAATCAAATAATGAAGTCGCCTTAAATCTTCCTTCTAAAATCTTATTTCAAAGAGGGAGTGCTGAAATTGTATCTGCTGATATAAAAGATTATTTAAAACGTATGGCACAACTCGCTCTTAATTTACCTCCTCAAACGAAAATTGAAATTAGAGGCTATACAGATAATAGTGATACCATATTAAGAAGTTTTGATTTAGGTTACGAAAGGGCCCAAAGTGTCTTAAAATATTTTATTGATGGTGGAGTTAATATAAAAAATTTAAGTGTAAAAAGCTATGGCTTTAATGAACCTTTACAAAATAATCCTACTACTTTAAATAATAATAGAGTTGAAATTTATTTTAAAGTTGATAGCGATAATGAAGCTGCGCAAAAATCTATACTTGAACTTATTCATAGACCAAATTAATTTTTAGAATTAATTTGGTTTGAAAGTCTACTTTTATTGTTAGAATTATAAACAAATCCTAATACTTCAGCTACAGCCTTAAATAATTCTCTAGGAATTAGATCGTTTATATCACAAACTTTATAAAGTTCTCTTGCTAAAGGAGGATTTTCATAAACAACAACATTATTTTTATAAGCAATTTCTTTAATCCTTAAAGCTAAAAAATCAATACCTTTTGCCACAACTCTTGGAGCTTGTTCTTTGGTTGAATCATAACGAATTGCAACAGCATAATGAGTAGGATTTGTTATAACAACATCAGCACCTGCTACATCTTGTACCATACGACGACGTGCTGTCTCCATTTGAATACGACGAATTCTTGCTTTAACTTGCGGATCCCCTTCCATTTGTTTATATTCATCTTTGATTTCTTGCTTACTCATTCTAAGACTTTTAAAATACTGAAAACGCACTAAAAATACATCTAAAACAGCAATAATCATAAAAGCAATAATTACAATAGCAGCTAAAATAACAGCCTTATCTCTTAACCAAATAAGCTGATTAGTGATATTATAAAGTTCAACCTTTGGAAGTTCTTTTACAAATTGAAGCAACACTATAAAAGCTATAGTGAAAACAACACTAACTTTTAAAATAATTTTAATACTTTCTAATAATTTTTTTAAAGAAAAAAGATTTTTAATACCTTTTAAAGGATTAATTTTTCCTAAATTTGGCATAATAGGTTTTGTTGTAAAAACAAAACCAAATTGCATAACATTTCCTAGAACACCTGCAACCATAATGCTTAATACTATAGGAGCAAGTATTATTAAAACTTCAAAAATACTTTTAATCATAATTGCTTGAATTATTCTAAGATCAAGTTCAACTCCAATAAAACTTTGATAATATCTATATAAATTAACTATTCTTTCACCTAAAAAACCCATTAAAAATAGAGTAATAGCTACAGCAACAATTAAACTTATAACCGCAGAAGCGTCTTGACTTTTAGGAACATTCCCTTCTTTTCTGGCATCTTCAATCTTTTTGGACGTGGGTTCTTCTGTTTTTTCTTGATCTTCACCCGCCATAAATTCTCCTATTTATTAAACCTAATAAATTTTAAATAACCTATACTTGATAAAATTTATATTTAATGATTATATTAAAAAATATTTTTAAACTAACAAAATTCATAAAAGTTTATTTTATATTAAATTCTGATTTTTAAATAAGTAAGATATAAGATTAATTTTAAAATATATAAATAAAAAATTCCCCTTCTTAAAGGGGAAAGATTAATTAAAGTTTATTTTCGTTTTTATTAAGATAATCAGCAACACCTTTAGGATTTGCTTTCATACCTTCATCACCTTTATTCCAGCCTGCTGGACAAACTTCGCCGTGCTCATTTGTGAAAAGCATAGTATCAACCATTCTAATCATTTCATCGATATTTCTTCCAAGTGGTAAATCATTAATTACCGCATGACGAACTGTTCCATCAGCATCTAAAAGGAAAGATCCGCGAAGTGCTACAGCTTCTGCATATAATACATCAAAATTTCTAGCTATTTGTTTAGTTAAATCAGCGACTAAAGGAAATTTAACTTGGCCAATACCACCTTGATTTACTGGAGTATTTTTCCAAGCAAAATGCGAAAATTCATTATCACCAGAAATTCCAATTACTTCAATTCCTCTATCTTTAAATTCTTGATATCTCTTATCAAATGCAATGATTTCAGAAGGACATACAAAAGTAAAATCTTTTGGATAAAAAAATACAACAGCACCTTTTGGTCCTATATTTTTATAAAGATTAAAATCTTCTACTATTTCATTATTTCCTAAAACTGCTGGAGCAGTAAAATCTAAAGCTTTTTTTGTAACTATCATTTTTTTCTCCTAAATAATAAATTTTATTGATAGCAAAATTATATCGTTTAAATCTTTAAATATTTTTGAAATAAACATTATAATGTTGATTTTTAATAAATATTATCAATAAGTAGTAAATTTTGATTATCAAAAAAATAAGTTTTTAAGAATAATATGATAAAATTCTAATTATTTATATTGTTTAATTAAGGAGAAAAAATGGCAGTAAAAATTACAGATATTTGTATTGCATGTGGTTCTTGTATTGATGAATGTCCTGTTTCAGCAATAGTTGATGATGCTAGCAATCCTAACAATGAAGATAGTTATTATGTATATGCAAATAAATGCGTTGAATGTGTAGGTTACAATGATCAACCAGCCTGTGCAAGTGCTTGTCCTACGGATGGATGTATAGTTTGGAGTGATATTCAAGAAGGACAACCAAGTCGCAGTGAAATCAGTGCAAGTATGAGAGATGGAAGTACCCCTGTATTTGCATAAAAAATAAAAAATTGATAAAGTATAAATTAAATAAAATTTTAGAATAATTTAAGTATAATCATAGCTTTTTAAAATAAATTGTGGAGAATACTTTGATTCAAAAAACTTTATCAATTATTAAACCAGATGCAGTTAAAAAAAATGTAATAGGTAAAATTCTTGATCGTTTTGAAAGTAATGGCTTAAAAATTGTTGCAATAAAAAAAATTCAATTAAGTCAAAATCAAGCTGAAGAGTTTTACCAAATTCATAAAGATAGACCCTTCTTTAAAGATCTAGTTAAATTTATGATTAGTGGGCCTGTAGTTGTTTCTGTTTTAGAAGGAGAAAACGCCGTATTTAAAAACAGAGAGCTAATGGGAGCAACCAATCCAAAAGAAGCTAAAGCTGGAACTATAAGAGCTGATTTTGCTGAAAATATTGATGCAAATGCTGTACACGGAAGTGATAGCTTAGAAAATGCAAAAATTGAGATTGATTTTTTCTTTAAAGCTGATGAAATTTATTAATGAAGATTTATTTTTCTAAAATTCATACAACACCTTATCCTTTCAAATTAGACCTTGAAAATGTAGTTTTTGAAGGAGATATGGTAAAAATAAATGCTAAAATAGTAAAAATAAATGCTATAATAAGAGGTTTTATTTATAAACCTTGTGATAGTTGTGGCGAAGAAACAGAATTTTCTTTTAATGAAAAACTAGAGCTATTTGCAAGTGATGGTATTTTTAAGGATTTAGCAAATGAACTTAGTAATACTATCGAATTCTTTGACTCTCAAATTGATTTAATGGAAATTGCAATTGGAGAGATTGAAACATATTTTAGTGATTATTTTTATTGTAATAAATGTAAAAATTAAAAAGGAGAAAAAATGGCAGTACCTAAAAGAAGAGTAAGTAAAACACGTGCAGCAAAACGCAGAACACACTATAAAGTAGTTCTTCCGATGCCTATCAAAGACAAAGATGGAAGTTATAAAATGCCTCATCGTGTTAATCCAGTTACCAAGGAATACTAATATTTATGATAAACATTGCAATTGATGCAATGGGTGGAGATTTTAGAGAAAAACCTATTATTGAAGGTGTAATAGAAGCTTTAAATGTAAAGCCTTTTAATGCAATCTTGGTAGGTCAATCTAAAATTTTAAAGCCTTTAATTCCGCAACATTTAGAAAAATACATTCAATATGAAGAGGCAAACGAAATTTTCTCTATGGAAGAAAATGCAACAGATGTTTTAAAACGAAAAGAAACAACCATTTATAAAGCTATAGATCTTGTTAAACAAGGCAAAGCAAAAGCGGTTGTTTCAGCAGGACATAGTGGTGCAACTATGTCTTTAGCAACTTTAAAACTAGGAAGGCTTAAAAATGTTTTAAGACCTGCTATAGCAACTTTAATGCCGAATATTAAAACAAATACTTTAATTTTAGATGTCGGTGCAAATACTGATTGTAAAGTTGAAAATCTATTTCAATTTGCAATAATGGGTGAAATTTATGCTAAAGAAATCATGAAAGTTAAAAAACCAAAAATTGCCCTTATTTCTAATGGAGAAGAAGAAGGTAAAGGCAATGAACTTACAAAAGAAGCTCATCAATTTATGAAACAAATTCCAAACTTTGTTGGAAATGCTGAAGGTAGAGATATTTTTAATGGAAGTATTGATGTTTTAGTTTGTGATGGTTTTAATGGTAATATCATTCTTAAATCCTGTGAAGGTGTTGCAACTGCTATATTTCAAATATTAAAATCAGAAATTAAAAAATCTTTGATTTCAAAATTGGGAGCTTTACTACTTAAAAATTCTTTTTATAGACTTAAAAAGCGTATTGACTGGCAAGAATATGGTGGAGCGCCATTATTAGGTGTTGATGGTTGTGTTATTATAAGCCATGGAAAAAGTGATTCTAGAGCAATTAAAAATGCAATTTTTCAAGCCATTAACTTTAGTGAATCAAATATTAATCAAGTTATAGAAAATGAACTCTCAAAATATAGTTAATAAAGCATCTTTACGTAGTATAGCAGCTTATATACCTGAAAAGATTTTAAGCAATTTTGATCTTGAAAAAATAGTCGATACCTCAGATGAATGGATAACAAGACGCACAGGAATTAAAGAAAGACGTATTGCTAGTGATAATGAGCAAACAAGTGATCTTGGAACCAAAGCAGCATTAAAAGCTATAAAAAGAGCAAATTTAAATCCCAATGATATTGATGCTATTTTAGTAGCAACTCTAAGTCCTGATTACTTTGCTATGCCCTCAACTGCTTGCAAAATAGCTTCAAATTTAGGGCTTAAAAATATAACAGCTTTTGATATTTCAGCTGCTTGTACAGGCTTTATTTATTTATTAGAACTTGCAAAAGCTATGGTTGAAAGTGGTGCCAAAAAAAATGTTTTAATTATAGGCGCAGAAAAAACAAGTTCTATCATTGATTATAAAGATAGAAGTATTTGTATTTTATTTGGAGATGGAGCTGGAGCTGGAATTGTAAGTCTTGATTGCAATAACTCTATCATTGATGTTCATACTTCAAGTAATGGTGATTATGGTGATCTTTTAATGACTAAACGTTCACAAAAGTCAAGCATAAGTAGCCCGCTTTGTATGAGTATGAAAGGAAATGAAGTTTTTAAAATAGCTGTTAATACTTTAAGTAATGATGTTATAGAAATTTTGAAAAAAAATAAACTCAAAGCAAGTGATATTGATCTTTTTATACCTCATCAAGCAAATTTACGTATTATTAAAGCTGTACAAGAAAAACTAAATTTAGAAGATGATAAATGTGTTATATGTGTACAAAAATATGGAAATACCTCAGCTGCTTCTATACCTATGGCTATGAATGATGCTTATGAAGAAGGACGTCTTAAAAAAGGAAATTTAATACTACTTGATGCTTTTGGAGGTGGTTTTACTTGGGGTTCTGCCTTACTTAAATTTGGTGGCGAAAATTATTAAAATTTTTCATTTAAAAATAATATTCTTCAATAAAACAATAATAAATTCAATTTTTTAAATTGTATTTTTTTAAAAACACAATTTAAAAAACTTTACATAAAAAACTAAAAAATTGTATAAAAATTTAACTTTTTAAATCTATTTTTAAATAGCTTTTATATTAAAATCAAATTTAATAGCTATTGGAGCTTTTTTATGGTAATATATTTGAAATAGCTATTTCAAATTATCAATATAACTGCGCATATTTTTTCATAAATTCTTTCATAAAATCACACAAAATTTTAACCTGATCTAAAGTTATAGCATTATAAATACTTGCACGAATTCCACCTAAAAGTTTATGACCTTTAAGTCCTAAAAGATTGTTTTGTTCTGCTTCTTTTAAAAATATAGGAAGTAAATTCTCATCTTTTATGTTAAAACTTACATTCATTAAAGATCTATCTTTATTTTGAGCATAAGCTTTATAAAAACCTTCGCTTTCATCTATGATCTTATATAAAAGATTTGCTTTTTCTAAATTTTTTTTATAAATTACATCAAGACCCCCTTGTTTTAAAAGCCATTGCATTTCAAGATTAAAAATATAAATGGCAAAATTACAAGGAGTGTTAAATAAAGAATTATATTCTGAATGAATGCTATATTTTAACATACTTGGCAAATTTTTATTTTTACTTCGCTCTAGCATATCTTTACGAATAAAAATACAAGACAAACCTGAAATTCCAGCATTTTTTTGAGTTCCTCCGTAAAAAAGAGCAATATTGGAAAAATCTATTTTTCTAGAAAAAAAATCGCTCGAAGCATCAATAATTAAAGGACATTTTGTTTTTGGATATTCTTTATATTGTGTTCCATAAATAGTATTATTTGAGCAAATATAAGCATAATCAGCATCATCACTAAAACTTACCTTTGGTATATAAGAAAAATTTTCTTCTTTACTTGAAGCAACGACTTTAAGATTAACACCTAAAATTCTAGCCTCATTAATAGCTTTTTGAGTCCAAATTCCAGTATTTACATACTCACAAATTCCACCTAAATATAAATTCATAGGAATCATAGCAAATTGCAAACTTGCTCCTCCGTGTAAAAACAAAACTTCATAATTATCATTTAAACCATAAAGTTCTTTAGCCATTTTCATAGCATTAAAATGAATTTCTTCAAAAACACTACTTCTATGACTAAACTCCATAATAGAAAAACCAAGCCCTTTATAATCAAGTAAATTTTCATTGGCTTCTTTTATAACTTCTAAAGGTAAAGTTGAAGGTCCTGCACTAAAATTAATTTTTCTCATATTTTTCCTTTATAAAATTTGTGCTTCTTTTCTATCATCTTGAGAATTTAAAATTATTTTATCATTTTGTTTTAAATCTTTTAAATTCATTATTTTGCCATCTTTTTCAATGCTAACTAAATTTTTACTTTTTTGAAAAAAAGATTTATGTTGTTTATAAGAATTTTCTATTTTTTCTAAATTCAAATAAGCAATATTTAATTTATTTTTTATAGAAAAAAACAATTGTTGTTTTAAATGATTGCTTTGATTGATTTTTTGAAAGATTAAAGTACTTAAAGAATTAGCCTTTAATATTTTTTCTAAATTTAAAAGCTCTAATTCTAAATTTTTAAATTTTGTTTGTAAAAGAGATTTTAATTGTTGCATTTTAAAATCTAAATCTTGCTCTAAATCCATTCTCGATGGAATAAGCAAATCTATAGCTGCACTAGGAGTTGGTGCTCTAAGATCCGCAACAAAATCACTAATTACATAATCAATTTCATGTCCAATGGCTGAAATAATAGGTGTTTTTGCTTTAAAAATTTCTCTAGCCAAATTTTCATCATTAAAGCAAAAAAGATCTTCTCTACTTCCTCCACCTCTTGCAATAATTAAAACATCAAGTTTTTTTACATCCGCTTTTTTTAAAGCATTTATTAATGAAGCAGGGGCTAAATTTCCTTGTGTTAAAGCATTAAAAATATAAATTTTTGCTAAAAAATAAGATTTTTGCTCTATTATTTTTAACATATCCTCTAAAGCTGCTGAAGTAAAAGAGCTTATAATACCTATTTTTAAAGGAAATTTAGGTAATTGTTTTTTATACTTTATATCAAATAAACCTTCATTATTTAAACGCTCCTTTAAAGCTAAAAATTTTTCTTCTAAATCACCAAAACCTATCTTTCTAATACTATTAGCTATGAATTGATAACGTCCGCTTTGAGAATATAAACTAAGACTTCCAATTAATTCTAAAGAATCTCCAACTTTAGGTATAAAACTTAATTTTAAATTTTCCCATTTAAAGATTACACAAGAAATACTTGAATTTTCATCTTTAAGTTCAAAATACCAATGCCCTGAAGAATGCATAGTAATTTTTGATAACTCTCCACTTAAAACAATATTTTCAAAATGAGTTTCAAGTAAAGCTTTAGCTTTTATATTAAGTTCGCTTACGGTCATTTTTTTACCACAAACATAGAGCTAATACCAAAACTAAAATTTTTAATTTTTACTATTTTAAAACCAACTTCTTGCAATTCTTTAGCTAATTCTTGCTCACTTAAAAAATGCTCAATAGAATTAGGTAAATATTCATAAGCGCTCTTATTTTTACTTAAAAAACCGCCTAAAATAGGTAAAATATTTTTAAGATAAAAATCCCTAAAAAAAGATAGAAGACCTTTTTTTTCCTGTTTGCTAAATTCTAAAATTAAAAATAAACCATCTTTTTTAAGAACCCTAAAAAACTCTTTTAAAGCTTTTTTCCTTTCAACAACATTTCTAATCCCATAACTTATACTCATAATATCAGCACTCTCATCCTCTAAAGGTAAATCTTGTGCAAAAGCTTTTATAAATAAAATTTCTTTATATTTTTCTCTTGCAATTTTTAACATACCTTCACTAGGATCAACACCTATAATTTTAGAAATTTGTTTATTAAGTTTTAAAGCTTCTTGTTGCCAAATATTAATCATATCAGCAGTTCCACAAGCAACATCAACAATATTTAAATCTATTTTATTATAATTTTTTAAAACATAATTACAAGCCTTTTTGCGCCAAGTTATATCAATACCAAAACTTAAAATTCTATTTGCTTTATCATAACTAGGAGCAATTTCGTTAAACATTTGAACAATTTTCTCTTGCTTTTGCATTTTATTCCTCATTAATTTATATGGAAATCTTTTATTTAATAAATAACTATTATAATTAAAAAATTTTAGCACTTTTTTAATTAGTATTTATTTTTTATAAAAAATCTTAGTTAAGCAAAAATTATCTAAATTTAACAAAAATTAATTGTATTAAAAATTATAGAAAAACAGATAGATTTAACAATTTTAAGAGTATAAAATTTTTAAGAATAATTATTTAATTTTAAATTAAGATTTCTTTATAAGATATTGGAAATTACTTAAGCAATTCCAATAAATTTAAAGACATTTTTTACAACCATCAACATAAGCACAAATTGCTAAATGATTTATAATATTGCCAATCTTTTTTTCTAAATGTTCTTGATACTCTTTAAGATTTGAATCTTTAAAATTTAAATCTTCTATATTACTACATTTAGAACATATAATATGTATATGTTCTTCCTCATAAATATCATAGCAAGTTTTTTGATTGGCTACATTTATTTCAACCACTAAACCTTGTTCTTGTAAAGTATTTAGATTTTTATAAACAGTCGCCAAAGAAATAGATGGATATTCTTTTTTAATCTCTTCATAAAGTTCTTCTATATTTGGATGTTCATGACGTTTTAAAATTTTTAAGACGCAAAGTCTTTGTGGTGTTGCTTTAAGTTCATGTTTTTTCAGCATTTCTAACAATTCCATAATCTCCACCTCGAAAAATTTATAAATGATAATTATATAATAAAATCATTAAAACAAGTTTATATTTATTAAATAATATTTTTTATTAAATAATAAACTAAATATAATTTAAAACATTCTTTGTTAAAGAGTTAATATCAAGTTGTAATTCTTTTTCTATATCAAAAAGTTTTCCATGTTCTATAAATTTATCTTTATATTCAAAACTGATAAGTTTAATATTTAAATCATTTTCTTGTATAAAAGTATTCAATAAACTTCCTACACCACCTATTTTATTATTTTCTGAAAATACAAACCATATTTTAGTTTTTTGTGCAAGTTTTTTAAGCAATTCCTCATCTAAAGGTTTAGCAAAAATTAAGTCAATTAAATTGACATTTTTTTGATTATTTTGAAGATTTTTTAAAACACACCAAGCTTTTCCAACACCTTGACCATAACCTAAAAAAGCAATTTCACTTTCATTTTCAATGAGCCATTGAGCTTTAGCTAATTTTATTTCACATGCTTTAAATTCATTATCTAAAATAAAACTTCCTCTAGGATAGCGAAAAGCTATAGGACCTTTATGATGATAAGCATATTCCATAATTTTTATCATCATAGCCTCATCTCTTGGGGCAATAAGCGTTAAATTAGGTAAAGGTGACAAAAAGCTAATATCAAAAACTCCTTGATGAGTTTCTCCATCTTCACCTACAATTCCAGCTCTATCCATAGCAAAAATAACATTTAAATTCAAAATAGCACAATCATGAATTATTTGATCATATGCACGCTGTAAAAAAGTACTATAGATAACTATAAAAGGTTTAAAACCTTCTTTTGCCATAGCTGCCATAGAAGTAACAGCGTGTTGTTCTGCAATAGCAACATCCCAAAATCTTTGAGGATATTTTTCTATAAGTTTATCAAGTCCGGTTCCACTAGGCATAGCAGCAGTAACTCCGACTATATTTTCATATTTATCTGCTAACTCTAGTAAATTTTGGCTAAAAATTTCGGTAGCACTTTTTTTATCTTGTTTTTTAATACTTTCTCCATTTTCTATATTAAAAGCACTTACTCCATGCCACTTAGCATGTCTTCCTTCGGCTAAAGAATAACCTTTGCCTTTTATAGTTTGTGCATGAATAACACAAGGTTTTTTTATAAGTTTTGCTTGTTTTAAAGCACTAATAAGCTCATTTAAATTATGTCCATTAATCGGACCTATATATTCAAGTCCTAATTCTTCAAATAAAAGTCCTGGAGTAATTAATTTAAAGCTTTCTTCAAAGCGTTTTGCCATATAAGTTGCACTATCTGGCAAAAAATCAAGCATTTTTTCTACTCTTTTTTTAAATTTTTGATAAAACTGCGTTGCCATTGCCTGAGAAAGATATTTAGAAATAGCTCCTATTGGCTTTGAAATACTCATTTCATTATCATTTAATATAATAACACAAGGGTATTTTCTATCACCTAATTCATTTAAAGCCTCATATGCCATCCCAGCACTTAAAGCTCCATCTCCAATCAAAACTACCGGCAAACGATCTTCATTTTTTAATTTTATAGCCTTACAAGCTCCAATAGCCAAAGAAATCGAGGTGCTAGAATGTCCAGCAATAAAATAATCTCCTTCATTTGGTTTAGTATATCCACTAAGTCCTTTAAATTGACGTAAGGTGTGAAAAATACCTTCTTTTCCACTTAAAAGTTTATGAGCATAGGATTGGTGAGAAACATCAAAAATAAAGGGATCTTTATTATGATCAAAAATTACATGCATTGCGATACTAAGTTCTACAACACCTAAATTTGAGCTTAAATGTCCTCCATTTTTTGAAACTACCTCTATAATTTTTTCTCTTAAATTAGAAGCAAGTTCTTCAAGTTCTTTGATATTTAAATTTTGAAGTTCTTTATGAGTATAGTACAATCTCTTACTCATTATTAATCATTCTTTTAATTTTTTCTAATCTTTGATTGAGACTTGATTCTATATTTCCTAAATCACTTAGTATTACAACACTTCCTTTAGAAATTGCATCATCTAAAGTAATTTTAATATTAAGATCATTTTTAAATTCAGATTTTAAATAATCATAATCATTGCAATTTACTCTAATATCTATTTCTCCAGCACCTTTTAATTCTGAAATCAAATCTTTTGCTAAAGAATAAGCAATTTTAGAAGAATTATCCTCTACTTCTTTTAAAATTACTTCTTTGGCAATATCAATTGCAGTATCTGCTAATTCTTTTTTATTTTTTTCTATAAATGAATCTAAATTTTTACTTGCCTCATCAAGTTTTAAAATACTTTTTAAATACCTTTCTTTTAATTCATTTAATTCCTTTTCAAATTCCATTTTAGCATTATTATAACCTTCTTGTGTAAATTTTTCTTTTGCATTTTCAAGTTCAGAATTTAGGCGATTGTTAAATTCATTTTCTTGATTTTCAATTTGCATTTGGAGTTTAATAATATTACTTGACATTTCATCTGTTTTTTTAAGCAAATCCTCTACAAAACTTGGTTGAAAATCAATTTGTTTTTCTTCGGTAGTTTCATTATCTTTTAAAATAGTCTGAGTTTGCTCTTCTTTAAAGGCTATTTCATTCTCATTTTTAATTTCATTATTTGTATTGATATGAGATTTTTCTTGTTCGTTGTTAAATTCGGATATAACTTTAAATCTGTAACCTTCAACAACATGTTGTTCATTATCTTTTTTAGAAATTACATTACTACGATTTGTCATATTATTCCTATTCTATCATTTCATCTGCATCACCTGTTTGTATTAAACCTTGTTCTGCTAATTTTTGTACCACTTCAACTACTTTTCTTTGTGCTTCTTCAACATCTTTTACTCTTACAGCTCCTAAAAATCCCATTTCTTCCAAGAATGCTTCGCTAGCTCTTGAGGACATATTAGAAAGAAATTTTTGCTTTAATTCTTCACTTGCACCTTTTAAACCTATCATTAAATCTTTTTTATCAGCAACTTTTAAAATTTCACGAATTGCATTAGTGCTAAGTTTGCTAATATCATCAAAAGTAAACATAAGCTCTTTAATAGTTTCAGCTAAACGCTCATCACTTTGCTCAATATAAGTAATGGTAGATTTACTTGCTTTTTGTCCTAAGCGATTGAGTACTTCAGCTACAGCTCTTGGACCACCTACCTCAACTTTATAAGAAGTAAGACTTTCAAGCTTGCTTTCAAGTACTGCAGAAACTCTTTTAATAATACTTGGAGAAATATCACCAAGATTTGCCATTCTAATTACAACTTCAGCTCTTAACTCATCACTAAAATACTCTAAAGTTTCAGCTGCATGGATCGAGTCCATATGAGCCAAAATAAGAGCAATAGTCTGTGGATGTTCTTTTGTGATAAAATCAGCAAGTTGTTGTGGTTTAATTTGCGCCAAATAAGCAAAATTCTGGTTATTCTCCATACTTTTAGTAAGTTTTTCGAGAATTTTATTGGCAATATCTGGACCAAAGGTGCGGAAAAGTATTTCTTTTGCATATTCTAAACCACCGCTTTTTATATATTGATTTGATTGAAGTAAGGTATAAAATTCTTCTAAAACTGCTGTAGCTACAGATCTATCAACATTTTTTGCCATAGCTATATATCTTGAAATTTCAGTAATAACATCAATTTCCATATGCGAAAAGACAGCCGTTGTAGCATCTTCTCCGAGCTGAATTAAGAAAATAGCTACTTTTTCAGGCATAGATAAATCATCATAAATCATTTTTTGTTCTTCACTAAGCTTTATCATCACATATCCTTTTCGCTAAATTCAGAATCATTTTGAACTAAATTTTGAAGCAAAGCGGCAATTTCTTCACTTTTATCATTTACAATTCCTCTTAATTTTTCAAGTAAAACTTCGTATTGGATAGAATCTTCATTAAAATTATCACCAAAACCAAGTTGTTCTTCAACTTTTTTCCTTGCCGCATTGAATTTCTCAATAGCATCTTCTGCTTCATCTAATACCAAACCAGGAGCTTGTTGTTGCTCTTCTGGGGTTGCATCTTCGAGCATTTTTTGCATAAATGGTCCAATAACTTTTTTGTAAAAGATAAAAAGTAAAATAGCTGCAATAAAATATTTAACAGGTGGGATAAATGGCTCGATAAAACGTGAATAAAAAGTTCTAACTTTACTTTCCACTTTAACAGATTCACGATGAAAAGGTAAATTTCTAACTACAACAATATCGCCTCTTGCAGCATTATAATTAATAGCACTTTGTACCAAACTTTCTATATTTCTAAGTTCTACATCGCTTAAAGGCACATACTCATTTTGAACATTACCATTTTGATCAACAACCTCTTTATATTTTCCATCAATTGCAACAGCTGCTGAAGTTCTAATAATAGTGGCAAATTGTTTTTTAGTATTAGTTATTGTTTTAGATAATTCATTATTAGTTGTTACTTGATTCTTTTTATAAAGCTCTGTTTGACCTTTATTATCAAGCCCTTGAACTGGACCTATATTAGATACAGCACCTGGAACTCCTTGAATTTCTGGTTCTTTTCTACCTTCTCTTTGTTCTTCCAAGGTTTGCTCACTTCTAACTATAGGGTTTGGATCATAAATTTCACTTTGAGATTCTTTTTTAGAAAAATCAAAATCTATATTTACATTAACTTCTATTTTATCAGTTCCGCCAGCAAAAGGAGCTAAAGTTGATATAATTTTTTCTTCTAATTCTCTTTCTTGATCTCTTTTATATCTAACTTGTGCAGCAATTACATCACTCTCATAAGCTTCTAGTTCATCCAAAGGAGCTCCACTTTGATCACTAATTCTTACATTTTCTTTGGTAAGCTTTGGAACTGCAGCTGAAATAATATTTTTTATCCCATCAATTTGTTTTCTTGTAAGTTTTAAACCTTCTTTAATATTAAGTACAACAGAAGCAGTGGGTGGAGTTTGTCTTTCAGTAAAAACACTCTCTTTCGGAAAAGCTATATGCACAACCGCTGATCTTATAGGTTCTAAAGTTTCAATAGTTCTAGCAAGTTCTCCTTCAATTGCTCTTTGATATTTAACTTTTTGTTCTTCATTGGTGGCACCAAATTGTTGTTGGTCAAAAGCTTCAAAACCTACACGACTATCCTTAATAAGGCCTTCAGATGCAATAATCATCCTTTGTCTATAAACCTGATCTTGGGGAACTAAAATTGTATTTTCATTTTGCAAACGATAAGGAACACCATTTTGCTCCAATTTTGAAACAATAGCAGCAGATGAACTTGGTTTTACATTTTCAACCAAAATAGCATAGCCATCTGAAGTAGCACTTCCTGAGTTACGATATAAACTTAAAAAAACTAAAAATCCAACCACTACAACAATAGAAGCTGCTATAACTATACGTTGTTTACGGCTTAAATTTTGATAAAGTTGTCCAATTTGATGGAACATATTTTTAAAATCCATATGCAACCTCAATAAATTTACAAATAACTATTCATTTATCTAAACTGAAAATTATATTACAAAAATTTAAAAAATAATTTTATTGTATCAAAAATCAATTAAGAGTTTAATAAAATCTTAATCTAAATTTTGTATTTGTTTTGATATTATAAAAATTTCTTTATAAATACTTTTAATCATTTTTGCATCTAAAAATTTATATTTAGTATTTTTAAGACGCTCTAAAATATCTTCCTCTCTTTTAAAATCACAAATCTCCTTAGCCTTACTCTGTTTTATCTTGCCTATTTTTTTAACATAAGACATTCTTTTATCAAGTAAATATAAAATTTTATCATCTAAAGTATCAATTTTTGCTCTTAAGTCATTTAAATCTTGCATTTTAAATCCTCTAAAAATTCTAAAACGCTAGGATAAATTTTATCAAGTAAGTTTATATTAATTCCTTTAGTATCACTAATTTTACCGCTTAAAACCAAAATACATTTCATATTTAAACTCTTAGCTTTTACTAAATCTCCTATAAAATCATCACTTATAATACAAACATCCTTAAAACTAATTTTTTGATTTTGTTTTTGAATAAGCCTTAAAGCTTCTTTATAAAAAGATAAACTAGGCTTTCCAACTACTTCATACTTAAAATTTATAGCATTTTTAAGCATAGCCATAATACTACCTATACCTGGATAAAGCCTATTATCTTTTTTATAAATACTTGTTTCATGCATGGCAATTACTTTAATATCTTTTTTAATAAGTTCTATCATGCTAGCAAAATCTTTAAATTTAAAATCATCATAACTAGAAATCAATAAAGCTTCAGGATGATTAAAATCAATTTTATAACCTAAAATTTCAAGATTTTGTAAAAATTCAATAGCCCCAAAAGCTGCAATCTTACAAGGTTTTAAAAGATCTTTTAAAACACAGAAAGGATCAATATAAGCATTATCTTTAATAGCTAAACCTTTTTGCCTTAAAATTTGCAAAAAATCAAGCTTTTTTGTGTTATTAGTAATGATAATATAAGGTATATTTTGTAAATTTAAAAAACTAATTAATTCTTTAGCACCAGAAATTAAAGTTTTGTCTTTATCTGATAGTAAAGTGCCTTGAACATCTAAAAAAAACATTTTTTTAATCTTTTAAAAATTTTTCCTCTAAAGCTATTTGATCTTCAAAAGTCTCTCTTTGGCGTATCATTCTTACTTTGCCTTCTTCTAAAGCTAGCTCACAAACACGATTTCTAGTATTATAATTACTACTCATACTAAATCCATAAGCACCCGTATCTTTAATCACTAAAATATCGCCACTTTGTGTTTGTTCTAACAATCTATCTTTTGCAAAAAAATCTCCACTTTCGCAAATTCCACCTACAATATCACAAAGACTTTTTTCTCCTTGATTGTAAGGCATAATAATTTCGTGATATGCTTCATATAAACTAGGGCGTATTAAATCATTCATTGCCCCATCTACTATCACAAAACGTTTTGTCTTATTATATTTTTCATAAAGAATAGAGCAAACAAACTCTCCACTTTTTGCCACTAAAAAACGACCCGGTTCCATTCCTATAGTTACATCAAGTCCATTAAGTTTTGCCAAAATTCCTTGTGCATATGAATAAAGATCTGGTTTTAAATCATCTTTTTCATAAGCAACACCAAGTCCTCCGCCTATATCAAAAAATTTAATATCAATTTTTAAAGCTTTTAATTCTCTTACAAGTTTTGCAACAATTTCTGCAGCTTCATAAACAGGAGAAAGATCTAAAAGTTGAGATCCTATATGAAAATGTATTCCTATAGGATCTAAGTAAGAAGATTTCTTAGCATAAAGATACATTTTTTTAGCCTGCTCTAACTCTACTCCAAACTTATTTTCATTCAATCCAGTAGAAATATAAGGATGGGTTTTTGCATCTACATCAGGATTAACACGAATACTAATTCTTGCTTTTATATCAAGTTTTTTGGCTACTTTTTCTAAAAGTAGCATTTCAGCTTCACTTTCTAAATTAATATATAATATATCATAATTTAAAGCTTCTTTAAGTTCTTCTTCGGTTTTTGCTACACCGCTAAAAATAATCTTATAAGGTTTAGCGCCTGCTCTTAAAGCTCTTTTTACTTCTCCTATACTCACACAATCAAAACCACTATCAAGTTTGATTAGCATTTGCAAAAGACTTAAATTAGAATTAGCTTTTAGGGCATAAAAAATTTGAGATTTTCTTGCCTTAAAAACTTCTTTAAGTTCTAAAAAATTCTTCTTTATTTCATCAAAATTATAAATATAAAAAGGAGTATGAAACTCATCTCTTAACTTTTTATAATCCATTTCAACCCTTTAACGATTTTTATAATACATAAACATTGCAAACAATGCCAAAAGTATAATAGGCAAGATAATGCCAAATTCAGTTAAAATAACCCCATTTTCGCTCAATCTTGTAAGTAAAAATAATATACCCCAAACACCAAAACTAATGATAAAAAATATAAAACTTACAAAAGCTAAATTAAAAAACCTAGCTGTTATAGGAAAAAAATAATACATAATAAGCATTAAAAAAGGTGCAAAAAGAGGCGTAAAAACTAATTTATAAAGAGAGATTTTTATAGAATGCAAACTAATACCTTGCTCTTTAAATAAAAACAATCCCTCTAATGCATCTTTAATAGAATAATCACTATTATTTGCCACACTTTCAATAATTTTTGGCTTAAAACCTTCTAAAGTTCTTAGATCTTTAAATTCTTCATTTTGTAATCCTTTACCACTTACATTGTATTCATTTGGCAACAATGTCAAACTTCCTTCTTTTAAAGTCCAAGAATCATTACTAAAAAAAGCTTTTTTTGCAACAATAAATGAGGTTAAATTAAGATCTTTGGTATTAAAAATTTTAATATCCTCAACCTCATTTTGAGTACTTTTAACCTTATCAATATAAATTAGATCATCATTAAATTTTAAAAAAACTCCACTACCTTGTTTGATTAAAGCACCATTTTTAATAATATTTCTTTTATAATCATTAGCATAAGCAAATGAAGTGAAATTAAGCCCTATAAAAATAAAACAAAAAAATAAAGCCCATAAAAAAGGAAAAAGAATGACTAAATTTTTACTCAATCCCAATGCATAAAAACTTACAAATTCATTGCTTCTAATCATATTAACTAAACTTAAAATTAAAGCAAAAATTAAAGAGATCGGCAAAAGATAAAATATAGCACTACAAGCTAAAAAAAATACATAAAGCAAATCTAAATTTGCAGAATTAGGTAAATCTTTAAAATTTAATAAAAGATCAATACAAACAAAAAAACAAAGTAAAGATAAAAAAATAATAAAAAAATTTTTTAGATAAATTCCTGAAATAAAACGAAAAAAAATCCACATTATAAAACTTTTAAACTATATTTTGAAGCAATATAAGCTATATCATTTGAATCAATAAGTTCAAATAAAGCATTTTTTGTATGATCTAAAACTTTATCTAAAATTATTTTTTCGTCTTTATTAAATTTAGATAAAACAAATTCTTTAATATTATTTGATCTTCCAATACCAATACGCACACGTTCATAGTCATTAGAACAAAGTTCATCTATGCTTTTAAGACCATTATGACCACCGCTACTTCCTGCTTTTTTAAATCTTAAAGATCCAAGTTTAAGATCAATATCATCATGAATAACTATAATTCTTTGACATTTATAAAAATCTTTAACAGCTTTTACGCTTAAACCGGAATTATTCATATAAGTATTTGGTTTTAAAAATAAAGAAGAGCCTATTTTATATAACTCTCCTTTAAATTTAGTATTTGAAATTTGTAAGAAATTGTAATTTTTAAGAATTAAATCAATAAGCATAAATCCGACATTATGTCTTGTATCCTTATAAGCATCTCCTATATTGCCAAGTCCTACAACTAAGATCACCTTGCTTTTTCTACACCTACTACTGCTACTCTTTCAGCATCAATAATGCTTACACCTTCTGGAACAACTACATCTTTTACAAGTAAAGCATCACCTACATCTAATTTACTAACATCTAACTCAAAAAAATTAGGTAAATTTTCAGCTTTACATTTAACTTTTAATCTTCTTTTTGATTGAATTAATACACCTTTATTTTTAAGTCCTATCGCAGTTCCTGTGATTTTAACGGGAATCATGTATTTAGACATTACACCTTTTTGTGCTACTTTTAAATCCACATGCTTAAGCTCTGCTGTTACAGGATCTTTTTGATAATCAACTATAACAACATTTAAAACTTTTTCCCCAACTTTAACATCAAAGGCAAGTGTAGTTTTTTTACGCACTTCTTTAATAAAATCATTAAGCTTAAAAGCCGCATGAATATTTTCAAATCCTTTTGCATAGATATTTGCAATTAGATAACCATCTCTTTTTAAAGCTTTGGCAGCTTTTCTACCGATACTCTCTCTAATAATACCTTCTAGCATTTTTTAACCTTTCATAAAATAAAATTTGTATTTTATCAAAAAAATCTTAGCTTAATTTAAAAGTCTATTTTATTAAATTTATACTCTAATCACCCATCCAACTCCTTACACATCTTTTCAAATTCTTGATAGTATTTCCAAGAAGCTATGATATCGGGACGATGTTCTTTAATATGAGTAAGTTCATAATCTAGTATGTTTTTAAGATATATTCTTAAATCT
>NZ_JAENKV010000011.1 GCF_016599045.1 Campylobacter sp. TTU_617
TAAAATTTGCAATTTAAATAATTGTGATAAATACAATTTTATAATTTTCTAGTCTATATATTCTATCAAAGTATCTGTTTAATTTTACATCATCAAAACTTTAGTACTTAAGATATTTTCATTGGTTATTTAATGATTTTAATTACAAAGATATCCACTATCAGTCCAACTTTCTAATGCAAACTAATTATAATTTGTTGTTATTTTTAGCGTATTGTCATCCTTAAAATATACTAGTTTTGATTATATTATATTTATAATTCTATGATTTTTTTACATAAATATTATTTTATAAAAATATTTAAATTTTCTATATAACTACCTTGTAAAACTTAAAACTAAAGTTAGTTATATGCTATTTTTATAAAAAATAGTTAAATTATAAGTTTTATTAAACACAATAAGAAAAATAAGTTTGTTTTAAATAAAAATGTAATTATCTCAGAGAGTAAAAACACTTTTGGGATATAAAATTTAAAAATCAAACATTGTTTTATCTATCTTTTAAACAGCATTTAATTACTATTTTGATATAAAACAGATATTTTAAAGATATTTGAGTATTTTACGCTTTAAACTGAAAAGATAAAAAGTTATTTTATATACTTTAAAGGGCTATATTTGGTATTTTTGTTAAAATTATTTAAAGATAGTTACACATATTCTTTTAAATACCCCTTGCAATATTTTTTAAAATATTTTTTATAAATATAAAAACTTATAAGAATTTATATAAAAAATACTAAAAATTTTTACTTTAAAATAATTTTAAATTATCATTGTAATTTCCATAAATTTAATATCTTTTTATTTTTTCTATTAAAAAATTTATTAGTTTTAAATATTTTACAAATATATAAAAGTTTTATCATATTAAAAATATTAAAATATTTAAAAATAATTCCTATATCAAAAAACAAATGTTTTTAAATTTGTGAACAAAAATATAAATTTAATTTAATATTTTAAATCAATTTATAAAATTAATAAATTTTTATATCTTGATTGTTTAAATCTTTATAAGCTTCACAAGCTTGCAAATGTTTTTGATCACAAGCTATTCCAAAATATCTTTTTGCTGTTTTTAAATCATTTTTTTCAAATTGATTATAACGACCTAAAAGATAACAAGCTTCTCCAAAACCAAAAGAACAAGATTGTTTATAAAAATACAAAGCTTGATCTAAATTTTGTTTGATAAGGGTACCTTTTTCATATAAAAAACCTATTTTATAGCACGCTCTAGAATCTTTTAAAGAACAAGATTTTTTATAAAAACTTAAAGCTAATTCTCCATCTTTTTCTTTTTCATAAAAAAGACCTATAGTATTACAACTTTGTATATCATTTAATTTACACGCTTTATTAAAAGCTAGTATAGCTTCGTTAAAAAAACCTTGATTTTGTAATAAAAAAGCCAAATTAGAACAACCTTGTTTTAATCCTAAGGAGCAAGATTTATCATAAAATTTATAAGCTTTTTGCAGATCTTTTGTAATTCCTTGAGAATTCTCATACATATAAGCTAGAGAAAAACAAGCTTTTGAATTTGATTTTTCACAAAGTTTATTAAAAATTTCATAAGCTTTTTGATAGTTTTTATTATCATAAAATTTTAAAGCCTTATCAAGATCGGTAGAAAAAAGAGTATTAAAGAAAAGCAAAATTAAAAAGATTTTTTTCATTATTTTCCTTAAAAAGTGTTATAAATTTGATTTATAACACAATTTAACAAACAAATTTAAATAATCCTTTTTTGGGATTATTTATTTTTTTGAGCAACTAGTTGTCTTCTCATATAAGCTATCTTGCTTTGAAGAGGTAGTTCTTTTGGACAATTATCTTCACAAGCAAGTAATGACATACAACCAAAAACTCCATCATCATCACCCACAAGCTCATAAAAATCTTCTATACTTCTATGATCGTGTGGATCTTGTAAATAGCGTGCTGTTCTTAAAAGTCCAGTCGCTGCTATAAAATCTGGTCTCATTAATTTCGTTGCACAAGAAGCAACACAAATTCCACATTCAATACAACGATCAAGTTCAAAAGTCTCATCAGCTACTTCAGGTTCTATACGCTCTTCAAGTTTTGAAATATCAACTTCTTTATCGTGATGTACCCAGCTCTCAACCTTTTTACACATACCTTCAAACCATTCACCAGTATTTACACTTAAATCTTTAATATGTCTAAAGGCAGGAAGTGGCATAAGCTCTATAACTCCATCAGGATAATCTTTAGTAAGGGTTCTACACGCAAGTTTTGGAACACCATTAATCATCATAGCACAAGATCCGCAAATCCCAGCACGACAAACAAAATCAAAACTCAAATCTGCATCCATTTTTTCACGAATCAAAGTAAGACAAACAAAAACTGTCATAAAAGGAGTCTCTTCGAGTTCATAAGTAACAAAATGAGGTTTTGAAATCTTGCTCAAAGGATTATATTTAAAAGCTTTAATTGTTAATTTTCTACTCATAATCAACTCCTATTCTTTGATTTGGTTTCTTATATTTTTCTTGTAACTCATAAGGCATCAAAGCTTCTTGAATTTCATAGCGTCCTTTACCTTCAGCTTCCATTTTAGCACGAATTGCATCAACTTCTTCTTGACGCTTTTGACTTAAAGGATTTTCTATAATATTTCCTTTTGCTCCATAACCCCTAAATGCTGGAGGCATTTCCATTTTCATAATATCAAGATCTTCATACTCTACACGTGGCAAAGTTTCACCTTCAACCCAATAAGTATTTGTTCTTTTCATCCAATTTAAATCGTCTCTCTTTGGATAATCTTCTCTAAAATGCGCCCCTCTACTTTCTGTTCTTAAAAGCGCGCCATAAGCAACACATAAAGCAATTTTAAGCATCCTTGGAACTCTATAAGCTTCTTCTAATTCTGGGTTTGCACAGTCTAATTCTTTATTATGTAGTTTAAGATCTAAAGATTCTTGATATAACTTTTCAAGTTCATCTACAGCTTCTTTTAAACCTTCTCCTGTTCTAAAAATAGCAACTTTTTCCCACATAATATCTTTCATTTTATTTTTGATTTCAAAAACATCAAATTTACCTTCTTTATCAACTAAAGATTTTAAATATTGATATTCTTTACTTAGAAAATCTTTAACAATGTTTGTATCGATAACTTCACCATTATTTTTACAATAATCAGCAAAATAATCACCTACTATCATACCTGCAACAACAGTTTCAGCACAAGAATTTCCACCTAAACGATTAAAACCGTGCATATCCCAACAAGCTGCTTCCCCACAAGCAAAAAGCCCTTCAAGCCATTGACTTTCACCTGTTGGCTTAGTTCTAATACCACCCATTGAATAATGCTGCATAGGCAATACAGGAGCCCATCCTTTTGGTCCTTCATCGGCAGGATCTATGCCATTGAAAGTTTTACAAATATCTTGAACATCTCTTAAATTCTTTTCAATATGAGCACGCCCAAGTATAGAAATATCAAGCCATAAATGATCTCCATATGGACTTTTAACTCCTTTTCCTTTGCGTATATGCTCCATCATACGACGACTTACAACGTCACGACTTGCAAGCTCTTTTTTCTCTGGTTCATAATCTGGCATAAAACGATATCCATCAACATCACGTAAAACACCACCGTCTCCACGACAACCTTCAGTAAGTAAAATTCCACTTGGAACAATAGGAGTTGGATGAAATTGAACCGCTTCCATATTTGAAAGTCTACAAAGTCCTGTTTCAAGTGCAATAGCAGCTCCAGTTCCTTCACAAATAACAGCATTTGTAGTCTGTTTATAAATTCTTCCATAACCACCTGTTGCTATCATAGTTCCTCTTGCCACATAAGCAATAAGTTGGCCATTTGTAAGATCTCTTGCTATAACGCCTAAACATTTTTTACCATCATGTATAATACGCACAGCTTCCATTCTGTCTATAATTTTTACTTGGTATTTAATAGCTTCATTTGCTACACCATAAAGCATACAATGACCAGTAGCATCAGCAATATAACAAGTTCTCCATTTTTTTGTTCCACCAAAATCCCTTGCATTAATAAGTCCATGAGCTTCGCTTTTTTCTTCTATAGTTGTTTTTTGTGCATTAATAACCACAGATCTTGGTCCTTTTTTAATTCTAGTCCAAGGAACACCCCATGCAGCAAGCTCTCTAACCGCTTTTGGAGCAGTTTGTGCAAACATTCTTGCTACTTCTTGATCACAACC
This sequence comes from Campylobacter sp. TTU_617, assembly GCF_016599045.1. Classification (GTDB taxonomy): domain Bacteria; phylum Campylobacterota; class Campylobacteria; order Campylobacterales; family Campylobacteraceae; genus Campylobacter_D. Next base: position 4,236 of record NZ_JAENKV010000011.1, read on the forward strand.
CCAATCACTTCCTTTAACAGTATCTGCAAAATGCAAATCTTCATTATCTCCTTCACCTTTAGCACCATTTGCCAAACTTGCTTGCATTCCACCTTGAACTGCTGCAGAGTGTGATCTTTTCACAGGACAAATACTTAAAAGTGTAACACTTTGCCCACTTTTAGCTACTTCAATTGCTGCTCTAAGTCCAGCCAAACCTCCACCAACGATTAAAGCATCACTATATTGTATATTCATGTTTTACTCCATCATAATTTTTTATCATTACACTTTGTATTTGTTGTTCTTGATAATTTTTATAACCGATTTTTGCAAAAGCTGCAAGACTTAAAAAGCCTAAAACTAAAAAGAAAATACTTATTACCCATTTAGCAGTTTTAAGTTTTTTGCGACTTTCTTTAGCATTTTTTCCTTCAAACCAACCCCATTTAACACAAAGTCTATAAAGACCTATACTACCGTGAAGCTCAACACAAATTAATAGTACTATATAAAAAAGCCACATAAAATGACTAACAACTCTATCTCCTGATAAATCTCCGCTAATTTTATCTGCATTTGTAATAACAAAAATAAGATGAGCAGACCCCAAAAAAAACATTACAAAACCAGTTAATGCTTGAGTCCACCATAAAGTTGTATCTTGATGTTTTATAGTTTTAATATGAGTTTTTAAAAGCTGATATTGACGAAAATTGATTGGAAATTTTCTCATTGCCAAACCAGCATGAATAATAAAAATAATTAAAACACAAGCTGCAAGAAAAGAAGTAATATAACTCATTATTGGATTATCATAAACAAATTTTAATTCCAAAAAATGAACAACAGAGTTAAAAAAATCTTCACTCACTAAAATAGTAGATACAAAAAACATATGCATCCACATAAATAATCCTAAAAAAAGCCCAGAAGCACTTTGGATAAAATCCAATTTTGCAGGAATTTTACTTTTTTTACCCTCAATACTTCTACCTAGATATCCTTCGATAAGCCAACCCATTTTTACTCCTTGGTAGTTTTAAAGAATTAAAAAATATCAAATTATATTGTAACAAATCTTTAATAAAAATTAAATATTTATTTTATATTTTTTAAGATAAATATAAAATAACAAAGATAACATACACATTAATAAACTTAAAATTTGCCCCATACTTAAACCAAAAATAATGTAACCCAAGCCAAAATCAGGTTCTCTATAAAATTCGCAAAAAAATCTTGCTAAGGAGTAAGCACTAGCATAAATAATAATTAATTCTCCGTTAAAACTTTTTCTTAAATTTGCATAATAAACAATTAAAAAGACAACAAAACCTTCAAAAAATGCTTCGTAAAGTTGAGAGGGATGGCGTAATATTCCATTAACATAAATTCCCCAAGGAACATCTGTTACACGCCCAAAAAGCTCTTGATTTAAGAAATTTCCAATTCTGCCAAATATATAAGCCAATGGAACACTCAAAGCTACAAGATCTAAATAAATCCACATATTTTGTTTATATTTTTTACAAAATAAAAATGTGGCTACTAAAAAACCTATTATAGCACCATGATAACTCATGCCTCGAATTCCTACAAATTCTCCATTATAATAAGGATTAAAAATTTGCCAAGGATGAGCCAAATACCATAAAGTATTAGAATCATAAATTAAAATATATCCTAAACGTGCTCCTAAAACAACTCCTATTTCAACCCATATAAAATAATTATCCAACATCTTTGAACTTATATTGATTTTAAATTTTTTAACAAAAAATTTTGCCAACAATAAAGCTATTATTAAAGATAAAATATACATTATCCCATACCAATGAACCTTTAAACCAAATAATTCAAAAGCCACTACATTAAAATTCGAATAAATATTTTGCCATTTTTCCATAATTTTAAAATCCACAAAGTAAAATAAACTAGAATATACCAAAAAAAATTTAATCTTGCTATAATTTCATTAAAATATAATTTAAAGGTAAGTTGCATGAAAAAATTTATAACTATTGGTATTTTTATGATACTTTTAAGTGCCTGTTCTAGTACAAGCTCTAATTTTGTTAATGTTTCTTTGCCAAATTTTAAACCTCAAGTGCCTACAAAAATTGAACCTATACAATCAAATGTTAAAATTAGTCTAGAGCCGATTAACATTGAACAAAATAATAATTATTCTGATTATTTTGAAAATTCTGTTTTAAAACTCAGAATTGAAAAAGAAATTGATCTTTTAAAAGAAAATTTAGAAGAGCAAATCAAAACTATAGCTCTTTTAGCAGGTTATGAAATTGATGATAAACAACCAGATTACAAACTTAAAACTACCATAAGCATTTATATTGAAGAAAAAGAAATACAAAAAACAAATGAACTTCTTAGTGGAGATTTTATTAATTCTAAACTAGGGATGGCTTTTAAAGCTAATGCTGAATTTATTAATATTTATGATCCACAAAATAAAACAAATATGACAAGTAACACCAAACTTGACTCTTTAATCAGTTTAACCTATCCTATTAAAAGTGATGATGGGATCAATATGTTTAAAACATCAATTAGCAGTGTTCCAACACAACTAAACAAAGGTTTAGAACGTCCTGCTTTTGAAATTGATAAAAGTTTTTTAGCTTTTTATAAGAATTTTTTAAATACTTTATACTCTAATCTTCCAAAAGCTTTAGATATTGGAAAACCTTCTGTACAAAATAAACAAGAATTTAATGAATTTAATGCACAAGATTTCGAAGAAAAAGATAATAAAACAAATCACAACAATACTAGCGAAACTAGTGAAGAAAAACATTCTCAAAATAAAAATGACGATGGAGTAATAATTTTTGAATAAATTATTACTCTAAATTTAAACCTTCTAACATAAATTTTTTAATATTATTTTGCTGATTTTTAATTTCAAAAAAAAGTTCAAAAGCAAAAATTCCTTGCCATAAAAGCATTTCTAGACCGTTTTTATATATTAAATTATGTTTTTTGCAAAGCTTTATAAAAGGTGTTTCTTTATTGTAAATTACCTCAAAAGCATATTTGCTATAATTAAAAATTTTTTCTAATATTTTTTTATCACAAGCTAGATTCTCATCAAAAAGACCAGCAGAAGTGGTATTAATTATCATATCATAATTAAAATCATCAATATCCTCATAAAGCATAGTAATAAAATCTTTAAAAGAACTAAATCTTTTTAAATTTCGATTTGCAATATGAATTTCTTTTATATTTTTATACTTTAAAGCATAAGCAATAGCTCTTGCAGTTCCACCAGCTCCCAAAATCAATACTTTATTCAAATTTTCAAAATTTTCAATGGCTTTTAAAAATCCTAATATATCTGTATTATAAGCATAAATTTTAGACTTTTTTATAATTAAAGTATTAGCAGCTTTAATATCAAATATGCTCTCATCTTTAACGTCTGCTATCTTAAAAGCTTTCTCTTTAAAAGGTAGAGTAATATTAGCTCCACTGATCCTTAAGTTAAATAATATATCTCTAAGTTTATCTTCATCTTCTAAATTATAACGCGTATAAAGCGCATCGAATCCAAAATTTTTAATAGCATTGTTATGCATTCTAGGAGATTTAGAATGCATAATAGGATTGCCTATGACGCTAAAAAGTTTCATTTTAAAGTGAAAGAAAATGCATCTTTTCCTATATCTTTGCGAATTTTTGCAAGTTCATTGGTAATAGCATCTTTACTAAAAGGACCTATAAGAACTTTTGTAATTTCTTTACCATTAATTGTAGTTTTATAAAGCTTATAATCATAACCTTTTTGTTTCACTGCCATAAGCTCTTTAGATTTTTGATCAACATTAGAAACTGAAAAAATCTGAACATATATTCCCGGAGTTAAATCATTTGAGGTTTCTATTTTTGGATCAACTTTTTGAAAAAGCTCTTTTGGATCTTGAGTTTTAGATTTTGATTCTTCTTTAGCTTTTGGAGTTATATTATTTTTAGAATTTAGTGTATTTTTTTCTACTTTATTTTCCTTTGGCTGAGAAACGATAGTTTTTTCTTTTTCTTGAATTTGTGGCTGTGGTTGTTGTATTGACTGTGCTGGCTCTTGCGGAATATTTGATACCAATTGGTCACTAGTGTTATTTTCATTTGTAGTATCTTCACCCTGAATTTGTTTTTTTAAAATTTCAAACTGATCTTCAGCAGAATCTTCTTGAGTAATAGGTATATTTTCAAAAGAATTTTGTCCATCAGTATTTTCATCAACACTCACATTTACAGGTTCTGAAGGTAATATGTTATTTTCATTACTGTCATTTCCATTAATAAGCTTCATTACAATCATAATCACCAAAAATAAAATTACTAAAGCAATAACCCTTAATAGAATTTTTTTAATTTTTTCGCTTTTATTAACTCTATCTAAGATAATATCATCAAATTCATTTTTTTTATTATTTTCCATTTTTTTCCTTTCTTACATATGTTTTGACCAAGAAGTCCCACGTTCTTTTTTATACACTTCATAAGGCAAAATTAAGATATTAAAATCTCTAGGTAAATCCATAGTTGGAAAAACCCTCCATTCAACTGGCATTTTAGTTGCAAATAAAGCAGAGAGTCTCGATGCTAAAGAATACCCCTCTACCAAATCTGTATGTCCCTTATGAACATATAAATGTAAATGTCCAGGAGTCTTAGTTTTATATGCTGTAAAATTAATAAAACCTTGATCACGCAAAATAAGTTGCGCTCTATGCCAAAATCTTTCGGCATTAAAGCCATTATAATCAAATACTATATTTTCAACTTTATTAGTTTTTGATATAAGATCGTGTGCAATAGTAATTTTCTTTTCACAGTGTTCTCTAATGAGATTGCTAGTTAAAGGAGCATCAATTTTTTCAAATTTATCAAAAAAATATCTACCACGATGTTCATATTTATTAACAACTCTATCTCTTTGTATATAGTAATAGCTACTTATAATCTTAATAAGTGATAAATCCATCATTGAAATCAAAACATAGCCTTTGTATAAATTGTAAATTTACTCGCAAGTTCTTTTAATTTTGCTCTTATGTTTAATTGTAAATTTGTATTATTTATATCATCTAAAATATCAGCTATATAATTAGCAACTATTTGAATATCCTCTTCCTTAAAACCTCTTGCTGTTAAAGCTGGCGTACCCAATCTTAAACCACTTGTGATAAATGGGCTACGTTTTTCTCCTGGAACAGTATTTTTATTCGCTGTAATGCCAGCATTTGCTAAAGCTAAATCTGCATCTTTTCCACTAAAATCACGATCTAAAAAACTAATTAATACCAAATGATTGTCTGTTCCATCGCTAACAAGCTTATATCCTCTTTCTATTAGAATCTTAGCTAAAACTTGAGTATTATTAATAATATTTTTAGCATAAATTTTCCACTCATCACTTAAATTAAATTTAAACCCTACAGCTTTTGCAGCTATAATATTCATTAAAGGTCCACCTTGAATTCCAGGAAAAATTGCCGAATTTATTTTTTTAGCAATTTCCTCATCATTACACATAATGATACCACCTCTTGGTCCTCTTAATGTTTTATGAGTTGTTGAACTTACTACGTGTGCATAAGGAAAAGGACTTGGATGTTCATTAGCTACAACTAAACCTGCAATATGCGCTATATCCGCAAATAAATATGCGCCTACTTCATCTGCAATTTCTCTAAATATTTTAAAATCAATTATCCTAGGATATGCACTAGCACCACAAACAATTAATTTAGGTTTAACAATTTTTGCAATATATCTTACTTTTTCATAATCTATTCTTCCATCAAGTTCCACTCCATAAAAAAAACTCTCATAAAATTGACCTGATGAACTTACTTTTGCTCCATGTGTTAAATGACCTCCATGACTTAAATCCATACCTAAAATCTTATCCCCTGGATTTAAAAGGGCTGCATAAACACCTTGATTAGCTTGTGATCCAGAATGAGGTTGAACATTTGCAAAATTACAATTAAAAAGCTTTTTACAACGTTCTATAGCTAAAGTTTCAATTTGATCAACAATCTCACATCCGCTATAATATCTTTTTAAAGGATAGCCTTCAGCATATTTATTGGTTAAAATACTTCCCATAACCTCCATAACTTCTGGCAAAGTAAAATTTTCGCTGGCTATCATTTCAAGCCCTTCACATTGTCTTTTTAATTCTTCATTAGTTAATTCATAAATTTCTTTATCAAAATGCTCTAAACTCATATTTATCCTTTAATATTGAGATTAATTGGGCGCATTGCTGGAAATAATATAACATCACGAATCGATTTTTTATTAGTTAAAAGCATAACCAATCTATCAATTCCAATACCTTCTCCTGCAGTTGGAGGCATTCCATATCCTAAGGCATTTATAAAATCTTCATCCATTTCACAAGCTTCTTCATTGCCATTATTTTTTGCTTCAACTTGTTTTAAAAACCTTTCATACTGATCAATAGGATCATTAAGCTCATTAAAACCATTGGCTAATTCTCTACCACAAATAAAAAGTTCAAATCTTTCTGCTATATTTTCATTATCATCACTTCTTCTTGATAAAGGACTTATAGAAATTGGAAATTCTGTAACAAAAGTAGGATTAATTAATTTATCTTCCACATAATGATCAAAAAGCTCTGCTTGTAAATGACCTAAATCTAACTTTTCATTTGCTTCAAAACCATCTTGTTTTAATTTTAAAAGAATCTTTTCTTTATCTTCTATAAGATCTTCTTGTAAATTTCCATATTTTTTCAAAGCTTCTTTATAAGAAATTCTCTCAAATGGTTTTGAAAAATCAATGATATTCCCATCAAATTCTATCTTAAAACCTAAATTTAATTCTTTTAAAAGCATGGCAAATAACTCTTCTGTTAAATCCATTAAATCTTTATAATTATGATAGGCCCAATAAAATTCTATAGTAGTAAATTCTGGATTATGAGTTAAGTCCATACCTTCATTTCTAAAACAACGATTGATTTCAAAAACAGCTTCAAATCCTCCAACAACTAATCTCTTAAGATATAACTCTGGGGCAATTCTTAAAAATCTTTCAACACCCAAAGCATTATGAAAAGTTTTAAATGGTTTAGCATTAGCTCCTCCAGCAATAGGATGCATCATAGGAGTTTCTACTTCTAAAAATCCTTTTTTTTCAAAAAAAGCACGTATTAAACTTACAATTTTAGACCTTAGAAAAAAATCTCTTCTTACCTCGCTATTCATTATCATATCAACATAACGTTTTCGATATCTTTGCTCAATATCTGTTAAACCGTGATATTTTTCTGGTAAAGGAACAATAGCTTTTGAAGCTAATTTTAATTCCTTAACATGCATACTAAATTCTCCTGTTTTAGTTACAAAAGGAAAACCTTTTACTAAAACAATATCCCCTACTTCAAGATTTTTTTTAAGAAAATTAAAATATTCCTCGCCAACGCTATCTTTACTAAAGTAAATTTGCAAATTTGATTCTTCATCTTCTATATTTGCAAAAACAGATTTTCCTGCGATTCTAAAAAGTTTTAAGCGTCCAGCTGTTGCAACAATAGAATTTTCATCTCTTTTGTTTTCATTGTCCATTACATAAAGAAAATGATCTTTAAATTGTTTAAGAGTCATTTCTTTTTTTAAAAAATGTGGATAAGGATTAATATTTATTTTTCTAAATTCATTTGCTTTTTCAATTCTTTGTTGTTCCAAAATATTATCAAACATTTATATCCTTGTTTTTGCTTTTATATTGCATTCATTGCAAATTCCATAAAGTTGCATTAAATGACCGGTAAGTTTAAAATTATATTTTTGTGCAATTACAGATTGTTGCTCTTCAATTATCGAATTTTCAAATTCTATAATTTTTCCACAATTTTTACATATCATATGGTCATGATGGGGCTTATTTGCTAATTCGTATTTTTTTCCAGCAGAACCAAAAGATATAGAAGTTACCATTTGAGCATCTTCAAGTAAATTTAGAGTTCTATAAACTGTAGCTATACCTATGTTTAAATTAGGCTCTATTTGCTTAATCTCCATATACAAGCTCTCTGGGGTATAATGCGTATCACTATTATATAAAGTTTTTAAAAGAATTTCTCTTTGCTTAGTATATTTTAAACCACCCTTACGTAAAATTTTTTTAAAACTTTCTAGCAAAACGTCATATTCTATATTTTCAACGAGCATTAAAATTATCCTTATAAAGCATTAATCTGAATTAAGTTCTTTTAAATTGTTATTCATCATATCAATAGATGTTTCCGTTAAAGGTTGATTCATAATATAAGAACCCACATTTTTCAATAAATCTAAAGTATAACTATTTTGAGCAAAACTATTTAATTTATCATTCAAAAAGCTTATTTTAGAAACACAAAAAACAAAAATAGCAAAAATTAAAAATATTTTTGCTGCACCAAATAAAAAACCTCCTATACGATCAATAAAACCTAAACCACTCCATTTAACAAGCTTTGAAAGAAAGCTTCCTAATATCAAACAAAAAACCCAAAATAAAATAAGAATGACCATAAAACCAGCAAATGAAGCTAAAGATTCGTTTTCTATTTTGTAAAAAGAATTTTGAATTAATTTGGTAGCTTCAATAGAATATTTAGAAGCTATAAAAATACCCCCAATTACACCCAAAAGTCCAAAGATTTCTTTAATTAAACCATTTAATATACCTTTAAGGCCTAAAAGCAAGGTAAATCCCAAAACAAATAAATCAAACCAGTAAAAACTCATAAAAATCCTATCTAAAAATTATTTTTGATAAAAATTCTATAATAATAAAATAAATATTTAATCAATTCTAATCAATAATTTTTGGCACGATAAAAAAATGTTCTTGACAACTTGGAGAATGTTTAAAAATTTCATTAACCACATTGCTATTTTTAACTTCATCATTCCTAAAAATAATGCTATTCTCGATTGGACTAATAGCACTTTCTAAAGAATTTAAGTTTATTTCATTTAATTTTTCAACAAAATCAACAATTTCACTAAGCTCAGAAATAAGTTTTTCTCTTTTATCATCTGCAATTCTTAATGCACTTAATCTTTCAAGTTTTTCTAACAAATTTGTATCAATTTGCATAATTTAGTCCTTTTATAAAAAAGCAGTCAAATCTTTAAATTATATCATAAATATTCTTAAATAGTTTAAGAATATTTAATTTAATTGATGTTAAAATACATTTTAATTTATAAGATATAATTTAAAATCAAAAGTTGTTTTAAATATTAGACAAAATTAATAAAATTTAAGGATAAACAATTGAATTTTCAAGATAAATCAAATGCTAAAAATCTCAATATTCAAGAAGATTTTTTTAAAACATTTATTCAAGGCGAAAGATTTTTTAAAAAATACAAGTTTTATATTTTAGGAATCATTATATGTCTATTAATTTGGCTAGCTGCCTCTATAATCAATGAAAAAATTAAAGAAAAAAATACCGAAGAAAATAATCAAATTTATTTAAATTTAATACAAAATCCAAATAATACTGAAATTTCTTCTGCTTTAAAAGAAAAAAATATAAATCTTTATGCTATATTTTTGTTAAATCAGTTAAATAATAAAAATGATTTAAAAATTATTGAGCAATTAAAACAAATAAGTCAAGACTCAAAAATAAATTTATTAATAAAAAATATTATAGATCTTGAGCTTCATCAAAAATCTTTGTTTTTAAAAGATTATTCTAAAATTTTACAAGCTTATAATTTTTTAGAACAAAATAAAATCGAAGAAGCCAGAGTTTTATTAACTCAAATTAAAAGCAATTCAGAATTAAAACAAATTGCAGACAATTTAAAACATTATCAAGGTATCAACTAAAATGAAACAATTAATTTTAATTTTTTTATGTATTTTTTTATTTAATGCTTGTAGCACAAAAAGACAATATTTTAAACCAGAACACATTGATAAAGGACTCAACAAAAGCGAAAGTTTAAACTCAACAATTATTGATTGGAATATTTTTGCAGCTAAACTTAAAAATAATCAAGTAATTTTTAAAAACCAAGGTCTTATTAAAAATTTTAAACTTGAAAAGAATTATATGTTATTAAATATTCAAGATGATGAATTTTTTATTGCTGATAATAATGGAAATTTAAAAATTTACAATAACGAAAATCAAGAAATTTATTCTTATCAATTTGATGCAAGTGTTGTAAGCATAGCATCAAATGGAGATGATATGGCTTTGATATTAGCCAATAATTCTATTGTTCTTTTAAATAGAACACTAGGAATTAAATTTTCCCAAAAACTAAGCCCATCTATAGCACAAGATAATAGAATCGCTGCTCCTATATTTTTAGATAATATCATTGTTTATCCAACTTTAGATGGAAGAATTATTATCATCTCAAAAAATGATTATAGAATTTTAAAAGACGTAGTTATTTCTGCTGAAGATTTTTTTAATAATATCATCTATCTTAATGTTATAGACGATAAACTCATTGCTGCAAGTGCAAAGAAAGTTATAGTTGTAACCCAAAATCAAACATTTTATTTATACACAGATATTAAAGATATTGTTGCAAACCATAACAATATCTTTATATTTGATAAAGATGGAAACATTATTAAAACAGATTTAAATCTTAACAAAATAACAGAAAAAAAACTTGAATTTGCTATCTTTACAAAAGTAAATATTTATGATGATTATTTGTATATATTTGAAAAAACTGGATATTTAATTAAAAGTGATTTAAATTTAGATAATATGGAAATTTATGAATTGGGCAATGCTGTTGATAAAATGTCATTTATGAATAATGAAGCATTTTATTATGATAATAAAATTTTAAAATTTAAATAGTTTTTTAACTTAAAAATTTCTAAAATTTGCAACTAGATTTACAAAGGATTATAAATTTATGATTTTATGTGATATTGGAAATTCTAATGCAAATTTTTTAGATAATAATAAATATTTCTCTCTTAATATTAAACAATTTTTAGAATTTAAAACAGAACACAAAATTTTTTATATTAATGTCAATGAACAAATAAAAGAACATCTTGAATCTTCGCCACACTTTATAGATCTTGAACCTTACTTCTCTTTTGATACCATATATCAAGGTTTAGGGGTCGATAGGATTTCTGCTTGTTATACTATAACAGATGGGGTAGTAGTTGATGCAGGGAGTGCAATAAGTGTTGATATTGTTTCAAATTCTATTCACTTGGGTGGTTTTATTTTGCCAGGGATTGCTAACTTTCGCAAAATCTTTTCGCATATTTCTCCAAGATTAAAATGCGAATTAAATACTCAAGTAAGTTTTGATGCTTTTCCACAAAAAACAATGGATGCCTTAAGTTATGGCGTATTTAAAGGGATTTATTTGCTTATCAAAGATGTTGCCAAAAATAAAAAAATTTATTTTACCGGCGGAGATGGGCAATTTCTTGCTAATTTTTTTGAATTTTCAATCTATGATAAACTTTTAATTTTTAGAGGAATGAAAAAAGTACTTCAAGAAAATCCTAGCTTATTATCTAGTTAATGTTACAAAAATACTCTCTTAATAATATATTATTATTTTATTTAATTTATTTATAAAATAAATTAAATTAAACTTTTACTAAACTTATCCAAAAAAAACAAGGAAGAAAGTGAATCAGGAATTTGACGTATTAATTATTGGAGCTGGGATCTCTGGTGCAGCATTATTTCATCAAATTGCAAAATATACAAATATTAAAAATATTGCTTTAGTAGAAAAATATAATGTACCAGCTAGTTTAAACAGCAAAAGCACAAGTAATTCTCAAACTATACATTGTGGCGATATTGAAACAAATTACACTTTGGAAAAGGCAAAAAAAGTAAAAATTAGTGCTGATATGATTATAAAATATGGTCTATTGCAAAATGCACAAAATAAATTTATGTTTTCTCATCAAAAAATGGTTCTAGGTGTAGGAGATACTGAATGTGACTTTATAAAAAAACGCTATGAGGAATTTAAAGAACTTTATCCTTATATTAAGCTATTTGATAAAAATAAAATAAAAAAAATCGAACCAAAAGTTGCTTTAGGACCTGATGGAGTTAATACAAGAAAAGAAAATATCTTAGCCATTGGGGTTGAAAAAGATGAAATTTTCACAACTGTTGATTTTGAAAAAATGAGCTACAGCCTCATTGAGCAAGCTCAAAAACAAAATAAAAATACTGCTGTGATTTTTAATCAAGAAATTGTCCATATAGAAAAAAAAGATGATATCTTTATTGCAAGAAGTTCTGATTTTAAAGAATATAGAGCTAAATTTGTAGTTGTAAATGCAGGAGCTCATTCTTTATATCTAGCACATAAAATGAATTTAGGTCTTGATAAATCTTGTTGGCCAGTCGCTGGAAGTTTTTATTTGACAAAAAAAAGACTTTTAAACGGAAAAGTTTATACCGTTCAAAACCCAAAACTTCCTTTTGCAGCACTTCACGGGGATCCAGATTTAATGGCAGATATGAATACGCGTTTTGGACCAACCGCTCTTGTTATACCAAAATTGGAACGTTATAAAGGTTTAAAATCTGTTCCTGAATTTTTTGAAGCTTTAAAGTTAGATAAAACTGTTTTAAAAGTATGTATAAAAATGTTAAAAGATCCAACAATTCGTAATTATATATTTTATAATTATCTTTTTGAAATCCCTTTTATTAATAAAAAAGTATTTGCTAAAGATATAAGAAAAATTATCCCTTCACTTAAAACTGATGATATTTTTTATGCTAAAGGTTTTGGTGGAATTCGTCCGCAAGTCGTTGATAAAAATAAAGAAGAACTTATGTTAGGAGAGTCAAGTATTAATGATATACCAGGTATAATTTTTAATATGACTCCAAGCCCAGGTGCAACAAGTTGCTTATACAATGCTCAAAGAGATATAAAAATAATATGTGAGTATTTAGGAACATATCTTGATGAAGATAAATTAAATTCGGAATTATTAAATTAAAAGGATATCTATGATAAAAAAAACAAAAATTGTTGCAACGATAGGTCCAGCAAGCGAAGATGAAAATACTTTACGCCAAATGATTATTAAAGGAGTCAATGTTTTTAGACTAAATTTTTCACACGGCAACCATGAATATCACAAAAAAAATTTAATAACAATTAGAAAAGTTAGTCAAGAACTTAATATAAGAGTTGGAATTCTTCAAGATATTAGTGGACCCAAAATTAGAACTAAAGAATTAAAAGAGGCTTTCAATCTTAAAAAAGATGATAGACTTGATTTTTATAAAGAAGAAATTCTTGGAGAAAAAATTAATGATAAACATTATAAAATTAGTATAAATCACCCAGAAATTCTTGATATGTTAAAAATTGATGATTATATTTATCTTTATGATGGAAGTATTCGAGTTAAAGTCTCTTGCATTGAAAAAAATTATATACAAACCATAGTTGAAAATGATGGATTTTTAAATTCAAATAAAGGAATTAATTTTCCAAATACTAAAATAAATATTGATGTTATTACACGCAAAGATAAAGAGGATTTATTTTGGGGCATAGAAAATGAAGTGGATTTTTTAGCCATTTCTTTTGTTCAAAATGCTCACGATATTAAAGAAGTAAAGAAAATTTTAAAAGATAACAACTCAAAAATAGCTATTTTTGCTAAAATAGAAAAATTTGATGCTGTAGAAAATATAGATGAAATTATAGATTCAAGCGATGGAATTATGGTAGCTAGAGGAGATCTTGGGATAGAGGTTCCTTATTATAAAGTTCCAAATATACAAAAAAGAATCATTCAAAAAGCCAATAATGCAAGTAAACCTGTAATTACAGCAACACAAATGCTTTTTTCTCTTGCTAAAAGCAAAACGGCTACAAGAGCTGAAATTTCAGATGTTGCTAATGCAGTTTTAGATGGAACAGACGCTGTCATGCTAAGTGAAGAAAGTGCTGTAGGAATAGATCCTGTTAATGCTGTTGATATTATGAGTAAAACTATTATAGAAATAGAAAAAACTTATCCCTATAATAAATTTAACACTTTTGATTATAAGGATGACACAGATAAAATAATGCAATCAAGTGCCCATTTAGCAAAAGATTTAAAAGTAGATGCTATATTTGCATTAACTAGTAGTGGAAAATCAGCAATTAAAATGGCAAGATATAGACCAAATATGCCAATTATTGCTATAGCTCATTCTGAAAAAACTTTAAATTTTTTAAGTATTGTATGGGGAGTTCATCCTGCTATTTTAGTTAATAAAAGTGAAAATCTTAATACCTTATTAAAAGATTCCATACGATCAAGTGTTCAAAAAGGTTTTATAGATAAAAGTAAATGTTATATATTAACTGCAGGTTTTCCAACTGGAGTAGAAGGATCAAGCAATCTTATCCGCATACTTAAAGAAGAACAAATAACTCATTATCTTGATTGATAAAATCAAGATTTTAATTTTTATAAGAAATATAAGCTAATTCTTGTAAAGAATAATTTGCTTTTTTAATATAAGAAAATCCTTGTTCTTTTAAAAATTCTAATAGAATTTTTTCCATAACTTGAGTGCTTTTGATTATTTCATCTGAAATCTTAAAACTCATCTGCTCTATCCTTTTTGGAACGCAGGCTAAAATTTTAGTTTCAGGTAAATCCCCTAAAAGTTCCATATATTGCAAAGTTTGAAGCATTTCAACTTCGTGAGCACTTCCACTCCATTTAATTTTATTGGGCATAGCATCATAAGGGAAAAAAAATACTTCTCCGATATTTGAATCATCAGCTTCAATACAATCAAGAATAATTACTTTATCATATTTGGCAATAATATAACTCAATTGCAAAGCCAAAGTTCCTCCATCAATAAAATCTAAAATATATTCTTTTGGATGGGAAAACTCATAATTTTTTTCAAGTAGTTTGCAAAGATGAACGCCTAAGCCTTCATCTGCAAACATAATATTGCCAATACCTAAAATAAGAAATTTCAATGTTTTTCTTTTACAAATTTATATCCACTAACGATAGCATCCATAGCACCATCTTTGCCTTTTATTGCATTGAAAATTGCCATATAAATATGCACTGGAACAAAAATTATAATCACCCACATTAAAATTCTATGATAAGTCCTTACATCAGCTAAACCACCCATTGCAGCTTCAAGCGGTCTTAATATATTATATAAAATTCCACCTAAACCCTCGTGATAAGTATGAGTATAAAGAATAAGTCCAGTTAAAATAATACCTAATATTACAAGATAAAACAAAAAATAAGTCACAAATTGCAAAGGATTATAAACTCCTTGTAAATGGGGATGTTTTCCTAAAAAAATATAAAATTTTATTTGTTCTATCCATAACTTAATATTAAAAATATCCCATATACTTTTACGTTCTTTAGCACTTACCTTATCGCAAAAAAATAAATATATTTTAAAAATAATACAAGCGATCAAAATAAAGCCTACTGCTTGATGCACTAAGCGATATTTTGCTTGCATAAAATTAATAGGCTCACCATTGCTAATAGGACTTTGAAATACATAAGATAAATAATACCCTGTTCCTACTAAAATCACAATAGCAATAGCACGAATCCAATGTGTTAAACGTAAGCCTATACTAAATTCATATTCTGCTTTTCGAAGTTTATCATCTTTAAAATTTTGATTAAACATAAAAGCCTCCTATAAATTGACATTGACTTTATATTCACTTAAATTATTACCTTTTGTATCCATAACATGAACAGCACAAGCAATACAAGGATCATAAGAATGAATTTTTCTAATAATTTCAAGTGGCTGCTTTACATCAGCAATTTTTAAGCCTATTAAACATTGTTCATAGCTTCCGCCTACTCCTTTGGCATCTTTTGGACTTGCATTCCAAGTTGATGGAACTACCGCTTGCCAATTTTCAATTACTCCATTTTTAATACGACACCAATGACTTAATGCTCCACGAGGTACATGTCCCATATAATGACCTTTATATTCTTTAGAATTATCAATTACATATGGAGCACAAGTACTTTGATCTATCTTTAAATTTTCTACTAAATTATCAAAAGCTCTTAAAGCATTATTTGCTACTATTTTTGCTTCTAAACAACGAGCTGCTGTTCTTCCAAGCGTGCTAAATATAGCATTTAAAGGAAGTCCTGTTTCTTTTAAAAATTCATCTACAACAGGAATAACATTTTTATTGCCTTTAGCATAATTAATTACAATATTTGCTAAAGGTCCTACTTGCATAGGTTCTCCATCATATCTTGGTGCTTTAATCCAGCTATATTTACCTTTAGTATCAAATACTTTAGAAGATACCTTATTTCCTTTGTGATCTATGCTTTCACCATCTATTAGACCTGTATAATTTGGATTAGTTTTTCCATCATAAGGATGGAAAGCTTCATTATCTGCGTACCAAGAGTGAGTTGCTTCTTCTGTAATCTTATCCTCATCAACTTCATAAACCTTACTTAAATCACCATTTTTAATAATACCACTTTCAAAAAGCCATTCATTTCTTCCAAGTTGAAATTCTTTAAAAGTATAAAGATTTGAAACACCTGCATCATTTAAGACACTTGCTTCATTTGCATAAGCCTTAGCTGCCATAACAAGATCAGGATAATAAGCACGATTAACAAAATCTGCAACTTCTTGAAATTTACTCATATATTCACCCATTCTAGAAGGAGATAATAAATCCATTACACAAGTTACTCCCCCTACGGTTAAACTTTGAGGATGCGGATTTTTAGCACCAAAAATAGCCATACACTGAGCAATTGTTCTTTGTATTCTTAAGCACTCAAGATAATGAGAAAGCACTATAAGATTTTGTTCTGGGCTTAGACGATAAGTTGGATGTCCATAATAAGCATTAGCAAAAGGACCTAAATTTCCTTTATCAACAAAAGTTTTAAGTCTTTGTTGTACTTCTAAAAGTTTATCTGCTCCTGTTGCATAAGGATTAGAAGTATAATCAAATGCAATATCACTAGCTTTTTTTACATCAGCACTTAAAGCACTTACAACATCAGCCCAATCAAGACCATGAAGTTGATAAAAATGAACTATATGATCATGTAAAAATAAAGCAGCATTCATTAAAGTTCTAGTAAGCAAAGCATTAAGCGGAGGAGTAATCCCTAAAGCATTTTCAACAGCAACAATTCCTGCCTTATAATGAGAAAAGGTGCAAACTCCGCAAATTCTTTGAGTCATAAAACCAGCATCTCTTGGATCACGTCCTTTAACAATAACCTCAATACCGCGCCATAAGGTTGAACCCGCATAAGCTTCTTTTACTATATTGTTTTCATCAACAACAACCTCAACTCTTAAATGTCCTTCAATTCTTGTAATTGGATCTACAATAATTTTTTGATTCATTATTATTCCTTGTCTTTTTGTGCAGAAGATATAATAGCGTGTGCCGCAATTGCAACACCTGTAAGAGTAAGAACCCCTATACCAATTTTATCAGAAACACTATCAGCACCTAAACCAAATACTGTATCAAATTTGCGACTTGCCATAGGTTCTTCAAAAGGCCCCATAGTATCCCAAAAATCAGGCTCTGAACAACCTATACAACCATGTCCAGCTTGAATAGGCCATGAAGTATGCTGATTAAACCTTTCTCTTGAGCAATTATTAAAAGTATAAGGTCCTTTGCAACCTACTTTATAAAGACAATAACCATTTTTAGCACCCTCATCTCCAAAAGAATGGACAAATTCACCTGCATCAAAATGTCCTCTTCTTTCACAAAGGTCGTGAATTCTTAAACCATAAGCCCATTTTGGTCTATTATAAACATCTAAAGATGGAAGTTCTCCAAAAAGTATATAATGTAAAACATTTCCTACAATATTTTTTTCACTAGGAGGGCAACCAGGGATATTAATAACAGTTTTATTTGTTATTTTCGATAAAGCTTTAGAATTACTTGGATTTGGTCTTGCTGCTTGAATTCCTCCAAAGGATGAGCATGTTCCTATAGCAAAAATAGCTAAAGCATTTTCACTTGCTTCTTTTGCTATTTCAAATCCACTCTTTCCTTTTGGGCCTATAGTTAAAAAATACTCTGTGTCTCCGGAAGGAATACCCCCTTCTACCATTAAAATATATTTATTTTTATATTTAACAATAGCATTTTCTAAATTCTCTTCAGCTTGCCAACCTGCTGCTGCCATAATAGTTTCATGATACTCTAAAGAAATATAATCAAAAATCAAACTATCAATAGTTGGTGTATCCGTTCTTAATAAACTCTCTGAACAACCTGTACATTCTGCCATATGCAACCATATAACAGGAAGTCTATCAGCCAATTCAGCAGCACGAGCTACTACAGGAGTAAAGCTTGCTGGTAGCGCCAAAAAAGCTGTCATAGCTGCTGCCCATTTCATAAAATCTCTTCTAGTAAAACCTGATTTTTCTAAAGCATTTACTATAGAATCATTAGTTTTTAAAGAAGGGAGTTTTTCAAGCATTTTTAAACGGAAATCAATTTTTTTATAATCAATCATCCTTATTCCTTGCATGGTAAATTTATTTTATTATGAATGTATAATAAAATAAAGAAATTTAAATTAAAGTTAAATTTTGATTTATTATTTATAATATTTTGTAAATTAAATACTAATTTTATAATAAACCTTTTTTTAGTTTTCTAATCAAAAATCTTGCAGGATGTATATCAGGAACAAATTTTTTAAAAAAACCTAAAGGCTCTTTATTGATTAGATAACAAATATACCTAGCAGCTAAAATGCTTGTTCCAAAAGCTCTTGATCCATGTGCAAAATTTAAATAAAGATTAGGAATATTCTTTCCAAAATTTTGTTCTTTGTTTTTAGTCCATAACAAATTTTTATAATTTATTTTATAAAACTGCTCATCATAAGCAGCTCCTACTATACAAAACCTATCACTTGAATAAGATCTAAAACCTACTTTTGAACCAATAATAGCAATGTTTTTATCTTTTAAAAATTCGCTGACTTTTTCTATATTTTCTTTATCATCTAAATCTTTAGGAGTTAAGTTATCATCTAAGCGATCATAACTTGCTCCAATTACTTGTATATCATTTTTTATAGGACAAATATAACCTTTTGAAGATAAAGAATATTTAATATCTAAAACAGGCTTTAAATGAGTAACCTGACCTCTAACTTTGCTTAAATTCATCCCATCATAATTTATAAAATCTTTAGTATCTGAGCCTAAAGCATAAATTAAAATTCCAAAACCATCTTTCTTTTCAGTTTCTTTAAATTGAAGTGAAAAAAGATCATTAGCATATTCATAACTTATAAATTGATGATTAAAGAAAATTTTAGCATTGCTTTTTGCAAACAGTGTTTTTACAATTTCTTTAGGATCTATAACGCCACCATCTTCTAAAAAAGCTTGATTATCTTTTATGGCAAATAAAGGATTATTTTTTTGACTTAAAAATCTTTGCTTCATTAAATCATTATGAGCAAATTCAAATACCCCATCAAAAGATAAATTAAGAATTTGTCTATAAAAACGACTTGCTTCAATAAAAGATTCTTGGGAAAATTCCCCTAAAGAAACATTGGGTTTTAAGATTAAAGAGCTTAAAATTCCACTTTCATTGCCACTTGCGCCACAACCTAAAGAAGAATGTTTTTCAAAAATGCTAATATCAAATCCTCTTAAACTAAGCTCATAAGCAAGTAATGCAGCGCAAATGCCTGATCCTATAATTGCAACTTTTTTATTTTTTGCTTTTTGATCTATTTTGGCAAAATAAGCTTCTTTATCTTTAACTAAATATCCTTTAAAAAAAGCTCTAAGCATTTCTCTTTTTTTAAAACCAGCAACTTTTTTTGTTTCAAAGCCAAATTTTTCAAGGTTTTTTCTTAAAAAGCTCGAAGCAGAAAAAGTGCAAACTTGAGCCTTAAAATTTGATAATCTTGCCATATTAAATACAAGCTTTTCATCAAACATTTCTTTATTTTTATTAGGAGAAAAACCATCTAAATACCAAACATCTGCTTTAAACTCAAGATCGTTTAAAACATTAATACCACTAAAAACAAGATCTAAAAAACAATCTTTAAAATAAAAACGATAATACCCTTTTTTACATTTTGGATAAAATTTCAAAAATTCTTCTAAATACTCTTTAAATTCATCATAAAATCCTAATTTTTTATAAATTTCTCTTAAAAATTCTTTTTCTATATAAAAACCTTCTATGCTAATATAAAAAAGTTTTTTAGGTCTTTTTGTGTATTTTAAAAATCTTTTTAAAGTAAGAAAAAAATTTAAGCCTATACCAAAACCTAATTCAGCAATTACAAAATTATCTTCTTGTGTAAATTCAAAAGCTTCGCTATAGATATATTTACTTTCGTTTAAGCCATCTTTAGAATTAAAATAAAAATCATCAAAATCTAAAGAAAAAGGAGTATTATCTTTAAAAATAATATTAGCTTTTTTCATATTCTTTAACGATTGTTATAAAAATAACTTTCCACTCCATCTACTATTCCCTTAGCTAAAGTATCTTGAAAATTTTTATTTGCTATTCTTTTACCTTCATTTGGATGAGTAATATAGCCTATTTCAATTAAAATTGCTGGCATTTGCGCCCCAACTAAAACCCAAAAAGGAGCCTCTCTTACCCCACCATCAACAACTTTATATTTTTTTCTTACTTGAGAAAGAATATTTTTTTGAACATCAATAGCAAATTTATTTGACGCTATAATTTTTTCACGATTTAAAAAATTTAAGATACTTTGTTTTGAAAAATAATTAATTTCTTCAAAATCTCCCTGATTTTCTTTTTCAGCAGCTTTTTTACTTCTTTCACTTCTTGCTGGACTTAAAAAGAAAGTTTCAACCCCTTCAGCACTTTTAGCTTTTTTAGCATTAGGAGCTGCATTTGCATGGATTGATATAAATAAATCAGCTTTTTTATCATTAGCAAATTTAGTTCTATCTCTTAGATTGATAAATTTATCTGTACTTCTAGTATAAAGAACCTTATAACCCTTTTTTTTAAGTTCATTGCCAAGCTTTAAAGCTGTATCTAATACTATATTTTTTTCTTTTAAAGTGCCTGCTTTATCACTTAAAGCACCACTATCTTTTCCTCCGTGTCCTGCATCAATTACTATAAGTTTTTTAGATCTAAAATTTGAATTTAAAGCACTCTTATTAGAATTAATTTTTGTAGTATTTTTTGAATCTTGAAAAGCTATCATTAAAGTTTTATCACTTACATCTTGTGTAAATTGAAATTCTTTTGATCCGCTTAAAACTATACGAATAGTTTTAGGATTATATTGTGCTACTGTAATTGTATTTTGTTTAAAACTAAAACTTTTGCGCGATCCTTCTAAAACACCTTTAAAACTTATAATATGTCTAAAAATATTTTGTTCTTTTGAACTAAAAGAATTAATTTCTTTCTCATCAACATCTTTACTTAAATTTAAAACTACTCCATTTAAAACTTTATCCACATCTAAAACATAAAGTGTTTCTTCTTTTTGATTTTTTTTCTCATTTATATTTTGAATTTGTTTTTTTTCCGTAGTCCGAGATTTTACTTCTTGTTTACTTATTTTTTTATCTATAATATTTTCTTGTTTACTTTTTTCTTGAATAGAATTTTTCTTTTTTTCTTGCTCCTTTTGTGTTGCTAAAATACTTATTTTATTCTCATCAAGCTTAAAATTAATAGGAAATCTCTCTTTAGCATAAACAACAATACGCGTTGTTTTGGGATTATATTGAGAAATTACTATACTATAATCATTAAAATCATATTTTTTTCTTCCACCTTCTAAAATAGCTCCAAAATCAATAATATAACGAAAATTATTTTTTTCATCTAAAATAAAATTTTTAATATCTTCCTTTTTTAAATTTGAATTAAGACTTAATTCAACACCTTGATCATTCTTTTTTGAAGATAAAATATAAATTTTATCTTTTTTAATATCACTTTGAGAATTAGTATCTTGTTTATTTTGATTGATATTTTTTGTTAAATTTTTATCTATTATTTTTTTATCTTGATCTTCAATCTCATTTTGCTTAATTCGCTTTGGTTTAGCCTGTTCTTCTTTATTTTTTTTATTTAAAGAATTTGATGCTTGAATAATTTGAGTATCGTTTTTAGAACTTACCTTTGTTGATGTTTTAGATTTTTCATCTTTAAGTTTTATAATGACTTCTCTTAAAGCATTAATAACATTTTGTTTCACTCCGCTTTCTTCTAATTCATTAGCATAAGACTTATCATCTAAATTTAGAGCATTAGAACTAATAATTAAACGTTTTAAAACTTCTATTTTAGATTTTTCATCATCTTGTATTACGCTTTGTATATAAAGACTTTTAAGCTGGTGATGAAATTTAACTTGTTCTTGATTGTTTGCATTAATAAAATTTTTATCAAAATTTGATAATTCGTTTTCAAAAGCACCAAAACAAAAATTAACAAAAATAAAAAATAATACTAAAATTTTAGGCATTATTCCCCATTAACAAGTTTATCTATAAGTTCTTTAACACTTATTAATTTTTCTAAACGATAGCCATTAGCTCCTGTAAAAAACAATCCCGTTTCTTTTTTTCCATAATAAGCATCAAAAAGCCTATCAGCAATACAATACCCTACTTTTGTAGCTTCCTTACCTCTTTCACAAGGAGAAACACAATTGCTTACGCAATTAATTTTTGGTCCCATTCTTTTTTCAACCAAATCAAGCAAATTAGTTTGAATTCCTCTTGCTGGATAGCCTACAGGAGATTTTATAAGTTTAATATCATCTTCTTTGCATTCAAGTAAAACTTTTTTAAATTCATCACTTGCATCACATTCAAAGGTCCCAATAAACCTTGTCCCCATTTGAACCCCACTTGCCCCTAAAGAAAGCATTTTTTCAATATCATTTTTATCCCAAATTCCACCAGCAGCTATAACAGGAAAAGAACCCCAATTTTTTACTTCTTCTAATACAGGAGTAATTAAATTTTCAAGTTTATAAGCAGGATTTAAACATTGCTCGTAAGTAAAACCTTGATGTCCTCCACTTTTTGGTCCTTCTAAAATAACAGCATCTGGCAAACGATTATAACGCCCAAGCCATCTTTTACAAATAATCCTTAAAGCCTTAGCAGATGAAATAATAGGAACAAGGGCTACATCTGGAAAATCTGCAGTAAATTCTGGTAAATTTGTAGGAAGACCTGCTCCTGAAATAATAACATTAAAACCGACTTCACAAGCATCACGCACAATTCTAGCATAATCATTGCTAGCATAAAGTATATTACACCCTAAAGGTGCATCTTTACAAATTTTTCTAGCATTATCAATTAATGCTTGCAAGCCTTTACGTGAATAAAAATTTTCACTTCCATAAGGTCTTGAATTAAATTCCTTGCTTACATATTGCAAATTCCCATAATATCCTGTTCCAACGGATGAAATAATTCCAAGTCCCCCATTTAAAGATACTGCAGAAGCCAGCCTATCCCAGCTTATACCAAGCCCCATACCACCTTGCAATATAGGGTATTTTATAGTATGTTTTCCTATTTTTAAAGGTTTAAAACTCATTGAACTACCTTTAACTTCGCAAATTTTCTTTTACCAATTTGTATAATATATTCACCCTTATAAAGTTGCATTTGTTCTTCTTTGGTTTTATTGCCATTAATACTTACAGAATTAGCTAATATACTTCTTCTTGCTGAAGAAGTTGAATTTTCTAAGCCACAAAATACCAAAGCCTTGGCAAGCCAAATACTTTCTCCTTTAAACTCAAATTCTTCAATTTCACTTGGCAAAGCATTAAAACTATGAATTTTATCAAATTCTATCTTTGCATTATTTGCTTGTTCTTTAGAATGAAAACGTTCCACTATTTCTAAAGCCAAATTTTCTTTAGCTACTTTAGGATGAAGTTTATTATTTTTAATATTTTCTTTTATGGTATCAAGTTCAGCTAAACTTTTTTGACTTAAAAGCTCATAGTATCTAAACATAAGTTCATCACTAATACTTAAAATTTTAGCATACATATCATTAGCTTTTTCTGTAACACCTATATAATTATTTAAACTTTTACTCATTTTATTAACGCCATCTAAGCCTTCTAAAAGAGGCATCATTATAATAGCTTGTTCTTTATTTGTATTATAAATTCTTTGCAATGTTCTTCCCATTAAAAGATTAAATTTTTGATCCGTTCCACCCATTTCTATATCACTTTTAAGTACAACACTATCATAACCTTGAAGCAAAGGATATAAAAACTCACAAATACTAATAGGACTTTGCTCTTTAAAGCGTTTGGTAAAATCATCTCTTTCTAGCATTCTAGCTACACTAAAAGTTGAAGTAAGTTCAACCAATCCACTTGCTCCGAGTTCATTTAGCCAAACAGAATTAAATTGAATCTGAGTCTTATCTTTATCTAAAATTTTAAAAACTTGATCTTCATAAGTTTTTGCATTTTTTAAAACTTGTTCTTTATCCAGTTTTTTTCTAGTAGCATTTTTACCACTTGGATCGCCAATTTGCCCCGTAAAATCACCAATTAAAAACTGCACTATAGCTCCATGTTTTTGTAAAAAAGCCATTTTATTTAAAACTACACTATGACCTAAATGCAAATCAGGAGCAGTTGGATCAAAACCTGCTTTGATAAAAAAATTTTCGCCTTTTTCATAATAATTTTTAATTAAATTTTCTATTTTTTCTTCATCAATAATCTCAGTACATCCTCTTTTGATCTCGGCTAAAATATTTACTATATCCATTTTTATCCTTTACTATATACACCAACTTTCTTTATATGCATCATTTAAAGATACAAAATCTAAAATTTTACAATGAGTTTTTAATCTATCTTTTATAAGCTCAGGATTAATATCATCTAAAAATTCTATTATAATTTCAAAATAATCTACAATAGAACTTTTCTCATTAAATAAATTAATTTTTAATAAATTTATTTGCATTTTAGCAAGTAAAGCCAAAAATTCAGCTAAAGCACCTTTTTTATTCTCCAAAGAAAAGAGAAGTTTATAACTTTTTGGAATTTTAGCATCCCATTTTATAAAAACCATATCTTTATTTTCTTCAAGCATCTTATCAGCTCTTTCACAAAATTTATGATGAACCATAGCATTTCCAGAATGAACAAAAGCCATTATAGAGTCTCCATATTTTGGATGGCAACAATAGTCAAATTCTATATTTGAAATTTTATGATTTGAATAAAGAATAAAATTCCCTATCTTTTGCTCTTTAATCTCGTATTTATCAAACCAATAAGATTTTTTTGCATATTTTTTAAGCCCATTAACAATATCTTGCAAATATACTTTATCATTAGAAGCTTGTCTTATCCTTCTTTTTAGATTCTCTTTTTCAATCCAATTTTCAATCTGATTTTTAGAAGTTCCAAAAATAAAACATAAAATATTAATTACATTAATAAGATTAATTTCTCTTGATTTTTGTTTACAAAATTCCCTTATACTAGCTTTTGCTTTTCCAGTTTTTACACTATCTATCCAAGAACAACGATAAAATTTTTCATCACTTGTTATGATATGAACAATATCCCCATTCTTAAGTTCTGTTAAAAGCGGAACCTTGATTCGATTTACATAAGCACTTTTTGCGTGAAGTCCTATTTTAGTATGTATTTCATAAGCAAAATCAAGAGCAGTTGCTCCACGTGGTAAAGTAAAAATTTCTCCTTTAGGAGAATAAACGGCTATATCTTCAACATATAAGCTATCTTTAGCATATTCATAAAGCTCTATTGCACTATAATCTTGCGAATTTAAAACTTCATTTGAAGAAAGATCATTTATCCAATCAAGTTTAGGCACAGCTACATTTCCCTCTTTATATCTCCAATGAGCTGCTATTCCATATTCTGCAATTTTATGCATATCAAAAGTTCTAATTTGTGCTTCAATAATATTTTTTGTATCAAACAAAGTTGTATGCAATGTTTGATATCCATTTTGTTTTGGCAAAGCTATATAATCTTTAAAACGAGAAATTAAAGGATTAAAATGTGTATGTAAAATCCCCAAAGCAAGATAACAATCACTTACTTTTTCTACTAAAATTCTAACACCTAATAAATCCAAAACTTCCTCAATACCTATACCTTTTCTTTGCATCTTAAGATATATAGAATAACTATGTTTAATGCGTTTTTGAATTTCAAAACTTCCCTGTCTAAAACCATTGTTTAAAAATAAAAGTTCTATTTTAGAAATAAATTCATTAAGACCAAGTTGCATATGTTGATTATTAGAATTAATATAGCGATTAATTTGATTATATTCATCTGGCATTAAATATTTAAAGCTTAAATCTTCAAGATGATTTTTAATACTTGAAATTCCAAGTCTATGAGCAATAGGAGCATAAACAACTAATGTTTCTTCGCTAATTCTTTTTTGCTTTTCACTTCTTAAAGCATCTAGAGTAAGCATATTGTGAAGTCTATCACAAAGCTTTACAACCAAGACTCCAACATCTTCAATTCCTGCTAAAAGCATATTTCTAAATGTCAAAGCTGATTTAGTTAAATTTTGTTTAGATTTTGAACTAATAAGATTATCTTCTCTAATCTCAATAATTTTAGTAAGCCCTAAAACAAGTTTTAAAACCTCAGAACCAAATTTTTCTTCTAATTCTTCTTCTGTGCAGTAAGTATCCTCAATCACATCGTGAAGTAAAGCAGCAATTACACAAGACTTATTATCACTTAAAAAAGCTACCAAAGCAGCTACCAAAATAGGATGTACAGCATAAGGTTCCCCGCTTTTTCGTACTTGCCCTTTATGATAAGCGATACAACAATTTACTGCTTTTTCCAATATAGAATCAGGTTTAAAAATAGCATAAAGAAGCTCTTTTGCTTCTTCAAGACTTTTGCAATTTTTAACTTGTTCTATTAGTTTTTCAAGTAGTAATTCTTCATCAATTAACTTCAACTAAACCCTCTAAGGTAATTTTATCATTTGCAATTTCATATAAAGCAATATCTGTTAATTTTACTTTATTTTTATCAAGTTCAACTAAACAAGTAGCACCATTAGCTAATTGTTCCGCTCTTTTTGCAACAACTAAAGATAGTCTATAACGATCATTATTCATCTTTTTTAAAGCTTTGGCAGTAATTTCTTCAATCCTTAACATTTTTATCCTTTAATTTTTTACTATAGAACAAAGACTAGTATCGCCTTGTATTATTTTTAACAAATTTCCCTCTTTAAACATATTACACACTACAATAGGTAAAGCATTATCTTTTGCTAAAGCAATTGCAGTATCATCCATTACTTTTATATTATCCTGCATTGCTTCATCATAATTTAGAGTATTTAAAAATTTTGCATCTTCGAATTTATTTGGATCTTTATCATAAATTCCATCAACTTTAGTAGCTTTAATAACCATATGAGCATCAATTTCAACAGCTCTTAAAATAGCAGTTGTATCGGTAGTAAAATAAGGGTTTCCAGTTCCTGCAGCAAAAATTACAACACGACCTTTTTCTAAATGTCTTTGAGCTCTTCTCATGATATAAGTTTCACAAAAAGCTTCCATTTGTATAGCACTTTGAACTCTAACATCAAGTCCATAGCTTTCTAACGCTTCTTGAATTGCAATAGCATTAATAACCGTTGCAAGCATTCCCATATGATCAGCGCTTGTTCTTTTAATAAGACCACCTTTTGATGCAGAAACACCTCTTATTATATTGCCTCCACCTATAACAATACCAACTTCAATTTGATTTTGAATTAAAGTTTTAATTTCTGCAGCAATGAATTTTAAAATAGAATTTTCAATTCCAAAGCCATTTTCCCCAGCCAAAGCTTCTCCTGAAAATTTTACTAAAACTCTTTTTTTATCTTGATGCATTTTTCCTCCTTAAACTTATAAAATTATATTTTAACTTCTATTAAAATTAGCTAATTTAAACTAATAAGCTCTAACGGATTAATATGGAAATTTTCTTGAGTAACTTCAAAAGTTAAATCATTTTTAATTCTCCCAACAACCGAACCCTTTTTAACATTTTTTCCTACTTTGATTGTTGGCGCTATTTTGTCTAAATGTGCATAAATAGTATGAATACCATTACTATGTTCTATAATAACAACCCTTTGAAGCATAGAAGTATCCTTAGCAAATACAACTTTGCCATCTAAAACACTTCGAACCGTTGCATCACTTTTTGTACTTCTTAATATAACGTTTTCATTAAAAATTTTTATATTATATATAGGATCTAAATAATTACCAAACTTTTGTTTTACAGTAAAAGAGTCTAAAGGAGCTATAGTTTTTTTTCCAGTATATTTTTTAATATTGCCACCTTGATAACTTGAGCCAAGTTGTCTGATAGCTTGCTGATTATTATTTGAAGGTTTTAACTTATTATCATTTGCTTCTTCTTGTTTTTTACTTTGGATAATTTTTAATTGATTTAAAGTTTTTCTTAATTCTTCTTGTTGAGCTTGCAAATCATCTAATTTTTTAGCATAAATACTTCTATCTGTTTTTTGTTTGTTAATCTCATTAAGTTGATTTTGTTTTAGAAGTTGTAATTTAGTAATTTGTTCATTATAATCTTTAAGACTAAGATTAATTTTTTGAATTTGAGCTTGCTTATCATCAATAAGACGTGTTACATCTTCATAATCTTTTGAAAGTTTAAAGATCTCTTCACCTAAAACTTTATCAAGTCCTCCTAAAACTTCAAAAGCCATAAAGCTTTCTTGGCTCTCTATATAACCCTGTGGAATAGGTAAATCATAGGCAAAATCTTTAGCCATTAAAACTATAAGTTTATTTTCCATTAAAGCTTTACTTTTAAGTAATTCTTTGTTTTGAGAAGCTAAAGTTTGAAGCTCTTGATTTTGTGTTTTAGCATTAGCTTCTAATTTATTTGTTTGCAAACTTAAGGTTTGAATTTGATTATTTAGTTCTTTTAATTTTTTTTCTCCATTTAAAATATCATTTGCTAAATCTTCTAATTTTTTATTAAGTTGTTCTTGAATTCTTTTATTGCTTTCTAAATTTTTAGTTTTTTCTGAAATTTCATTAGCAAATAAACTTAAAAAACAAAAAAAAAGAAAAAAGATTTTTTTCATTTTTTAACCTTAAACATTACAGAATTAACACAAATTAAGCAAATTAACAAAGTAAAAATAAAAATTCCGCTTAAATGTAAAATAAAATTAATTTTAGGTAAAATAAGGTCAATAGAATTTAAACTTTCTTGTATAAATGAAAAATTATAAATTTGTGTAAAAAATATAAGCAAAATTAAATATGCAATTAAACAATCAATTAAAACAATTTTATAAAGCATAAAAGATCTAAACCAAAATGGCGCACCAAATAAACACATAATCTCAACTCTTTGTGTATGCTCATAAAGCCATATTCTCATTTGTTTTAAAAATAACACAAATGAAAGCAAGATAATAATACACATAAAAAACCAAAATATCACTTTAATAAAAACAAGCAAAGAATATATTTTATCGTGGGTCTTTGAAAAAGTTTCAACCTTATTAATTCCAGGTATTGTTAAAAGATTGGTCTTAATTTGCGCTAATTCCTCTTGAGTTGGAAGATAATCAAGCTTAAGGGTATAAAATTTTGGCAAAGAAGCTCTTAAAGTTTTTAAATTTTTATCTGAAATATCATTTTTAAGTCTCTCAATAAGTTTTTTAGGATCTAAAGCTTCTACTGATATCACAGATGTAATTTTGGTTTTAATCAAATTCTGACTTAATTCATTTGAACTAGTTACTATAATATTGTATTCTTTGTTTAAAACTTGTTCATAATGTTTTAAAGTAGCATTAGTTAACAAAATAAACTCAAAAGCAAACATCATAAAAAGTAAAGGTAATATTAAAGATAAGTGTGTTTTAAAAAATTTCATTCATTTTTCCATTTTCTATATTAAATCTTCTGTAATTAAGCCTTAAATTACTTGGGATTCTATGTGTAACAACTACTACACAAGTTCCTAAAAGCTCTCTAGCTGATTTTAAAAGAGTCCAAATAATATCAGATGAATACTCGTCCAAATTTCCAGTTGGCTCATCACAAAGCAAAAGCTTAGGATTATGAGCCAACGCTCTTGCCATAGCAACACGTTGCTGTTCGCCTCCTGAAAGTTGATCTGGTTTTTTATCTGCTTTAAAAGTCAAATTTACATGCTTTAAAAGTTTAGTTGCTTGTTCTTGACATATTTTTTTACTATAACCTTTTATCATAAGAGGAAGCATAACATTTTTTTCAACACTAAATTCTTTAATTAAGCGATAATCTTGAAAAATAATACCTATTTTTTGTCTTAATTTTAAAAGTTCTAAATTTCCTATTTTTTTCATACTACTTCCGCAAATTTCAAGCTGACCTGAAAGTAAATCTAAATCTCCATAAAATGATTTTAAAAGCGTACTTTTACCACTTCCACTTTTACCTGTAATAAAAACAAAGTCATCATCTTTAAAAGCAAAACTTGCTTCTTTAATCACTAACTCATCATAACCTAAAGATAATTTTTGTGCTTTTATAAGGTCAGACATTAATTTTCCTTAAAAATAAAAAATTCGAATAAAACATTTTGCTTTATTTTCACTTAAAATTCAAGAAAATAATTTATTTTTTATGATAAATTATTTTTTTAAATTCTTCTATGGCTTTTAAATTCTCTAAAGTTTTAAAAGGAGTTTTAAATACAAAATAACACTCATCTCCTAAAAAAATATAAGTATGTTCTGGTTTATTAAAAGCTCCAAAGGCTATTTTTACAACCAAACCATTTAAAGTAGAATAAAAATTTTCAATATGAAGAAAAAAATCTTTATATTTAAATGTTTTATTTTTAAAAACATTTAAAGAATTTAATTGTTCTTTGGAAAAATAGATTGATTTTAAATCAAAATCTATAATATTTTTTTCTTGTTCACAAAAATTAAGATCACAAACAATCAAATCATAAATATCTTTATTTTGTTTTTTCCACCTGTCTTCATATTTACTTGAAATTTTTAAATCTTCATTCTTTTTTATAGTAAATTTTGGATTTATAAATTCCAAAAAAATATTTAAACTATATTTAAAATACTCATAACTATCCGTCCTAAGTTCAAATGTCCCTTTGCTTTTAAGCACTCTAGCACATTCTTTAGAAAATGGCTCGCTCATTACTCTACGATGTGGTTTTTTATCCCAAGGAACAGGAAAATGTAAAAAAATCCTATCAATGCTTTGTTTTTGTAAAACACTTAATAATAATCTTGCATCACTTTGTATCAATAAAATATTATTTATTTCTTGACTTAAAGCAAGTTTAGCAACCTGCTCTATAGCTGGGATATATATTTCTATACCTAAAATCAAAACATCTTGATGGGTTTTAGCTTGATAAAGCAAATGTCTTCCTGAGCCAAAACCTATTTCTATATAAATTTTCTTATAATTTTGTAATTTTTCAAAAACTTCATTAAAATCATATGCTATTAAAGGAATTTTTTTATCTAAAGCATTTTTTTTAAAAGCAAAAGATTCGCTCACAATATCATTGCAAAAATTTTCTTTAAAACATAATAAAGCCTTTTGTACATACGTTATTTTAGATGGTTTAGAATGCTTATCAGCTTTAATGATAAAATTTTTATCATCTTGTTTGATTTGTAAAAAAAAACTTTCTTCTTCTACTTTTGTAAAAATTAAAATAATATTTTCATTATGTGCTTTCCATAAAAATTCTACCCCATTGCTACAAAAAGGCAACGTTAATTCTTTAATTGTTTTAGTTTTAAAATTTGGCATTATTGAGCTGCTTTTACTTTTTTAGAAGGTTCAGACTCTAAACCTTGATTATCAATAGAAATAACTTCATAAGTATATTCTACCCCTGGTAAAGCTTTAATATCTCTAAGTTTTTTTTCTTTAAGACCTTTAAAAATAGCAGTACTACCACCACCATATCTTTTTACCATATATTCAACTGCTCTATTATCATTATCTATCCATTCAACTTCAATTGCACCATCTTTAATTTGTGCAAGTATAATACTTGGAGCCAAAGGGTCTCCTAAAGTTTTTCCCTCTATAGCATTTTTTGGCATAGGGCTTTCAAGTCCATCTTTATCTACTATAGTTACTTTATAATACTTACTTTTGTTTTTTCCATTTACTATATCTTCATAATTATTATCTTGAGTTTTTGCAAGCAAAGTATAAGGCAAGAAGCTTGAACTTGTAGAATAAATCTTATAATAAGAAAAATCTTTATAATCACTTTTATCCCAATTTAATAAAATTTTATTTACCTGATCAAAACTTGCACTTAGGGAAGTAACCTCTGGTGGTAAAGCCTTTGAATTTGAATTTAAAATATCGCTTGGCTCACTTTTTACACCATCAAAGCTTAATGCAAAAATTCTATAAGTAAAATTTTCATTTGGCTTTAAATTATCATCTATATATTCTGCATTTAAACGATTTTTAACTTCTGCTATTTTTTTAAACTCTCCTTCTCCTTCTTTCATTCTTTCGATAATATAAGAATTTACACGCAAATCAGGATGAGGACGCCAAATAAGCTTAATACGATTTGGCAAATTTGTAATAGCCTCAGCAAAAGGAATTTTTTCAAGACGTGGCATAGTATAAACTTCTATTACTTTACCTTCTTCTGAAATATGACCTTGATCATTAAAACTTCTTAAGCTATAGAAATATTTAGTATTTGGATCTAATTTTGTATCAACAAAATGTGTTTGAAATTTATCTTTAATTGTAGCGACAATTTTGAAATTTGGTTCACTATCGCTGGCGCGATAAAGATAAAATCCGGCTATATTTTGATCATATAAAGGATCCCACTCAAAACCTATACTACTCATTTCACTAATACTTTTTAAATTTTCTATTTTTGGTAGAGATTCGTTAATTAAAACTTCTTTTGCTTTTACAATATCAAACAAAAGAATTAAACAAAGAAAATAAAGTTTGAGCTGAAATTTTTTCATCTAATTCTCCTAAAGTGTATTTTTTCAATAAATTATTTTTAAAATCATCCATCAAAGGAGCGTTAATAAATAACATTTTCTTTGTTCTTGGATGAATAAAATATAAAATATAAGCATGAAGCATAACCCTTAAGTCATCTTTTCCTTTATATCCATATAAACAATCTCCTAAAATATAACGATTTAAACTTGCTAAATGTGCTCTTATTTGATGCGTTCTTCCTGTAAAAAGCTTCGCTCCAATTAAGCAAAATTCATCATTGATCATTAAATTAACAAAAGCACTTTTTGCATTTTTTGCACCTGCTAAATCTTCATTTATAGCTATTTTCTTAATTGGATTGCTAGGAGATCTTATTAAAAATTTCTCTATTATTATTTTATCTTGTTTTAAAGGTAAATTAATTAATGCAAGATAAATTCTACCCATAGATTTATCTTTTAATTGATCACTTAAAATTTTATGAGAGTAATTATTTTTTGCAACAATTATCGCTCCGCTTGTTTGTTTATCTAATCTATGTACAAGACCTGCTCTAAGCTCACCCCCTAAATTTGAAAGAGTATAATTTTTTTGCATAAGCCAATCAACCAAAGTAGCTTCTTTAACACTTTTTGCCCCATGGACAACTAAATAAGGAGGTTTATTTAATACTATTACATCATCATCTTCATATAAAATATCTATATCAAAATCTATCTCATGTTTAAGTTTCTTTTCTTGTAAAATTACTTCTTTAATATCAACTATATCCCCTATTTTTAGTTTGAAAGAATTTTTAGTTTGAATTTTTTGATTAACTAAAACATAACCATTTTTAATGAGTAAAGCTACTTGATTACGACTTTGTTCTAAGCTTTTACTTAGAAAAATATCCAAACGAGTATCATTGCTTACTAAAAAATTTTGCATTATTTTTTTAAAACCCTTTGTAAAATTAAAGAATTTTAACATATAATTCAATATATTAAAATTATAAGGCTAATTTTGTTTAAACTAGATAGACGTATTTTAACACATTTTGACTATATTCAACCTATTTTAATTTTGCCTATTATACTAATATCATTTTTTCTTGTATTTGAAGCAAATACTTTTTTAGCTGAAAAACAATTTATTTATACTTGTGTAGGATTTTTAGCTTTTAGCTTTTTTTTTCTTTTGCCACTTAGAAAGCTAATATGGCTTATACCTGTATTTTATTGGCTTAATATCGCTTTGCTTTTGAGCGTAGATATTTTTGGAGTTGAAAAACTTGGAGCCAAAAGATGGCTTGAAATTCCCTTTACACATTTTACTATTCAACCTTCTGAAATATTTAAACCTTTTTTTATTTTAATGCTTGCTTATCTTATCCACCAAAATCCTCCATCAAGAAATGGCTACAATGTCAAGCAATTTTTAAAACTAAGCTTTTATATACTTTTACCTTTTTTGCTTATTACCAAAGAACCGGATTTAGGAACTGCTACAATATTACTTATAGTTGGTTTTGGAATACTTTTTATCATTGGAGTAAATTATAAAATTTGGCTTAGTATTTTTTTAGCATTGTCTTTAAGTTCTCCTTTGATTTATACTCATTTTTTAAAACCGTATCAAAAACAAAGAATTCACGATTTCTTATCGGAAAAACCGAGTTATCAAGTTGTTCAATCAATGATAGCTATAGGCAATGGAGGATTAACTGGAAAAACTTATGAAGAAGCTACTCAAACTCATTTTAAATTCTTGCCTATTTCTACGAGTGATTTTATATTTGCATATATGATAGAAAGATTTGGATTTTTAGGAGGTCTTGTCTTAATCATACTTTATATTTTACTTATACTTCATCTTTTAAGCTTAAATTATAAACTTAAAGAAGATTATTTTGCTAGAGTGGCCATTAATGCTGTAGCACTTTTTATTTTTATCTATGCGGCGGTTAATATTTCTATGACTATAGGTTTTGCTCCCGTAGTTGGAGTTCCTTTACCATTTTTTAGCCACGGTGGAAGCTCTTTCACAACCTTTATGGTTTTTTTTGGAATTTTGCAACATTTAATTACTTTTAGATTTTTTTGGACACAAAAAATCAAAAAATAAAATATTTTTAAGAAATTTTAATTATAATTACAACTTCATTTTTAATAAAATAACGGATTTATAGCTCAGTTGGTTAGAGCAACCGGCTCATAACCGGTTGGTCGCAGGTTCGAGTCCTGCTAAATCCACCACTATCTCTCTATTAGCTAGTAAAATAAATTTATATAGAAACTCTAATAGATTTTTAACTAAAACTTAAATTAATTATCTACATAATAAATTCTTAAAAATTAAAAAAATCTAGTAATACAAAAAAATATTTTCACTTGCTTATCTTTTTGTCTATATTTTTTTGAAAAATAAAAATTTTATAAAAATAAATAGTGTTATAATTATTTAAATTACCAATAAAAAATAAAATGATTTAAATTTATATCTTAAAAAATTTATTAAAAAATAAAGAAAAGGAATATTTTTACATATGAAGAAAAAAATGGTGGTTAGAGGCAGAATCGAACTGCCGACACGCAGATTTTCAGTCTGCTGCTCTACCGACTGAGCTATCCAACCATTTTCGAAAATTTTTCATAGAGTGTAATTCTATCTTTTTATCTTTAATATAACTTTAAATTTTATTTTTATTTTTATTAAAGTTTTAGAAGCTAGAATTACAAGATTTATTAAATTTAAAACTTAAATGAGGTTTTATTGAAACAATTCGGACTTGATAGACGTACTTTCAAAATATTATTAATTGGTTATATTATTATTGCTTTGATAGGGGCTTTATTTTTATTGTGTAATTGGGCTCATACAAAACCTATTAGTTTTTTAGATGCTTTTTTCATAAGTACTTCAGCTGTTAGTATGACTGGGCTTGTAACTAAAAATATTGCAACTGATTTTACAATTTACGGGCAAATTATTATTTTAACTCTTATACAAATTGGTGGATTAGGTTACGTAGGAATAGGACTTTTAGTTTATATTTTAATTAGAAAAAAGGTAAGTTTTGACGGTAAAAATTTATTAAGAGAAACTTTGCTTTACCCATCTATGGATGGTTTATTTAAATTCTTTAAAAAAGTTTTATTATTTATTATTGCTATAGAATTATGCGGAGCTTTATTATTAACTTTACGCTTTGCTCTAGATATGAACTTTTTAAAAGCTTTATGGTTTGGTTTATTTCACTCTATAAGTGCATTTAATAATGCTGGTTTCACCATCATTAAAACAGGGCTTGCAGATTATAAAAATGATTTGGCTATAAATTTTATTATCACAACCTTAATTATTATTGGAGGTTTGGGATATTTTGTTTTAATTGAACTTTATTTTTTTCAAAAAAAACGATTGCAAAATCTTAGCTTACATGCCAAAATCGTTATTATTGCAACAATATTTTTAATTTTATTTTCAACTTTTATCATCTTTACTTTTGAATACTCTAACGCCAAAACAATAGGAAATTTCTCTTTTTTTGATAAATTACTTGCTTCATACTTTACAGCAATTAATTATAGAACAGCAGGATTTTCAATGCTTGATTTAGGTGGTTTAAGAGATGCTAGTTTGTTTTTTGGATCTTTATTTATGGTAATAGGTGGAGCACCAGGAGGAACTGCTGGGGGGATGAAAGTTACTACCATAGTTGTATTATTAATCTATGCTTATTGGTCTATTAAAAATGGCCGTGTAAGAATTTTTAATTATGAAATTCCACAAGAAACTATCAATAAAGCTTTTATTATTGCTATTGGTTCAGCTGTTTATATCATCGTATGCGTAATTTTGCTTTCTTTATTAAATCCAGATATACGTTTTATTGCCCTATTATTTGAAACTTCTTCAGCATTTGCTACGGTCGGAGTTTCAGTGGGAGATGGTGGATCACTTTCTTTAAGTGCTTTATTAAATGAGCCAAGTAAAATCATATTAATTATTTTAATGATTAGTGGAAGAATAGGAGTTTTTGCATTTTTACTTTCTGTATTTAACAAAGATAAAACTATGTATATCAAATATCCAGAAGGAAGGATAAATTTATGAAAAATATTACTTATGGGATTATTGGATTAGGAAAATTTGGTTCAGTTGTTGCTGAAGAATTAATTTCTCAAGGGCATACTGTTATTGTTGCAGATAAAGATGAAGAAGCTTTAAAAAATATCCAAAATTCTACAAATTATGCTTATATTTTAGATTCTGCTAATACCACAGCTCTTAAAGAAGCTGGTTTTCATGAAGCTGAAATTGTTATTGTAAGTATTGGAGAAAATGTTGAAAAAAGTATTTTAACCTTAATGGCTCTTAAAGACATAGGAGTAAATACTATTATTGCAAAAGCAACTTCTGCTATGCATGGCCAAATTCTTTCTAAATTAGGAGCATCTAAAGTTATATATCCAGAAAAAGAAAGCGCAAAAAGACTTGTAAAAGAATTTCTTTTACGTTCAACAGATTTCGAAATTTTTGATTTATCTGCTAATACAATACGTGCCATTAAAATGATAGTAGATGATAAAATGGCAGGAAATTCA
This sequence comes from Campylobacter sp. TTU_617, assembly GCF_016599045.1. GTDB lineage: Bacteria > Campylobacterota > Campylobacteria > Campylobacterales > Campylobacteraceae > Campylobacter_D. Next base: position 41,971 of record NZ_JAENKV010000011.1, read on the forward strand.
CTTAAGCATATAGCACAAAATATGAAAATAATTGCTTATAAAAAATCAAATGGAGCTTGGGAAATAATGCCAGATCTTGAAACAATTATTGCTTATAGTGGCGATGTTGTAATTTTACTTGGAACAAGCAAAGAATTAAAAAATTTTGAATATTAATAATTAATATTAATATTCAAGAACTTAACAAAATTATGATAAAATACCATATATAATTTAAAAATTTTAAAGGAGATAAAATGTCAATAGCAATAGTTTATGGAAGCTCAATGGGAAATACTGAAGGTGCTGCAAATACAATTGCTTCAAAACTTGGAATTAATGATGTTTTTAATATCAGTGATATTGATGCTGATAAAATAAATTCTTATGATAAAATTCTTTTTGGAACATCAACTTGGGGAAGCGGTGATTTACAAGATGATTGGGATAGTTTTGATTTTTCAGCTTTAAATCTTTCAGGTAAAACTGTAGCGGTTTTTGGTATGGGTGATAGCGAAAGTTATTCTGACACATTTTGTAGCGGTATGGGAAAATTAGCCGAAAATTTAAAAAATGCTGGAGCAAATTTAGTAGGTGAAGTTTCAACTGATGGTTATACTTTTGAAGCAAGCGAAGCTGTAGTTGATGGTAAATTTGTAGGACTTGCATTAGACAATGACAATCAAGAAGATCAAACAGAATCAAGAATTGATGCTTGGGTTGAGCAAATTAAACCTTATTTTTCTTAATCTCATTAAAGTTTGCAAAAATGCAAACTTTAAATAATTTTCAATTTAAATTATATATTATTTGAAACTGTATTAACAAAATTCTAATCAATTGCAAAGTAAATAAAATATCAAAAGTTTTAAAAATTTAATTTTATACTTTTGCTACTATATTATTTTATTTTTAAATTTTTGATTGTAAAAATACTACTTTTTATATTAATTATTAAATTTGTCTTCAATAAGCTTAAAAAATAAAGTATTATTTATATAAAATTTCTAATTAATAAGTTTTTAAAAACTATTCTTAATGTAACTTATTTTTCTAAGATTATTGCAAAAAATACTTGAATTTATATAATTTCCCCTTAAAAGAAAATCTACAAAAAAATTAAAAATAAATTATATTTTAGCTACTTTAAATTTTTAATTTTTGAATATTTCAACAAGTCAAAAATAAGTTTCTTATCTAAAATTTAATATTTTTTACTTATCAATCTTTAAAAATACTAATAATTTTAATACTTTATTTAATTACTCAAAATGTAAAAAGCTAAGTTTTAAAAGCTTATAAAAATTTATTTTGTTTTTCTAAATTCATAATAAAATCAAACAAATCATTAGCTTCTTTATTGTTTAGTTTTATACAAACATTATTTAAAAATTTAGTTTTTAGCTCTTCAAATTTTAAAGGATTATCAAAATTACCTTTATTAATAAAAACATCTTTTTGAATTATCTTTCCATTTTGCAAAATAGCTTTTAAATGTCCTGGAAAATATTTTGGAAAACCTTGAGATTTTCTTTTTTCATAAGTAATTTTTTTAGCAAAATCAAGTACTTCTTTACGTTTTAAATTTTCATAAGATTTAAAAGTAATTTGACCATCAAAAAATCCTAAAGCCATTAAAAAAGGCATAGAAAATTTAGCTTCATAAGCACTCTTTGGAGTATATTTTATTTCCAAAGGATCACAAATAAAAGAGATAGGAACCTCATCAACAAAACAATGAATATTTTTAATTTCATTAGCCTTCAAGCCATCATTTCTTAAAGCAATAGCACAATCAATAAACCCGTGAGCAAAATGACAACTTGGATAAGGCTTTATCGAAACTTGCATAGTTTGCCAAATTTCACCTAAACCTTTATTAAGTTCTGTTTTATCGCACTCTTCTTCTATACCAAAACATTTAAATATATTATCTCTGCCTTCAAAAATACTCAAAGGTCCACTCATGTTATTTTTAGCAAAATGAGCAATCATAATTCCATTTTTAATGACATTAGCAATATGTAAAACTTTTGAATTAGATCCATTAGATAAAAACTCATTTATCCCACTTGCAAAGCTTCCTGCAAGTCCTAAAGCATTAATAATTTGCTCTTTATTTAGATCTAGTAAAATTGCACTTGTGCTAACACTTCCAAAAATTCCTGCAATAGCAGTAGTATGAAAACCACGCTTATGAAAAGTGCCTTTACTTGCAATACCTACTCTAGCTGCAATTTCCCAGCCAACTATAAAAGCTTTAATATTTTTTTTAGCATCTTGATTGATAGAAAAACCATAGCTTAAACAAAGCGGAGTTAAAATTGCACTTGCGTGCAAAATAGCTTCTGTATGTGTATCATCAAAATCTAACATATGAGAAGCAATGCCATTAAGCATAGTGGCATATATAGGATCTAATTTTTGATCATTTATCCAAACAGAAGTATTTTTTTCTATGCTTAAATTTTCAAAAGTCTTAAAAACATTTAAAACACATTCTTCTTTGCTTGCTGCTATAGCGGTTCCAAGACTATCAAGCATGAGCTCTTTAGCCCTTTGAATAACCACATTAGGGATATTTTCATATTTAAGATTAAAAATAAAATCTGCTAAAATTTCGCTATAAAACATAATTTTTCCTATTTTAAAATAGCACTATTTTTAATTTTTTCTAAAAATTCATCTACAAGTTTTGGTGCGTATCCTACATAGGTTGTTGCATCAAGTAAAGCATCAATTTCCTCTTCTTTTAATACCTTAGATACTCTTTTATCTTTAAGTAAAACTTCTTTAAAGGTTTTTTGTTTTTCAATGCCTAGCATTGCATTTTCATAAACAATCTCATGAGCGTGTTGTTTTCCATAATGATCACTTAATGCAAACATAATGCGTTCTGCTAAAACAAAGCCATTAAGAGTATTTAAATTTTTAAGCATCTTATCTTTTTTTACCTCTAAATCACTAAGAGCAAATTTCATATTTGCTAAAATTACAGAAAGCATTAAAAACATTTCAGGCAAAAGTTTCCATTCCATTTTCCAAACTTGTCCATCTCTTTCGTGCTCGTGTCTTTCAATATCACTTAAAATTGCTAAATTTGCCCTAAAAGCATTGCTTACTGTAACTGCATTTTCACTTATTGCAGGATTTCTTTTGTGTGGCATAGTAGAGCTTCCAACTTGTCCTTTACCAAAAGGTTCTGCAACTTCATCAATCTCATTATGTGAAAGAATTAAAATTTCATGTGCAATTTTGTTAAAAGTTGCATTAATATTACCCAAAACAAAACCAAGTTCTACAAAGCGATCACGTGCACTTTGCCAAGAAATATTAGGTACATTAAGTCCTAGATTTTCTAAGGTAAGTCTTTCTACTTCATTACACTGATCACTTAAACTTGCTTTAGTTCCTACAGCACCTACTATACTACCCACATAAAGTCTTTTTTCAAGTTCAAGTATTCTTTCAAAATGACGTTCAAGCTCACTTAACCAAATAGCCACTTTATGACCAAAAGTAATAGGCAAAGCTTGAAGAGTTAAAGTTCTTCCCATCATAGCAGTATTTTTATATGTTTTAGCTAATTTTACTAAAGCTTTTGCAATATCCTTTAATTCACTTTTTATAAGTTGCATCGCTTCTTTAAATTGCAAGACAAGCCCTGTATCAATAATATCTTGAGTAGTTACCCCAAAATGAACATATTCACCTAAATTATTATCACAAGCTTTTTCTAAAGCTCTAACAGTTGGAACTAAAGGATGTTTAGTTTTTTTGAATTCAGCAAAAATAAAATCCATATCCATAAATTTATAATGAGCTTTTTTTGCTATTTCATCAGCTGCCTCTTTAGGAATAATTTTAAGTTTTGCTTGTGCTTTTGCTAATACTGCTTCAACATCGAGCCATTTTTGTATGCGATTTTGCTCACAAAAAATCTCACGCATACTTTCAGTACTCCAAGAATTTGCCAATAATTTTTGATCAAATACGCTAATTCCTGTCATTTTATCTCCTTATTTTTTAATACTATCAAAAGCTTGTGTTAAATCAGCAATTAAATCTTTAGTATCCTCAAGACCTATATGAAATCTTACAAATGGACCTCTTGTGCTTAAATCTATTGCAGTTCTAGGCGGAGTAGTAACAGTGGCTAAGCTTTCATATCCACCCCAACTTGCACCGATTGAAAAGTATTTTAATTTATCTACAAATTTAATAGCATCATCTTTATCATAACTATCTATAAATTCTATAGTAATCATACCATTGGCACCCTTATGATCACGCATAAAAATTTCATAATTTGGATGAGATTTGAGTTTAGGATAGAAAATAGTTTTAATTTCTTTTCTGCTTTGTAAAAATTCTACAATTTCATCAGCACTTTTTTCGTGAGCTCTCATTCTTATATCCAAAGTTCTCATACCACGAAGCACTAAATAAACATCATCAGGACTTGTTGTAAAACCAAAAACTTCTGGAAGCCTGTTAAAATTTTTCCACTCTTTTTCATTTACTACTACTATACCCATAGTTACATCAGAGTGTCCGCTAAGATATTTTGTAGCAGCAATAACCGAAATATCTACTCCAAGCTCTAAAGGATTTAGAAAATATCCACTAGAATAAGTATTATCAATAGCTACTGGTATATTATGTGCGTGAGCAATTTTGCAAAGTTTTGGTAAATCTATAATTTCATAAAGAATAGAGCCTGGGCTTTCACATAAAATAAGTTTAGTATTGGGCTTAATTTTCTCTTCAATATCGCTTGCATCAGCTTTTAAAAAATCAACTTCAACGCCTATTTTTTCCAAAAATAATTCACAAATTGTTCTAACAGGGCCATAAATAGCATCAGTAATTAAAAAATGTACATCTTTACTAGCATAGTTTAAAAGCACCATAGCAAGTGCTGCAAGACCTGTTGGGAAAAGTTGGGCTCTATAACCACCCTCTAAAGCACAAATAAGTTTTTCAAGTTCAAAATTTGTTGTCGTTCCTCTAGCGCCGTAACTTAAAACACGTTCTGTTTTTCTTAATTCCTTATGTTTTTGCCAACTAGCATGATCTTTAAAAAGTATAGTTGATGCACGCATAAGCACAGGATTAACCGATCTTGCTTCAACACTTTGATCGCCTCTACCACAATGAATAAGTTTAGTTTTTGAATTCATTCTTTCTCCTTTTAAATATAAATATAAGTCATAATAATATTTATTATAGTTGCTACAAACATAGGAATGGCTGTTCTTTTAATTATAGCAAAAGGACTAACTTTTGCTATAGATGAAATAGCTAAAATTGCAGGTGCAATAGGACTAATACACCTTCCAAAACCAGTCATAATTTGAATAGGTGCTATCATAATAATAGTTTCAATGTTGAAATGTTTTGCTATATTTGGAATAAGTGGAGCAAAGCTAAAGAATGCTGCATTTCCTGAACCCATTAAAAAAGCACAAATTGCAAGCAAAATTGAAACCGCAATAATAATAGCAAAAACTCCAAATCCTGCATTTTTACAAAATTCTATTAAAGTATCTACGAAACCAACAAATAAAAGACCATTTGCAAATACTTGACCACAAACTATAAGTGAAACTGTAATAACAAATAAATGTCCCATTCCTTTGAAGAAAATCATAATGGAATTTAGTGTTTCTACTACGCTTTTATAGCGTATCATTTCAAAAATAATAGCCACAAAAGTTGAAATAATCATTGCTACTGGAACATTCATTTTAATTGCAGTACTAGTAGCTGCTTTTACTTCTTGAGCACTACTTATTCCCATTAAAACTAATATACTATCAAGCACTGAACTAAATCCTAAAATTAAAACCAAAGGGATTATAGGCAAAATAGCATAAATTCTAGGAGGCTTTTTAAGTTCTTTTTCTTTGTCTTCATTTTCGTTGAGTTCTTTTTCAATTTCTTGTATATTAAAAATAAAATTATCCTTTTTATCAAAAAATTTATTGCAAAAATATATTGTAATACCTACAACTATAATAATTGGTAAAGTTACAGGAAGTTGATAATGAACAAAATAAATTGCAGGATCAATCTCAGCTATCTTTGATGCCATAATAACATTTCCACTTGCAGGACCATGATCAATGTATTGACAAATACCAATAACACTCAAAGCAGAAAGTTTTGAAACACCTGAGCGCACAAGTATAGGATACATAGTAACCATAAGTAAAAGTGCCAAACCTGCGTGAGATGGTATAAAAAGAACCAAAAATTGCACAATAAAATAAGCAACTATAAGCAAAACATAGGGAGATTTTATTGTTTTTAAAGGTTTTTCAAAAACTTTAAAAAGCGCATAAGAAGCCCCTACATGATCCATATAGGCAGAAAAACCTGCTATACTCATAAGTGTAAGACCAAGTCCAGCCAATGTTTTTGACATAGTCTGATTAAAAACTTCAAATATATCAAAAAAACCTAGATTTAAAGAACCCTTAGCGACAATATGCGGAGAAAGTCCAAAAATAGCAGCTAAAGAAAGCAAAAGCAAGCCACTTAAAAGCAATGCCATATGTGCATTGATTTTTTTATAAAGCATAAATACAAGCAAAGCTATACTAAATAATGAAAAACCAAGTCCTAGCAATTTTATCCTTTAACCGCTATAACTTCAATTTCAACCAAAGCATTTTTTGGTAGATCTTTTACAGCAAAAGCACTTCTTGCAGGATAAGGAGCTTTAAAAAAGCTTGAATATACTTCATTAAAATTTACAAAATCATTAATGTTAGCTAAAAAACAAGTTGTTTTAATTACATTATCAAAACAAAGATTGTTTTCTTTTAAAATAGCTTCTATATTTAATAAAGATTGTTTAGTTTGTTCTTTAATATCTTTAGCTTCTATTTCACCACTTGCTGGATTAATAGGAAGTTGTCCTGAAATAAATAAAAGTCCATTAGCTTCTCTATAAGCTGAATAAGGTCCTATAGCTTTTGGATAGTTTGACATAGAATCTCCTT
>NZ_JAENKV010000012.1 GCF_016599045.1 Campylobacter sp. TTU_617
ACTTGATTCAAATAAATTAAAAGATATAAATGAAGAATTAAATTATCATACTATTGATGCTAATCTTGCTTGGGATTTAAACTTACCTTTGCCTGATAATTATGAGTTTATGTGGATAGGAGGACACGGAACAGGAACTTATGCTTTAAGATATTTTTTAATGCATTCCGATGCTTTTATTCCGAATAATTTTTTCGAGGATACTAGTGGTAAAACAGGATTTCAAAGATATGAGTATGCCTTTAATATTTTTGTAAAAAATCCTAATTTTAAAAATATCATAAATATTAAGGAAATTGATTTTGAAGATTTTGAAAAATTTTGCAAATTAATTCAAAAAAAGTGTAAATTCATTTTTCAAATAAGAGATTATTTTGAAATATTTACTTGTTATTCAAATCATAGAAATAGGCAACCAAATGCAATTATGGAGTTCGATTTAAATCAAGATTTATATAAAGTTTTTAATAGATTTTATTTTTTTTCGAGTGGTGGTTGTAATTATCCAAGAAAATTAAAATTGAAAGATTTTCAATCAAAACCATTATGTAAAGAATTTGGTTTTAGATCTTGTATATTTGAATATTCTATGATTAAAATTTTTGATAATGTATTAGATATTTTATATATTGATGTAAAAGATATTTCAGGAGAAAAAACATATTTTACTATGAAAAAAATATGTAATTTTTTAAATTTATCTTTTAAAGAGGATGTGAATTATGCTGAAAAATATGTTAGTAATGATATTAATATTTTATTTCCATTAATTATAGATATTTCTAGTAAAACCAATAATAATACAAAACTTAAAATAATTTCACATAATAATAAATTTAACGATGATATTTATCAAGATATTACTTCTCAACTAAGCATAAGACAATATGAATATCAATTTAAAGTATTAATCAAAAAAGATAAATTTTTACTGATAAATAACTCTTTATTAAAGTATTTACAGTCGTATTTTAATAATTTTAGCAATATTTTAAATGAAATAATGAAAAAACAAAAACAAGAAAGAGTCAAAGAAAGCGATTATCTTGATATATATAGACTTGATAGGGATATCAGACAAAAATTATATCAAATGTGTAATTATGAACTTACTCATATTAAAGAACATCGTCCCGATATCATAGCTTCTTGGAAATACTATCAAGAATTTGAAAAGATGTGTAAGGAGTTGGATGGGTGATTTTATTTATAGAAATTAAAATTTCCCATCTTATTTAAATAGAAGTTTGATAATTTAACTAGCAAGTATTTAGTTCGATTAAAAATTAAATACTTGCTAAAAAATTTAAATTTTTGTATTTAAGATTTATATATTTTTGCAATTATTTTTTTATAAAAAATATACCATTTTTGACTCAAAGGCTTTTTTGGTTTTATTATAGCATTTTCTTTACCATTAACAGCGTGATAAATACTTACATTATATTTATTAGCATAGTATTTCATAAGAAGTTGTTGAAGTTTATATTCGCTTGAATGATTAAACCAAGCATTATTTGATATAGCTATAATAATGCTAGAATTTTTATAAATTTGTTCTTTTGTAGCTTCATAACATATAGCATTAGTGATGATTTGATTATTAAGTTTATATTGACTTTGTAAAGGGCCTTTAGAAAATTCTTCCATATCAGGTAATAAATATTTATTGATAATATCTTTAAAAAATGGAATTTCTTCTCCAAAAGGCACTAAAAAATGCTTATTAAAAATATAAACATTTCCTGCTTTAAAAATATAAGTGCTATTGTAAGTTTTATTTTCTTCTATATTAAAAGCACCTGTAATAATTGTAATTTCATGAGATAAATTTTTAAGTGTTTTTTCATAAGATGTATTTTTTAGATTAAAAGCAAAAGCAGTTTCAGGTAAAACAACAAGTTCTTTTTTTTCATTTATTGCTTTTATGATTTCTTTAATTTGATTATTTGAATTTTGTTCTACGTTTTCTTGTAAAAATTTTTGATCTTGAGAAATATTAGTATTAACCAATTTATAATTAAAATTTAAATTAAGGGATTTTTTTTCTTCGTATTGAAATCCTATAAAAAATAAAACCAATACAATAACTATTTTATAATATCTTGAGATATATTTTTCATAAATAAAATAAGCAATTAGAAAAATACTCAAAATACCTAATGTATCTGCTCTAAAAAAACCATAAACACTTAAAATTCCCCAATTAAACCAATCAAAACCAAGTGGATGTATAAAATTTAAGCAAAAAATTCCACAAAGTCTTAAAAAATCATATTTAAAAAGATGACAAATCCTAAAAAGAAATCCGTAAAAAAGACCAATACCAAGAATGATAATAGGAATAAGATAGCTAAGGTTAAAATAAATAGAAGATAAGCTTATCCACCAAAACCAAAGTATTCCTACAAAAAATCCTATCCAAAAATATTCTTTTGCATTTTTACTTCTTAGAAGCAAAATTAAACCCCAAATAGCTAAAAAAGGGCTTATAGTTTCAAAAAATATATTTTCAAAAAAAGATAAATAAATAGGATTTGAAAGCAAAAATGAAATAAAAAAGACTTTTATTATTTTAAAAATGGTAGAATTAGGATTAAATTTTTTTAAAAAAAAGGAAAAATATGGCAGAAAATTCAATTTTAACTTCATTATTACCTCTTATATTTCTTTTTGCAATTTTTTATTTTTTAGTTATTAGACCACAACAAAAACAAGCAAAATCACATAAACAAATGCTTGAGTCCTTGCAAAAGGGTGATAAAATTATCACTAATGGAGGACTAATTTGTGAGGTTGTAAAACCAGAAGATGATTTTATCAAAGTTAAGCTTAATGATGAAAATATTATGGTAAAAATTTCAAGAGATTTTGTGGCAAAGAAAATTGATGCATAATTTTAAATTTACTTATCGTTTGATTATTTTTATCGCAATATTTATTTTTGGTATATTTTTTTCACTCCCTTCATTTTTGCAATCTGAAAAAGGAGCAAAAATTAATCTTGGATTAGATTTGCAAGGCGGACTTTATATGCTTTTGGGTGTAGATAATCAAGAAGCATTAAAATCTAAAATAAAATCAATTGCTTCATCTTTGAGCTATTCTATTAATAAAGAAAATATTCTTATAGATCATTTAATAACTCATAATGATAATATAGAATTTACTCTGCTTGATAGCGAGGATATTTCTAAAATGGATGCCTTGCTTAAAGAAATAAAAGGTCTTAATGTAAATGTTGAAAATTTGCATTATAGTATAAGTTTTAGCGATGAAGAAATAAAATCCATTGAAAATTATGCACTTTTACAAGCGGTTGAAACTATAAGAAATCGTCTAGATCAATTTGGTTTAGCTGAGCCAACTGTTGCAAAACAAGGAGAGGATAAAATTTTAGTTGAATTAGCAGGAATAAAAACCAAAGAAGATGAGTTAAGAGCAAAAGAACGCATTACCAAAGCAGCCCATTTGCAGTTAATGGAGGTTGATGATTCTAAGCTTAAAGAAGCAGCTTTTATGAGTGATGATGAGGCTGCAAGTTATGGGCTTATCATTCTTCCAGATGCTAAGAATGAAAAGATTAAATATCCTTTGAAGAGTATCCCTATTTTAGATGGATCTATGTTAAGTGATGCTAGAGTCGGTTTTAGCGATAAAAGTAATTATCCTGTGATTAATTTTACTTTAAATTCTGAGGGAGCTAAAAAATTTGCAGATTATACTGGAGCTAATGTCGGAAAACGTTTGGCTATAGTTTTAGACAATCAGGTTTATTCTGCTCCTTCAATCAATGAAAGAATAGGTGGCGGCAGTGGTCAAATAAGTGGAAGTTTTACTCAAGAAGAGGCTAGAGATATAGCTGTAGCTTTAAGAAGTGGGGCTTTACTTGCACCTGTTAAACTTTTAGAGCAAAGAAGCATAGGACCATCTTTAGGTTCAGATAGCATTAAAATGAGTATGATGGCTTTAATAGGTGCTTCTATATGTATTGTAGTTTTTATGGCTTTATATTATGGAATTGCTGGAATTTTTGCTAATGTGGCTTTATTTGTTAATGTTTTAGTTGTTGTTGCGGTTATGGCAATGTTTGGAGCAACTTTAACTTTACCAGGTATGGCAGGGCTTGTTTTAACTGTTGGTATGGCAGTAGATGCAAATGTAATTATTAATGAGCGTATTCGTGAGTTATTAAGAGAAGGAAAAAACATAAAAACTAGCATAGAAAATGGTTATAAAAATGCTATGAGTGCTATTATCGACTCAAACATTACTTCTTTAATTACTTCTATAGCTTTATATGCTTATGGAACTGGAGCAGTTAAGGGTTTTGCTGTTACTTTAGGAATAGGAATTTTAATTTCTATGATTACAGCTATTTGGGGAACACACGGAATGTTTGATTTTTTTATGTCTAAAATTGAAAAAAGTAATAATACAAATTTTTGGTTAGGTTATAGGAGAAAATAATGCAGTTTTTTAGCGAGAAAAAAATTTATGATTTTATGAAAATGCGTTTTGCTGCTATTTCTCTTTCTTTTATTTTATTTTTTGGTTCAATTTATTTGCTTTTTGAAAGAGGTTTGCAGTATGGTATTGATTTTAGTGGAGGTACTTTGATACAACTAAAATATGAAAATTCTGCTCCTATTGCTCAAATAAGAGAAATTTTAGATAAAACAGGGCAATTTCAAAATCTTTCTGTTACGGAATTTGGTTCAAAAGAAGAAATTACAATAAGATTTTTAGGAAGTAATGAAAATCTTAGTAATGATACAGGAGAGTATATAAATACTCTTTTAAAAGATACTGGAAAATTTGAATTAAGACGTGTTGATGTTGTTGGCCCAAAAGTCGGGGATGAGTTAAGAAATAAAGGATTAATGGCTATTATTATTTCTTTAGTAGCAATATTAATTTATATTGCAATACGTTTTGAGTGGCGTTTTGCTATGGCAGCTATTATAAGCGAAATTCATGATATAGTAATTGTTTTAGGTTTTATATCTTTATTAAGAATTGATGTAAATTTAGATACTTTAGCTGCTGTTTTGACTGTACTTGGATATTCTTTAAATGATACTATAATTATTTTCGATAGAATAAGAGAAGGCATTAAAACAAGCAAAGAAAATATTTTAAGTCCTATTATTAATGAGAGTGTTTCGGCTACTCTTTCAAGAACAATTCTAACTTCAGGGCTTACATTAATTACTGTTGTAATTTTATATTTCTTTGGTGGTTCAATGATAGAAGGATTTTCTTTATCTTTGATTATAGGTATTATTATAGGAACTTTAAGTTCTATTTTTGTGGCAAGTCCTACTTTGCTTTGGTTTAAATTTAGTGTTTTAGATTTTAGAAATAAAGAATTGGAAAAATTAAAGCAAAAACAAGAAAAAGAACGCAATCGTGCTTTATATGAAAAAGGTATAGTATAGGAGAATATTTATGGCATATAATGCAAGCATTATAGAGAAAAAATGGCAAGAAAATTGGGATAAAGATAATTATTTTGAACCAAAAAGGGATTATTCTTTAAAGAAAAAATATATTCTTTCAATGTTTCCTTATCCAAGTGGTCGTATTCATATGGGGCATGTAAGAAATTATACTATAGGAGATGCATTAGCAAGATATTACCGAAAAATTGGTTTTAATGTATTGCATCCTATAGGTTTTGATAGTTTTGGTATGCCTGCTGAAAATGCCGCTATAAAACATAAAATTCATCCAAAAAAATGGACTTATGATAATATAGCTTATATGCAAAAAGAACTTTTTTCTTTGGGTTTTTCTTTTTCTAAAAAAAGAATGCTTGCTACTTCTGATCCACTTTATACAAAATTTGAACAAGAATTTTTTATAAAAATGTTTGAAAAAGGTTTAATCTATACTAAAGAAGCGAATGTAAATTGGTGCGAACACGATCAAACAGTTTTAGCTAATGAACAAGTAGAGGAGGGTAAATGTTGGCGTTGTGGTAATGAAGTGATTCAAAAAAAAATGCCAGGATATTACATAAAAATTACTTCTTATGCTAATGAACTTTTAAATGATTTAAAAAATTTAAAAGATAAATGGCCAAATCAAGTTTTAACTATGCAAGAAAATTGGATAGGAAAAAGCGAAGGTTTGGAATTTACTCTTTTTTTAGATGAAGAGAGTGCAAAAAAAGTAAATAAAAAAAATCTTCAAGTTTTTACTACAAGAGCAGATACAATATTTGGAATAAGTTATATTGCTTTATCTGTTGAGCATAGTATAGTTGAAGATTTAATTAAAAATTCTAAACTAGACACTAAGATTATAGAGCAAATTAAAATTATACAAAATCAAAATCCAAGAGAGAGACAAAGCAATGAAAAAGAAGGATATTTTTTAGGTATTTATGCTTTACATCCTTTAACAAAAGAAAAAATTCCTATCTGGGTAGCTAATTTTGTTTTATCTGATTATGGAAGTGGAGCTGTAATGGCTGTTCCTGCTCACGATGAAAGGGATTTTGAATTTGCTAAAAAATATAATCTTGAGTTTAAACAAGTAATAGATTCTAAAGAAAAACTTCCCTTTACGCAAAAAAATGGCAAACTTATAAATAGCGATAGATTTAATAACCTAGATTGTAATGAAGCAAGAGAAGAGATTATTAAGGAATTTGAAAAAAATAATTTAGGTAAAAGAGTTGTAAATTTTAAAATAAGAGATTGGGGTGTTTCGCGTCAAAGATATTGGGGAACTCCAATCCCTATAGTTAAATGTGATGAATGTGGTTTAGTTTGTGAAAAAATTGAAAATCTTCCTATACTTTTACCTGAAGATGTAGAAATTACAGGCGAAGGAAATCCTTTAGAAAAGCATTTAGAATGGAAAAATTGTCTATGTCCTAAATGTGGAAAAAAAGCTAAAAGAGAGAGCGATACTTTAGATACTTTTTTTGAAAGTTCTTGGTATTATGCACGTTTTGCGAGTGATGAGGATACTTGGCAAAATAAAGTTTTTGATGAAAAAAGCGTTGATTATTGGCTTAGTGTGGATGAATATATTGGCGGAATTGAACATGCTATTTTACATTTGCTTTATGCAAGATTTTTTCAAAAAGTATTAAGGGATCTTGGATATTTAAAAAATGATGAACCTTTTTTAAAGCTTTTAACACAAGGCATGGTCTTAAAAGACGGTTTTAAAATGAGCAAATCTAAGGGCAATGTTGTTGATCCTGATGAAATTATTAAAAAATATGGAGCTGATACAGCAAGACTTTTTATTTTATTTGCCGCACCTCCAGCAAAAGAATTAGAATGGAATGATGATGCACTTGAAGGAGCTTATCGTTTTATTTGTAAGCTTTATGATAGAGCTTTGAGTGTTAAGAGTGGAAATTATATTTTAAAACAAGAAGAATTAAACAAAGAAGAAAAATATGCAAGATTAAAAGTATATGAAGCTTTAAAAAAATCAGAAGAAGTTTATAATAAAACTTATGCATTCAATACTTTAATTGCAGCTTGTATGGAAGCAATTAATGCTTTAAATCATTGTAAAAATGAGGCTTTAGAACAAGAAGCTTTTTATATTATTTTAAATATTTTAGAACCTATTATTCCTCATATATGTTTTGAGTTAAGTGATAAGCTTTTTGAATGTAAAAATTTTAGAAAATTAGAAATAAAAGAAGAAGTTTTTAAAAAGGATTCTTTAATTTTAATTGTGAGTGTTAATGGAAAAAAACGTTCTGAAATTGAGGTTTTAGCAAATGCTTCACAAAATGAAATTTTAAGCACAGCAAAAGAGAGTGTTCAAAAATGGCTTAAAGATAAAACTATTATAAAAGAAATTTATATTAAAGATAAATTAGTCAATTTGGTGATTAAATGAAAAAATATTTTTTATTTTGTTTTATCTTTTTTCTATGTGCTTGTGGATATATACCTAGTTCAAAACTTGCAGATAGAATTTTTAATGAAAAAGTTTATGTTAATGTAGAATTAAATGCACAAGATCCTAAAAATAGTATTTTCGTAGCAGATACATTAAAGGAAGTAATTATTAGTAAGCTTGGTAGAAAACTTGCTTTAAAGCATGAAGCTGATGATATTATTAATGTTAAAATGAATAATTTAACTTTTATTCCTTTAGTTTATGATAAGAATGGCTATGTGGTTAGTTATAAAGCAAAATTAGATTTGGAATTTAATGTAGTTTTTAAAGATGGAAAGACACAAGTATTTAATGCAAGCGGAAGTTATGATTTTGACATCTCTCCTAATAGTATTATTAGCGATACTGCAAGAACTGAAGCAATTAAATATGCTTCAAGTGAAGCTTTTGATGAATTTATTTCAATGATTGCAATTAAAGGTTATAAAAATGGCAGTTAATATTAATGAAATTGCTAAAGAAACTTTAATCGCTTTAAAAGAAAGGAAATTAAAAGCTACTCCAGAAAATTATACAGAAGTTTTTGAGGAATTCAGTCAAAAATATGGTTTTGCTTCAAATAATAAATTAAAACTAGAAAAATATAAAACTCTACTTTTGCCCCATTATCAACAAGAGCTTAATGGAAAAATTATTCGTAATTTAGAAGAATTTATTAGTTTCTTAATATCCATCTTAAATAGACAAAGTGGAAAACAATTCAATGAATTTTTTGATTTTTTAGCCACCATTAATAGGGTATTGCAAATTAGTAAAGATAAAAAAATCAAGGAATTAGCTAAAGTTACTTCTATAAGAATTTCTAAAACTATGGATAGTGAAAGCATTTATTTGCTTAATAAAAAATGGAAAGAACTTGAAAAAAGCTATGAAGATGAAAACCTTAATACCGAAATGCGTAAATATGGTGTAAATAAATATGATGATTTTGATAGTGTTATAAAAAAACTTTTATTGCAATTAGAAGAAAGAAGTTATGAATATTTTGCTCATTTGCTTTCTTTGTGTTTAAGCCCATCTTTAGTGAGTGATCTAAAAATTGAGAATTTTATCCAAAAGTTAAAAGAAAAATCTTTTATTCTTTCAGAAAGTAATTTTGAAAATGAACTTTTAGAATGTGTAAATAAAAGAATTATAGCTGACAATATGTATGTTCAAAAAAATCTAAATTTTTTTAATGATAACTTAAAAAAAATTCAAACACTTTTTAATTCTTTAGATAAATTTAATCAACAAAATATTAATTTTTTTGAAACTTTAAATCCTGATGATAAAGGAGAGATTAAATTAAGTTTTGAAGACTTAAAACGTAAATTTTATAATATTGATGAAAAAATTAAAACTCTAAATGCGCAAATTCAATTTACTCAAAATCTAGAAGAAAGAGAAGCTTGGAGTGTGGTAAAAGAGCTTGAAAAGCTTGATGAAAACTATATAAAATATAAAGTAAATTATTCTTTAGCTCTTTTTTCTATTAGTAATTATAATTTTATAATAGAAAAATATGGTTTAAATAGTTTAAATGAGATTTTTACTCGTTTTAAAAAAATATTAAAAGAAAATTGCAAAGAATTAGATGAGCTTTGGATGATAGATGAAAAAAGCTATTTAATTATTTCTCCTGGAAAAAATAAAGAACAAATGGCTTCTCTTGTAGAAAGTAATTTAAAAACTATAGAAAATTTTAAATTTATCTATAAAAATGATTTAATTTCACCGAAAATAAAATCTGTTTATTTAGATAAAGATGGCAATCCTGATGGGAATATTTTAGAAGAATTAATTGAGCAGATTAATATCAATGAACAAAGTTAGTGAATTTTTACTAAAAAAATCAAGCAACTATGATAAAATTGATCGTTTTGTTGCTTTTAGAATGTATGAGAAATACAAAAAAAAATTAAAGATAAAACCTATAATCCATATTGTAGGTACAAATGGTAAAGGGAGTACAGGGAGATATTTAACTCAACTTTTACATCATTTAGGCTATAAAGTTGGACATTATACTAGCCCTCATCTTTTTAGTTTTAATGAAAGATTTTATTTAAATTCAAAAATTATAAGTGATAAAAAATTAGAATTAGCTCATCAAAAATTATCCAATATTTTTAAAAATGACTTAGAAGAATTAAGTTATTTTGAATATGCCACATTTTTAGCTGCAATACTTTTTAAAGATTGTGATTATATTATTTTTGAAGCAGGAGTAGGTGGAGAATTTGATGCTACTTCTATTTTTGATAAAAAGTTAAGCATTTTTACAAGAATAGGTTTTGATCATAAAGATCTTTTGGGTAATACACTTAAAGATATAGCAAGAACAAAGCTAAAAATTATGACTAAAAAAGCTCTTATAACTACAAAACAAGAAAAAGAAGTTTTAGATCTTGCAAAACACATTGCTTATATGAAAAAAACAAGATTATATTTTAATGAACTTTTAAATAATAAAATAAAAAATCAATTTGAAAATTATGCTAAAAAATATCAATTACCAGATTTTTTAAAACATAATCTAAATTTAGCTTTAAATGCTTGTGTGCTTTTAGAGGGTGAAAAAAGAACTTTTAAAGCTTTTGAAAAATTAAAAGCTTTAAATTTGTTAGCTAGATGTCAAAAGATTAATTCTAAACTTTATGTAGATGTTGGTCACAATCAAATGGCAGCTAAGGCTTTATATGAAAGATTTCAAAATATTAAAATAGATTTGATATATAATTCTTATTTAGATAAGGATATTTTTGAAATTTTAAAAACATTAAAGCCTATAATAGATACAATAAAAATTTACAAATACAAAGATGAACAAAGAAAGCTGGCAAATAATATAATTTTTTCTATAGCTAAAGAATTAAATATAAAGTGTGAAGAATTTCAAAGTTTAAATTCAAATAAAATCAGTTTAGTATTTGGATCTTTTGTTTTGGTTGAAAAATTTTTAAAGGAATTGCGTGAGTAAAAATAAATTTACCATAACAATTACAGATATTAATGGCTCAAAACATTTTTATTTAAGTAGAATAATTAAAAAAATTGTATTTTATATTATTATGTTTGTTTTCTTTTTTTTAGTGTTTAGCGGATTTTATATTAAATATCTTGATGATAAATTAAGTGATTTAAGTAAAAAAAGAGAAGATTTGCTTAGAAAAAATCAAGAACTTATTCAAAGCAATGAACAAATGCAAAAGAGCATAGAAGAAAAATCACAAGAATATGCTGCTATAGAAGATAAAATTATAAGTTTTGAAAAGGCTTTAGGACTTGATGAGAATGAACAAAATTTAACTATTAATGATAGATTAAATAATCTTAAACTTACTAACGAAGATCAAACTAAAATTCTTAGCCAAATTCCTAATGGTTTTCCGATAGTAGATAAAGGAATCACTGGTAATTTTGGCTGGAGAGAACATCCTGTTTTAAAACGTAGAGAATTTCATCCAGGTATAGATTTAAGAGCTGAAATTGGAACGCCAATTTATGCAACTGCTAATGCTGTTGTAGAATTTGCAGGATATAGTGATAATGGCTATGGTTATAATGTCATTTTACTTCATAATTTTGGTTTTAAAACGGTTTTTGCACATATGATGAGAAAAGATGTTGTAAAAGCTGGACAATATGTTAAGAAAGGAGATTTAATAGGATATAGTGGAAATACAGGGCTATCTACAGGTCCTCATTTACATTATGAAGTAAGATTTATTAATAAGACTTTAGAACCTTTATATTTTTTAAAATTGCAAAGAAATAACATTAGTAATTTTTTTAATCAAGAAAGGAGAGTACCATGGCAATCTTTGGTAAAAGCAATTACGCAACGTCAAATAATTCCAGTTCAGAAACAACAGTCATTGCCTCAGGAGCAAGAATAGAAGGGAAATTTTATTTTGCTTCTATGCTTCACGTAGACGGAGAACTTATAGGAACAATTCATTCTCAAAGTATAGTAGTTATTGGAAAAAGAGGTGTTTTAAAGGGTGAATTAAAGGCTGATAAAATTGTTGTTAATGGATATTTTGAAGGAGAATTAGAAGCCAATAGTTTGGAGATTTTAACAGGTGGTATAGTTGATGGAAACATTGTTATACAAGAGCTTAGTGTTGAAAATGGTGGAAAATTCAATGGAAGTAGCAAAATTAAAGAAGAAACTAAATTAATTGAGAATAATCAAGAATAATGCAAGCAGCTTTTTATGAATATTTGCAAAATAATTTTTATTCTAAATTGATCATCTGCGAAGATGATAAAGAAGCAGATTTATTAGCACAAGTTTCTAATTTTCAAGCTTATAAAACTTTTGTTTTACCTGATTTTAGAGCTGAGTTTGGCGATGATTTAAGATCTTTTTCAAAAGAGCTTTTTGAAATTTGCAAGGTGTTAGATTCTTATTATAAGGAAAAAGAGAAAAAAAAGATTTTAATTTCTCCTATTGCAACTTTACTTCATAAATTACCAGGAAAAGATAATTTAAAAAATTATTATATTGATAAAAATCAAAAATTTAATTTTTTAAATTTTAAGGAACAAATTGAATATCTAGGTTATGAATTTGTAGATATAGTTCAAGATAAAGCTGAAGTTTCAATACGCGGTGATGTTATTGATATTTTTTGTATTAATAGAGAAAAACCTATACGCATTTCGTTTTTTGGAGATGAAATTGAAAGTATAAGAGAATTTGATATCAATACCCAAAAATCTATACCTTATGAATTACAAGAATTAGAAATTTGCCCTTTTTTGAATTTTTTTTCTAAAGAAGAATATGAAAATTTTAATAAAAAGCTTGAAAATTTTCAAAGTCAAAGTTTAATTAATGATATACATTCTTTAGGTTTTTGGTGTATAGATAATTTTTTTGATTATTTATCTTTAGATTTTGTAAGTATTAAACCTTTATATATGGAAGCAAAAGATTTAGATTTTATAAATAGTAAAATTATCCCAGAGCCTAAAAATTTTAAAGATTTACAAAGTTCTTATACTAAAGATTTTTTTGCTTTTCATCAAAATAAAAAAATAAAAGTTTTAGCAAAAAATGAAGCTTTGTTTAAGCAATTAGAATTAGATTTTAAAAATATTATTTTTGAAAAAAGTGATTTAAGAATCAATATTATTTCAAAAGATGAAATTATTCTTTCTTTAAATAAAAAAGAGAGAAAAGAGGTAAAAAGAAAAGCTTCTTTAATTCTTGATGAATTAAAAAATGGAGATTTTGTTGTACATCAAGATTATGGTGTAGGAAAATTTTTAGGTCTTGAAATGATACAGGTAAGCGGAGCAAAAAAAGAATTTGTAGCTATAGCTTATCAAAATCAAGATAAGCTTTTATTGCCTGTAGAAAATTTATATTTAATTGATAAATATTTAGGTTCAAGTGGATTTATCCCAACTCTTGATCGTTTAGGAAAAATGAATTTTGCCAGATTAAAGGAAAAATTAAAAGCAAAACTTCTTGCTATTGCAACGCAAATTGTAAATTTAGCTGCTAAAAGAGCTTTAATAAAGCCAAAAAATATTAAAGTTGATTTTGCTTTACAGGCTCAGTTTGTATCAAAAGCAGGTTTTTCTTATACTAAAGATCAAAATAAAGTTTGCGCAGAAATTTTAGAAGATTTTGAAAATAATAAAATTATGGATAGATTATTAAGTGCTGATGTAGGCTTTGGAAAAACCGAAGTTGCTATGAATGCTATTTTTGCTGTGGTTAAAAGTGGTTTTAGTGCTTTTTTCTTTGTGCCAACAACACTTTTATCTTATCAGCACTTTAAAACTTTAAAAAAAAGATTTGATGAATTTAATATAGCTGTTTTTAAGCTTGATCGTTTTACAAGCACTAAAGACAAAAAGGATATTTTGGCTAAACTTAAAGAGCAAAAACCTTGCGTTGTGATTGGAACACACACTCTTTTAAATGTAGAATGTGAAAATTTAGCTTTGATTGTTGTTGATGAAGAGCATAAATTTGGGGTTAAGCAAAAGGAAAAATTAAAAGAAATAAGTAAAAATTCCCATCTTTTATCTATGTCTGCTACTCCGATTCCAAGAAGTTTAAATCAAGCTTTAAGTTCTATAAAATCTTATAGTACTTTACAAACTCCACCCGAAGAAAGACTTGATGTTAGAACCTTTGTAAAAGAAAAAAATGAAGTTTTAATTAAAGAAGCTATTATGAGAGAATTAAGGCGTGGAGGGCAAATTTTTTATATCCATAATCATATTGCAAGTATAAAAGAATGTAAAGAATATTTATTAAGTATAGTTAAAAATTTAAGAATTTTGATTTTACACTCAAAAATTGATTCTAAAACACAAGAAGAAGAAATATTAAAATTTGAAGATAAGCAATATGATCTTTTACTTTGCACTTCTATAGTAGAAAGCGGGATTGATTTGGCAAATGTTAATACTATTTTAGTGGAAAAAGCTGATTATTTTGGTATGGCAGACTTACATCAACTTAGAGGACGCGTAGGAAGAAGCAATAAACAAGGCTATTGTTATTATTTAATTGAAGATAAAGAAAATATTACTAAAGATGCATTAAAAAGACTAGTATCATTAGAAAGTAATTCTTTTTTGGGCTCAGGTTCTATTCTTGCTTATCACGATCTTGAGATTAGAGGAGGGGGAAATTTATTAGGTGTTGATCAAAGTGGTCATATAGAGCAAATTGGTTATAGTTTATATCTTAAAATGTTAGAAGATGAGTTAAATATTTTAACTAAAAATGAAAGCATAGAAGAGGATAAACTAGATTTAAGATTAAGTATCAATGCCTTTTTAAATAACGAACTCATTAGCGAAGATCGTTTAAGATTAGAACTTTATAGAAGACTTAGTAAATGCCAAAGTGTAAGTGAAGTTTATGAAATTCAAGGAGAAATTGAAGATCGTTTTGGAAAACTTGATGTTTATACTAAGCAATTTTTAGAACTCATTATGATTAAAATTTTAGCTTATAAAAAATATAAAAGTATTACTAGTTATGAAATGAATATACAACTTACTTTAAAAGATGGAAACAAAGAGATAATTAAAGCATCAAGTAAAGATGATGAGGATGTGATTTATGCTCTTTTAAATCATTTAAGAAGGAGTGAAAGTTGAATGGTTTTGATATTTTTAAATATCTTTATAGCCTAAATTTAGCTTTTAATGATTTTGAATGGTTAGAAGATAAAAAATTTGGAGATTTTGAGTTATTAGTTTCTGTTATTTTAACTCAAAATACAAATTGGAAAAATGTTTTAAAAGCTTTAGAAAATCTTAAAAAGGCTAATATCTCTTCTTTAGAACAAATAAAAAATTTAGAAGATAAAGAGCTTGCTTTGCTTATAAAACCGAGCGGTTTTTATAATACAAAGGCAAAGCGTATAAAAACTTTTATTAATGCTATTTTAAAAGATTATGAGAATTTAGAGTATTTTAAAGAAAATGTCAATAGAGAATGGTTGTTGGGCATTAAAGGCTTAGGATTTGAAAGTGCTGATAGTATTTTAAATTATCTTTGCAAAAGAGAAATTTTAGTTGTAGATGCTTATACTAATCGATTAGCCTTAGCATTAAATTATGAATTTTTAAATTATGAAGAATTAAGAGAATTTTTTGAGAGTGGGATAGAGCAAAATCAAGATGAGCTTTGTAAAATTTTAGGTAAAAAATATAAGCTCTATGCACTTTATCAAATTTTTCATGCTTTAATTATTTCTTTTGTTAAAACTTATTTTAAAGGTTCTAAAATTTCTGATCAAGGTAAGGAAATTTTAAAAAATATTTATTAAGGAAAAAAATGCAAGCAAAAGGTTCAAATTTAATCCCTATTTTAACTATAGCGGGTAGCGATTGTAGCGGAGGAGCTGGAATTCAGGCTGATTTAAAAACTTTTAGTGCCCATAATCTTTTTGGTATGAGTGTGATTTTAAGCGTTGTTGCTGAAAATACAAGTAGAGTGATTTCGCTTCATCATATTCCAGAAGAAATTATAAATGATCAATTTCAGGCTATTTTTGAAGATATTGTTCCAAAAGCAGTAAAAATAGGTATGATTGGAACAAAAGAATTAATGGATTGTGTTGCTTTTAATTTAGAAAAATATCAAGCCAAAAATATAGTAATCGATCCTGTAATGTTTGCTAAAAATGGTTATGCTTTAATGAAAATACAAGATTGTCAACATTTTAAAGAAAATATTTTAAAATTTGCCGATATCTTAACTCCAAACATACCAGAAGCTGAATTTCTTTGTGATTTTAAAATTCAAAATGAGCAAGATATGATAAAAGCAGCTAAAAAACTTCATAAACTTGGAGCAAAAAATATTGTTTTAAAAGGCGGACATAGCGAGGATAACGCTAATGATGTATTATTTGATGGTGAAAAAATTTATATTTTAAAAGCAGAGCGTATTAAAACAAAAAATACCCACGGTACAGGTTGTACTTTATCTTCTGCAATTGCTAGTAATATTGCTAAAGGATTAAGTGTTTATGAAGCCATAAAAGAAGCCAAAGAATATGTTAAAAATGCTATTTATTATTCTTTAAATCTTGGAAAAGGTTGTGGTCCTACAAATCACTTTTATAAGTTTTTAAATGATTGATTTTAGCTTATATTTAGTAGCTAGCAAGCAAGATAAAAGTGATGAAGCTTTTTTAAATATTTTAGAACAAGCCATTAAGGGTGGAGCGAGTATAATTCAGCTTAGAGAAAAAGAGCTCAGTGCTCGTAAATTTTTTGAGTTAGGCTTTAAAGTGAAAAAACTTTGCGATACTTATTGCATTCCTTTAATTATCAATGATAGGCTTGATATTGCATTGGCCCTAAATGCAAGTGGAGTGCATTTAGGACAAGAAGATTTAGATATAAAAATTGCTAGAAAAATTCTAGGTAAAGATAAAATAATAGGCCTTAGTTTGCAAAAAATAGAACAACTTAAAAACATTAAAGAAGCAGATTATTTAGGTTGTGGAGCTATAAATTTAACTCCAACAAAAAAAAGTGAAATTTTAAGTCTTGATATTTTAAAACAAATTATAGCTTTATCAAATTTACCTGTTGTTGCAATAGGTGGTATCAATGAAATAAATATTTTAAATTTAAAGGGTTTAAAACTCAGTGGCATAGCTGTTGTAAGAGCTATTATGTGTGCTAAAGATCCTTTTTTGGCAAGTAAAAATTTAAAAAAACTCTTTAAGAGTTTATAATGAAAATCTATCTTACTAATGAATTGAAATTTAAAGGGGTACAAAATCTTGTTTTAAACGAGCTTATTTTTTATGATTTTAAAGTTGATCTTAATTTTTATGATGCTTTGATTATAACTTCAAAAAATGCTATTAAGGCTTTAAAAAAAACCAAAAGTATTTTAAATTTTGATTTAAAAGTTTATGCAGTAGGAAAAAATACAGCAAAAGAAGCTTTTAATTTGGGATTTAAAAATATAAAATATCCAAAACTTTCTTATGCTAGTAATCTTTATGAAGAATTTAAAGAAGAGCTAAAAGATAAAAAATGTCTTTATTTAAGAGCTAAAGAACTTTCATCAAATTTAGTTCAAAAACTTTTAGAGCAAAATATAAATTTAACTCAAATCATAGCTTATGAAAATGTATATAAAAAACCTGATTTTTGTATCACTCATCCTTGTATTATTATTTTTACTTCTCCATCTTGTGTGAATAATTTTTTTAAAACTTATGATATTAAAAAAGAAGATTATTTAATAGCTATAGGTCAAAGTACTGCAAAGAAGCTTTTAAAATATGATAATGTCTTAGTTTGCGAAAATCCCAATTTGGAAGAATGTATTCAAATCGCTAAAAATTTAAAAATAAATTTATAAATTTTTTATATTTTTTAAATACAATAATTAAAATTTTAAAAAGTTAGAAAATGAAAAATATAAAAAGTCCTAAAATTAAAGATATACTTACTCTTCCTAGTACAGCAGCATTAAATCCTATTTTAGAAGACAATGTTCTAACGTGCATACATGGGGGAAAAGTAGAATTAAAAGCTAAAAAAGCTAAAAAAATGACAACTCAGGGTGTTGGCGTTGTTTTAAGAAGAGAGATTGAAGGAGCTAGTATTAAAGGCTGTTCAAATCCTCCTATGCTTGGTGGTCCTTGCCAAAAAGTGTTAATGCTTTTTCCATACACATATTCTAAACATAAAATCAATGATGATTTTGTTGTTTTACAGCTAGGTCTTATAGGTACAAGTGATAAAGGTTTTCCTATTTTGGCAATTCCTAAAGCCAATAAAATAAAATTTTCCCCTATAAAAACTAAAGCTTCAAAGCTTGCAAAAATAACTTATGAACAAATGAAGATATAAATCTTCATTTAAAAATTATTTTTCTTAAAAAGAAAAAGGATAAAAACAAAACAAAAAAATCAGCTATTAAAGGTGTTAGCCATACTCCATTTAAATTTAAAAATAAAGGCAAGATAAATAAAAGAATAAGTGGCACAAAAAGACTTTGACTTAAAGAAATAATCAAAGAAAGAGTTGGTTTATTAAAAGCAGTAAGAAAAGATCCACTAAGTGTATTTATCCAAGTAATGAGATAATTAAAAGAAAAGATCATTAATGCATAAGTTCCAAATTTTAAAAATTCTTCATCTTTATCTTTTGAAAAAAATCCTACTAAATTTTCTTTAAAAAGCAAAATTATAACAAGCATTAAAATACTAAAAATAAAAGCACTAATCAAAATAGGTTTCATTAAATCTTTAACACGCCTTATATCTTTTTTTGCATAATTAAAACTAAGAGCAGGTTGCATAGCATCACACATGCTAATTAATAAACTAATTACAAAAGCATCAATATATAAAATAATAGAAAATGCTGCAACTCCTTTAACTCCAACAAGATGAAGTAGAACTAAATTTGCAAAAATACTGAATAAAGAAGCAGAAATATTGTTAAAAAATTCGGAGCTCCCATTATAAATAATATTTTTAAATTCTTTAAAACTCATACTTAATTTAGTAAATTTTAATTCTAAATTTTGGATTAAAAAAGGTAAAATTCCTAAAATTCCTCCAAGACTTAAACCTATACAAGTTGCAAGTGCAGCTGAGAAAACTCCCCAACCTAGAACGACAATAAAAAGATAATCAAAAAATAAATTACTTAGAGCAATGATAATATTTATTATCATACTATAAAAAGTTTTACCACAAATTCTTAAGTAATTATCTAAAGCAAAAGAAATCATAGTAATAGGTGCAAATAAAGCAAAAACTATTAAAATTTCTTTACATAATTCTTTAACTTCTTTACTAACATTTAACAAATCAATCAACAAAGGACCCAAAAAATATTCAACAAATCCCATAAAAAAAGAAAAGGCTAAAATGATAATTATACAAGCGCTAAACATTGTTTTAGCTTCTTTTTTTTGATTTTTGCCAAGTTTCATGGAAATTTGGACAGATGAACCTATCGCAATAGTATCAGTTAGTGCAAAACTCATCATTATAAAAGGGATAACAAGCCCAAGGGCGGCAAGGGCATTATTTCCTAAATATTTTCCAACAAAAATTCCATCAATAATATAATAAAGCACCATAAAAGCTGCGCTAATCATATTTGGAAAAGCACATTTAAAAAATAACTTCCACGCAGAAAGTTTTATAAATATATCTGACATAAAATTTCCTTAAAAAATATAATATTAATTTTTATAATTTTTATTTTAAGGAAGCTAATATATGGTTTGAAAGCCTAAAATGTAGTGATTTAGTTTTAAAATTTTCATAGTGTATTATTTATTTTTTGCTCATTATAGATAATGTAAATAAATAAGTCAAGATTTTATACCCTTTAAAAAGGGTATAAATTATTTAATAACTCCACAGGCCATTCTAGCGCCACCGCCACCAAGTGCAGCAGGATGATCACTATGGTTATCTCCGCCAAAATGAATCATTAAAGCACGATTTTTAATTTCGCTTAATTTTTTAATTTTTGGTGCTAAAACAG
This sequence comes from Campylobacter sp. TTU_617, assembly GCF_016599045.1. GTDB lineage: Bacteria > Campylobacterota > Campylobacteria > Campylobacterales > Campylobacteraceae > Campylobacter_D. The sequence continues at coordinate 19,945 of NZ_JAENKV010000012.1, forward strand.
GATTAGTAGCATTTCCTTTATCATCAACATAAAGAGCTGGAAGATCGCCTAAGTGTCCTTTATCATCCCAAGCAAAAGAATGTGTTTTGGTATTTTTAGGATCATAGTGTCCTCCAGCTTTCATTCCTAAACCTTTTTCAGTTTCTCCACAATCTGCATTTTCATGAACATGAAAACCATGAATTCCTGGTTGCAAATTGCTTAATTGTGGAAAAAAAGCTACTCCATATTTTGTTTGTATAGCTACAACTTCTCCTATAGCTTTATTGCCATTCTTATCAAGTAAATCCATTTTTATGGTTAAATGATCTTTTACAGATTTAGGATCAAAAGTTTGATTTTCAGCTGCAAAAATTAAGCTTACTAATGCTAAAGACGCAAAAACAATTTTTTTCATTTTATCTCCTTTTAATTTTTATAAAAACTATTATATACAAGTTTTGTTATCTAATGGTTAAAAGTAAATAATTTTTAAATTTTTATTCATTGATTAATTTTAAACGCTTAGCAAGTTGATAATAATTTAACTCTTGATGTGACTTATAAAAATTTTTATGATATTCATCAAGTTTAAAATCTTTATTATTATCTTTTAAACTTGTGTTATTTTCATAAAAATATCCTTTATTGCTTCCATTTGGATAAACTCCATTTTTGTCTATCCATACTGAATCATTAAAGCCAAATTCCAATTTTTCATTACTTGGTTTTGTTAGCATATTTCTTCCACCTAAACTAAGATATTTTGCCTCATTTAAACTAAAATCATAAAGAGTAGGAAAAATATCTTTATGTGATCCTATGCGATATTTATCATAATAAATATTATTTTGTAAATTTTTTGGTATATAAATATAAAAAGGCACACTAAAAGCAAAGGCTTTTTGAGTACTATAATCTATATTCATATCACGTACTCTATGATCTCCTGTAGCTGCTATGATGACTTTATCTTTAAAAGGACTTTGTTTTATCTTGCTAAGAAATTTCCCAAATTCATTATTAGCGTATGCGTAAGCTTGCAAAATATCTTCTTGTTTTTTTCTTTTGTAGGGAAGTTTTTCAAGCAAATTTTCTGGTATATTTTCAAGATTTAAAGGATGATATGGAATTTTATAAGGAGGATGATTTGAAATACTTAAAGAGATGATTAATGTTTTTGTAGGATTTTTTTCTAAAATTTCATAAATTTTTTTATACATAAATTCATCAGCTACACCATAACCATTTTCTGTTTGTATTGCTTTTGGATATTCATTTATTAAATCATTTTCATCAATTATTTTATCAACACCTAAAACATTTAAATAATTTTTTATATTTTGCCAAGATCCATTTCCTGCATAAATAAAAATTACTTTATAACCAGCTTTTTTATAAATTTGCATAGGAGTAAAATCTAAATATTGTTTTTGAAAAGAACTAGTAGATATATTGCTAAAAGGACTTATAAAAAATAAATTGGCAAAGCTATTGATAGTTCCATTAGCAGAACTTAAAAATCTTGTAAATATAAAATCTTCTTTAAAATGTTGCTCTAAATCACCTAATAAATTAAAATTTTTATTGTTAAATTCCAATAAATTTAACCCAAAACTTTCCATTAAATTGATATAAACGCTAGGTTTTTCATTGCTAGCTATTTCATTTTTCATACTTGTTTTAAATAAAGGAAAAAGTTCTTCTTCTAAAATTTTAGCTTTATTAGTATCAATAAATGAAAATTTATTTTCTTGTTTAAATTGTTTGTGCGCCCAAGAAAAAGCCATTATAGGATTTAACATAATATCGTTTAAAACATTAAAATTTGAAAAAGAATAATTTTGCACATTTATAGCTACGTGTTTAAAAGGACCTCTTAAAGCCAAAATATAAACTATAATAAGTAATAAATTTAAGAAAATAAGCATAAAAGGTCTTAAATGAAATGTTTTAAGTTTAGCTTTTAAAATTTTGATATTAATATAAATACAAAATAAAATACAAATTAAAGATAAAATAAGTATAGTAAATAAAGGATAATCATTTAAAGCGATTTTAAAAAGGGCTCTTATATTGTCATTTTTAGCACTAAAGATAAAAATATCAATTTTACTTTTATAAATTTCATAATAATAATATTTAATGAAAGAAAAAACCACAAAGAAGCAAAGGCAAAAAAGCAACACTTAAAAATCTTATATCATGATATATGCCTAATGTATACATAGTAAAAAATTCATTTAAATTTTGAACTAAATTTTTTGGAATAAAGGCTATATGCATATAAATCCTATTAATACCAAAAATAACAATAAAAATAACGCTAAAAGTCAAAATTTGAAGTAAAATTTTTTTCATCACTTTCCTTATAGATTTAATTTTTATTCAAAATTGATATTTTAAGTATTAAAGTTTTTAAAAAAATAAATTTTTAAAAATATATATATAAAAATATGTATTTAAAAAATATCAATAAGATATTTTAAATATTTAAAATATTAATTTAGGGTATTTTTAATATAAAGTTTTATAAATTTTTTAATTTATTAATCTCATCTCTAATACTAGCAGCTTTTTCAAATTCTAAAGCTTTAGCAGCTTCTAGCATCTCTTTTCTAAGTTCTTTTATGATTTTTGCTCTTTCATTTGCTGGCATTTTTTCAAATTTTTTATTTTTGCGATAAATTTCCCCTAAATCTTCTTCATTTTTTAAACTTTTTTCCAAATGTCTTTTAACCGAAGTTGGAGTGATATGGTGTTTTTTATTATATGCTTCTTGAAGCTTTCTTCTCTCGTTTGTAGTATCTATTGCTTCTTGCATAGACTTTGTAATCTTTTTAGCAAATAATAAAACTTTTCCATTTACATTTCTAGCTGCTCTACCCATAGTTTGAATTAAACTTGTAGTACTTCTTAAAAAACCCTCTTTATCAGCATCCATAATCGCTATAAGCGAAACTTCAGGTAAATCAAGTCCTTCTCTAAGCAAATTGATACCTATTAACATATCAAAATTTCCACTTCTTAAATTTCTAATTATTTCATTGCGTTCAATTGCGTCTATATCAGAATGCATATATTTAACTTTTATTCCAAGTTCTAAATAGTATTTTGTAAGCTCTTCGGCAAGTTTTTTGGTTAAAACAGTAACTAAGACTCTTTCATTTCTTTCTATAGCTTTTTTGGCTTCATCAAATAAAATTTCAACTTGATTGTCGCTATCTTTAATTTCAATTTTTGGGTCTAAAAGTCCAGTTGGACGCATAATCTGATAAAAAACATTTTTTTTGCTAAGTTCAAGCTCAAGTGAAGCAGGAGTGGCTGAAACAAAAAGAAATTGGCAATCTTTATGAATAAATTCATCAAACATTAAAGGACGATTATCAAGCGCTGAAGGCAAACGAAAACCATAATCAACCAAGGTTTGTTTTCTACTTCTATCACCAGCAAACATTCCACGAAATTGTGGCAAGGAAACATGACTTTCATCAACAATAACTAGAAATTTTCTATTTTTAATAGCAAAATAATCAAAAAGTGTATAAGGAGTATCACCTTCTTTAATCCCTGTTAAATGTCTTGCATAATTTTCCACACCCTTACACATACCTGTGCTTTCAAGCATTTCAAGATCAAATTCAACACGCTGTTTTAAGCGTTGATATTCTACAAGCTTGTTTTCATGTTCAAACCAAGCTAAACGCTCATTTAATTCTAATTTTATATCTTTTATGGCTTTTTTTAAGCGTACTTCTCCTACGCTAAATTGACTAGTTGGATAAAGAATAAAACGTTTTAAATCTTTGATTTTTTTATTTTCAAAGATATTGTAATGATACATACATTCAAGTTCATCTCCAAAAAATTCAAGCCTAACAACTTCATCTTCATAATAAGCAGGATAGATATCAATAATATCTCCATTTACTCGAAAATCTGCTCGATCAAAAAAATTATCATTTCTTTTATAGCCCATATCTACAAGTTTTTTTAAAAGCTCTTTTTGAGAAATTTGCATTCCTTGTTCAAAAATTAAAACCATGCCTATGTATTCATTTGGATTTCCAAGTCCATAATTTGCTGAAACACTTGCAATACAAATTACATCTTCATAGCTTAAAAGCGAAGCAGTTGCGCTAAGTCTTAGTCTTTCTAAATCTTCATTAGTAGAACTATCTTTTTCTATAAAAACATCAGTGCGTGGAATATAAGCCTCAGGTTGATAATAATCATAATAACTTATAAAATATTCCACGTGATTTTTAGAAAAAAATCCCTTAAATTCGCTATAAAGTTGAGCGCATAAACTTTTATTGTGACTCATAATAAGAGTTGGCATATTTAGTTTTTTTATAATATTTGCCATGCTAAAAGTTTTTCCGCTTCCTGTTACTCCCAATAAAGTTTGATATTTATTACCCTCTTTGATACTTTTTACTATCCCTTCAATAGCTTGTTTTTGATCAGGACTTGGTTTTAAATTACTTGTAAGTTCAAACATTTTTTTGCTTTATTTTATTTTTTAAAAAAACATTTTAAAAAAAAATGCCTTAAATTTAAGTTCAAATGAAAACTTAAATTTAAGTTTTTTTGCTACAATTACAATTATTAAACTCATAAACTCTAAAGTAAGAAGGCAAATAATTATGTATGATGAAAAAATTATAAATACTATGACAGATAAAGTAAATGAGCTTTTAGCTAAATATAATGAAGTATGTGAAGCAAATGAAAATTTAAGAAATGAGCTTGTAAGTGTTAAAGCTCAAAATGAAGCAAAAAGCAATCAGATTATGCGCTTAGAAGAAGAACTTAAAACTAAAAATATAGCCAGTGAAGATATAGTGAAAAAAATAGAGGCTGTTCTTGCAAAGTGACAATTTAAGACGCGTTATTATTAATGTTTCTGCAAAAGATTTTGGTATAAGATGCAGTGAGGAATTTGCTAATTTTTTAGAAGATGAAATTGCTCTTATTTCTGGTGGAACCAAAAAAATAGAATTGACACGTTTTGTAGATGCTTTTGTTAAAAAAAGCTATGAAAATTACATCACACAAAGAGAGTTAAAAAAACTTATAAAAACTATCGATGAAGAACTTCCTTTAAAAAATGAAATTTAAAAGAGCTTTTACTCTGCTTGAGCTTGTATTTGTTATTCTTATTATAGGAATTTTAGCAAGTTTAGCTCTTCCTTTTTTATCTCAAAATAAAAATGAGGCAAAATTATTAAAAGCTAAGATTGAATATCAAATGATCTCTTCAAGCTTAGCTTTAATGAGAAATGAAGCTTCTTTAAAACAAATAGCCTATACTGCGATACTTGATAATGCTAATTTCTTTAAAGAACAAGAAAAATTATTTTTTTGTGAGCAAATTGTGTCATGTGAAGATAAAAATTGTTGTTCTTTTTCGCTTTTAAAATTTCCTTTGTATTCAAGTAAAGATTCTTGGATGAAAATATCTTTTAATTCTTATCGTTTTTTTTTAAATTCAAAACAAAGTATAGATTTTACTTATGATCCAAAAGAGGGTATTTTAAAATGTATCGATAATCAATTATGTAAAGAATTTATATGAGATATTATGAATTAGCTATTATTGGATTGTATTTAGAAAATCTAATTTTTCATAGCGCCTTAGAAATCAAACCTTTAACTCAAGTTATTATTGATTTAAAAAGAAAAAAAAATTTAAAAGCTATAGTGATACAAGAATGCGAAAAACCACAATTTCAAACTCAAGATATTAAAGAAGTTTTGCCTTATTCTTTGAGTTCTTTTCAATTTGAATTAGCTAGTTTTATTTCTTATTATTATGCTACTAAATTGAGTTTTGTTTTAGGATTTTTTGAATGTTCCAAAAATTATAAAAATCATAGTGTTGAAATTTTAAATAAACCTTGCTTAAATGACAAACAAGAAAATGCATTAAATTTTATAAAAAATCATCAAAGCTCTTTATTGTTTGCAGATACAGGGAGTGGAAAGACTGAGATTTATATTTCTTTAATAAAGGAATATTTAGAAAAAGGCAAACAAGTTTTGCTTTTAATGCCTGAGATTTCACTTACTCCGCAGATGCAAAAAAGACTTGAAAAATATTTTAAGGGTTATTTTTTTCTTTGGCATTCTAAAATTTCAAAGAAAAAAAAACAAGAGTATTTATCTACACTCGAAGAAAATCAAAGCCTTTTAGTTGCTGGTGCAAGATCAGCTCTTTTTTTACCTTTTAGAAATTTAGGACTTATTATAGTAGACGAAGAACATGATAATTCCTATAAAGCCTCCAATAAACCCTATATCAATGCAAGGGATTTAGCCCTTTTTATAGGAGCAAAACAAAATATTAAAGTTGTTTTAGGATCAGCTACGCCCTCTTTGGTGAGTTTTTATAAACAAAAAAGTTTTAGACTTAAAGGGACTTTTTTTGAGAGTAAAAAGCACTTTATATTTGATGAGAATGAGCTTAGCATTACGCCTATTTTATTAGAAGAATTAAAAAAGACCTTAAATTACCAAAAACAAGCTATTATTTTTTTACCTACTCGTGCAAATTTTCGTCAAATTATTTGTAGAAATTGTGGTAATACTATAAAATGCCCTTTTTGTTCAATCGCTATGAGTTTGCATAAAAATAAGAATTTGCTTAAATGTCATTATTGTAATTTTGCAAAACCTATTGATCAAACATGCCCTAGTTGTGACGCTTTAATGCTTGAAGCTAAAAAAATGGGTACAGCTGAGTTATGTGAGCTTCTTTTGGGATATTTTCCTTATGCAAATATTAAAAGATTTGATAGCGATGAGGTTAGCACATTAAAAAAACTTAATACTATTTTGAAAGAATTTAATGAAAAGCAAATTGATATTTTAGTCGGTACTTCTATGCTTGCTAAGGGTCATGATTATCACAGTGTTGATTTAAGTGTGATTTTAGGGCTTGATGAGTATTTATATCGTCCTAATTATAAAGCAGCAGAAGAAACTTTATCTTTAGCAATGCAAGTAGCTGGTAGAGCGGGGCGTAAAGGCGAAGCAAGAGTGCTTTTACAAACTAAAAATAGGGATTTTTTTGAAAAATATATTCAAGATTATGATGCTTTTTTAAAAGATGAGCTTAGCTTTAGAAAAGATCTCTATCCTCCTTTTAAAAGGCTTTTAAGGATTGTAATAGAAGATAATGATTTATTAAGTGCAAGTAAATTATGTGAAAATTTAGCCCTTAAGATTAAAGAAATATCAAAAATTGAGCTTATAGGCTATGGATCTTGTGGTATAGAAATGATTAATTCTAAATATCGTTTTTATATTTTATTAAGAAGCAATTCTTATAAAACTCTTATTGCTATTCAAAATTACATGCTTGATTTTAAAAATGTAAGTTCTGATATAGATCCTATCGATTTTTCTTAAAAAATATCTTGTTTTATTATCCAATAAACAATATATTTTTAAAAATAACTTTGAAATTCTTTATAATATTTCCAAGAATCTACTATATCTGGGCGATATTTATTTATATGTTCAAATTCATAATCAAAGGCATTTTTTAAATAATTTTTAATTTCTTGATTATTTTTAATGTATTCTAAAAGTTCTATTTCTGTTAACATATCTTTTTCTGTTTGATCAATAACAATTCTAATAGCATCTAAAAATTCTTTAAGATAATTTTTAACAGCTTGATAAAGTTTTTCATTTTGATAAAGTTTTAAAAGATCATTTTTATGTATGAAGATACCTATATTGTCACATAAATCATTTTGTATGATATCTTCAATAATATTAATGAATTCACCATCCATAAAACGATTAAAAATAATCAAAATACTTTCTTTTGTATTGATATTATAATTTTTTAAATTATTAGGAAAATTAAGTGTATAAATATTTTTTAAGTCATTTTCATTTACATAAAGTTTTAATGGAAATAAATATCTTAAATATCCCCTAAATTCTTTGGTTTTAAAAATATTTTTTTTATTTATATGGGGGGGGGTAAGAGATAAATTTTTAGCTAATTTAGACAAAGTATCAAAGGCTTTTTCTTCGCTAAATTCACTCATATCTACATAAGTGATATTTTTAGGATCTAGTATTTTTATCAACTTTTGTATAATAAAAACATTATTTTCTAAGTCTTTAAAATCCCATTTGATTTTTTGTTTTTTATGGGTTAAAAAATCAATATAAGAATGCCAATCATAAGTAAGATTAAATTCAGGCTCATAGTTTCTTTGTGCCTTATCCCAATTTCTACCAAAGCAATGTTTTAAAATTCCTATAGGATCTCTTACGCCTATAATACAAGGCACAGAATTATCAAGCAAATAAAGAAATTTTTCTAAATTTTCCATATTTAAATCTGAAATATTAATACCTTGATTTATAAAATTAGGATTATTAAGATAGGTGTGCAAAAAGCAATATCTGCTTTTTGCATTATTTTCTAATATCCAAGAGGGAAAACAAAGGGTGTTAAGAGTTTCATTAACATATCTTAAAAAAGCAGCAGCACCAACTCCATGTGGTGAAATATAAATAAATTTATATTTTTTACTTAAAGGAATGTTAAGGTCCCAAGATAAATGCGCACAATATTCACTAGCATCTATATCAATAAATTCAGGGTTAATTAAAGGAGGATAAGGATGATTTAAATACTTTTCTTTAAATTCATTAGAATTTAGCCAATTTATAATTATATCTATATGTTCAAGAACAAATTTAAAAAAATTCTCATTATTCGAATTTTTTAGAGCATTAAGAATCAAATTAGCATTTTTAGGATCAAGTTTTTCTTTTAGGGTTTGTAAAATTTGCATTTTAAAAAATAATCTCACTTTCATTGAATTTAGTATTTTGAGATGGAAAAGGAGATTTTGGAGTATAGTATTCTATATTTTTTTGATATATCCCTTTTTTTACATTATTTGGAATGCTAAATTTTCTTGTAGTGTTAGGAAATTTTTCTAAATATTGAATAATAAATTCCCTAAATACAGGAGCTGCCGTTCTAGCACCTCCTTCTGTTTTTTTCATAGGATAATTATTGTCATTTCCATACCAAATAATGGCTTCTATTTCAGGAGTTATACCACAAAACCAAGCATCAACACTATTATTCGTTGTTCCTGTTTTTCCTGCTATTTCTATCCCTTCAACTCTTGCATTGCGTCCCGTTCCTTTTTCTACTGCATTTTTCATCATATCAAGCACTAAAAAAGCTTGAGCTTCATCGCTTATTTTTTCCTCTTTAGAATCAAATTCAGCTATAATATTTCCATTTTTATCTTGAATGCTTTTTATGATTTGCAAATCTTTAATTTTTCCATAATTTCCAAACATAGTATAGAATTTTGAATATTCTAAAGGAGAAATTCCAAAACTTCCAAGCACTATAGAAAGATTAGGAGGTAAATTTTTAAAGCCCATTTGAGTTAGTTTTGAGTATAAGACATCAAGACCAATATCAAGAGCAAGGTTAATAGTAGCTAAATTTCTTGATGCACTTAAAGCTTTTTTAAGTGTAATAAGTCCGCTAAAATCCTTGCTATAGTTTTTTGGCTTCCAATCCTCGTTATTTCCTGCTCCTCCTTCAAAAATTCTTGATATATCCGCTACTTCACTCATTGGAGAATAACCTAAATTAATAGCTACTTGATATACAAAAGGTTTAAAGGAGCTTCCTGGCTGACGCATACTTTGGGTAGCTCTATTGTAATTACTTTTTTCATAGTCTATTCCACCTACTAAAGCAAGCACTTCTCCATTTTGATGATTTGCAACAACCATCGCCCCGTTTAAAGTATCTAAGTTGGCATTTTTATCTCTTTTAACAATTTCATCATAACCCCATTTTAAAGATTTTTGAGCCATTTCTTGAACTTCTAAATCTATATTTAAAATTATTTTGTATCCACCTGTTTTTAGATCTTTAATGCTAGGGTTTAGTTGTTTTATAACTTCATCTACAACATAAGGAGCTACATTTTGACTAAGCGTATCATCATAGACTTTAGGAATTTCCTTTAAGGCTTCTTCATACTCATTTTTTGATATCCATCCTAGAGTGTAAAGTCTTTGAATTACATTATTGGCCCTTGAAATAGAAAGATCAAGATGTTTTGTAGGATCATAGCTACTTGGAGCTTTAGGCAAGCCTACTAATATAGCAATTTCTTTTAAACTTAATTCATTTAAATTCTTATGAAAATATCCAAAAGCAGCAGTTTTAACGCCATAATATCCATGTCCAAAAAAGATAAAATTGAGATATCTTTCTAAAATTTCTTCTTTACTAAGTATAGTTTCCATTTTATAAGCTAAAAGTGCTTCGCGTATTTTTCTACTGATAGTTCTTTCAGGAGTAAGCTCTGTATTTTTGATAAATTGTTGAGTAAGAGTTGATGCCCCTTCCATTGTTTTTCCACCACTTTTGATAATTTTTATCAAAGCTCTAAAAATAGCATCAATATTAACCCCATTATGTTCAAAAAAACTTGTATCTTCAATAGCTACTAAAGCTTCTATGAGTCTAGGGGGAAATTCTTCATACTTAGCGTAAAATCTATGTTGTTCAAAAATATTAGCAATGAGTTTTAAATTTTTATCAAAAATTTGAGTTGTTAAAGGTGGATTGTATTCTTTAAAAATATAATCTTTTGTATCTAAACTTGAAAAAAGATAAGTAATATAAATAAGAATCAAAATACAAACTAAAGAAAAAAATGAAAAAATATATTTTAGAAATTTCATAAATAAGCCTTTAAAATATCAGTATTTAATCCTAAAGCTGTATTTAAACTACCAATTTGTTTATCAATATATTTTTGATGAAAGCCCTCGCACATAATAGCTCCTGCCTTTCCTTTATAAAGACCACTTTCTATGTAATCTTTCATTTCTTTTTTATCAAATTCTTTAAAAAATAAACTTGTTTTTGAAAGGGAAAAAATTCTTTTTTGTGGAGTTTTTAAAATAAAAGCACTTAAAATATCTGCTTTTGCTCCACTTTGCATTATGAGCATTTTATAAGCTTGTTCTTCATTTAATGCTTTGGTTAAAATATTATTTTCAATGCAAACAATACTATCTGCAAAAAGTATATTATCATAGTTAAATTTTTGGCAAAATTGCTGTTCTTTTGCTTTTACTACTTCTTGTACATAAATATTTGGCGTATAAGAAGTGTCAATATTTTCATCATAATCAAAACAAATTTGAGTAAATTTAATTCCAGCTTGTTTCAATAAATTTACTCTAGAAATCGAAGATGAAGCTAAATAAAGCATTATTTACAAAGCTCTTTTTCTATAAAGTTTTTTGAATCTTGCAAAGCTTCATCAATTTTTGTAAAATCTTTCCCTCCAGCCGTTGCAAAATCATCTCTTCCTCCACCATTTCCACCTAAAATCATAGCAGCTTGTTTGACCAAGACCCCAGCTTTTAAAGGTGCGTTTTTTACACCAGCGGCAAGGTTGATTTTATCGTTTTTATTTTGTATGAGCAAAATCACACTTTTTTCAAATTTATTTTTAAACTCATCTATAAGATTTTTTATATCAATATTTTCATCATCAATTTTTTGAATACAAATTTGAACTTGATTAATACAAGTAGAGTCTAATTTAACTTGATTAGAATTTTTTAGTTCATTTTTAGAATTTTTTAGTTCATTTTTGAGTTTTTTAATACTACTTAAAACATCATTATTTTTTAATTCTTCTTTTACTTCATTTAATTCTTTAATAATGCTTTGTGTAAAATTTAACGCCGCTTTAGAAACTACTGCTTCTATTCTTCTAATCCCAGAGCTAACCCCACTTTCTTTAACAATGTAAAAACTTCCAATTTCGGCAGTATTTTTAACATGAGTTCCCCCGCAAAGTTCTTTGCTTTCTCCTAGAGTTAAAACTCTAACTTCATTTTGATATTTTTCGCTAAATAAAGCTATAGCTCCTTCTTTCTTAGCTTCTTCTAAAGACATAAAATTAATCTTAGCTTCATTTGCATTGATAATCATTTCATTAACATGTTGTTCAATTTTTTCAAGTTCTTCTTTATTTAAAGCTTTAGAATAAGTAAAATCAAATCTTAATCTATTATATTCTACCAAAGATCCTGCTTGATTAACTTGATTGCCTAAAATCTTTTTTAAAGCATAGTGAAGAAGATGTGTAGCGCTATGGTGTCTTGCTGTTTGCATTCTTTTTTCTAAATCAATTTTTGCCTCTACAATTTGGTTTTTTTCAAATTTTTCAAAAGCTTTTATTTTGCTAAGATTAAGATCGAAAAATTTTTGAGTGGCTAAAACTTCGCTTTGATTGATTTTTCCACTATCGCCACTTTGCCCCCCGCTTGTTGGATAAAAAGGAGTTTTTTCAAGCATAATCCAACCAATTTGTCCTTGATCTAAACAGGAAAGTTCTTTGAAGTTTTCGTCCAAAAGAGCTAAAATTTTTGTTTTTTGATTAAAATGTTCATAGCCAACGAATTCATTTTTGCTAAATTTCTCAATCAAATTTTTAAAATCTCCGCTAATATTTATATCCCCGCTACCTTTCCAAGAATTTTTAGCTCTATTTTTCTGTTCTTGCATTAAGGCATTAAATTTTTCTTCATCGATAGAAATATTTTTTTCTTTAAGCATATCTTGAGTAAGATCAAAAGGAAAGCCGTATGTATCATAAAGTTTAAAAGCCACTTCTGCGCTAAAAATTTCTTTAGTATTTTTAAGCTCTTCATTAAAGATTTCTATACCTTTTTCTATGGTATTTAAAAATCTTTCTTCTTCAAGTTTAATTTGTTCTTTAATATAATCTTTTTTTTCATTAAGATAAGTATAATGCTTACCCATGATATCGCAAACTTTATCGACAAGTTTATACATAAAAGGTTCTTTTAATCCAAGCAAATAGCCATGTCTTAAAGCACGACGTAAAATTCTTCTTAAAACATAACCCCTACCTTCTTTATCAAAATTTATACCTTGAGCTATTAAAAATGCACTTGATCTTATGTGATCAGCTATAACCCTATAACTAGCCCCTTTTTCATACACATAAGGCTTTTTGCAAATTTTTGCTATTTCTTCGATAATAGGCATAAATAAAGAAGTATCAAAATTACTAAATTTCCCTTCTTTAATGGCAATAACCCTTTCAAGTCCCATACCTGTATCTATACTAGGTTTAGGTAAAGGAGTTAAAGTTCCATCTACACTTCTTTCATATTGCATAAAAACAAGATTCCAAATTTCTAAGAAGCGATCTCCATCTCCGCCCATATAATCTTCTGAGCCATTAAAATGCTCTTGTCCTTGATCATAAAAAATTTCGCTACAAGGTCCACAAGGTCCAGTATCTCCCATTTGCCAGAAATTATCTTTATCTCCAAATTTATAAATTTTTTCTTTTGGGACAAATTTTTGCCAAAGTTCATAAGCCTCATCATCATTTTCGTGAGTTGTAACATAAAGTCTTTCTTTTGGAAGTTTTAAAACTTCAGTTACAAATTCCCAAGCATAAGCGATAGCATCTTTTTTAAAATAATCTCCAAAACTAAAATTCCCAAGCATTTCAAAAAAAGTATGATGTCTAGCTGTATAACCAACATTATCAAGATCATTATGCTTGCCACCAGCTCTTATACAAGTTTGACAACTTGTTCTACGAGGTGGGTTAGGACGTGGAATTTCTCCTGTAAAAATATTTTTAAAAGGAACCATACCTGCATTTGTAAAAAGCAAAGTAGGATCTTCAGGAACTAAAGGAGCGGAAAAAACTACTTCGTGACCTTTTGATTTAAAAAAATTTAAATATTCACTTCTAATATCCATAAAAACTTTCCCAAAATTTTAAAATTATTATTAAATATAATATGATATCAAAATTACTTTAAATTAAGTAAAACTAAAATACAATTAATTTTTTAATTAAATACTTAAGGTTTTTTATGGATTTTATCAATCTTAAAGCTCAATATAATGCCTATAAAAATGAAATTGATTTAGAAATTTTGAAAATTTTAAATAATTCTTCTTTTATCGGTGGAGATAAACTTAAAGAATTTGAAGGAAATTTAGCTAAATATGTAGGTGTTAAAAATGCTATTGGATGCTCAAGTGGAACAAGTGCTTTATATTTAGCTTTAAGGGCTTTGGGTATTTCTTATAATGATGAGGTTATTGTTCCAAGTTTTACTTTTATTGCAACAGCAGAAGTTGTAGCACTTGTTGGAGCAAAACCTGTTTTTGTAGATATTAGTTTAGATGATTTTAATTTAAGCATTGAAGAAGTTAAAAAAGCTATTTCTCCAAAAACAAAAGCTATTATTGCTGTAAGTATTTTTGGACAAATGCCTGATTTGTTTGCTTTAAAAAAATTATGCGATGAAAAAAATATCACCTTAATCGAAGATGGAGCACAAAGTTTTGGAGCAAGTTATAAAGATAAGAAATCATGTTCTATAGCTCATATTTCTTGCACAAGTTTTTTTCCTTCTAAGCCTTTAGGAGCTTATGGAGACGGGGGTGCTATTTTTTGTGATGATGATTTTTTAGCACAGAAAATAAGAATACTTTTAAATCACGGTCAAGCTCAAAAATATAATCACGAATTAATAGGGATTAATGGACGACTTGATACTTTACAAGCTGCGATTTTAGATGTAAAACTCAAATATTTTGATAATGAACTTAAAATTAGAGCAAAATTAGCAGCTAATTATGATAAAAATTTAAAAAATTGCCAGATTCCTAAAATCAAAAAAGATTTTATAAGCGTTTATGCCCAATATAGCGTTTTAGTTGATGATAGAGCTAGAGTTATTGAAAAATTTAAACAAGCAAGTATTCCTTATGCTATACATTATCCCATACCACTTCACAAGCAACCATGTTTTAAAGAATTTTCCCATTTAAAACTTAAAAATTCTGAACTAGTAAGCGAACACATCATATCTTTACCATTTTCTGCATTCTTGACAGAAGAAGAGCAAGAAAAAGTTATTAATTTATTTTCAAAATTATAATTTAGGAATTTTTATGAAAATAGGCATTATAGGTCTTGGCCATATGGGAAAAAATCATTTAAAAGAGCTTAAAAATAATCCCAATTTTAAGCTTAATGCTTTATTTGATATTCAAAAATTCTCAAGCGATATTCCTTTTTTTGATAATTTAGATGATTTTTTAAAACAAAATAACGATGTAGTTATCATTGCAACGCCTACTTTTACTCATTTAGATATCGCAAAAAAGGTTTTACCAAAAGTAAAAACTATATTAGTAGAAAAACCTTTAGCGATGAATCTAAAAGAAATCAAAGAATTTGAAAAATACGCTAAAACCTACAATAACAATGTAGCCGTTGGTTTTTGTGAAAGATTTAATCCTTGTGTGATATCTTTAAAAAATATACTAGATAACGAACTTTTAATCAGTATAAATATCCAAAGATTTTCAACTTTTCCTCAAAGAATACAAGATGTTGGAATTTTACAAGATTTAGCCGTGCACGATCTTGATCTTTTACATTTTTTAAGCACTCAAAAAATTTTAGAAGCTAAAATTTTAAAAACTTATATACAAGAAGGATATCAAGAAAGCGAAAGTATCATATCATGCAAAATGCAAAATTTTATAGCTTGCTTACATCAAAGCTGGAATAGCACTCAAAAAATCAGAAAAATTCAAGTAATTACAGATAAACATTTTTATGAGGCCGATTTGATAAATTTGATCTTATTAAGGGATAATAATGAGCTTAAAATTGATAAACACTCTACACTTTTAAAAGAGCACGAAGATTTATTTAAATTAGCTTTAAATCAAAAAAATAATTTAGCCTCCATACAAGATGCACTTTTAGTTCAAAACATTTTAGAAAATTATTAATGAAACTTGTTTTATTTTTAAATATGGGTGGCGTAAGCAAGATAGAAGATTGCGAACTTTTTTTAAAAAATATGTTTAATGATCCTTATATTCTAGGTATTAAAAATAAATTTTTAAGAAAAATAGTTGCTTTTTTAATCACTAAAATGAGATTAAAAACTATGCAGAAAAATTATGAAATTTTAGGAGGAAAATCACCGCTAAATGAGATAACCTCTAATCTTTGTACCAAGCTAAATAAAGATAAAAATTTTAAATTCGATTTTGTAAATTTATATGTTCCACCTTTTGCTAAAGAAGTTTTAGAAAAATATTCTTTAAAAGAAAATGATGAAATTATCCTTTTTCCACTTTATCCGCATCATTCTCAAACAACCATAACAACTTCTCTTGAGGTTTTAGAAAAAAATATCAATGCTTTAAATATTAAATCTAAGATTAGCATTATTGATGTTTTTTATAAGGATAAACTCTATAATCAAATGATTAAAAAGCATATTTTAAGAGAAAACGAAAATTTTAAAAATGATAAAAAAAAGACCTTAATTTTTTCTGCCCATTCTTTACCTATATCTGTTATAGAAAAAGGTGACTTATACGAAAAACATACCATAGAACATTTTGAAATTTTAAAAAATGAACTTAAAGATCATTTTGATGAAATTTTACTTTCTTATCAGTCAAAATTAGGTCCAGTAAAATGGCTTGAACCTAATACAAGTGATATTTTAAAAAATTTAAAAAATGATGCTTTGATTTATCCAATTTCTTTTTGCATTGATTGCTCAGAGACCGTATTTGAACTTGATATTGAATATAAAAAAATAAGCAATAAAGACTATAAAGTCATTCCTTGTCCAAACGATAGTATAGAATTTCAAGCTTTTATTCTTTCTAAACTTTCAAACTTAAACTAATACTCTTTTAAAGCTAATTTTTTATATTTAAAATCTATTAAATTTTACTTATAAGATTCTAAATACAAATTATAAGAGCTTTTGCTTGTTTTGAATCAAAAATTATTATTTTATATAAAAGCTTATTAAGATTTATACTTTATTGCAAATAAAACAATAAAATTTATTTTATAATATAAATTGAATATATCATAATAAATAATTTTTTAAATTATTTTATAATCTTATAATAACTTAAATATATAAATACTAAAAATAATCAATTAAAAATTATTATTAATAAACTTTTAATTAAAAATATTTTATTATTCCAAAAAAGTTTATTATTTATATTTTATTACTTTTTTATTTTTTTAATAAACAATCAAAGGAGTTTTAAACAATGGATCAAAAACATAGTTTAAAAGAGATTTCGGGGGGGGGGGATTGAAAAAAACCATTCTCGTTCTTCAAAAAAACTAGTTCTTTCTTTAGTTACAATCTCTTTTTTAAGTTCTTATTCTTATGCTACAGCTAATGTAGAAGCTTATAGTGATAATAATGATAATTCAACAAGTGTTTATCAAAATACTAACACTACAATAAGTGAATCTTTAAGTAATACTCATACTGTAAGTGGTACTGGTAATACTCTTGTTATAGGAAGTGGTGGAACTATACAAGTTTCTAATGGTTTAGCTGTTGATTTTAAGCCAAGTTCTTCAACTTCTACTTTTAAAAATGAAGGAACTCTTATAGGTGGAAGCAATACTTCTAGTGTTCAAGTAGGTGTAAATAGAAGTGGTGGTGCCACCATAGAAACCTTTGACAATCAAGGTACCATAGGAAATGGTTCTTCTAAATTTGGAGTAGTAGTTTGGGGAAAAGATGGTTCTAAATCTAGTATTACTAATTTTAACAATAGTGGAACTATAAGTTCAAATGCTGGTGAGGCTATTTATCTTGGTAATACTGAGATTAAAACATTTACTAATAGTGGGACTATAAGTAGCGCTAATAAACAAGGGATAAATATTGCTAGTGGAGCAACTATAGAAACTTTTACTAATAGTGGAACTATAACAGCTATAAATACTGGTGTTAGTATTTCAAGTGCTAGTATTCAAACTTTTACTAATGAGAAATTGATAAGTAGTGATAATGGAAGTGGGGTTTATGTTAGTAGTTCTACTATAAATAATTTTACCAACAAAGGAACTATAAAAACCAGTGGAACAGCAGAGCCAAATCAATTATTTGCTGCTCTTTATGCAAGCAATGGAGTAAATCTTAGAAGTGCTATTATAAACACCTTTGAAAATAGTAGCTCTATCTCTGGTAAAGTAGGGGTAAATTTATCAGCTAGTTCAATTGAAAATTTCAAAAACACTGGAACCATAGAAGGGACTTCTTCGGCAAATAGCTTAGCAGCAGCTATAAATATTCAAAGTTTTTATAGTAGTGGTTCCACCATAAACAATTTCACCAATGAAGGCACTATACGATCAAGTTCTAATGGTATCTTTATAGGTGATGGCAGTGCTATAAAAACTCTTACTAATAGTGGAACTATAGAAGCTAGTTTAGATGGTATAACTTTTTATGGTTTTCACACTAATAAAAAACCAGTTGATATCGGTAAAATCACCATAGAAAGCGGAGGCGTTATTAAAGCAGGAAACAATGGTATTAACATTGATGGAAGTGAGTGGGGTATCACAGGCGAAGGCATAGACGTAAAAGGTAGATTAGAAGGTGGTAATGCTGGTATTTATATAGGAGCAGGCAAACAAGTAAATACAAGCATTACTGTATCTGGAACTATACAAGGTGATAATGGCGGTATTATTAATACTGGAACCATAGGACAAAAAGATGCACAGCAACAACAACACGGCATCACCATTGAAAATGGTGGAACTATTACTTCTAAAAATGGTAGCGGTATTTTAAATACTGATAATGGAATTATCTATGGTAATATTGTAAATAGTTCAAATAATGAT
>NZ_JAENKV010000013.1 GCF_016599045.1 Campylobacter sp. TTU_617
TTGCATTATTGTTCCTTTATAAGTAAAAATGGTTATTATATTAATTATAAAAATTAATATAAAATTTATTCTATAATAATAGTTTATGATTTTAAAATTTGATTATACCCCCCCCATTAAATTTTACTTAAATGCTATAAAGCTCTCAAAATTTGCCCATTTAAAAATACTTTCAATTTTTTTAAATCCTGCATTTTTAAGCATAGTAATATTTTCGCTTTCGCTATAAGGAATAAGCACGTTTTCTAATGCCTCTCTTTTTGAAGCTATTTCAAATTTAGAATAACCTTGTTTTTGTTTATAATCTGCATAAAGTTCTATAATATTTTTTGATAAAAAAGCATCTTCATAAAGTATTTTTTCACTTATTATAAATACACCTTGCTCATTTAAATTTTTATAAATTGTATTTACTAATTCTTGTCTTTTAGGAGGACGGATAAATTGTAAAGTATAATTTGCTACAAAAACATCACTTTTAAAAAAGTCAAACTCACATAAATTAGCTTCAAAAAATTTAATATTTAAACCATAAGCTTTCATTTTAGCTCTTGCAACATCAAGCATAAAAGGCGAATTATCAACTCCAAAAAGTTCAAAATCTTTTCTTAGACTAGATAAAAAAATCAAAAAATTTGCACTAGAACAACCTAAATCACAAATTTTAGCTCCTTTAAATATAATCTTTGCTATTAAATTAGCACAAAGTTCTAAATTTTCTTTATAAAAAGGCACGGATCGATTAATCATATCATCAAAAACACTGGCTACATTCTTATCAAATTCAAATTGTTTTTTTAAATCTTGTTTAAAAAGCTCATCTTTCATTCTTATCCTTTAAAATTTCTTTAGCTTTTTGTATATCTTTTGAAATTTGATTTTTGAGTTTATTTAAATTTTCAAATTTTTGATTTTCTCTAATATAATCTACAAATTCTAATTCTAAAATTTCACATAAATTTAATTTATCATCAAATTTTTCTAAAATATGACTTTCTATAGCAAAATTATTATCACTACTTCTAATCCCTATAAAACTTACACTTTTATAACTTTGATTTTTAAATTTTGTAAAAGTTGCATAGACACCATCTTTTGGTAAAAAATAATCTTCACACTCTAAATTTAAGGTAGCAAAAAGCTCTTTTGATCCAAGTCCTTGCCCTTTTATCAATCTTCCTTTAATGTTATAATTTCTACCCAAAAAAGAATTAGCTTTTTTTATATTGCCTTGTTTTAAATACTCTTTTATTAAGCTTGTATGTACGCCTATCTCATTAATACTAAACTCATCAACAATAATTGTTTTAATACCGCTTAAGATTTCTATATCCTTAGCCTTATAAGCCCTATTTCTTCCAAAGCTAAAATCATAACCTACTACAATATACTCTAAATTTTTAAATTCTTTTTTTAAAAATTGTAAAAATTCTTTACCATCTAAAATTTTAATATTTTCAAAATCAAGTTCTAAAACTTCTTTTTTTGTTAAAAGAAATTTATCTTGATTGGTGCAAAGTTTTTTACCTTTAAATTTATCTATGATTAAAAGTATGCCTTGCTTATCTAAACAATCTATAAGCTTTTTATGACCTAAATGAATTCCATCAAAACTTCCTATAGCTAAACTTTTAACCTTGTCTTTTACTATAGTGGTAAAAATATTCAACATTGCCCTCTTTTCCTTTAATCTTTGATTTTGCGTAATTTTGCAAAATCCAACCTAAATTTGCACAAGCTTTTTCAAAATTATTTCTCGCTTTTTGCACTGCTTTTTCATCTTTTAAAACACCTTTTTTATCTCTTTTAACATCTTTTCCTACTTCAAATTGAGGTTTGAAAAGCAAAATAATATCTTTTAAAGCTAATTTATCAATATAAATAAGTAAATGAATTAAAGATATAAAACTAACATCACAAGTAATAAGATCAAATTTTTCATCACTTTTAAAAACCCTTAAATCGGTATTTTCTACTAAATTTATTTTAGCATTATCACGCAAAATAGGATGAAGTTGATTAGTCCCCACATCTAAAGCGGTAATTTTTAAGGCTTTATTTTCTAATAAAATTTGCACAAAACCACCTGTACTAGAACCAATATCAAGACACTTCTTATCTTCTATACAAATATTTTTATCTTTTAAAAACGATTTAAGTTTAAAAGCAGCACGAGAAACATAAATTTCATTTAAAAGCTTTAAATTTAATTCTTCGCAAGTTAATATTTCTGCCTCGGTTAAATTTTGATTTTTAATTAAAGTTCTTACATCAAAGGATGGTTTAAAAAATTTAGAATTTAACAAAATCTCTTTATTTTCTATCAATTCTACGGCTTTATTTCTGCTAATTTTTAAACGCTTAGAAATAAAAAAATCAAATCTCATTTCAAACTTTCATTTATAGCTTTTTGCAAATCTTCTTTTTCTTTGGAAAACCACCAAATTCCAAGCTCAAAGGCATTTTTATTTAAAAGATCTTGAACCTGTTTTAAATTTCTTTCAATCTGATCTTTATTTTGTTTTAATGAACTTAAATTTTGTTCTTTTAAAATAGTTGTATTTTCTATAAATAAGGTAAGCTCTTTTTGATAAGGCTTTAATTTTTCATTTTTAATCTCTTTAATGAAAAATATCCCTAAAATCATCATAAAAGAAAGAATAAAAACATAGTTTTTATTTTGCACTTTAAGAGCAAAATTATAAATATAAGCAAAAGAAAGAGAAAATACAAAAAAGTTGAAAAAATCAAAAATAAAATGAATAATTTTAAACCAAAATATGCCCAAAGAAGTTAAAAAATATTCTTTTATAAGCCTTATAAGTGTTAAAATTTCTGAGATGAAATCAAATACAAAAAAGGTAGAATTTTTATAAGGTATGATATATTGAAAATTTTCTAGTTTTATTCCTTCTAACGAATTAAAAAATAAATTAATAATTGCATAAATTAAAGCTATTAAAAAAGCGCTTATAATAATAATTCTAAAATCATTATAAGCATTATTTATCAATTGAAAATTTAATTTTTTTCTTAAAAAAACTATACATAAAGGCAAAAATGCAAGCAAAAAGACTAATTCTTGCTTTTGAGCTGTAATTAAATTTAAAAATAAAGATAAAAAAGTAAAAATAGCCATAAAAAAGCTTATAATATAAATAAAAAAATCTCCCATACTTAAACGATAAATTAAACTATTTTTTATAATAGTAGCTTCTTTTATAACATTTTTTCTAAATTTTAAAAAAACAAAAAATTCTCTTGCTAAGCCATAAAAAATTAAAGGTAAAAAAATCAAAGAAAAGCTCGAGTATTGCCAAGTTAAAATAAAAGCAAAAAGAGCTAATAAAGCTATCATTTTATAAGCTCATTAAAAGCATCTTCGTCTATACAAGTTATATTAAGCTCTTTTGCTTTATCTAGCTTAGAACCAGCTTCTTCTCCATAAAGAACAAAATTTGTTTTTTTAGAAACAGAATTACTTACTTTTCCACCTAATTTTTCTATCAAAGTTTTAAATTCATCTCTAGGACGCGAAAGTGTTCCTGTAATGACAAAAGTTTTGCCAATGATTTTGCTATCATTTTGTATTTCATTTTGATCAAGCTTTAAATTTAGAAGTTCGTAAAAATGATCAATTCTTTGATGATTTACACGTATAAACTCACAAAGACTTAAAGCCATTTGTTTTCCAAAACCTTCTAAATTCTCATAACTTTCTAAACTTTGTTTATGCCAATTAAATCCAAAACTAAAACTTAACTTTTTAGCAGCTACTTCGCCAATATGCTCAATGCCTAAAGCTGTAATAAAACGATAAAGATCGCAAAATTTTGCATTTTCAATAGCGTTTAATATATTGTTAATCTTTTTTTCCTTAAAACCCTCCAAACCTTCAAAATCACCAAATTTTAGATGAAAAATACTCTCAATTGTAGTAATTTTTTTATTTTTATATAAAAGCTCTACTATATTTTCGCCAAGCCCATCTATATTTAAACATTTTTTAGAAACAAAATGAATAATTGAATTTAAAAGTCTATCTTCACAATCAATATTTTGACATTTTATCAAAGCACCCTCATCTAAAAGCTCACTTTGACATGTAGGACAAATTTTTGGACGCAAAATATCAAGCTCTAAACCATCACGACGCTCTTTAAAAACCTTAGTGATTTTAGGTATAACATCTCCACTTCTTATAATGCTTACATAATCATTAATTTTTACATCAAGTCTTGCTATCTCATCAAAATTATGAAGTGTTGCTGATTTAACCATAACTCCATCTAGATTAACAGGTTCTAAAATCGCCACAGGTGTTATGACTCCACTTCTTCCTACTTGTAAATTTACACCTATTAAACGCGTAGTTTTTTCAAGTGCAGGAAATTTAAAAGCTGCCATAAATCTAGGAAATTTAACCGTATATCCAAGCTCATTGCAAAGGTTTAAATCATCTACTCTTACAACCATACCATCCATCATCATAGGCTTTTTATCTCTTAAATTTAAAAGCTCTTTATAAGCTATCATCACTTCATTTAAATCCTTACAAAGTCCTACAAAATCATCTTTTAAAAAACCAAGACTTCTTATAAATTCCATAACTTCTGAGTGCTTTGTAAAACTAAGACTATTTTGACCCACCCCCCAAGGATAGAATTTTAAATTTCTTTCTTTTGTTATGCTTGTATCAAGTTGTCTTAAACTCCCACTTGCTGCATTTCTAGGATTTGCAAATAAACTTTGATTTAATTTTGCTCTTTTTTCATTGATTTTTTCAAAATCATCTTTTAAAATCACCACTTCGCCACGAATTTCAATTTTTTCTAAATAAGGAATTTTTTTTGGGATACTTTCAATTTCTAAAACATTTAGTGTTATATCCTCCCCTATTCTTCCATCTCCTCTTGTAGCTCCGCTTATCAATTGACCATTTTCATAAACTAAATTTAAACTTGCTCCATCAAATTTAGGCTCTATAAAAAAATTATTTTCGCTTTTTGCTCTTTTTGCCCACGCTCTTAATTCACTCTCATCGAAAACATCTTCCATTGACCACATAGGATTTAAATGAGAAATTTTTTTAAACTCACTTTGTATTGTTGGAGCAATTTTTTGTGTAGGAGAATCTTTAAGTAATAAATCAGGATTTTCTTTTTCAAATTTTTTAAGCTCTTTGATTAAAGTATCATACTCCTCATCACTTGCTAAAGGTTCATCTTTTTCATAATAAGCTCTCATCCAAAGATTTGCTAATTTTACTTTTTCTAAATATTCTTCTTTTGTCATAATACCACCTCTTGCATTGCTTCATTAAGCTTAAAAAGTTGTTTATGTTCATATAAATCGTGAGTTCTTATAATGCTAGCTCCATTTTCAAAAGCCTTTAAATGCAAATATAAACTCCCAGCTAAACGATCTTTAATTTCACTTTTAAAATATGCATTAATTACACTTTTTCGACTTGCTCCTACTAATAAAGGTTTATTAAATTGTAAAAAATGTTCTAAATGTTTAATTAAAATCAAATTATGTTCTGCACTCTTACCAAAACCAATGCCAACATCCAAAATACTATCTTTTACTCCATAACTTTCTAAAATTTGTAATTTCTCCCTAAAGAATTCACTTATTTCGTATAATAGATCTTCATATTTTGGATTTTCTTGCATAGTTTTTGGTATGCCTTGTATATGCATTAAACAATATAATGATTTATAATTTGCAGCAAGTTTAGCTAAATTTTTATTTTTTAAGCCTGTTATATCGTTAATAAGTTTAAAGCCTTTATTTAAAGCATATTCTAAACAATACTCATCAAAACTATCTAAGCTAAAAATACTCTCTTTATAATAATTTTTGGCATAAATTAAATCAAGTATATTTTTTAGCCTTTTAAATTCTTCTTCTTTTCCACAATACTCACTTCCTGGTCTTGAACTTACTGCTCCTATATCTATAAATTCAGGCTTTAAAGATAAAATTTCAATAAGTTTTTTTTCAAAATTTAACTCATTTACGCGACTTTGTTCATTAAAACTATCATTATTAATATTCATAACAGCCATTAACTTTACGTTTTTAGGTTTTAGAAAATTATTTTGTAAAAAAGAAGCTAAATTTTTAAGTTTAAAATCTTGCAACTTTTCTTTATCTATAAGTTTTTGAATTTGCTCTTTTGTAGCCATTAAAAGAGCATTTGAGCGTGAAACTTTAGCTGTAATTACTTCTTTATGAGTTACAAGCTCAGCTCCAACCCTTAAAGCATCTTGTTTTAAAATATTTGCTGCTGGAATGCTTATATCTTTAATAAAAATAAAATGAATTTCTTTTTTATTGGACATAATTTTTTGTCCAAGCTTATGAGGATTTATAAAACTACAAAGAAGATTAAAATCGGTTTTAGAATTGATTTTAAAAAATTTCATTAAGCCTCATAAACATTTAATAGCAAAGTCGCAAACAATAAACTTGCTTTTGAATTTAATTTTGCTAATTCATATGCCTTATAAAAAAAATCAAGTTCTTCTTCGTTAAATTTTTTAACTCTTAAGCATTCTTGGCTAAGGGTGGAAATTTTCTGCATAAGTTCTAGCTTATCTAAATTTTCATTTTCTTTGATAAATTCAAAAATCATTTTTAAATCAAGTTTTTTAAGATCTATATTTAAATCAATTTTTTCTTTTTTAATCTTATCTTTTTGACATATAAGTCGTGATTTGATTGTTGGCAAAAGAAGGTTTTTAGAAGGAACAACTATAAGAAATTTTATATTTCTTGGGGGTTCTTCTAAAAGTTTTAATAAAAAATTTTGTGCCTCGACTCTAAAAGAATGCGCCATTAAAATAATAATTTTTTCTTCGGTTTCAGCAATATAACTTTCTTTTTCAACTGCTCTAGCATCATCAAGTAAAAACTCATTAGTAACTTCTTTTGGAATAAATCTTAAATTTTTAATTCCAAAATCTTCTATCATTGTAGCTTTAATTTTTTCAAAGTCATTACTAATAATAATTTTACTTGTAAAAGACATTAAAGAGCAACCTTAGAAAATAAAATTGCATCTAAGCTTAAATCTAAAAGTCTAAATAAAGAAATAAGTTTAGCATCTAAATCTTTATCTTTAGAATTTAAATAAAAACTATTTTGTAATTGCTCATCAAAAAGCCAAAGTAAGCTATCATCTTTAGATTTGGCAATTAAAGATTTTTTATCCGTAGTACTTCCTATATAAAAATAAACATAACCATTGGGAAAAGTAATATCTAATAAATCATTAAGTAAAAATATATCTTCAGTATTTTGTATCTTTTTTTTATAAAGACAATCTAAAGACACAAAAGGAAGCATAGGTCTTGAATTTTTAGAATTGATATTTTTTAAAAAATAATGCTCATACCAAGATCTTTGCTCATCGCACATTAATATAAAAGTGCGTCCTTCTAAAAGATGTTTAAGTCTTGCAGCCATAAGAGGGGCCCACTCTAGACGACGACTCTCCATCCAATTTAAAAAAGTTCCACCATTTCGAATATTTTCTAAAGTAAAACTAAGAAAATCACTCATTATTTATCAAGTCCATAAACTTCATGCAAAGCTCTTACTGCAAGTTCTCCATATTTTTCTTGAACTATCATTGAAATTTTTATTTCACTTGTTGAAATCATTTCTATATTAATACCCTCATTTGCTAAGGCTTTAAAAGCCATAGAGGCTACACCTGAGTGAGATTTCATCCCAACTCCTACTATAGAAACTTTTACCACAGAACTATCTGTTTCTATGATAATATTGGAATTTAAAATTTCTCTCATAGCTTTTTTTGTCAATTCAAGTTCATTTTCTGGAACAGTAAAACCAAGATTTGTTGTTCCATCAATACCTACATTTTGTATAATCATATCAACATTAATATTTTCTTTTGCTATGTTTGAAAAAATTTCAGCTGCAATACCTGGTTTATCTTCTATATTTCTTAAAATAATTCTAGCTTGATTTTTATCCATAGCTATACCACTAACTAAAGCCTGTTCCATTCCATTTTCTTGTGTAATCATTGTTCCCTCATTATCATTAAAACTATTTCTTGTTACTAATTTAACATTTAATTTTTTAGCAAGCTCAACTGATCTGTTTTGTAAAACCTTAGCTCCTAAACTTGCAAGCTCTAACATCTCTTCATAAGAAATTCTATCAAGCTTTTTAGCTTTAGGTTCAATTCTTGGATCAGTTGTATAAACTCCATCTACATCAGTATAAATTTCACATAAATCAGCATTTAAAGCTCCTGCAAGCGCGACGGCACTTAAATCGCTTCCACCACGCCCCAAAGTTGTGACATTTCCTTCTTCATCTACCCCTTGAAAACCAGCTACAACAACTATTTTTCCTTTGTTTAATTCATCCTCAATAGCACTAGAATCAATATATTTAATTTTAGCTTTAGTAAAAACACTATTGGTAATAATTCCGGCTTTTCTTCCAGAAAATGAAACAGCCTTAAAACCTTTTTCATTTAATGCTATAGATAAAAGTGCGGAAGTTACTCTTTCACCGCTGCTTAAAAGCATATCCAAATCACAAGTTTTTGGTTCTTTGCTAAAAAAATTAGCATATTCAATAAGCTCATTTGTTACCCCGCTCATAGCAGATACCACAACAACAAGCTTATTACCCTCTTTAGCACTTTGTATTACTCTATTTGCAACTGCTTCAATGCGCTCTAAACTTCCAACACTTGTTCCACCATATTTTTGAACTATCAGCATTAAATATAACCTTTCTCTTTAAAATACTTAATTACAGCAATATAAATATCTTTTTTAAAATGATTAATCATTTTAAATATCTGTTTTAACTCCACAAATTCATATGCACTAAATTCAGGACATTTGGTATGTATATTAATTTTTTTATCATCTTTTAAACGTACTAAAAAATACTTTTGAGTTTGTCCTTTATAAGGATGCATTTTTTGTGCTATTTTATCTGGAAAATCATAACTTAGCCATTTAGGATATTCGGCGATAATCTCAATATCATCTGTTCCAATTTCCTCTTTAAGTTCTCTAAATAAAGCATTTCTAGCACTTTCTCCTTTATCAATTCCACCTTGTGGAAATTGCCAAATATTTTCCATATCATTTCTTTTTGCTATAAAAATTTTACATTTTAAAGGATAAGAACTTGAAAGTATAATGGCTGCAACATTAGGTCTATAATTTTTTATTTTATTTTCTTCTTTCATTAAATTATTTTAACTTATTTCAAATCAATTTTTTATTAAAATTTATAAAAAATTTTCAATTTACAGAGAAAATATGTATCATTTATATATTCATATTCCTTTTTGCGAAAGCAAATGTTATTATTGTTCTTTTACCTCTTTGAAAAAAAAGAATTATGAGGATAGTTATTTTAATGCTTTAAAAAAAGATTTAAAATTTCAACTTGATTTTTTTAAAGTAAAAAAAAATTCAATTAAAACTCTTTTTATTGGGGGTGGAACTCCAAGCATTATACAAACTAGATATTATGAAGAAATTTTTAAAATTTTAGAACCTTTTTTGTCTAAAAATTTAGAAAGCACTTGCGAAACAAATCCGAATTCAACTTCTTTAGAATGGCTTAAAGAAATGAAAAATTTTGGCCTAAATCGTATCTCTTTTGGTGCTCAAAGCTTTCATCCTAAGAAATTAAAATTTCTTGGAAGAATTCATAGTCAAGATATGATTTTTAAAGTATTAGAAAATGCCAATAAAGCAAATTTTAAAAATATAAATTTAGATCTTATTTATGATACAAAAATGGATGATAAAAAAATGCTTGAATTTGAACTTTTAAATTTAAAAAAAATTAAACCTTTAATCACCCATTTAAGCGCTTACAATCTTAGCATAGAACCAAAAACTATTTTTGCTAAAAAAGAACATTTTAAAAAAAATGCACCCTATTTAATGAAATTTTTTATTAATAATCTTAAAGAACTTGGTTTTTTTCAATACGAAATTAGTAATTTTGCAAAAAACAAAACTTATATTTGCAAACACAATCTTGCTTATTGGCAAGGAAAAGCTTATATAGGTTGTGGTTTAAGTGCGATAGGTTTTTTAAAAAATCAAAGATTTTATACGGTAAAAAATTTAAAAGATTATATAGCAAATCCTACTTTTAGGAAAATAGAAAATCTAAGTTTAAAAGATTTAAATTTAGAACATTTGTTTCTAGGCTTTAGAAGTATAGTGGGCATAAAAGAAAGTCGCTTAAATACTTTGCAGAAAAAAAAAGCTGCCTTACTCGTTAAAGAAAAAAAACTTCATTATAAAAAAGGAAGATTTTATAATCTAAATTTTTTACTTAGTGACGAACTTGCTTTATATTTTTAATCTCATTTTTTATATAAAAATTTCTTTTAATGTCTAAAAATAAAAAAATATATTTATTTTTAAAAACGCTTATATAAAAAATATTAAAATGCCAAAAATAATTGCAATTAATACAATAATACTTGCAAACAATATTAAAAAACTCAATTTAAATATTCTTTTTAATAATATTAACTCAGGTAAAGAACATCCAGCTCCAGCTATTAGAAAACTCATCATTATCCCTAAAGGGATGCCACTTTGAATCAATGTTAAAGCCACAGGAATCATTGCTGTGCAATTCATATAAAGCAAAACTCCTATAAAAGCCGCTATAAACACCGCCAAAATTCCATAATCTTTTAAATAAATTTCAAAAAAATCTTTTGGAAAAAAACTATGTATTATCGCACCAATTGCCATACCTATAATAATATAAATAAATATTTTTTTATAATCTTTAAAACTTTTTAAAAATAATTCTTTTAAAAGATTTTCTTTTTTAATTTTAAAACGAATAATTTTATTAGATTGAAAATTTGCTTTAAAAATAAAATTTAGTTTTTGATTATTACAATAAGAATTGCTTGTATCGTCATTTAGGTCATTTAAAAAACACTCGTTAAAAAATTTTTGTGTATTTATTTTTGAAATAAAAAAAGATACAATTAAAATAGCAAAAATTAAAAAACTCACATAAAATAAAGTAACTTTTATACCAAAACTTACTATAAACATTGCAACAACAATCGGATTAATTAAAGGTGAAGTGATAAGATAGGAAATACAAACCCCAAGTGGAACTTTTGCCCTTAAAAAAGCATTTAAAAGCGGAATTGATGAGCAAGAGCAAAATGGTGTTAAAGATCCTAAAATTATAGCTTTAATATAGGCTTGAAAACCATCTTTTTTTAAATGATTTTTAAAAAGATTGGTATATTTTTTATCTATATAAAAAACAATCATATTTATAAGCAGAAATAAAAAAGAAATTTCACAAAAAAGAAAAATAAATTCTTTTAAAGATATAAATAATTTATCAAAAAACATTACTTAACCTTATGATACAAATAAAACAAAATTCATTTTAAATTTTATTGTTTAAAATTTAATTTAAAAGTAATAAAAATTTATGTAGAATGCTAAAAATCAATCAAAGAGAATTACAATGAGTTTTAGCGAAATTTTAGTTATTCTAGTTGTTGCTATCTTGGTATTAGGTCCTGATAAGCTTCCAGAAGCAATTGTGCAAGCGGCAAAAATTTTTAAAGCATTAAAGCGCAATATCGATGAAGCTAAAGCTAGTATAGAAAAAGAAATTAGAATTAATGATCTTAAAGATGAGGCTAAAAAATATAAAGATGAATTCTCATCTACCAATGAAAATATAAGAAAAAAATTAAGTTTTGAGGAATTTGATGAGCTTAAAAAAGATATTATGAATAATAACAAAGTCGATTTAACTTTTGATTCCTCAAAAGAAAAAAATACAGAACAAGAAAATTTAAAATCAAATACGGAAAAATAAATGTTTGAAGAATTAAAACCCCATTTAATAGAACTTAGAAAATGTTTATTTATTAGTATGTGTTCTATTATAGTAATGTTTTTTATATGTTTCTTTTTTAATGAATATATTTTAGATATATTAAAAAGTCCAGTAGAAGCTGTTTTGCCAGAAGTTTCAAAACAAATTACCTTCGTTGAGCTTCAAGAGCCTTTATTTACAGCAATGAAAGTTTCTTTTTTTACTGCCTTTATTGCCTCTTTGCCTATCATTTTTTGGCAATTTTGGAAATTTGTAGCTCCTGGACTTTATGATAATGAAAAAAAACTTGTTATTCCTTTTGTAAGTTTTGCTAGTATTATGTTTATCTTAGGGGCTTTATTTTGTTATTTTATTGTAATTCCTTTAGCTTTTAAATTTTTAGTTGATTTTGGGGTAAAAACTCAAGATTTTAAACCTTTAATCAGTATTGGATTATATGTTGGATTCTTTACAAAACTTGTTATTGCTTTTGGTTTAGCTTTTGAAATGCCTGTTATTACGTTTTTCTTTGCAAAACTTGGATTAATTGATGATGCTTTTTTAAAAAAACATTTTAGAATTTCTGTGCTTATTATTTTTATATTTTCTGCCATGATGACTCCTCCTGATATGATTTCACAATTTTTAATGGCAATGCCACTTTGTGGACTTTATGGAATTTCAATTTTAATTGCTAAAAAAGTAAATCCATCAAAAGATAGTGAGGATGATGCATAAAGATTTAATT
The DNA here is from genome assembly GCF_016599045.1 of Campylobacter sp. TTU_617. Lineage (GTDB taxonomy): Bacteria > Campylobacterota > Campylobacteria > Campylobacterales > Campylobacteraceae > Campylobacter_D. The sequence continues at coordinate 12,647 of NZ_JAENKV010000013.1, forward strand.
CTTTCAAATTATAATTATTATTTACCCAAAGAACTAATAGCTAATCATCCTGCAATTCCAAAAGAAAGTGCTAAGCTTTTAGTATATGAAAGAAATAAAAATAAAATCACTCATAGTACTTTTGCCAAACTCCATCAGTTTTTACCTGATTGCGCTATTTTTTTTAATGATACTAAGGTTATTAAAGCAAGAATTTTTGGAGAGAAAAAAAGCGGAGGAAAAATAGAACTTTTTTTACACCAACCTTACAAAGATAACGAATTTTTAGTACAAATTAAAGGACGTGTAAAAGAAGATGATATCTTAAATTTTCAAAATAACCTACAAGCTAAAATTATCAAACTTTTAGATAATGGAATGCGTAGAGTTTTGTTTTATAAAGATGAAAAAATCATTGATATTTTAACACTTTATAATATTTTAGAAGATATAGGACACATTCCTCTGCCTCCTTATATCAAAAGAGAAGACACAAAAAGCGATGAAATAGATTATCAAAGTATTTTTGCTAAAAATTTGGGTGCTATTGCAGCTCCAACTGCAAGCTTACATTTTAGTAAAAATATGCTAGACATTTTAAGTAAAAAACATAAAATTTATTATTTAACTCTTCATGTTGGTGCAGGAACTTTTAAAAATGTTGAATGCGAAAATCTTAATGATCATAAAATGCATTCTGAATTTTTTAGCATAGATGAAAATGTAGCTTCTATAATAAAATCTCAAACTCCTATACTAGGAGTAGGCACAACAACAACTAGAACGATAGAATATTTTGCAAGAACTCAAAAAATGAACGGAGAATGCGATCTTTTTTTACATCCTTTCAATAAGCCCATAAGACAAAATTACCTTTTAACGAATTTCCATTTACCAAAATCTACACTTATAATGCTTGTTTCGGCATTTATTGGTAGAGAAAAATGTTTAGAACTTTATAAACTTTGCATAGAGAAAAAATATCGCTTTTATTCTTACGGGGATGCAATGTTGATTATTTAAAGTATCCAAGCTCTATCATTTTTTCATAAATTTTTGCTGTAATAGCTCCTGAAGTAATACTTCTTCCACCATGCTCTACTAAAATGGTGACAATATATCTTGGTTTAGAATATGGGGCATAAGAAGTAAGCCAAGTATGCGATCTTGTATAATATTTTAATTGTTCTTCATTGACTCTGTTTTTATCTGCCTGAGAAAAACCTATAACTTGTGCTGTTCCTGTTTTTGCCGCTATCTTAATAGGTATATTGCTTAAGTATCTATAAGCTGTTCCTCCTTGTTCATTAGCTACTGCATACATAGCTTGCTTAATTAAAGGTAAATTTTCCTTTTCTAAAGGGGTAAAAATATTATGCTCTATTCTATTAAAAGTTTGATTATTTTCAGTTTTTCTTAAAAAATGAGGGATTATTTCTTTTTCACTTGCTAACTGAGCAGTATATCTGGCAATTTGCATAGGAGTTACTAAAAAATTTCCTTGACCTATACTTGTATTTAAAGTCTCACCTTGAAACCAAGGAAGATTAAATTTTTGCATTTTCCATTCACGACTTGGAACAGTTCCAACAAATTCATTAGGTAAATCTACTCCAGTTTTTTCACCAAATCCAATGCGTCCTAAAGTTTTTGAAATTCTATCAATTCCTACTTGCAAACTTCCATTATAAAAGTACACATCACAACTTTGTTTAATAGCACTTTTTAAATCAACGTGACCATGACCGCTTCTATTCCAACATCTAAAATTCCTTCCTCCAAGTTCTACCTTACCGCTACAAAAAAAACTTGAGTTTGGAGTTATAAGCTTAGAATCTAAAAATGATAAAGCTACCCCCATTTTTACTACAGATCCAGGAGGATAAAGCCCATTAACTAATTTGTTTGTAAAAGGATGATCAAGACTATTTGAAAGTTCGCTCCATTCTTTGATAGAAATTCCCGTTACAAAAGGATTAAGATTGTATTCTGGAAAACTTCCAGCAGCTAAAATTTCTCCATTTCTAGCATCCATAATAATAGCAGCACCAGCATTATCATTAAAAATCTCAGTTAAAAAACTTTGTAAGTTTATATCAATTGTTAGCTCGATATCTTGAGAAGCTGGAGGTTCATAAGATAATTGTTCTATTTCTTTATTTAAAGCATTTACTTTATAAACTCTAATCCCTTTTTGACCTTGTAAAATATCATTATAATACCGCTCAATACCACTTTTTCCAGTATAACCAGTAAGTTTCGTAATATCATTTTCACTAACATCTTGTAAATTTGCCTTTCCTACATATCCTATAATATGAGATGCCAAGTGATCAAAAGGATAAATTCTTTTTACCGCTGGTTCTATTTTTATATTTTCATTTAAATTAAGCTCAGAAAAAGAAGATAACATTTTATTGTAGGGAATAAAATCTACCACCTTAATAAAATCTTGATTATAAAAAGAATCATTGCGTTTATATGTTCTTTCTAATAAAGTAATATTAAGATCTGGAAATAGATTTACAATATTATTAAGTTCTTTTTCTAGAATAATTCTTTTTGCTTTTTTAAGACTCAAATAAGGCTTTATAGAAATACTAAAACCTAAATCATTAATAGCAAGTAAAGTGCCATTTCTATCATAAATTTGCCCGCGAACAGGGGCTAGATATTCTGTTTTAATTGCATTTTGTTTTGCCATTTCTTCATAATAAACATTTGATTTTATGCTTAAATAATAAACACGACTAAGCAAAAAAATAAAAAATAACATTATAAAAGCTATAACAATTTTTAAACGTATCAAATTTTATTCCTAAAAAGAATATAAGCAATAAAAGATTCTGCAACTAAAGAATAAAAATATTCTATACCAAAAAATTTTAAATCTTGCTTTGCAATATAAGAAAATATTAAATCTATAATATAAATAAAACTATATGCACATAAAACAAAAGTAATAGGTATAAATTTTTCCATTTTTAAATTTGTTTTAATCCAATAAGCAAAAAAATAATAAAAGATAAAAAAAGCAATCCAAGAAGAAAATATAAAAAAATTATGAGTCACATCAGTAAAAAATAAAAAAAATAAGCAAAAATACCAACGAAAATCAAGTTCATATAAAGTACGTTCTTTTTGCTCTAATAAAAAAAACATATAGCAAAAAAATACTCCATAAAATACAGGTAAATAAATAAAAATAGAACTTGAAATTTCATAAATAATCAAAACTAAAGCTATAAAAAAATAAATTAAATTAAAATGCACATTATGAATTTGCTGATTTTTCATTTAAAAACCTAAAGTCTTTAAGATTATTTCTTTTTCAAGTTCTAACAAGCCCTCTTTATTTGCACTTGAAACCAAATACGCATCTTTAAAATTAACCTTGATTTTATTTTTCTGACTTTGATTTAATTTATCGCTTTTGGTAAAAACACGTAAAATTTTTTGATCATTTCTTAAAATATTTTGCAAATATTGCAGAACATTTAAATCAATTTCCAAATTTATATGTCTTGAATCTATAAGTAAAATAAAAAGTTTTATTGAAGTTCTTAATCTTAAAAATTCGTTTAAATTTTTATTCCATATTTCTTTTGTTTTTTTAGAAACTTTTGCATAGCCAAAACCAGGTAAATCAATAAAATAAATGCTAAATTTTTCTTCTTCTTTGCTACAAAAAACTTCAAAAAAATTAATTAGCTGTGTTTTACCTGGAGTTGATGAGCTTTTTGCAAGATTTTTTTGCTTGCAAAGTGCATTAATAAGCGAGCTTTTTCCAACATTTGATCTTCCTAAAAAAGCTACTTCGCTAAAATTAGATGGCATAGTATCACTAATACACTCAAAAGAAGAAAAAAATTTAGCTTTATAAATCATTTTTGTTCCACATCAAAAACAAAACGGACAGGATTTTTATCTTTGCTTTCAACAAGATACGTATTGTTTTTTCTATCAATAACTATTTTATCGCCATAAATTTTTTTATTTGTTGTAACTTCATTAACAATGGCATTACCATTAATTTCATAAGTATCTTTTAATACATTATAAATTAAACGATCCCCACTTCCTTTATAAATCTTATCTTCTAAATAAATTTCAAATTTAGCATTTTGTATTGCTTCATACTTTATTGGTTTTTTATTTTTATCCATATAAATAACCAATTTATCCGAATTTAAAATATCTTTTCCTTTTTTTACTTCAACATTACCACTTAAAGTACTCTTACCTGCATTCTCATCTAAATAAAAACTCAAAGCCTTTACTTCAATTTGTGTAGCAAAAGAATACTGCAATATAAATATCAAAAGAAAAATTATTTTTCTTGTATCCACGCTTGAACTCCTTCAACTTGCAATGTATTCTTTTTTAAATCATAAACTAAAATATTTCCATCGACACGATTCTTATTTAAAAAAGCTTTAAAGCCTACATCGGTACTTAAAATCTTATCATCAGGATTAAATTTTACTTTTTGACTTAAAATCTTTGTTCCATTTAGATCGCTATAACTTACATTACCTTCAAATACAATTTTATTTTTTTGATCATTTAAAAGTTCTAAAGTATTAGCACTTAAATTAAAATCAAAATTTAAAGTAGTAAAATAATGAAAAACATCTTTATCATTATAACGTTCCCAAGAATTAGCTTTATAGTAGGCTTTTATAGTGCTTGAATTGGTTTCATAGATATTTAAATTACTTGCTTCCATATTTTTAAAATTTAAAGAGTAAGATTTAAGATTTAAAGAGTAAGGATCTTGCAAAGTTAAAATTGTAAAAATAATAGTAAATAAAGCAATTAATACTCCAAAAATCTTTATAACCAAAGTTTATCCCAATCTTGCTTCATATTGTTTTTTTCTATAAGAATTTCAATCATTTGTGCTACTGCTCCCTCTCCACCTTTTTTATCTAAACAAATATCAACTTTTAGATCTTTATGAGCATCCAAAGGTTTAAAACTTAAAGCAACATTTTCTAAAAGATTTTTATCATTAAAATAATCTCCAATAGCAGCACATTTGGAAAAATCTAGATTTAATTCTTTTAAGATTAATTTTGCACACTCTAATTTATTTTTAATTCCTTGATATACAAAATCAATTTTTAAATCTTTTGCTCTTAATGTAACACATTCTGAAGTTCTACCGGTTACAATTGCAATCTTTTTACCGAGCTTTAACCAAGCTTCAATAGCAGCCCCATCCTTAACATTAAATTCTTTTATTTCTTTTTTATCTTGAGAGTAGATGATTTTTCCATCTGTTAAGCAACCATCTACATCTAAAAAAATCAGTTCTATCATAATTATTCTCTTACAACAAAAGCTCCAGCAAAAGCTCCGCTTGCTGCAAAATCTCTTGCTTCTTCTTCACTTCTAAAACCAGTTAAAAATACCCTATTTAATCCATCAACAGAACTTTTGCGTATAGTAGAAGAATAAGATCTATAAGTTTTATATCTTGAAGCTATGCTTTGCGCCCCTTGTAAATTTTTAAAGGCTCCAATTTGAACCATAAAATTACCACCTTCATAAATTTGACCATTATTTACAAGTTCTCCACTACTTCCATAGTTGGCATTAGAATGAACGATATTATTTCCTGAATTTTTACTTCCAAATCCTATAACTTCAAGTCTTACTGGAGCTGTTCCGCTATGAATCATATCAATTTGTGATGCAGCACCTTTAGAAAGATCTATAATTCTATTTCCAACAAATGGACCTCTATCATTTACCCTTACTGTAACTTGACGATTATTATTTAAATTTGTTACTTTTAAAATGGTATTCATTGGCAATGTTTTATGAGCAGCAGTTAAAGCATTTTGATCATAAGTTTCACCATTGGAAGTCTTTTTTCCGTGAAAACCTGGACCATACCAACTTGCAATACCATCAGCGGTCTCTCCTACCGCCACAACGGTTGGATAATAAGTCTTACCATTAATCGTATAAGGCTTCATTGTTCCTTTTGCACTTGAAGAACTAGGAGGAGTTCCTTTAAAATCATTGCTTGGATAATAAACTTCAACTTTACCACCACCTAATGAGCTAAAATTACTAGAACAAGCACTTAAAAATACTAGACCAAAACTAGCGACTGACAATTTGAGTATAGTCTTTTTTACCATTTGCATCATCTTTCTCCTTGTTTTTAATAGGTATTATTAATTTTTGATTTACACTTAAATATTTATTAATTTTATTTATTTCTTTAATATCATCTACACTTACATTATGGGTTTTAGCAATTTTATACAAAGAATCTCCTGCTTTTACAATATAAATTTTAGATTTAGGAATAGTTGTATCCACCTTAGCAAATTTATAAGATTTAAAATTATTATTAAAAAAAGCTAGTTTTTCAAGTGGAATATACATATAATAATCTTTTCCCGGAGGAGTAAAATTATGTTTAAATTGAGGATTATATTTTTTCAAAGTTGCTAAAGTAATATTAGCACTTTTTGCCAAATCTCTCAAAGCAACACCTGAAGGAACATCTACTTTTACAAAAGGATTGCTTAAAGAATAATTCATTAAAGAAATATCTTTTTGAAGAAAAAATTCTTTATCATTAGCCAAAAAAGCTAAAATAAGAATTTTTCTTATAAAAGTTCTAGTTTCTAAGGAAAGATATTTTTTATCAGGATCAATCAAAACTGCTAAATCATCGCTCTTAGCCTGTTTAATAGCCTGTCTTAACTTTCCATTGCCACAATTATAAGCAAGTAAAGCTAAATACCATTTACCAAATTCAGTCTTTAATGTCTTTAAATAATCAATTGCTGCATAAGTTGATTTTACTGGATCTCTTCTTTCATCAACATAAGCATCAACCCTTAAACCTAAATTTCTAGCCGTTGGTCTCATAAATTGCCAAATACCTACTGCTTTTGCATTTGAAATACTATGAGTTTTAAGACCTGATTCTACTATTGCTAAATACAAAATCTCAGAAGGAACATCATTTTTAATTAAAATTTCTCGTATCATAGGGGTAATAGCAGAAAAATTTTTCATAGAGTCAAGCAAAACTTGAGAATGCTTATTTTCCAAATCATCTTTAGATTGAAAAAAATTTAAATCTTTGATAAAGGTAGGATCAATATCCAAATTTCTTAAAATATCTACTTGTTTTTTATAGTATTCTGGAGTATAAATTTGTGCAAAAAGATAATTAAGAGTTACAATAAGAGCAAAAATTATTTTTTTCATTTTAATTTTCTTTAAAAAATAAATTTATAGAATTTTGATAACACAACTTTAAAAGCTCCTTATGAGAAATATCTAAAATTTCACTCATTTTTTTTCCAACTAACTGTGTTAATAAAGGAGTATTTCTTTGGCCTCTAAAAGGCTCTGGAGTTAAATAAGGTGTATCTGTTTCTATAAGTAGCTTATCTTTTGGAATTTTAGGCAAAATTTGAACTAATTTTTTAGCATTTTTAAAAGTTACTATCCCACCAATTCCAAAATAAAAACCCATTTTAGCTAAATCTAACAAAAGCTCACTTGCATTAAAACAATGCAAAACTCCTCCATTAAGCTTTGAAGAATACTCTTTTAAAATATTATAGGTATCTTCATTCGCTTCTCTTGAGTGGATAATAACTGGTTTTTTAAATTCAATTGCTAATTTAAGCTGAGCGATAAATACTTCTTTTTGTTTTTTTTTAATTTCTTCATCTTTACCATTTAAACGATAATAATCAAGCCCACATTCACCAACAGCAATACATTTATGATCTTTTAGAAATTCTCTTAAAATACACTCATCATAATGTTCTATATCATAGGGATGAATCCCAGCAGCAAAATAAACTTGTTCATATTTATAAGCAATTTCTCTTGCACGCTTTAAGTCTTTAATACTAGCACCAGGAATAATAATCTTATCAATACCATTTTCAAAAGAGTGTTTTAAAACTTTATCCAAATCTGATAAAAAAACATCACTATCTAAATGACAATGAGTATCAATTATTTTTAAATTATTATCGAATTTTAAATCTAAAAACATACTTCTACTCTATTTTTTCCATTAGACTTTGCCAAAGAAAGAGTTTTCTCTGCTTTTTGAATCAAATCTTGTTTATTGCTTTTTGAATTAGCAAAAACTATACCTATGGATGCTGTAAAAAACAACTCATCTAAATTAGCTAAAACACCTACATTTTTAATATTGACACGAATACGAGAAAAGATTTTAATGGCTCTTTCTTGATTGATATTTTTTAATATAATGCAAAATTTTTCAGCACTATATCTTCCAACGATATCTCTTCCCTTAATTTCATCAGTAATTTCTTTTGCACAAATTCTAATCACTTCATCGCCTATATTATAACCATATTCGTCATTTATCGTTTTTAAATTATCAATATCTAAAAAAGCAAAAGCAAATTCTTCATCTTTAGAGGAAATTTCATTTAAATAATTTTCCAAATCTTCCATTAATGCATCATTATTTTTTACTCCAGATACAAAATCAAGATGATTATAAGAATTTAAAAATTTCATATTATCCATAAATACCAAACAACGATTTACACAAAAATTAAATAATTCCTTATTAATAGGCTTGATTAAATAATCATTTGCGTTATTTTTAAGCATATCCACTTCTAGTTCATCATCTTTATCGCCTAAAATAATTACTCCTAAATCATCACTACTATAGCGCTCTCTTACACTAAATAAAAGTTGAGTACCATCGATAATTGGCATTTTAGCATCACAAATAATAAGTTTTACATCTGAATTTTGTTCTAAATAATTTAAAGCTTCTTCTCCATGAGCAGCACCTAAAACATTAAAAAATCTTTGAGTAAGATATTTTTTTATTTCATTACGCTCGTTAAGCTTACTCATTGCTAAGATTACTTTAGTTTTTTCATAGCGTTTTAAATTAATAATAGAATTAATTATATGATCAACACAACTATTGCTTTCTTTACAAATATAATCAAGTATATCTTTATCCATAAAATTATTTTTAGTAGCTTTATCCGTACTTGCAGTTAAAACTATAGTGGGACATTTTTTCTCTATCATAAAATCTACCGCTTCACCATTTGGTGCATCTGGCAAACAAAGATCAATAAAACTTAAGAAATAATCACTTATTGATAATTCCTTAGCTTGTGCAAAATTAAAAGCAACATCCACTTCATAATTAAGGGTTGCTTGTATTTTTTTTGCTAAAAGTTTTCCAAGCATTTTATTATCATCAATAATTAGAATTTTATTTTTCACTATTACACCTTAAATTTATCTATAAAAAAAGTTTTATTATAACAAAAATAAAAATACAAAAAACTTAATCTTTAAGTAAAGTTTTGGCAAATTCAAGTGCTTCATCATTTATTAATTCGCCACTTATCATTCTAGCAAGTTCTTTGATACGATCATTTTTTTCAAGTTTTATTACTTTACTCTCATGAATATTTTTTTCTATTAAAAAATGATTATCAGCCTTAGAAGAAAGTTGTGGCAAATGAGATATAGCAAAAATTTGATAAAAAGAAGAAAGTTCATTTAAAACTTTAGCTATACTCATAGCTTCTTTCCCGCTTAAATTAGCATCAATTTCGTCTAAAAAAATAATTCCTTTTCCAGAACCTAATATTTTACATTCTGTTGCAATTAAAGCAAGTCTTAAACGATTTAATTCTCCAGAACTTAATTTTTTTAAATTTACTTCATTAATATTGAGTTCAAGTTTATCTTTACCTTGCAAAGTTATTTTTTCATTTTGTAAAAAATTAAAACTTAAATTTTTCATATAAAGATTTTTTAAATATAAATTAAAATGTGCTTCCAAGTCTTTTAAATTATTAGATCTTATTTGAGTAAATTTATCACAAGCTGAGTTAATTTTTTTTTCTAACTCATTTATTTTTTTCTCTAATTCTTTTTTTTCAAAACTTAAATTTTCATAATGATTCAATTCTTGTTTTTTTTGTTCTAAAATTTCTAAAGCATTTTCTATGCTTTCATAGCGTTTAACCAAATAAGAAAGATTTTCTATACGATCAAGTAATTGTTCAATATCAAAATCCATCTCTTCCATTTTTTGATTTTCAAAAACGATACGCAACTCATTTAAACATTCTGTAAAAAAATCAGAATTAACCTCACTTAAATTAAGTGCATTAATCACTGTTTGTTCTAGATCAAAAATAGCACTAGCTTTCATCCATGCTTCATCAATTTTATCTTTTTTAGAAAGTTTCTTTTTCAATTTTAAAAGCTCTTCATATTCTCCTACTTTGGGATTAATACTAGAAATTTTTTCAATTTGCATTAAAGCAAGTTCTTTTAATTCTTCGATTTTTTTTTCTTCTTCTAGAATTTTATTTAATTCTTGTGATAGTTTTTCATATTCTTTAAAATTAATCTCAAAATCTTTTTTAAATTCCTTAAAATCAGGATTTTTTTCTTCTTCTAAAGCATCAAGTAAATTAAGTAGTTTTTCATTGTTAAATTCATTATTTTCTTTAACGCTAAGATATTTAACAAAACTTTTACTTAAACAATTTAAGCTTTTTTTACTAATACTTTGATTATTAACAAAATATTTTGCCGTTTTTTCTTTTAAAAGTTTAAAAATATTTTCTTCTTCATTTTCAATGCCAAATTCTTCTAAATTAAGCTCATCATCAAGACTTAACTCTACGCATTTAGCCTCGCTATCACATAAAGCAAAAGCCGATAAAATCGCTTTAAATAAAACAGATTTTCCAGCACCGCTTAAACCTGTAAAAACCGTAAGACCTGGCGTAAGATTAAGCTCGATATTTTTAAAAGTTAAATTATCTTTTATTAAAATCCTATTTATCATTTTAATTTCCCCAATTTAATTTTTCTTTTAAAACTTGAAAATAATCCCTGTCATCAGGATAAATAAAAGTTACACTTTTTTCTCCTAGGCCAATTTTAATATTTTTAAAATCATTTACTTTAAATTTTTCTTGACCATCAATACAAAAAGTACAATCTTTTGCTCCTATTTCAAATTCAAATCCTTTAGGCAAAATAATAGGACGTTGTGTAAGCGAATGAGAGCATATAGGAGTTAAAATAAATACCTGTGCTAAAGTATAAACGATAGGACCATTTGCGCTTAAATTATAAGCAGTTGATCCTGCTGGAGTTGAGATAATCAAACCGTCTCCAAAATATTGATTAAACATTTTTTTATTATGATAGACTTTAATATTGGCCATAGACATATTTGATTTTTTATAAAATACTATGTCATTAAATGCATTTTTACTGATAATTTGATTTTTTTTATCTCGTAAAGTAAGTTCAAGCATAAAAGGATTTTCGATTTTAAATTTTCCTTTAAAAAAATCATTAAAAAAAATTTCTACCTTTTCCATTGTAAGATTTGTTAAAAATCCTAAATTCCCTGCATGAATTCCTAAAATAGGTTTTTGATATTCACAAGCTTTTCTACATAAAGAAATTAAAGTTCCATCCCCTCCTAAAGATATTATTAAATCACTTTTTCTAAATAAATTATCTAACTCATTAATTTTTAAATTTATATTTTGTTCTTCTAAAAATAAAAGATCTATTTTTCTTTTTATTAAAATATTTTTTAGATATAAAATTTCTTGAGTTAAATCAATATCAGGTTTAACAACAAGTCCTATTTTTTTAATCTTTTTATAATCAATTTTGTTTTGCATACAAAATTATAGCAAATCTTAGCTAAGCAAAAGAATAAAGATACTATAATACAATATAAATTTTTTAATACCAAGTAAGGAAAAAAATTGCGAACTCATTATAATACAGACTTAAGCATTGCCAATGTAGGCGAAGTTGTAACTCTTTGTGGTTGGGTTAATAGTTACCGCGATCATGGTGGTGTTATTTTTATTGATTTAAGAGATAGAAGTGGAATTATTCAGCTAGTTTGCGATCCAAAAGATGATCCAAAAGCACATGAAATAGCATCTCGTGTTAGAGATGAGTATGTTTTAATAGCTCAAGGCAAAATTCGTCCCCGTGGAGAAGGATTAAATAATCCCAAATTAAAAACTGGAGACATTGAAGTTGTCATCTCCCATCTTAATATAGAAAATGAAAGTTTAGCTACTCCTTTTGCTATTTCAGATGAAAATGTAAATGAAGAATTACGTCTTAAATATCGTTTTTTAGAGCTTAGAAATCCAAAACTTTATAACAATTTTGCTCTACGTTCTAAAGCTTGCATTGCAGCAAGAAATTCTTTAGCAAATATGGGATTTTTAGAAGTAGAAACACCTATTTTAACTAAAGCTACTCCTGAAGGTGCAAGAGATTATCTTGTCCCTTCTCGCGTTCATCAAGGGAATTTTTATGCTCTTCCTCAAAGCCCTCAACTCTTTAAGCAACTTCTAATGTGCAGTGGTTTTGATCGTTATTTTCAAATTGCTAAATGCTTTAGAGATGAAGATTTAAGAGCGGATCGTCAGCCTGAATTTACACAAATTGATGTTGAAATGAGTTTTTGCAAACAAGAAGATGTGATTAAGGTAGCAGAAAATTTTTTAAAAGATATTTTTAAAGCTTGCGGAAAAGAAGTTAATACCCCATTTAGACAAATGAGCTACAAAGAAGCTATGGAAAATTATGGAAGCGATAAACCTGATTTAAGATATGATCTAAAGCTTATTGATGTAATAGATATTTTTGCAAGATCAAATAATGAAATTTTTTCAAATATTGCAAAAGATAGTAAAAAAAATCGTGTAAAAGCTTTGCGTGTGCCTAAAGGTGATACAATTTTTTCAAAAAGAGCAATGCAAAGATTTGAAGAATTTGTACGTAAATTTGGAGCACAAGGACTTGCTTTCATACAAGTAAAAGAAGATGGGCTTAAAGGACCTTTATGTAAGTTTTTTAGTGAAGAGGATTTAAAAGAATTAAGCAAACGCTGTAATTTAGAAGTAGGAGATGTTGTATTTTTTGGTGCAGGAAATAAAAAAGTTGTTTTAAATTATATGGGGAGATTTAGAATTTTCCTAGCACAAGAATTAAATCTTATAGATCCAAATGCTTTGGAATTCTTATGGGTTGTTGATTTTCCTATGTTTGAACAAAATGATGATGGAAGTTATTCTGCAATGCACCATCCTTTTACTATGCCTAAAAATATCGATGAAACCGATATAGAAGAGATTTGCTCTGTTGCTTATGATATAGTTTTAAATGGAGTTGAGCTTGGCGGGGGAAGTATAAGAATTCATAAAAATGATATACAACAAAAAGTTTTCAAGCTTCTTAATATCAATGAAGAAGAACAAAGAGAAAAATTTGGATTTTTACTTGATGCTTTAAGTTTTGGAGCACCACCGCATGGCGGTATAGCAATAGGACTTGATAGACTTATTATGCTAGTAACAGGTGCAAAAAGTATTAGAGAAGTGATTGCCTTTCCAAAAACACAAAGAGCACAATGTCTAATGACAGATGCTCCATCAAGTGCAAGTAATGAGGCTATGAGAGAGCTTGGAATAAAATTAAGAGAGGAAACAAAATGAAAGAATTATTTTTAATCATAGGAGCACCAGGAAGCGGTAAAACTACTGATGCTAGCTTAATAGCAAATTCTGATATAAATATTACTCATTACTCAACAGGTGATTTATTAAGAGAAGAAGTAGCTAGCGGAAGTGAGCTTGGAAAAAAAATCGATAGCTTTATTTCTAAAGGCAATTTAGTTCCTCTAGAAATCGTTGTAAATACCATAGTGTCGGCTTTAAAAACTGCACCAACTAAAACTATTATTATAGATGGTTATCCTAGAAGCGTAGAACAAATGATGGAATTTGATAAAGTTTTAAATGAACAAAATGAAGTAGAACTCAAAGGAGTCATTGAAGTTAAAGTAAGTGAGGAAGTAGCCAAAGAAAGGGTTTTAGGAAGAAATCGTGGAGAAGACGATAATGAAGAAGTTTTTTATAATAGAATGAAAGTTTATACAGAACCTTTAGAAGAGATTCAAAGCTTTTATCAAAAAAAGAAACTTCATTTTATCATAGATGGAGAAAGAGCTATTAATCCTATAGTAGCTGATATAAAAGATCTTATAAAGAAAATTCAAAATATTTAATTTATAAGAAAAAAATAAATTATTATTTTTCAGATATTAAAATAACACCCGAAAAATAAATTGGGTTAAAAATTTATATTTTACAAAAATTATAAAATTGAAACTATCTAGCATAAAGATATTTATCTAGATAAATTATTGTAAATTTTAAACAATTATTTTTTATATAAATTGTAAGATTATAATTAGATATTAACTAATATTTAATACTAAAAATTAATTAAAACATATAAATAAGGAGAGAAAATGGATTTAAATAAAATTAAAATTGGAGATATTCCAAACAAAATCAATGCGGTCATCGAAATTCCTTATGGTTCAAATATTAAATATGAACTTGATAAAGAAAGTGGTGCAATTTTTGTAGATCGTGTTATACCTAGTGCAGTATTTTATCCTGCAAATTATGGCTTTATTCCTAATACTTTAGCTGATGATAATGATCCTTTAGATATTTTAATTTTAAATGAATATCCTATTCAAGCAGGAGCTGTAATTCCTTGCCGTTTAATAGGGGTATTAATCATGGAAGATGAAAGCGGAATGGATGAAAAACTTTTAGCTCTTCCTACTTCAAAAATTGATCCAAGATATGACAATATTAAAACTTACACAGATTTAGCGCCAGCTATCTTAAATAAAATTAAAAACTTTTTTGAAACTTATAAAATGCTTGAACCAAATAAATGGGTAAAAGTGCAAGATTTCAAAGATGAAAAAGTTGCTATTGAAATACTTCAAAAAGCTATTTCAAATTATAAAAAATGATTTTTAGTTTTTAGCATACTAGAGAAGGTTATAGTAAATCACTCTTCTTGAACTTTTAACTATAAAATATTAGCTTGATAAAGATTATGATTTTATCCTCTATACTTATAATTTAGAGGATAAAATTTTTAAAAAAATGCCTCTTTGTATAAGAATTCATATTAAAAAACGCTAATGAAATAATCTTTTTTTGATAATTTATTATTTGATGATAGAGAGACTAGTCTTGCCGTATTTTCAGATTATTTTAGATTTTGTACTCTTTATAAACGGGCAAGGGGTATGGGTAGATCTTGATATGATTTGCCTTAATGCTTTTGATTTTAATACCAAAAAATATCTTTTTATTAAGGAAATAGACGGTGATATAAATCAACAAAAAATAACTACTTCTTCAATCAAATTCCCGCAACAAAGCTTATTTGGTAAAGAACTTATAAACGAAGCAAAGAACTTATAAATAATCAAAAAAATATCCCTTGGGTATAATAGGTCCTTCTTTTTTAGCAAATATGTGTCAAAATTTTTCTTATGAAAAATATGCACAAGATTATCTTTTTGCCTGTCAAATTCCTTGGAATCAAAGTAAAAAATTTATACAGAAAAAAGCTGATATAGATTGGAATATGCCTTGTTTGCATCTTTTTACTGAAATGTGGAGAAGTTATGGAATGGATAAAAATTGTTTTTATAGACAAGGAATTTATGCTACTTTGCTTGAAAAATATGATATGAAAAAATTTTTTCAAAACCAATCATTGGCTTTTTGTAAAAATCAATCATAAAATTAAAAAATTAATGAATTTCTAATTTTATTCACATTTTTTTCACTATGTGAATTTTAAATTTTACGTAGTTTTGCTATAAAAAATCCATCATAGTCTAAGCTTGGTATAATGCGTTTGCATTTTGAAATTTCATCAAATTCATCACTTTGTGCATCTTTAGCTAAAGCATGCTCTAAATTTATATCTAAAAGTTTTATTTTAAATTCGCTTTTTAAGGCATTTTCTACCACTTCCTCATTTTCTTCTCTGCTAAAAGTGCAAGTGCTATAAACAAGCTCACCTCCGGTTTTTAACGCCTTTAAAGCAGAGTGTAAAAGTTTTTTTTGTAATTTTGAAATATTTTTAATTTCTTTATGACTCTTTTTTAAATCAAAACCCATTTTGGCTAATGTTGAACAAGGTGCATCAAGTAAAATTTTATCAAATTTATTAGGACATAAATTTCCTATGACTTTACCATCTTTTAAAAAGATTTTTGCATTAACTCCATACTTTTTAAGATTTTTTTGCAAAACAAAAAAACGATCTTTACTTGCTTCATTGCAAGCTAAATATCCCATATTTTTCATAAAATTAGCTAAATTTATACTTTTTCCACCTGGAGCAGCACATAAGTCTAAAACACTATCTCCTGCTTTAACCTCTAAATTTAAAGCACATAAATAAGAAGCGTAATTTTGTATATAAAATTTGGCTTCATCAAAAGCTTTCATAGAGCTTAATATACTTTTATCTTTAGCCTTAAATAAATAACAATATTCATTTAGTTTTCTATATTCTAAATTTTCTTTTAAAAATTCATTTTCTAAAAAATTGGCATTAGTTTTTAAAGTATTTAAAAAAACACAAATGTTTTTTTCTTCTTTAAAAGAATTTAGTATTTTCTCCCATTCTTCTTTGGTATATAAAGAACTAATCTTAGAGAGCAAAGTAATCCTTTATCATAATCAAAGCCGCTAAAGAATCTAATTTTGCATCTTTTTTGCGTGTATTTATTACACCTAATTTCAATGCCTCTTTAGAACTAAAACTTTCATCAACAAAAACAATTTTTTTATCAAATTCAAGCAAAGATACAAAATGTTTAATACGTTTTGTCATTTCTTCTTCGCTTTTTGAACCTTTTGGAATACCTACAATAAGCAAAGAAACATTATAAGTTAAAAATAATTTTTTTATCTCATTAGCAGCTTGATTGCGATTTTTACGCAAAATTCCATCAAGAGGAATGGCTATTTTTTCATCTACACAAAGTGCTACACCTATACGCTTTAATCCTATATCTAAAGCTAGAGCATTCATATGATAACCTTCACCCAAATACCTGTTATATCAATTTTTCCTTCAAGTTCATATTCATAAACCTTATCGCCATAAATCGCTAAAGCTTCCTCAACACTTACTCCTTTTTTGCAAAATTTTAAAAATTCATCTTGTGTTTCTTTTTCTTCAATACCAAATTGCAAGGCAAATTCTTTAAAATTGGTTATTAGCTTAGCTTTATTATTTTTTATAAGTTCATTGGTTCCTTGACTCTCATTTAATCTTTGAGGTAAAACATATAAAGGTTTTTTTAATTCTAGGGCAAATTTTGCACTCTGCATAGATCCGCTATTAAGATCAGCTTGTGCTATGATTATACAATCACTTAAAGCGATAATCAAACGATTTCTAAGTAAAAAATCATATTTTTTAGGGATATGATCTGCTTCATATTCGCTTAAAGCAAGAGCATTTTTATAAATTTCTTCTATAATTTTTTGATTTGTTTTAGGATAAATTTGATTAAGTCCATTAGCAAAAATTGCTATAGTATTAGGTAGAGCTGCTTTTGAAGCACTTATATCTACCCCTAAGGCACCCCCACTTACTATACTCACCTTATCTTTAAGAATACTAGAAAGCTCTTCAACGCATTTTTTTGTATAAAGATTCATTTTTCTTGAACCTATAATTGCAACCTTTTTTCTTTTTAATAACTCAAGATTGCCTTTATAATAAATTTTTTTAGGAGGATTTTTTAAAGTTTTAAAATAAGCTAAAAATTCATTATCTAAAATTTTAATTTCCATAAATTTCATTTAAATAAACTAAATTCACATTAAGAAGCATTTCTTTACTTTCTTCTAAGGCTTTAAAAGTATTTTTTCTAGGATGTGCTATAGCTATAGCAAAACCTTTTTTATAAGCTAAATTAATAACTTGCTTAAGTTGATTTTTAATATAATCAATATTATCTTCATTATCCAAAAAAACATCTCTTTGTATATAAGGTTGATTATATTCTTTAGTCAATTTTAAAGCTTTAGTTTTTCCTATAGTTTTAGAATCAACAAAAATAAAATCTTGTTTTTTAAAAGCATCAAAAAGTTTTCTCATAGCATTCTCATCGCTTGTAAATAAACTTCCTGTATGATTATTAATATATCTTAAACCTTTAAATTCTTGTTTAATACTTTTTATCATTGCATCAATATGTTCTTTAGAATCACTTACTTTTAAGGTTTTAAGCTCTGGTTTATTATAGTTAATTGCTTCTAAAGGCAAATGCACCATAAAAAATTTAAATTCTAAAGCAAGTTGTGGAGTATTTTTATGTCTTTTATCCGGAGGAAAAAAAGAAGGAGTTAATTTTAAATTGAGTTTTTTAAGTTCATTTACTTGTTTAGAATTTGCCATATCATCGATAATAATAACAAGTTTTGGTTTTTTTGTGTTATTAATTTGTATTTGATTTATATTTTTTTCTTCTAAAATATTTGTTTTTTGCGCAATCAAACTAGAATTTAAATCACTAAAATGGCTTAAATTTTGCTCATTAAAACTTATATTTAAATCAGAACTTAAATTATTATCTAAACTTATATTATCATCTTGTGTATTTAGATTTTTTTCTAAAAAAGTTACATTAAGTTCTTGATCATAATTATAATTTTTAAAGATGGTATCATTTTTTAAGTTTTGATTATTTTCACTAAATAAATCAAGACTAGAATTAAATTCTTGCACTGGAGTTAAAGTAAAATTGTCTTGTTTTTTATATTCTGTAAAAATTTTTAAAGCTAGAAGAAAGATAATTAAAACTAAAAGAAAGATAATTAAAAAATATTTTAAACGAATAAGATTTTTCAAACAAATAATTCTTTTATAAAGATATAATATTTCATCAAAACAGATCCAACTTTAAAAATTAAACTATAAATTTACATTATACCAAAATATTTATTAAGAAATTCATATTTTTTTTATGAAGTTTATGCAAGAATAATTATAATTTTAAAATTTAAAGTAAAAAAGTGAAAGAATTTCTAAATCATTTAAATTATGGAATCAAAGCTAATGAAGTAAATAATGAATTTAAACAAATTCTAAGAGAACTTTTAGCAAACAATATCATAAAAGAACATAAAAATAAATTTTATCTTAATAATGGTTACGTCTTCGGAGTGCTTGATATTTCAAACAAAGGCACAGGATTTTTAAAATGCTTTGATGAAAATTACAAGCAAGATTTATTGATTGAAAATAAAAATTTAAAAGGAGCCAATTATAAAGATATAGTTGTAGCTAAATTACTTCCCTTAAAAAAGAAGCGTCCTAAAGCAAAAGTTATTTTAATTTTAAAAAGAGCCAATGAAACCTCTTTAGTTATTACTAAAAAATATGGCGAAGCTATTTTAGGGATGAATATAAAAACAGGACTTAGTATAGCTTTAAAAGCTTCCCAAAAATCTCTAAAAGCTCTACCCTTAGGAACAATTTTAAAAATAGAAAATCATAACAACGGCATAACAGAAGTTTTAGGTCATATTGATGATGAAAATATTGATGAAAAAATTTCTTTAAATCTTTTTAACAAAAATTCTTGTTTTAATGATAATTGCATAAAAGAAGCAAATTCTTATGGAGATCTTGTCGATGCAAGTATGTATGAAAATCGTATTGATTTAAGAATGCTCTCCTTTTGCACCATAGATCCTATCCACGCAAAAGATTTTGATGATGCAATTTATTTTGATAAAGAAAAAAAAGAACTTTATGTAGCAATTGCTGATGTAAGCGAATACATTTTTGCTTATGGGGCTATTGACAAAGAAGCTAGAAGTCGTGGTTTTTCTATATATTTTCCACATATTGCTGTACCTATGCTTCCACAAACTTTAAGTGAAAACATTTGCTCTTTAAAACCCTTAGAAGATAGACTTGTATTTTGTTTTAAAATTACCCTAGATGAAAATTACAAAGTTGTAAAAGAAGAACTTTTTGAAGCTATTATTAATTCAAAACGCCGTTTTAATTATGATGAAGTAGATGAAATTTTGATAAAAAAACCCGATTTAAAAGAACTTTCGTGGCTTTATAAGCTTTATGAAATTACAAAAATCATAAGAAAAAAGCGTCTTAAAAATGCTTTTGAATTTAAAACAGAAGAATTAAGAATGAGCCTTAATGATGACTTAAGTCTTAAATCAACTTCATACGAAAAAGATACCCCTTCACACAATTTAATAGAAGATTGTATGTTATTAGCCAACAAAGCTGCTGCAAGTCTTTTAGATGATATAGGAATCTTTAGAAATCACTTAAGTGCTGATCATAAAAAAATTCTAAAACTTTTAAAAGAAATTCAAAGTCTTGGTATAGATGTAGAATACAAAGCAAATCTTAGTGAAATGATTAAAAATATACAAGCTTTAGCAGAAGAATTAAACTTAAGAGAAGAGATAGACAAACTCATCATCAAAGCTCAAAAAAAGGCAGAATATTCAAGTGTTAATATGGGGCATTTTGGCTTAGGATTTAATAAATACTCTCATTTTACAAGTCCTATAAGGCGTTATTCTGATTTAATACTTCATAGACTTTTAAAAGCAAAACTTAAAAAAGACAATAAATTGTTTAATTATTTATTATTAAACATTCAAAGCACTTGCGAAAATTTAAGCGTATTAGAAAGAGAAGCCGATAAAGTTGCTTTTGATTTTATGGATAGAAAATTTGCCAGATGGGCTGATAAAAATAAAGGAAAAGAATTCCAAGCACTTATCATAGAAAATGAAAATGTAATTATCGCAAAACTAGAAGATGAAATCAAAGGTGCTAACATCATACTTAAAAATGCCAAAGTAAATTTACTTCAAAGAGTTCAAGTACGTATTGAGGAAGTTGATATTATTATGGCAAAAATTTTTGGTAAAATTACAAAAATTTTAGAAAATTAATGGATTTTTATGTATAAAAAAGATTTGCAACTTCTTTTAAACACGGCTAATTTTCCAAATTTCTTTTTTCTTTATGGGGCTGATAATTTTCAAATTGAATTTTTCTCAGAGCTTATTAAAGAAAAATATCCAAATGATGAAATTTTAAAAATCTATTTCGAAGAATACAATTTTTCAAAATGTAGTGATTTTTTATCTTTAAATTCTCTTTTTAGCGAAAAGAAACTCTTAGAAATCAAATGCAGTAAAAAGCCAAATACAAAAGAATTAAAATTTTTAATAGAACTTTGTAAAAATAATGCAGATAATTTTTTCCTTTTAGAATTTTATGATGAATCAAGCAGGCAAAATGAACTAGAAAAAATCTTTGAAAATAATTTTGTAAGATTTTTCAAAATCGGCAACACCAAAGAAGGAATAGAGCTTTTAGATATGAAAGCAAAAAAACTCAATATTGATATCACCAGCAATGCTCTTTACACCCTGCTTCAAAGTTTTGATGAAAATTTATATTTAGCAGCAAACGAACTTAATAAATTTCAAAATTTAAAAGTAAATGAACAAACCATTCAAAACTATTGCTATGCTTTAAACACAGGAAATTTTGATGATTTTTTTGAAAAATTAGTAAAAAAACAAGATATAAAAAAAGATCTTGAAAATATTTTAGAAAATTTTAACGAAATGGCTTTTATCAATTCTTTAAATAATAATTTTTATAAATTATTTAAAATTTTAATCTACTCCAAAATTCACGGAAAAATAGATTTTAAAGAACTTTTTGGATTCACACCTCCTTTAAAAGTTGGATCGAATTTAAGCTCTTTGGCATTTAGTATTAAACTTAAACAATACAAAGAAATTTTTAATGTCTTATTAAATACAGAATATGAAATTAAAACAAATTCAAAATTAGCAAAAAAAGAATTTTTAATTTCAAATATATTAAAACTCACAAAGATTCTAAAAACAAATTAAATATTTAACTTTGATATAAAAAGTAATTATTTAAACATTATAATCATATTAATCATTTTTTAAATAAAATGATATTACTTTTATGAATTTAAGATTTAATTATAAAATAAACTTAAACAATAACTTTTTATTTTAAAAATTATTTTATATATAAAAACAATTAAAAAGCAAAAATATAACTACAAATAAATTTAATTATTTATTTTAATAATTTTTATGAAATTAAAATAAATCTTAATTTATTTTATTACAAACAATACTTCTAAAGATAATAAAGAATTAAAATATAAAGAATTATCTTTAAAAATCAAAATATTTATTTATAAGAATTATAAATTTTATATTTGTTTTTGTTTGTATGTTTATTTTTATTATTTATGTTTAGTTATTTAGTTTTATTTGTTATTTTTAATCTTTATTGTTTTAATTATTGCTTTTAGTTATTTGTTTATACTTTTAATCTTTGTTTTTAATTATGTTTTTATCTTTATTGCTTTAAATTATTATTGATTTTATATTTTTATTTTTAATTACTATTTATATTTTTGTATTGCTTTTATGCTATTTGTATTTATTTTATATTGCTTTATAACCTATATGTTATTTGTATTATTTTATATTTTAACTTTCTATCATTTAATTTTATTCTATATTTAAAC
>NZ_JAENKV010000014.1 GCF_016599045.1 Campylobacter sp. TTU_617
TTATTAAGTGTTTAAATTTTTATCTTTAATAATTAAATTTATCCTTATATACTAATATCTATATAGCTTATACTTATTGTTCATACTTATTGTTTTAGCTTAAATTGAATTAAAGCTTTATAGAATTTATTAAAATTCTTTGTTTAATCGCATATTAGGACTTAAAGCTTCTAATGGAATAAATTTTAAACTTTTTACCATATGCAAAGTGCCTTGCTTATATCTTTGAAAATGTTCGCTTTGTATATGCTTTTGATAACTTTCTTCATCTTTATAAGATTCTACAATGCTAAATTTACAAGGATTATCTTTATGAGATAGGGCATAAAGCACCAAAACTCCATCTTCTTCTCTTACGCTTAATTCACTTTCTTCTTTTAGAATTTTTTTATATTCTTCTAAATATTTACAATCAACTTCTATTTCTGAAATTTTAACACTCATAAATTCTTGCGCTTGCATATTAACTCCTAAAATAAAAAATAAAGCTAATGCCATTAATTTTATAATTTTATTTTTTTGCTTCATCTAATGCCTCCTTATATTCTTTATCACTTACAAGCTCAAACCACTCTACATTTTTGCCATCTTTTTCACCCGTAAGTGCTATATGTGCCCCACTACTTGTATTGGTTGCACCATGAAAATGTTTTACCCCTATAGGACAACTTATCACATCGCCTTTTTTGGCAATAAATGCTTTTTGTCCTGGTACTTTTGTAAGAATTTCTCCATTTGTAACAATTAAAGTTTGTCCTTGCGGATGTGTATGCCACGCACTTCTTGCACTAGGATCAAATTCAACTAAGGCTCCACTAAAATTCCTCCACTCATTTGACTTAAACATCATAGAAACTTTTACATTTCCGCTAAAAATTTTACTATCTCCTTTAAAATTTCCATAAATTCCTTTACTTTCAAGTTCTTGCATTTGCACTCCTTCAAGAAGATTACATAAAATCGCTATAAGAAATAAACTAATTTTTTTATTTCCCAACTCTAAGAGCTGCTTCACCTGCATAACGATCTCCTTTGATTGTTATTTTGTCTAAGATATTCTTTAAATGACTTAATTCATCTTGAGTAAAATCAATATTAATAGCATTAATATTTTCTTCTAATCTTTGCAAATTTGTTGTTCCAAAAATAGGTGCAATAAATGCTTTTTGTGCCAAAACCCAAGCAAGAGCAATTTGTGCTAAAGTAGCATTTTTAGCTTTTGCTATATCTTCTAATGCATAAACTAAGTCTAAATTAGCTTTTAAATTCTCACTTTTAAAACGCGGAACTTGTGATCTAAAGTCATTATTTTCAAAAGTAGAATTTGCATCAAATTTACCTGCTAAAAATCCTTTTCCTAAAGGAGAAAAAGGAACAAAACCTATATTTAATTCTTCTAAAACTTTTAAAAGTTCATTTTCAGGTTCTCTCCACCATAAAGAATACTCGCTTTGCACCGCACTAAGTGGGAATACCGCATGAGCTCTTTTAATACTTTGAATTCCTGCTTCACTCATACCCCAAGCTTTGATTTTTCCTTCTTTATAAAAATCGCTCATTAAATTAGCAACTTCTTCAACTGGAACATTTGTATCAACTCTATGTTGATAATAAAGATCAATGCAATCTGTTTGCAAACGCTTCAAACTACCTTCTAAACTTTGTCTGATTTTACTAAGTGTGCTATCAACAATTTGTTTAGTGCCCTCAATTCTGATACCAAATTTTGTTGCTAACACTGCTTCATTTCTAAAAGGTTTTATTGCTTTACCTACTAATTCTTCATTAATAAAAGGACCATAAACTTCAGCTGTATCAAAAAAATCAATGCCAAGATCCTTTGCCTTATGAATGAGTGTTATCATCTCTTTTTCATCTTTAGCTTCTCCATAACCAAAGCTCATTCCCATACAACCAAGCCCTAAGACACTCACTTCTAAATTTCTTAATCTTCTTTTTTGCATTTTTTATCCTTAAACTCAATTTTTTAAATTCTTCTCATAAAAACTTTTAAGTTTATTTAAACTTTCATCTACCGCCTCCTTTTTATAATAAGTTTGTATATGAGTGGCGTTATTTATAGTATAAAGTTTTTTATTTTGAGTTCCTATTGCCTTATCAAAAGCTTCTTTGCTCATATAAGCTGTATCTGCTTTATCACCTACAAGCATAAGTAAAGGCTGATTAATAAGCTCGATTTGATCAGTTGCATCAAAACTCATAAGCTCCATTAAAGAACTTGTTGTATAAATAAAACTAGAATTAGGATGTGCGTGAGTATCACCATAATAAATCATACCCTCACGATAAAGATCGGTAGGAATTTTATCAAGTTCTTCTTTGCTTAATTTTTTTGGAGCAAAACCTGTATAGTTTATTTTACCACTTATAGCCTCTAATTCTCTTGCTTTGCTTGCATTTAATAATTTTTCTTGGATCTTATCAAGCTCGCTATTTAAAAAACCATTGCGACGCACAAGTCCTGTATTAAAAGCACTTAAAGTTGCCACTGCTTTTAATCTTTTATCTTTTTGTGCTGCTTTTAATGTGTAGCCACCTCCTCCACAAATTCCTAAAATTCCTATTCTTTCCTTATCTACTCCTTTAAAAGTATCTAAAAAATCAATTGCTTTAGAGATATCCTCAACTCTACTTGATGGAATATCTTTATTGCGTGGAAAACCTTGACTTTCCCCTTGATAAAAAGCATCAAAAGCTAAAGTAATATAACCAAGCTCTGCTAATTTTTGTGCAAAAAGCCCTGCAACTTGCTCTTTAACTCCGCCATTTGGATGAGCTACAACAATAGCTGGATATCTTAATTTTGCATTAAAATTTGCAGGTAAATAAAGATTGGCTACACTTTTATTGTTTTTTGTTCCATAACTTACTTTTTTAATATTTACCCAACCTTTTTGATTTTTAGTTATAGCATTTTCATAAACCAAACCAAAAGGATTTTTGCTGACATTTTTAAGTGCTTCTTCGCTAGGATTTAAAAAAAGTTTATTAGTTTTTTCTTGTGTGTTTTCTTTTGCCAAAAGATTAGAATCTATTGCTAAAGTTCCTAAAGCTACCATACTTGATGTTTTTAAAAAATCTCTTCTTTGCATTTTTTATCCTTTTTTATTAAAAATTAATATTTTTAAATTAAATGAAAACTATTAAATCTTAGCTATCAAAACATTTTTCTATATAATTTAACTAAAAGTATAAAACCTAACATCTAGTGTAAGTCAAGAGTAAATTTTACTTTTTACTTGTTTCTTCTATCAAATTTAGTGCATTTAATGTTTTAGGATAACCTATAAAAGGGCAAATTTGTGTTAAAGTGCTAATTAAAATATCTCTATTATTTTTCATATTAAAATTCCCTTGTATATGACCTTTAAGCTGATTTTCACAGCCTCCTAAACTTGCTAAAAAAACAAAAGTTAAAAGTTCTCTTGTCTTTAAATCCAAACCTTTTCTTGTGTAATAATCTCCAAAACAATTAGAACTTAAAAATTCTCTAATATGCTTCATATCTTCTGGAGTATCTTCATTGCCTTTTAAAATTGCCTCTTTAAATATATGCACTTGAAGCTTTAAACCTTCTTCATAACGATTTTCTTTAGTAGTGGTCCCTTGATTTTTAAGTGGTAAAGATATATTGGATTCTTTAAAAATTTTATTACAAAGCTCTAAAAATTTATAAACCTTACTAAAACCTAAATAAGGCACGCTTTGATAAATAAGCTCTTTAATGGCTACAGGATTTATATTTTGTGCTAAAGCTATATTTAAATACTCTTTAAAAAAATCTAAACTACCGCCATTTGCAATTATGGCTGCTAATTTAACTAAATGGGTGTTTTGTTTATCTAATTTATTATATTTTGTTACTTCTACTTCACTAAAATAATTAAAAATTTCATAAAATTCAGGATCATTTTGCATTAAAGAATTATTTTCTTTTGCACTTAATGCAGAATTTATCAAAGTGGTTCCAGCGGCTAAAATCATAGTGTTTTTAAAAAATTTTCTGCGTTGCATTATCGCTCCTTGAAATTTAATTTCAAAAAGTATAAAACATAACAGCTAGTGTAAGTCAAGAGTAAAAATTAATATTTTTAAATTTTTATACACTTTTTAATTTTTCATTATTTTATATTATTAGAAAAATAGCTTTATTTGCTACTCTTTTAAAATTTATATTTGATAAAAAGCTATAAGTTTAACAACTTATAGCAAAAAACTATTTTAAATTACTATACTAAGTAATTTTTATAGACATTTAAATCAAGACCATCAACGCTTGCATTAAAAATAGCATAGGGCTTAACACTTTTACAACCTAAATACTCAAAACTATAATAAATAGGCTTTAAAAGCTCTTCTAAAGTAGCACCATGATGGCCATCATAACTTTGTTCAGCCCCACCCAAAGTTGTAATAACTTGAAAAATTTTACCTTTTAAAAGCTCTTTTTCTCCATATAAAATTGCACTTAAAACTCTATCTTGCCATTCTTTAAGCAAACTTGGGGTACTAAACCAAAAAAGCGGAAATTGAAATATAATTTTATCTGCTTCTTTTAGCAAAGCAAGTTCTTTATTAATATCAATTTTTCCATCATTATAGCTTGTGCTAAGATTGTGAATTTTTAAATTATTTATATCTTTTATGCTTTCTAATAAAGCACGATTTACTTTTGAATCTTTCCAAAAAGTATGAGCAAAAATAATTAAAGTTTTCATTTTATCTCCTTTTAGTATAAAATATAAGCTTATTAAATTTGGAAATTAAAATCTTAATTTCACTTTTTCTATCCTCCTTCTTAATAAAATCATCATAATTCCTAAAATCAACAAAAAAATAGTGCTTATAATGATAAAGCGGGTGTTACTTAAAGATATAACCATCCCACAAATAGCTGTTCCACTACTTAATCCTATATTAGCTACACTTATAAAAAGTCCATTGCTCAAATCAGGAGCTTTTGGAAAAGGATGATTTATTATAAAATGTGTGCCATTATTCATTATTCCAGCTAAAATTCCTAATATAAAAGCAAACATAATTAACATAATTTGGCCATAAAAATTAAAAAGTAAAGTATAAAATATGATCATAATCAAAGGCGTTAAAAGTAAAGTAAAATGTGCATTTTTAACAAGAGTTTTTCCTGCTATATAATTACCTATAATATTTGAAAAACCGTAAATAGCTAATACAATACTAATGAAAGTAAAATTCATCTTTGCTACACTATGCAAAAAATCAGAAAAATAAGAATAAAATCCCCAAATTCCAGCATTTACACAGATAACACAAAGAATGCTAATCCACAAAAGTGGATATCTTAAGATAAGCAATTGCTTAGTTATTTTAATAGAATTTATCCTTTTAAAATCAGGTACAAACAACAAAGTTGCTATAAAAGATAAGCTATTTAAAATACAAAAAAATAACATTGCTACTTCAAAGCTAAAATTTCCACCAAAATAACTAGTCATAGGCACACCTAAAACCATCCCTGCACTCACTGCTGCAAAAATCTTAGCTGTAGCTTTTGGGACTTCTTTTTTATCTTCAACTAAATTAGTAGCCATACTTAAAACAAGAGCTATATAAATAGGATGGAAAAAAGCAGGGATAGCTCTAAAAATAAGCAATTGCCAAAACTCATTTACAAAAGCACTTGCCAAAGAAGAAAATACAAAAACTAAAAGACAAATAAGCATTAATTTTTTAGGATTGAAATTTACACAAAGCAAAGGAACTATAGGTGCACAAAAAGTTATTACGAGTGCAAAAACACTCACACTCCAACCTGCATCAGAAATACTCACATGAAAATTTTCAGATACTACAGGAATGATCCCCATCATCCCAAGCTCTGTACTTAAAATTCCAAATACACCTAAACAAAATACTAAAATAATTTGGGAATTAGACATTTTATCTTTGTTTAGGGTTAGCATTTTATCCTTTCGATTTTAAATTTTTAAAAGTATAAAATCTAACATCTAGTGTAAGTCAAGAGTAAAAATTAATATTTTTAAATTTTTACACACCTTTTACATTTAACATAATCTTTGCTTAAAGGATTTAATTCATCTTTATTTTCCATAATCATTTTTTCATAATAATCTATTTTAAAATCAAGTTTTTCCAAAATATTTTCTAATTTCTTTACATCTTTTAATGTTTTTTCTTTTAGTTTTAAAATAATTTCTAATCTCTCTTTTGCTGTATTTTTTCCTTTAATACATAAAAAAATATATTTTTTAACATCCTCTATACTCATACCAATTTGTCTATAACAATCTACCCAAACCACCCACTCTAAATCTTTTTCACTAAAATAACGCACTCCATTTTTATCTTTTTCCACAAAAGGAAACAAACCCTTATCTAACCAAAATCTAAGCGTTCTACTAGAAACTCCTGTTTTTCTTTCTACTTCTATGATTGTATAAGCCATATTTTTCCTTTAACTATATTTTAAAATCAGTAAATATTATTTAAAGTATAACATTAAGATAAAAGAAAAATTAAATCATAATAAAATAAGATAATAATTATAAAGACTTTCTAAAAAATTTTTAGAAAGTCAAACAGTATCAAATTTTCACACTAGAATCATAAGAGAAAGTAGGTTCAATCTGTTTTTTATTGCTTAGTTCTTTATACCAGTAAGAATGGAGTATATAAACTTCTTCTTCTTCTTTATAACCATTAATCATAGAATGGATACTTCCTTTTATAGCAAAAACAGCCATATAAATATGTACTCCAAAAAATACTGCACATACTATTCCTAAGAAATTATGAATAATGGCTGAAATTCTTAAAAGTTCAATTTGAGTTAAACCAAAAAGATTTTGAATTGCTACAGAATTAAAATCAAGAAAATACATAAATCCACCTGTAATTATCATCAAAAAGCCACCAAATACAGCAATATAATACCAAGACTTTTGACCAAAATTAAATTTACCTGCAGGTACTGGACGTTTTACTTTACTTAAATAACCTCCAACTATCATCATCCATCTAATATCATAACTTGCAGGAAGCATTCTTTTAATCCAGCATAAAAACATAGGGATAATAGAAATGATAAATAAAATTGTTGCAAAAGCGTGTAAATTTTTACAAACTCTTACAAAAACTCCTCCTCCAAAATAAGATCCAAACATCATAATAAATCCTGTTGGAACTAAAATAACCCAAGAAATTGCTGCTATAAAATGAAAAATTCTTTCAAACAAGGTAAAGGCATAAATTTTCTTTCCATCGTGAGAGAATTGTTTAGGTCCTATTATCATATAATGTAAAGCAAAAGCAGCTAATACTGCAATTATAGCAATTAAAGCTATAGTGGCTATATATTCACCTTGTAAGGTTGTCCAAAGTTTGCCAAAATTATCATAATTTGGGATATTTGTGATACGATGAAAATCCCAAATTTGAGTATCTTGTCCCATTCTCTCATTGCCATAGGCAAATAAACTTACAAAACTTGTTAAAAGTGCTATTAATACTTTTATCATAAGCGTTCCTTTCTAGTATAAGCAATTTTCCATTCTATACTTTCTGAAGGATTTAAAATACCATAATTTCTATTTGTAAGTCTATTGTGATAAATTTCTTCTATTTTAGAGCTTTCGCCAACGAGTAAAGCATTAGTGGAGCAAACTGCTGCACACATAGGCACTTTACCTTCTGCAATACGATTTTGCCCATAAAGTTCTCTTTCTTTTTCTGAATTAGTCTCTTCAGGACCTCCTGCGCACATAGTACATTTATCCATTTCACCTTTGACATTAAAAACTCCATGTCTAGGAAACTGAGGTGCACCAAAAGGACAAGCATAAAGACAATATCCACAACCTATACATTTTTTCTTATCATGCAAAACAATACCATCAGCACGAATATAAAAACAATCAAC
The DNA here is from genome assembly GCF_016599045.1 of Campylobacter sp. TTU_617. Classification (GTDB taxonomy): domain Bacteria; phylum Campylobacterota; class Campylobacteria; order Campylobacterales; family Campylobacteraceae; genus Campylobacter_D. The sequence continues at coordinate 7,943 of NZ_JAENKV010000014.1, forward strand.
AGGGCAAACAATAGAACAAGGAGCATCATCACAATGCATACAAGCTATAGTAGTTGAAACTTCTTTTCCTTGAATTCCTTCATTTAAAGTAACCACTTTACGACGATTAATTTCTACAGGTACTTCATGCGCACTTGAACAAGCCACTTGACAAGCAAAACACGAAGTACATCTTTGAGTATCTACAAAAAATTTTATTCTAGTCATATTTATGCCTTTTCTATCCTGCAAAGACCTGCATTAAATTCAGAAATTTGCGTATTAATATCAAAACCATAGTTTGTAATAGTATTTGAACTCTCACCTATAGTATAAGGTTTTGTCCCTTCTGGATAATTGTGACTTAAATCTACTCCTTGTAATATCCCCGCAAAGTTATAAGGCATACAAATTCTGTCTGGAGTTACTGAAAGATTATGAACACATTTTACTTTTATTTTTGTTCCTTGAGGAGAATGTATCCACATCATATCTCCATTTTTTATACCATACTTTAAGGCAAGTTCAGGATGAACATTTGCAAACATTTCAGGAGTAATAGCTGCTAAATATTTACTTGTTCTTTCTAGCATACCTGCGCCACTAAGATTAACAAGTCGCATACTAGAAACAATAATAGGAAATTCTTTACTCCAATCCTTTCTTTGTTGTTCGCTTTTAAAAGCAGTGGTGACACGGAAATTTGGTTTTTCTTGATCGTCCCAAGTAGGATATTTTTGCACTAGATCCCAACGAGGAGAATGGATAGGTTCTCTATGTTTAGGAATAGGATCAGCAAATTCCCAAACTATAGCTCTAGCTCTAGCATTTCCCAAACAACAAGCTCCTAATTGACGACATTTTTCCAAGATAATACCTGAAATATCAGTACTCCAACTAGATCCCATTTTAGCTTTTTCTTCATTACTAAGCTTAATATTAAATACTTTTTCTATATTATCTTTAGTGATTTGCGGATATCCACCTTTGACCTTACAATCTTTTAAGCTTATAGAATCATCTGCAAGCTGACTTACTCCATTATGTTCTAATCCAAAACGATTTCTAAATCCCATACCTCCACGCGCATAAGGAATATCTTTATTCCATAAAATAGCAGTTCCAGGATGTTCTTGATCCCAACAAGGCCAAGGAAGTCCGTAATATTCACCCTTAACTTCTCCACTTAAACCTTCTTGAGTATCAGGATCGAAATTTTCCCAATTTTGTTGATGCTTTCTTAAACGCTCTGCTGAAATTCCACGTAACCCTATGCTTAAAAGTCCATTACTCATCTCAGTTGTTGCATCATCAGGCCAAATAAAAGATTCATTATCTGTTTTCACCTGTTTTAATTCATAATCTAACACTTGCATTTTCATTCCGCGTGTATATTCATCATAAAAACCGAATTTCTTAGCAAAAGCAAACATAATTTCTTGATCTTCTTTACTTTCATATATTGGTTTTACAACTTGAGAACGCCATTGCATAGCACGATTTGTAGCTGTTACATAACCTTCACTTTCAAATTGAGTTGAAGCTGGAATAATATAAATTCCATCTGGACGATCAGCTAAAACCGCTACCTCATTAACAAAAGGTTCGGCAATAACTATCATATCAAGTTTTTTAAGAGCTTCTTGAATTTTAACCGTATGTGCCATAGAAGTAATTCCAGTACCTTGAACCCAAAGAACACGTATGTTTGAATTTGAAACGACTTTATCATTCCCATAAGGTATAACACCTTTAACACCTTGCCACCATCTAGCAAGCGAAAATCCTTTCTCATTCATCCAATTTTTACCATCACTTGGGGGTGCAAAACGACTTTTCATATATTCCATATCCACTCCCCAAACATTGCAAAAATGCTCCCAAGCATCATTACCTAAACCATAATAAGCTGGCAAGGTATCAGCTAGACAACCCATATCAGTAGCACCTTGAACATTATCGTGTCCGCGAATAATATTTGTTCCGGCTCCTTCTTTACCTACATTTCCTAAAACAAGTTGTAAAATCGCTAAAACACGTGTATTTGAACTACCAACAGAATGCTGAGTAATACCTAAAGCCCAAAAAAGTGTAGCAGGTTTAATTGTTGCTAACATTTGAGTAATTTTTTCAAGTTGAGCTGCTGGAACACCTGTAACATTTTCTACTTCTTCAGGAGTCCATTTTGCAGCTTCTTCTTTGATTTCATCAACACCATAAGAACGTGTTTTGATAAATTCTTTATCTTCCCAACCATTTTTAAAGATAAGATGAAGCATACCATAGACTAAAGCTATATCTGTCCCTGGGCGAATTCTTACGTATTCATCTGCATGAACAGCAGTTTTTGTATAAACAGGATCTACTACAACTAATTTTGCATTATTTCGATCTTTTGCACGAAGTAAATGTTTAAAACCTATAGGATTTGCAACCGCAGTATTAGCTCCAAAAATAATCATCATTTTTGAATTTTTACAAACATCGCCAAAATGATTTGTCATAGCGCCATAACCCCATGTATTTGCCACACCGGCAACTGTTGCACTATGTCAAATTCTAGCTACATGATCTATATTATTTGTTCCCCAAAAAGCTGCAAATTTTCTAAAATAATAAGCTTGTTGATTATTAAATTTAGCAGAACCCAAAAACATAACACTATCAGGCCCACTTTCATTACGGATATCAAGCATCTTATCGCCTATTTCATTAATAGCTTGTTCCCAACTTAAACGAATCCATTTACCATTTTCTTTTTTCATAGGATATTTAATACGTTGTTTTGATTTAGTAAGATCAATTTGATCAATCCCTTTACAACAATGAGAACCTTGAGAAATAGGATGTTCTACAGCATTTTCTTGACGCACCCAAACACCATCTTGAACTTCGGCTTTTATCCCACAACCCGCACTACAAATGGTGCAAATTGTTCGAACTATTTTTGAATTAGGATAAGGATTTGCAATTTCTTCTTTGCTAGCTTGACGTAAATTTTTATTTTCTACACCAAAAGCACTAGTTGCCAAAGAAGATATAGCTGCAAATTTTAAAAAATTCCTTCTAGCTAATACCATTTTATTCCTTTCTTTAGTTTTTTAATAAGCTGCTTTATAATAAGCTTCCCAATGAGCTGTTTCTTGATAAAGAACTTCATTTTTATTGCTTTTGCCAAATATAACATTCTTTTCTTTATCTAAAAGTTCTGTTTGTGTTGCTGCTTTTGCTACACTTGAAACAACTAAAGCAGTTGCTCCTACTTTTAAAGACTTACGAAGAAAATTACGCCTTGATGAATTTCCATTCATATACTCCCCTTTTTATAATTTTAAGTAAATTTTGAATATTTTTAAATACTCTATATATCGATAAATATACTCAAATTTATTCAAATTCTACATAATTAAATATAAAAAAAAATTAAAAGCGTAAATTATCAATAAAATAAAGGACGATTATAGAGTTTAAAGTTTGCTTAACTCATCAATATTAATTTTACTAAATTGAGTTGGAAGTTTTGATTCATAAGGTAAACGCTCTAAGGCAATATCGGCTATGCTTTTAGAAGTTGTTTTTTTAGGTTTTTCTAAATTCAAAATACTTCTCTCAAATTTAAAAAATACCTCCATAATATTTCCAAAATGGATAAAAAAATTAGAATTTTTATGAATTTTTAATTTTTCAATAAATTCATCAATTACTGAATTTAAAATTTTTTCAAAAAATTCTTTTGCTAATTCTTTATCAAAATCAATCAAATAAGGCATTAAAGCGAAAATAAAACCAAATTCATCTTCACTTTGTGATGATTTTTCATCTTTTCTATAAGGACTTTTACGTAAAATTGCACAAGCTTGGAGTTTTTTTCTACCATCATCTCTTCCTTCATCATAAAACGAAGCTGTAGTAGGAACATTTACATAAGAAAAATCAAAAAATACTGCATTTTGTTCCTGTAAAAAAGTTTTTAAATCATAAGTTAAAATAATCTCAAAATCTTTAGTAAGCTTATCTTCTAAAGGAATTTGACTTAAAAATTTTGCCTGCGTTATAAAAATATTAAATTTTTCTTCATCTATAAAATCAAAAGCTAAAGAAAAAAATTCATAAAAATATTTTCTTGTAATTTGAATTTGTTCTTGCATATAATTTCCTAAACTAATTTTAGGAAATTATAGCATAATAAAAACACATCAAATTTTCACACTAGAATCATAAGAGAAAGTAGGTTCAATCTGTTTTTTATTGCTTAGTTCTTTATACCAGTAAGAATGGAGTATATAAACTTCTTCTTCTTCTTTATAACCATTAATCATAGAATGGATACTTCCTTTTATAGCAAAAACAGCCATATAAATATGTACTCCAAAAAATACTGCACATACTATTCCTAAGAAATTATGAATAATGGCTGAAATTCTTAAAAGTTCAATTTGAGTTAAACCAAAAAGATTTTGAATTGCTACAGAATTAAAATCAAGAAAATACATAAATCCACCTGTAATTATCATCAAAAAGCCACCAAATACAGCAATATAATACCAAGACTTTTGACCAAAATTAAATTTACCTGCAGGTACTGGACGTTTTACTTTACTTAAATAACCTCCAACTATCATCATCCATCTAATATCATAACTTGCAGGAAGCATTCTTTTAATCCAGCATAAAAACATAGGGATAATAGAAATGATAAATAAAATTGTTGCAAAAGCGTGTAAATTTTTACAAACTCTTACAAAAACTCCTCCTCCAAAATAAGATCCAAACATCATAATAAATCCTGTTGGAACTAAAATAACCCAAGAAATTGCTGCTATAAAATGAAAAATTCTTTCAAACAAGGTAAAGGCATAAATTTTCTTTCCATCGTGAGAGAATTGTTTAGGTCCTATTATCATATAATGTAAAGCAAAAGCAGCTAATACTGCAATTATAGCAATTAAAGCTATAGTGGCTATATATTCACCTTGTAAGGTTGTCCAAAGTTTGCCAAAATTATCATAATTTGGGATATTTGTGATACGATGAAAATCCCAAATTTGAGTATCTTGTCCCATTCTCTCATTGCCATAGGCAAATAAACTTACAAAACTTGTTAAAAGTGCTATTAATACTTTTATCATAAGCGTTCCTTTCTAGTATAAGCAATTTTCCATTCTATACTTTCTGAAGGATTTAAAATACCATAATTTCTATTTGTAAGTCTATTGTGATAAATTTCTTCTATTTTAGAGCTTTCGCCGACTAAAAGTGCTTTTGTTGAACACATAGCCGCACATACTGGCACTTTACCTTCTGCAATACGATTTTGCCCATAAAGTTCTCTTTCTTTTTCTGAATTAGTCTCTTCAGGACCTCCTGCACACATAGTACATTTATCCATAATGCCTTTATTACCAAATACACTATCTTTTGGAAACTGAGGAGCCCCAAAAGGACAAGCATAAAGACAATATCCACAACCTATACAAATCTCTTTATCATGCAAAACAATACCATCAGCACGAATATAAAAACAATCAACAGGACAAACAATAGAACAAGGAGCATCATCACAATGCATACAAGAAATAGAAGTTGAAACTTCTTTTCCTTGAATTCCTTCATTTAAGGTGATTACACGACGACGGCGAATATGAATAGGAAGTTCATGCGCTTCATCACAAGCTACCGCACAGCCATTACAATCGATACAACGCTCATTATCACAAAAGAATTTTAAACGTTCTTTTTCTAAATTTGCAAAATTTATTTTACTCATTTTCCATCCTTGCTGATTCTACAAAGCCCACCTTTAGTCTCTGGAATCTGACACATAATATCATAACCATAATTTGTTACAGTATTTGCACTTTCTCCACTTGCATAAGGTTTAGTTCCTTTAGGGAAATTGTGAGTTAAATCTACTCCTTGCATTACACCCGTAAAATGAAAAGGTAAGAAAATCATATCTTTTGCTATGCCTGGATTAACCTTTACTCTAACATGAATTTTAGTTCCCTCTGGAGAATGCACCCAAATCATATCCCCTGCTTTAATATCTTGCTCTTTTGCTAACTCAGGATTAATCTCGCAAAACATTTCAGGAGTTAAGCGTGTTAGATACATAGACGCTCTATTTTCCATACCTGCACCATTTAAATTTACAAGCCTTGCAGTAACAAGATTAAGCGGGAATTCTTTAGAATAATCTTTTGCTTGTTGCACAGAAATAAATTTAGTATCCACACGATAAAGTGCTTTTTGATCTTCAAAACTAGGATATTTTTGCACTAAATCATTTCTTGGAGAATGAAGTGGTTCGCGGTGAAGTGGAATTTTATCTTTAAAAGTCCAAACAATAGCTCTAGCTTTAGCATTTCCATAAGGAACAATACCTTTTTCTATACATTTAGTCGCAATAATATCACTATCATCATAAGACCAAGTTGATCCCATTTTTTCTTTTTCTTCTGCACTTAAAGTAATGCCTAAAACTTTTTCTATATTATCTTTAGTGATTTGCGGATATCCTACATTAATAGGTGAATTTAAAGGTGCATTTTTAGCTAATAAACTTTCACCTTCATATTCAAGCCCAAAATTATTTCTAAAACCCATACCGCCTTTTGCCACTTCGATATCAGTATTATAAAGTACAGGAGAACCTGGATGTTTATCGCTCCAGCAAGGCCAAGGAAGTCCGTAATATTCACCCGCAACTTCATCTTTTCCCTCTAAAGTTACCTCATCAAATTTATCCCAATACAAAGTATGTTTTTTAAGCCTCTCAGGACTCCAACCATTAAGTCCTATACTTCTAACTGCTTTTGCAATTTCTTTTGTAGCATTTTCAGGCCAAACAATTTCACCTTTTTCATCACGTAAAGTTTTAGTAAAGTCTTCATAAAAACCTAATTTTTTAGCAAGCTCAAATAAAATTTCTTGATCTTCTTTGCTTTCATAAAGTGGATCTACAACCTTAAATCTCCATTGTCCGCTACGATTTGTTGCAGTTACACTTCCACTTGTTTCAAACTGCGTTGCTGCAGGTAAAAGATAAATTCCATCTTTTCTTTCTGCAATGATTCCTGCTTCATTTACAAAAGGATCTGCCAAAACTAAAAGTTCTAAAGCTTCTAAACCTTCTTTAACTTTGGCTTGTTGTGCGGTCGAAGTAATACCATTTCCCATAACTACTAAAGCTTTTAAAGGTGTTCCAGCATTATCAATAGCATCATTTCCATCTTTTCCATTTAAAGCTGCTGCCCACCATCTAGCAAGTGAAAGTCCAGTTTTATGCATCCAATCTTTACTTACAAAATTCCCTAAAAGCCATTCATAATCCACACCCCAAATTTTGGCATAGTATCTCCAAGTCGCTTCATTTAAAGGATAATAACCTGGTAAATTTTCACTCAAACACGCCATATCTGAAGCACCTTGAACATTATCGTGTCCGCGTAAGATATTAACTCCACCGCCAAATTTACCTATGTTTCCAAGTACCATTTGCACAATAGGTGCTAAACGTGTATTTGAAGTTCCTACAGTGTGTTGAGTTAAACCCATAGCCCAAATAAGCGTAGTTGGTTTATTTTTAGCGACTTCATAGGTAATTTTTATTAAAAGTTCTTTTGGAATTCCTGTAACATTTTCTACTTCCTCAGCTGTCCATTTTGCAGCTTCTTCGCGAATTTTATCTATACCAAAAACTCTTTCATCAATATATTTTGTATCTTCTAAACCTTCATCAAAAATAATTTTTAACATTCCATACATAAAGGCAATATCTGTTCCTGGACGAATTCTTGCATAAATATCTGCCTTAGCTGCACTTTTTGTAAATCTAGGATCTACAACTATAAGTTTAGCACCTTTTTCTTTTGCCTTTAAAAAATGCCTAAAGCCTACTGGGTGATTTACTGCTGGATTTGCTCCAATAATAATAATACATTTACTTCTTTGAATGTCTCCAAGATGGTTTGTCATAGCGCCATAACCAAATGTATTCGCCACACCGGCGACTGTTGCGCTGTGTCAAATTCTAGCTTGATGATCTACATTATTTGTTCCAAAAAATGCTGCAAATTTTCTTATATAATAAGCTTGTTCATTATTAAGCTTTGCAGAACCTAAAAACATAACACTTTCAGGATTTTCTTTGCGATAAGTGGCTAGCTTTTCTCCAATTTCACTTAAAGCTTGTTCGTATGAAATGCGTTTCCACTCTCCATTTTCTTTTTTCATAGGATATTTTAAACGCACATGAGAACGCACCATATCGATCATATCAGAACCTTTGCAGCAGTGTCCGCCTAAACTTATAGGATGATCTTGGGCAATTTCTTGACGTACCCAAACACCATTTTGCACTTCTGCAATAATGCCACAACCAACAGAACAAGCTGTACAAATTGTTTTTACTTTTTTACTTCCCTCATAAGCTTCTTTAATTTCGCTATCATTTACCTCTCTAATGTTTTCACTTCTTGCTAAAAGAGGTGTTGCTAAAGAAGAAAGTGCAGCCATTTTTAAAAAATTACGACGATTAAGTTTAATACTTGCATTCATACTTGACATCACTCAGCCTTTATATAATAATTTTCCCAATTAGCACTTCTTTGAAAAAGCACTTCTTTTTTTTTGCTTTTACCTTTGATTAAATCTTTGCGATCTTCATCTTTAGCCAAAGCTAAACTTGCACCAGATAACAACCCAGCACTACCTAAAGCTAATACTGATCGTTTAAGAAATTCTCTACGATTTTTCACCCAACCTCCTTTTTTTATTTACCTCTCTTCTTAAGAATTCAGATCTAGATAAATCATTTTGTACTTTTTTAGTAGTATTTCTTATATTTTTGCCAAGCCCAAAACAAGATCTTTCAAATTCTATAAAAGCACTTAAGATATAAGCTACTTCTTTATAAAGCTTTGCTTCTTCATTTTCTAAAATTAAAATAATAAACTCATCAATACTTTGATTAATAACTTTTTCAAATAATTCTTTTGCCAAAATATCTTCTTCTAGTTTTAAAAATTCACTCATTAAAAAAAAGCAAAATCCTATATGATCTTCACTTTCTTTGAAGAATTTTTCATTACGCCTTATTTTGCTTTTTATAAGAATTTCTCTAACGCAAATAAGTGCTCTTGAATTTTCAAAACCTTCTTCAATATAAGAAAAAGTTATAGGAATAGAATTTTTAAGAGATAAAAAAAGATTTTCATATTCATCAAAAAATAAATTTAATTTTGTTTTAGAATTTTCAATCAAAATATCAAAACTATCAATTAAATTTTCATCAAATGAAGTTTCTTTCATCATCTTTAGACAATCATTTAAAAAAGCTAATCGTTGCTTAGAAAAAGAAAATACAAAAAGTTCTCCAAAGCACTGATAATAAAGACTTCTAGCTAATCTTAATTTTGCTAAATCCATACAAAATCCTAGATAAAATTCTTTGCTAAAAATTTAGGAAATAAAATAAGTTTTTATTATGCAAATATAGCCTAATATTTGATTTTACCTTATTTTATACAAGTTTTATCTTAGTATGATTTGTTTTAAAAAAAACTGAATTTTATAAAAAAAATTAAGGCTTAAAATTTGCTCAAATAGCTATAATATAGATATTATATAATATAAATGCTTATTATAAACATTCTATAAAAAATCTCAATTAAAATTTACAAAAATTCATTAATATAAATTATTTTATGCTATTTAGGAATAATATTAATTCCTTCTAGCATAGTCTTCATAAGAAAATTCTCTCACCATTTGAAGTTTATTTTGTTTATTTGCAAGCATTAAATTAGGAAGTATTACTCCATTAAAAGTGGTATTTTTAACTATAGAATAATGAATTTGATCCAAAAATACTATTTTATCCCCTCGCTTTAATTCTTTTTTAAAAGCATATTCTCCCATTACATCTCCAGCCAAACAAGTATTACCTGTTAAAAGATAAGCAAATTCTCCTTTTTGCAAATTTGAAATCTTTTCATTTTCTCTTGTTGCTAAAATTCTTGCATTTAAAACCTCACTTGTATAAGGCATAATAATAGTATCTGGCATATGAGCTTCACTTGAAACATCTAAAATGGCTATTTTTTTCTCATTTTCTACTATATCAATTACGCTTGCTAGTAAAATACCACATTGCCAACCAACTGCCTCACCAGGTTCAAGATATACTTGCACTCCATATTTATCGCTAAATTCCTTACAAAGCCTAATTAATTTTTTCACATCATAACCTTTTTTGGTTATATGATGCCCTCCTCCAAAATTAATCCATTGCATTTTCTTAATCCATTTGCCAAATTTTGTTTCAAATACTTTTAAAACAGCTTCTAAAGCATCAGCACTTTCCTCGCATAAAGCGTGAAAATGAAGTCCCTTTACGTCGCTTAAATTTGCATTTTCTAAATCTTTACTTAAAATTCCAAGTCTTGAATATCTTCCACAAGGATTATAAAGCTCTTTTGGTGCTAAAGAAAATTCTAAATTACAACGAAGTCCTAAGGAATTTTTAGAGCATAAATTTCTAAATTTTTCAAACTGATATAAAGAATTAAACACTATATGATGAGATAAATCTGAAATTTCTTTTATTTCATCTTCTTTAAAAGCAGGAGAATAAGTATGAATTTCTTTATCCATATATTCTTTAGCAAATTTAGCTTCCCAAAGTCCGCTACAAGTGCAACCTTGCAAATATTCTCCTACTATCTTTAAAGCTCCTGAAAAAGCAAAACCTTTTAAAGCCAATAAAATTTTTACTTCGCTTTCTTTTGCTACAAAAGCTAACAACTCACAATTTTTACGCAATTTTTCTTCTTCTAAAATATAAGCTGGAGTTTTTACATTAAAATCAAACATTTTATTACCTTAAAAAATATTTCATAATGCGTATTTTAACATTTACTAACATTTAAATTTTAAATAATATAATGAAAAATCTAAGCAAAAAGGATAAAAATGGATAGAAGACAATTTTTAAAATTTAATATTTTAGCAGGTGCTAGTGCAAGTATAGCTTATGCTGCAAATTCTCATAATATGCACAATATGCATTCTATGAATTTAGCACACTCTTCAAATATAGATACAAGTTTTATAAAATTAAGCAAAAAAGTAAATTTAATAGATGAAGAAAAATTCCCAGCACATCAAAATTTAAATTCTTTAAAACTTCTAAAAAACGAAAGCAAAGAAAAAAATTTTTTTAGAGCTACCATAGAAATTAAAGAAAGTCAATTAGAAATTATTAAGGGTTTTAAAACCAAATTTTACACTTATAATGATCTTATTCCTGGACCTAAAATAGAAGTTTATGAAGGAGATACTATAGAAATTTTAGTTAAAAACAAACTCAAAGAGCCAACTACGATCCATTGGCACGGACTTCCGGTGCCACCTGATCAAGATGGCAATCCTCACGATCCTATCTTAGCAGGAAGAGAAAGAATTTACCGCTTTACTTTACCGCAAAATTGTGCAGGAACTTATTGGTATCATCCACACCCTCACTACATCACAGCCAAACAAGTTTTTATGGGTCTAGCTGGAGCTTTTGTAGTAAAAGCTAAAAAAGATGCTTTATCTCATTTAGAAGAAAAAGATTTAGTTATTAGTGATTTACGCTTAGATGATAAAGCTCAAATTCCTGAAAATAATTTAAATGATTGGCTCAATGGCAGAGAAGGAGAAATCGTTTTAATCAATGGACAATTAAAACCAAAAATTACAATCAATGCAGAAAGGATACGTATTTATAATTTTTGCTCAGCAAGATATTTAAATTTAAAAATTCAAAATGCAAAATTCATTCTTGTTGGCACAGATGGAGGGCTTATAGAAAAACCTATAGAACAAGAAGAATTATTCTTATCCCCTGCTTCTAGGGTTGAAGTTTTAATAAAAGCTGATAAATTTGGTGAGTTTAAATTAGAAAGTCTTTATTATGATAGGGATAAAATGCTTGTAAAAGAAGAACCTAAAAATTTATTTTTAGCAGATATTAAAATAGAAAAAAATCCTATCAATATCCCTTCAACTTTAAAAAAATTCGAAAAACAAAAAGAACCTAAGAATTTTAAAGAAGTTATCATGAGTGAAGATCATATGCAAATGCACGGCATAGATAAAAAAAGTGAAGATGAGATAAAAAAATCTCTTGCTTCTATGTTTTTACTTAATGGAAAAGTTTTTGATATGAAACGCATTGATCTTAAATCAAAATTAAATGAAGTAGAAGATTGGATTATTATAAATAAATCTCATATGGATCATCCTTTTCATATACACGGAACACAATTTGAACTTATAAGCTCTAAATTAAATGACAAAACTACAAAAGCAAATTTTAGAGCCTTAAGAGATACCATTAATGTGCGTCCAAATGAAGAATTAAGACTTAGAATGGTGCAAAATTATGAAGGTATTAGAATGTATCATTGCCATATTTTAGAACACGAAGATTTGGGTATGATGGGTATCTTAGAAATACAAAAATAAATTTCAATACCTTTTGGTATTGAAATAAAATAATTTTAATCTACAATTTTTCACCAAAACTCTACAAAAATCTAGTCTTTAAAATTATACTTAAGCTTATTTTTATGGGGGGGGGTATAATAGAAATTTCATAATTTTAACAAAGGATAAATATGAGATTAATAATTTGTTTTATTTTGCCTTGGCTTGGTTTTTTAACTATTAAAAGACCCTTTGCTGCTTTAATTTGTCTTATTTTGCAAATCACTCTTATTGGTTGGTTACCTGCTATGGTTTGGGCTGTCTATGCTCTTAATCAATATAAAGTTGAGCAAAAAATCTCAAAAGCCTTAAAAAATAAACAATAAAAGGAATTTTTATGAAATAGGTTTTATGGATTTTTTTAGGTTTTATTTTAAGTGCTTGCTATCAAAAAGGTTTAGAAGTTAATCAAAATAAACTAGATACTATTATTATAGGAAAAAGCACACAAGAAGATGTAGAAAAAATTATAGGCCATCCTGTAAGAAAAACAAATATAGGCAATAAAGAGATATGGTATTATGATTTTACAAGAATTACTTCTTTGCCAGGATTTGATAAAGATGAAAGTACTGTTTTTGAATTTAATAAAAAAGGTGTAGTAGTCAAAAAATACAAAACTCAAGGCTCAGGAAATGGTAATCCTTTACTCAACTAAAATAAATATTTGCAATAAAAGAATTTTTCTAATAGAATAAACTCTATTAGAAAAATTTAATCAATCAAGCAAACAATTAAAACTTATACTTAAGTCCTACTTGTCCGCTTATATAGGTTTCATTTTTATTGTCTACTTTACCATTTAATATTTGTTTAGCACCAACTCCAGCATTAAAACTTAATCTTTCATTGATGTTTAAATTACCACCTAATACTACTTGAGCGTAAGTTTTTTTATTATCATTTGCTTTTACACTTGTAAAAAAAGCGTTATTTACAGCTAGATTTGCCACATAATCATCTCCATTATTAATAATAAATTGCTCTATTTTTGGAGTGATAAAAAGATAAGAACTTTCATTCATATATTTTCTAAATTCAGCTCCTATTTCAAGAGAAAAAGAATTATTGCTCATAGAATCAATATTTTTAGAAACAAGTCCTTTATCTGTATAAGATGGAGTATAGCTATAATAATAATTTATACCCGCAAAAGGCTTAATAAATAAAGTATTATTGCTAAAATCAAATATATGACCCAAACTTGCACTAAGTCCAAAGAATTTGCTTGTATAATCAGCCTTATAAGCTCCATCAACTAAAACATTATTTTGATTGGTAGGTGAAATTTGCCCATAAGCTCTTAAATTTAACTCTGTTTTAGGATTTAAATTGATTATAGAATAAAAACCTAATTGAAAATTATCACTTTTTTGTTCTAAAAGTTTATCTTTAATGGTTGATTTTGCATAGGTAAAATAAGTCCCTAGTAAAACATTATCCTTTGCTTGTTTATCAGCACCTATAGTAGCACCATATAAAGCCGCACTATCGCCATCTATAATATTAGCTCCACCAAAAGCATTTGCCCATACGCTATTGGCATAATCATTTATATAATTTGGTCTCATATCACTTTCTAAAGCGGCAAATTTTAGATTGCTCATTTTTAAAGCATAATTTCCATAAGGATTATTAAGCATTGCTATTCTTTGAGTAATAGCTACATCATTGGATACGTTTATGGTAGTATTAGTTGCATTAGAAGCTGAGTTGAAATTAGATATATTTTTTCCTGTGTTATCTGTATCTTTTTTAATATTTAGTGCTAATTCAACACCCTCTCTACTGGCTAAATCAGCCCCTATTGCTCCCAATAAAACAGCCGCATCCCTTAAAACTAAAACCGCATTTTTATCATTTCCTGCTAAATTTGGAGCTATGGTTTGTAAATATTTATCATCATCTATCTTGCCACCATTTTCATTTGCCTCGTTAATGAGTTTTTGAATTTCGCTTTTTTGATTTTCAAGATCTGCTTTTGCCAACTCATAACCTTGAGCACTTGTATCTAGTTCAGCCAATAATGCATCTAAAGCAACTATATCTACTTTTAATTGAGTAAGAAGGTTTTTAGCATTAGCATTTGCCCCTCCATTAATAACCAAACATTTATCACCACTACAATTTTTAATATCAAATTTATAATCAACAAGAGATCCAAAAGAATTATCCGAAGCTGAAATATCTATAGTGTAGCCAGTATGAAGAATATCTTTATATTTGTTTTTATCCTTTAAAATTTCATTATTGGTACTTAAATAAGAGTTTAAATCTTTAAATAAAACAGCTCCAGCCGCATTATTAGTACTCTTATCTAAAATATCACTATTAAATTCTTTTGCTCTTATTAAGACAAAATCATTTGCTTCAAGCTCGCTATAATTTGTTCTTAAAATACCAAAATTTGAATTTTTAATAGTAGCTGTTCCATTTACCCTAAAAGCATTTTCTACATTGGATAAAATCAAAGTTTTAAAAGCATTAAAATTTCCATTGATAGTTAAAGAACCTGTATTAATTTGATTGGCCAAAGAAGCACCACCTCCTCCTATACCTATAACTGAACCCGCTTCTTCATCATTTACTGGAGCATCTTCTGTTGTGCCTACCACACTAAAATCTGCATTAATCGTCGAAGGTTTTGTAAAATGAAATATAATATCATTAGCTTCAACTTTTTTAGCGCTAGCATTAAGATTATTTATATTAACTGGATTCTTTTGTTCTGCTAGTAATTTTTTATTGTTATTATTAAAAGTTAAAGTTTTATCCTTAGCTAATTCGATATTTAGTTTCATTTCTTCTTGATTAATTTCATCATTTCCATCATAATCAGGAAAATCCCAAATTCCAATATTTATAATAGTATCTTCATTTAATCCAAAAGTAGGAATCCAAGTTTGAGTATTTTTATCATATTGAAATTTATCTTGGAAATTACTCCCTGATTCTTGATAATTTATATCAATAGTTTGACTTGCTAATGCATTTGCATTTAAAATAGCCCCCAAACTTAACCCTAATAAAACTTTGTTTGCATAAAATGAGGTTTTAATCATAAATTTTCTCCTTAAAAAAATAAAAAATGATTATACCCCCCCCCTTAAAGCTATTTTAAAATCAACTATTTTTATAACAAATTTCAATAAAATATATAAATCAATTTTTGAGTTTAAATTTAATATTATAAAGATTGATATTAAAAATATTTTAGTATCATACAGAATAAAAACGGAGTAAATATGGTTAAAATAGAATTTTTAGGTCCTATTAACAAAGAAAGCATAGAACTTAAAGTGCATAATCTTAAAGAACTAAAAGAAATTTTAAAACAAGATGAAAGCTTAAAAGAATGGCTTGGGCTTTGTGCGGTTGCCTTAAATGATAAAATCATTTTTGATGAAAATCAAGTTTTAAACTCAGGAGATAAAATTTCACTTTTGCCTCCTGTAGGTGGTGGTTGATGCAAAATTTTATACTCACTCAAGGAGCTTTAAATATCCCTGAAATTTATGCAAAATGGTATGAATTTAGCATCAAACAAAATTGTGGTGCTTTGCTTACTTTTTGTGGCATAGTAAGAGATGATAACAATATAGAAGCTTTAAGTTTTGACATTTATGAACCTTTGCTTAAAACTTGGTTTAATTCTTGGCAAGAAAAATTTCAAAATGAAACTATAAAGTTTATGTTTGCACATTCTATTGGCGATGTTAAAATAGGAGAAAGTTCGTATTTTGCAGGAATTTTAAGTAAGCAGAGAAAACTAGGACTTAAGCTTATTAATGATTTTGTAGAAGATTTTAAAGCAAATGCCCCTATTTGGAAATATGATGTAATTAATGGAAAAAGAATTTATGCAAAAGATAGATCAAGCAAACTACAAGGTGCTGGACTTTTAAAATGATTTAGAGCTAAAAAATTGATATAAAACACAATTGCTTTAAATTTAATAATAAATTTTAAAATGTATTAATAAAGACTTTAAAATAATCATTTATTAGGGTTTAAAAAATTAATTTATATAAAAACATTATAAATATGCTATTAGATTTATTTAGATTGGTATTAAGGATAATTTATGTTAATGTCTTATGAAGAAAGTTTAAAAATTCTACACTCTCATATCAAAACTTATGAAAAAATTGAAAAAATAGCTATCACAGAATGTTTAGGACGTATCTTAGCAATTGATATAAAAGCAGATAAAAATCAACCTGAATTTTTAACTTCAGCTATGGATGGCTATGCAATCAAATTTGAAGATCAAGAAAAACCTTTAAAAATTTTAGGTATCACCCCAGCAGGAAAAATGCCTGAATTTAAAGTTTTAAACGGCACTTGTGTTAAAACATTTACCGGATCGCTTATGAGTGAAGGAAGTGATACTTTGGTGCCTATTGAAAATATACGCATAGAAAATAACACACTTTATATAGAAAAAAAAGTTTCTAAAGGTTTTGCTGTTAGAGAGATTGGAGAAAATTATAAAAAAGATGAAATTTTATTAAAAAAAGGAACCAAACTAAATTATAGCGAAATAGCACTTTTAGCTGAACTTGGTTTTTTCCATATTAGCGTATTTATAAAACCTATTGTAGGTATTTTAAGCAGTGGAAGCGAAATTAAAGATCTAGGAGAAGCTTTAGAAAATCCTGCTCAAATTAGATCATCAAATCATATAGCCATAGCAAATTTAGCCAAAAAATTAAATTGTGATACAAGAGTTTTTCCTCTTTTAAAAGATGATGAAAAAGCTACTTTTTCTACCCTTAAAAGTGCTTTGCAAAGCTGTGATATCCTAGTAACTACAGGTGGAGTTTCTATGGGAGATTTTGATTTTTTAAAAAAAGCCATTCAAGAATATGAACTTATTATTAATAAAGCAGACATAAAGCCAGGACGTCATATCAAAATAGCCAAAATGAATGAAAAATTTATCATCGCTCTACCTGGTTTTCCTTATTCAGCTATGGTAATGTTTAATCTTTATGTAAGAGAAATTTTAAACGCTTGGCTACTTCAACCAAAAGATTATATTTGCAAGGCTTTTTTACAAGGTGTTTATAAGAAAAAAACTTCACATTTAGAATTTGTAGCTTGCAATATAGAATTTAAAAATGGGCGCATTTTGGTAAATTTAGAAGGTAAAAAAGAAGGATCTAGTGCAATTATAAACAATCTTAACAATAAAGCCGCACTTATGATAGCACCAAAAGAATGCGAAATTTTAGAAAATGAAAGCTTAGTGGATATTGTTTTTATGCCTTAAAAAGGCATAAATCACCTTGCAGAAGTACAAGATATTTGTTTTCCTTTTTCATCGTAGGTGTATATATACGAGTTCTTTTTTATATTTGCACTTGAGCTTGTAAAGCCAACTAATTCACCACTTTTAGTATATAACGTTTTATTTCCATCATAAACATATACATACTGGCCCTTTTAACTACTAAAGTTATAGCCATTTTTCTCCTTTTAACCAAAAATCAAAAAAATGTTATCAAAAAAAATCAAATCCCTTTTTCTTAATCAAAAATCAAAATATAAAAATAGATTGGATATATTTATTTTGTAATGTTTTTATTGATTTGAAATTTATGCAAAATAAAATTATAAATCTAAAATAAAACAAAAAATAAGTTTTTTGTTTTTTATAAGCTTTGAAGTAAAATTAATTTTATATTTATAATTATCTTTTTGCAAAATTATGATTGTAAAAAGTGATTATATTAATTTAAAATATAAAGATAATTTATTTATAAAATATTTCAAATTTTACAATTAAGTTAAATTTTTATAATCATTTCCCCAAATTTCAAGACTTTTTAATACAGATTCTAAACTATTTCCCAAAGGTGTAAGAGAGTACTCAACTCTTGGTGGAACTTCTGCATAAACTTTGCGTTTTATAAGTTTTGCTTCCTCAAGTTCGCGTAAATTTTGGGTAAGAACATTTTGAGAAATATTTTGATTTTTTGTAGATGAAATGCTTTTTCTTAACTCTCCAAATCTTTTAGTTCCATCTAATAAATCTCTAATAATTAAAATTTTCCATTTATTTCCAATAAGATTAAGCGTTGTTTCAATTGGACAAAGAGAATAATATTTTTTCATTTATAACCTTAATTTTTAAAAATTATAACATATTTTTTTAAAAAAAATATATAATAAAAATATTGAAAATACACAATACTCCTAAAATATATACTATATTATAAAATAATATCTACTTGATTTTTTAATATAAGTATATTTATAATTCTAATACTTATTTTTATCAAAACATTTTAAAGGATGGATTATGAAAATAGCAATTTTATGCGCAAGTGGTAAAGCAGGCAAAGCAATAGCAAAAGAAGCATTAGAAAGGAATTTGGAACTTACTTGTTTTGTGCGTAATAGTTCTAAAATGAGCGAATTTTCTTCTAAAGCTAAAATAATACAAAAAGATCTTTTTGAGCTTAATGCTAAAGATTTAGTTCATTTTGATGTAATTATTGATGCTTTTGGAGAATGGGAAAATTTAAATTTACATAAAAAACATATAGAATTTTTAAGTAAAATTTTACAAGGAAGTAATTCTAAATTATTCATTGTAGGCGGAGCTGGAAGTTTGTATATGGATAAAAGTCATACTATAAGACTTATGGATACTCCAACTTTTCCTAAAGAGTATTTAAGTATAGCCAAAGCTGCCGCAGAAGTTCTTGATTTTCTACGCAATGAACAAGGTTTTAAGTGGATATATGTTTCACCAGCTGCTGATTTTATCCCAGAACTTCCAAAAAGTCATCATTATAAAATAATAGGTGAACAATTTGAAGTCAATGCCAATAACGAAAGTAAAATAGGCTATGATGATTATGCAAGTGCTATGATAGATATCGTACTTGATTCTAATTATGAAAATACACGCATTGGAGTGATAGGATTGTAAATGCCTTAAATATCTTAAGGCATTTTATACGCTATCACTTTAAATTTTTTAAAATCTTAATATTTTACATTTAGATTTTTTGTTTTAAAGCTATAAATTCAAAAACATTTAATCATAAACATTTATTTAAAAAATAACTATATAAATCACTTTTATAATATTATTAATCACTAAGAATAATTTGATATAATCCGTTTCTAAGAATTTTTAAGGGTGTTTAATGAATTTTGCAGATATTTTTTCAAGAATTAGAAAAAAACAACCTAGTCCAAATGAAATGCCAGAACATTGGATTAAATGTCCCAATTGTCACGCTTTAATGTATTATAAAGAAATTAAAACTTGTTTTAATGTTTGCCCTAAATGCGATTTTCATATGAGAATTTCACCCCAAGAAAGAATTGAGCTTTTATGCGATGAGCAAAGCTTTATCGAATTTGATCAAAATCTAGAAGCAAACGATCCTTTAAAATTTGTTGATAGTAAATCTTATAAAAAAAGATTGAACGAAAGCGAAAGTAAAACAGGAAGAAAAAGTGCTGTTGTAAGTGGAGAATGTCTAATTGATGCTCTTAAAGTACAACTTGTTATTTTTGATTTTTCTTTTATGGGTGGTAGTCTTGGATCTGTTGAGGGTGAAAAAATTGTTCGCGCTGTTCAAAGATCTATTGTAAGTAAAAGCCCTTTAGTGATAGTTTGTGCTTCTGGCGGAGCTAGAATGCAAGAGAGTAGTTATTCTTTAATGCAAATGAGTAAAACAAGTGCTGCTTTAAAGCTTCTTTCTAAAGAGAAAATTCCTTATATATCAGTTTTAACTGACCCTACAATGGGTGGAGTTTCTGCTTCATTTGCGTGGCTTGGAGATATTATTATCGCTGAACCTGGTGCCTTAATAGGATTTGCTGGTGCAAGAGTTATAAAACAAACTATAGGCGCTGAACTTCCAGAAGGGTTTCAAAAATCTGAGTTTTTACTTGAACATGGACTTATAGATGCAATAGTGCCAAGAAGTGAGCAAAAAAAATATCTTAGTGATGTTTTAAAATTTTTAAGTGGAAAATAGTTTGCGTGTAAATATTATTTGCATACAAAAAAAAGACGAACTTAAAGAACTTACAAAAAAATATACTAAATTAATTTCTAATTATTCTCAAATTAACGAATTTAATCTTTTTAGCCAAAAAATATCCCTTGCACAAAATATTAGTCCCTTAGAAGCTCAAAAAAGCTATGAAAAAGCTTTTGAACCTTATAAAAAAGGTTTTTCTATAGTAT
This sequence comes from Campylobacter sp. TTU_617, assembly GCF_016599045.1. Lineage (GTDB taxonomy): Bacteria > Campylobacterota > Campylobacteria > Campylobacterales > Campylobacteraceae > Campylobacter_D. Next base: position 28,674 of record NZ_JAENKV010000014.1, read on the forward strand.
TAGATGAAAAAGGTAGAAAGCTTAATAGTTTAGAATTTGCTAATTTATTAAAAGATAAAAATGAAATTAGTTTTTTTATAGGCGGAGCTTTTGGCTTGCGTAAAGAATTTATTAATACTTTAGATTTTAGCCTTTGTTTTAGCTCTTTTACTTTGGCTCATCAACTTGTAAAAATTTTATTATTAGAACAAATTTATAGAGCTTTTTGTATCAATTTTAACCACCCTTATCATAAATAGGAAATAAAATGAATAAAAACGATTTAAATTTTTTAAAAAAATTTCTTGAAAAACGCAAAAATTTTATCATAGAAAATTTACATAGCAATTCAGCAGAAATTGAAGCCTTGCACAATAGTGCTCCAAGTGATAGTGTTGATTTTTCACTTATAGAAACAAGTTCGCAAATTGATTTAGCTATTAGTGCAAATTTAAAAGAAGAATTAAATGAAATTTTAAAAGCTTTAGAAAAAATTAAAAATAATATTTATGGTATATGCGAACTTTGCGAAGATGATATTAATATAGAAAGATTAAAAATCAAACCACATGCAAAATATTGCATTACTTGTAGAGAAATTATAGAAAAAGGCGAAAACAATGAAAATTAGTCTCTTTATATTTGCTTCTTTTGTTTATATTATTTTTATAATGCTGTTTTTATTTTATCTTGATCTTGGAACTTATACTTTAAATATATTTCATTACTCTATGGAACTTCCCGTAATGACTTGGTTTGCACTTGTTCTTGTTATATTTATAATTTTTACAATTTTACATATAAGTTTTTATAGTTTTTTAAATTATTTAAAATTTAAACACTTTTTAAAGGATAGCAATAAATTTGAAAGTTTTATTATAGACTTACTTTTAGAAAAAGAAACAAAAATTAACTTTCAAACAAAAGAATTTAGACAAGTTGCTAATTTAGTAAAAACTTTAAAAACTCATCAAAAAGACAAACTTAATTCCAAAATAAATGATATTTTGGATCTAATTGATAGCGTAAAACGTGGAGAATATTGCAATCTTAACAAATTTAAACTTGAAAAAAATAACATTTTATTTTTGCAAAATGAAAAAAATCATATAAAAAATGATATCAACTATGCTTATAACAAAATAAAATATGCAGAGCAAATAGAAGATGAGCTTACAGAATATGCTTTTGATACACTTATAAAAAAAGGTACTTATGAGCAAATAAAAAATATTAAAATAAATAAAAATCAAGAACAAATTTTAACTATCATTAATCGTTTTAAAAACCAAGAATTAAAACTAAATTTAGCTGAATTTGAAGTATTAATTGATAGACCAGATTTAAATGAAAAAGAATACTTGCAAATTGCAAAATCAAGCACTAAATCTTTAAGCCCTGATGCAATTTTAAATATTTTTAAAAAAATAAAGGATAAAAATAATGAAGCTTTAAGAGCATATTTATATCTTTTAGCTAATTTTTCTATGTTTGATGAACTATTAAGTGAGATTAGAAATGATGAAAAAAGATTTAGTGATTTTTCCAATATTCTCTTATTAAGAGAGCATCATAAAAAATTTGATCTTGATAAATTAATTATATGATTGATTTTAACAATAAGCCTTTATTTTTAGCTCCTATGGCAGGATTTTCAGACTTGCCATTTAGAAATGTTGTTAAAAAATTTGGCGCTGATGTGACCATTAGCGAAATGATAAGTTCTAATGCTTTAGTATATGAAAATAAAAAAACTCTACATATGCTTAAAAAAGCAGAACTTGAAAAACCTTATATAGTTCAAATTGCAGGGAGTGATACTGAAATTATCAAAAAAGCTGTTTTAATATTAAATGAAATCGACTTTATTGATGGAATTGATTTTAATTGTGGATGTCCAGTCAATAAAGTTGTAAAACAATGTGCAGGTAGTGCTTTGCTAAAAAATTTAGACCTTTTTAAAAAACTTGTTGCAACCATTAAAGAATACAATAAAAAATCTCTAACTAGTGTTAAATTTCGTCTAGGATTTGATGAAAAATATCCTGAAAAAATGGCCAAAATTTGCGAAGAACTTGAGGTAAATTTTATAAGCATTCACGGACGTACAAGAAAAGCACTCTATAGTGGGAATGCGGATTATGAATCTATAGCTTATGCCAAAAGTCAAGTAAAAATTCCAGTGATTGCAAATGGTGATATCAATGCTTTAAATGCTAATGAAGTATTTAACATTACAAAATGTGATGGCTTGATGATAGGTAGAGCAAGTATCGGAAATCCTTGGATTTTTTATGAAATTAAAGAAAGAAAAAAAATAGATAAAACCTTGAAAAAAGAAATTATTTTATTTCACTTTGATGAGATTGTCAAACATTATGGAAATTTAGGAGTAAATATCTTTAAAAAACACCTACACGAATACTCTAAAACATATAAGAATGCTTGTGCATTTAGAGCAGAAATTAATCACTATACTAAAACTTCAGAAATGAGAAATAGCATAGAAAATTTTTTCTAATTTTTATCTTTATACGCCTCTAAAGCTAGCAAACTTAAATTTTCAAACAACTCTTTATCATTATCAATACTATCTTTAATAGCTGCACTTAAATATTTCATAAATAAGTCATTTTTCATTCCGCCAAATAAAGGACTATAGAGCTCTTTTGAAATCAAAGTCAAAGCCATAATATTAATAAGCTTAGTAGATTTTATAAGAGGAATATTTTCTATAATTTCTTCGATTTGTTTTTTTTGCAAGCTACAATCTTTAGCAAAATCAATTTTCTTTTGATCTTGTTTTAATTCTTCAAATTTTTCTTTTATAAGATTTAAAAGATTTTGATATTCAAATAATCTATCATCTTGAATTTCTAATATATCATTTTTTTGTTCTTTATTTTTAACAAAATCTAAATTATTTTTAGCTTTAATATTTTTTGCATTATCATTAAGATCAATATTAACTTTAAATCTAGGTTCTATAGCAATTTCTAGTTCATTATGTCTTGGTATATCCTCTATTTTAAGCTTAGCTTCTGTGCTTTCATTATTTATATCATTAATATCTACAAAACGAAAATTTAAATTTCCTATTTTAAAAGTATCTCCTTTATTAATAATCACATCAAAACCACTTTGCAATTTTGAAAAAGATTCATTATAAAAAATTAAAGCATCATCAATAGGACAAATCGTAAAAAATCCTTCCTCAAATTTAATTTGTGCGTGTTTATCTTTAATTTGTTTTTTTAAATCTTGCACACTAAAAGAACACTCAGGATCAGAGCCTATAATTCCTCCATTTTCATCAAAAATATATACTCTATTTTTGCTCAAGCTATCTTCAATATTTTCAAGTAAAATTCCAATCTTTTCCATCCTTCACCCCCTTATACTTTTAATCACTCTAAAATCATCTAATATCTTTACAATATCACTAGCCCCACTTATTAACATAAAATCAAAATATCTATCTTTATTATTGTCAAAT
>NZ_JAENKV010000015.1 GCF_016599045.1 Campylobacter sp. TTU_617
AACAATTTAATGATAAATATTAAAGCTGTGTTAAAAATTTAATTTCATTGATAAATTATGTTTAAATTTTAGAACAAAGCTTTGAAGTGTTTTTAAATGAGATGGGTTGGTTGTTAAAACTTTTAAATTTTGGTATATAAGCATAGCCAGTTAAAGGATCAATAACTATACAAATTTGTTTATTAAATTTAGATTGTAATCTTATAATACAAGGTTCATTCTTCTTAGCAAGAGTTTTATCATAGATATTTTTTGCGTTTTTAAGTGGAGAATAAAGTCTGCCTAATTCATCAAAAACTATTCTTGTACTTCCACTACAAGATCCTTTAAATTCTACAGAAGAAATGCCAAATTGTTCTTCTATATTAAATCTTTTACTAGCTTTTTTATCCAATTTAGAAATAACTCCACTTTGTCCTGAATTCATAAGTTTTGTAGGATTTAAAATATCTACAGCAATTTCTCTATCAAGATTAATATCTGTTTTACCTAAATTTGCATTTCCATCTCCATTTTTATCTAAAAAAATAGTATAAGTTTGCTCATTATTCGTTGCAGAAGAAGATTTTATAAAATAAAGTTGCCATTTGCTTTTATACCACTCTCTTTTTGCTACACTAAATTCTTTAATTCTAAAATCAGTTTGCAACATTGCTAAATTTCTTACATAAACGATATCATTAAGAATTTGCACAGCTGCTTCCATTAATCTATCTTTTGGTTTGTAAAAATTTATCAAACTAAAAATAATTCCTATGATAAATATAACCAAAACAAGCTCTAATAAACTAAAAGCTTTTTTCATAACTTAATTGATAGTTGATTTTGTGTTTCCCAAGTTTTATAGCAATGGTTTTTAAATTTTTATCCCTTAATCCATCTTTTAAATATAAGCTAGAACTATCTTTGATGCCATAAAAACGCAATCTTCTTTGCAAAGCACGTGAAGTAGTATGGATCGCACTAATACCTTCTTCTTTTAATTTCGCGCTCAATTCTTTTGCGATGTGATAATTATGAGCAAAATGCAATTTTGGATCTTTTATAAAAAAATACAAAATATAATTACCCAAAATAAGCAAATAAAATACAATTAAAAATAAAACACTAAGTCTAATAAGAATTTTATATTTACTTCTAAATTCTGGCAATCTCACACGATAAGATTGCATTAATGCTTTTATAAGCAAAGGAGTACAAATTACACAAAAAGGTAAAAAATCTTCTATGGACAATTTTTGCCTTAAAGAAAGCAAAGAACAAAAAATAAAAGTTGTAGAGATTAAAAACCAAAGTAAATTTTTATTTTTCTTAAAAGCCAACCTATAAATAACATAAAAAAAATAAACAAACACTAAAGGCGAAAAACAAAGAGAAAAAATTCCAAGAATGTCTAAAAAGTATCCTTTAGGCTTACCGCCTACATCAAAACCATATAAAAACACACAAGATAAAAAAAGAAAAAAAGAAAAAGAAAAAAGAAAAATATCACGTTTATAAATTCCAAAAAAGAAAAAAGTCAAAAATAAAACAATAAAAGATTTATCCACAAAAAGAGAAAAAAATAAAAGTAAAAAAAATAAAATTTTTTTCTCATATTCATAAGCACAAAGTATAGCCAAAGATAGAAATATCACATACGAAGCTTCATTTACAAGTAAAGCACTAGCCACACTTCCAGGCAATAAAATAAAAAGAAACAAAGAGAAGAAAACATCTTTATCTGTTTTATTGTATTTTTTGGCAAGCAAATACAACAAAATACAACTTAAAATATGAATGATTACAAAAGGCATACGTAAGCCAAAATCATTTACCCCTAAGATAAAGGTTCCAAAATGGGTTATATAATAAAGCAAACCTTTGGTATCAAAATAAATCTTAGCCTCATCACCACTAATGCTTAGGGTTGAAATTCCATAAAAAAGGGCTAACAAATCTAGGCTTAATAATAAAATAAAATATTTAAGATATCTATTTTCTTTCATAGGCTAATTTTACTTAAATAAACTTAAATAAATCGCTTAAATCATTTATATTTTAACAACTCTTCATTTATCTTTTGCTCTATCTTCAAAAGCTCTTCATAATTTTTTTTATTTTGTTCTAAAAGTTCATCAAATTTAAAACCAAGCATCACAATACGATATAAATTTGGCTTATATTTTCTCCAATTATATAAAGTGCTAACATCAATATCCAAATGATAAGCCATATCGCGTTTGGTTTTTTTAGACAAAATTTTTCCTTAAGTATTTAAATTTTTTGATTTTATAAAAAATTTTCTTTATCAAAAACACTTGAAATATTCAACTAATTTTTAAATAAACATTTAATATTTAAATATTTTTTAAATATTATTTTGAAATAATTCCATTTCGTTTCATTGAAATATTCATTGAAATAATCATTTTTTAAGGAGTTACCTTGGATTTTAATTCTTTATTACTTAGTATTGGAGATAAACTACCAAAAGATGGTGTATCTACGATAACGCTAAAGGATAAATTTGAACGTCTTAGTGAAGATAGGCAAAAACAAGTGATTGCACAACTTCCAATGATTAAACTAAAAAGTCCTGCTTTAGTTTTTTGGGTAGGAACTTTTTTATTTGGTGGTTTAGGAGTGGGACGTTTTATGATAGGAGATTTAATTTTAGGTTTTATGCGTTTAGCAATTACAGCTATAGCTTTAATTTGCGGTAGCTTAATGTTTGAATATAGTGCTTTAGGAATAATATATGGTTTACTAGGTTTTATCAATTGGATTTGGTGGATTGTAGATATGTTTTTAGTAGGTAAAAAACTAAGAAAACAAAATTTTGAAAAGATAAACAAAATTATTGAAGAAGCATAAAATGAAAAAAGTTTTCATAATGCTAATCTCTTATGTATTTTTGGTAAATATAGCTTTTGGTAATACACTGCAAGATTTTAAAAAGGCCTTTGCAAATGAGTGTATGCAAGGTAGCACTGATATAAAAATAAAAAATTTTTGCAATTGTGCTGCAAATATTACAGCCAAACACTTCAAAGAAGAGCTTATAGAGGCTGATTCTTTGCCAAAAACACAAGAAAATATTAAAAAAATACAAGATCTAACGCTAAGAATGCTTCAGTTTAGCTTTGATGAAAAAAATTTTCAAGCTTGTGTGGAAAATTAATGAAAAAAATCTTGATTATTTTACTTTGTCTTAGCTCTTTTTCTTATGCATCTTGGTTTGATACTAAGCCAAGATGTAATGATAAGGTTGTTTTGCAAATCTTAAAAGAAATTTTAGATAAGGATGAATGGGTTTATGTTGAATATGGACTTGATGAAAAGTCTTTAAAAGCAATGTATTTAAATCTTAATGGTATGGATTTAAGAGATATAGAAGCTATGTTATCTACTGATACACTAGGAGTTTTAAAAGCCAATTTTAAACCTATACTTGATTTGAAAGAATATACTAATGAATTTGCTTATACTCAATTTAGTGATTTTATCACAGAAGAAAATGAAAGTAAAAAAATCACTTATTGTCAAGCAACTCTAACAATTACTTATCCCCAAATGCCTAAAGAAATGCTTCAAAAGTATGAAAGAGGGATATTAAAAGGAGTTTTATTTAAAGGAGGCGTTGCAGAAGAAAATGTGCGTTATAGTGCCAGATATACAGATGATGGCGCAAAAATTTATGTAGAATTTTTAGATAATTAAAAGGAGTAAAAATGAAAAAATTTTTAAGTGTTTGTAGTATAGTTGCGGTATTATTAAGTGGTTGCGGAAGTGATTTTCCTGGGCAACCAAGTGATGTAGTTAGGGTTCAACAAAATAAATATCCATCCGGAAATTTAAAAGAAGAAATTCCTTATAATAAAGAGTCTAGGATACATGGATTAAAAAGAACTTTTTATGATAATGGACAATTAAAAACTGAAGAAAATTATAAAAATGGAAAAAAAGATGGAGTTCGTAAACAATATTCTAGAGAAGGACAACTCTTAGAAGAAATGAATTTTAAAGATAATCGTGGATATGGTAATTTTGTACGTTATTATAATAATGGAAATATTAGAGCAAAAGGAAAATTGCTTAACTTCGATGAAGATGGTATGCCAGAATTTGAAGGTAGTTATAATGAATACTATCAAGATGGCAAACCAGCTCTTGAATATAATTTCGATAATAAAGGAAAACAAGATGGAATACAAAAAACTTTTAATGAAGATGGCTCTTTAGAAAGTGAAGAAAATTATAAAAATGGTATTAAAAATGGAATTTTTAAATATTATAAAAATGGAGAAATCGTTAAAGAAGAAGAATTTAAAAATGGCGTTTTAATACAAAAACCTAAAAATTAGAGGAGTTTAGATGTTTAAAAAAGTAATTTTATTTTTCTTAATAGGGTTTGCCTTGCTTCAGGCCAACTCATTAGACAAATGTGATAATACAGCAGTTGTTTCAAATCTTAAAGAAAAAATTCCTAGTAAAATTTTTAAAAATATGTATGAATTATCAGGACTTAAAGCTCAAGGGATTGATTACGAAGATTATGAAAAAAGCATGAAAGAAATGGCTAAGCATTATGGAAAGGTAAATTACACTGATATGCTCGAAATTAATTCCATTTCAAATTTTGATCTTAATTTTGATTCTTGTATGGCTACGATTAATGCTACCTTAAAAGGGGAACAGAGAAAAGGTCTTTGGAGTGTTGTTTACAAGGTTTCTAATATAAATCAAGTGGAAATTACAGATATAACTTATATCAATGGAGATTTCCAATAATATTTTTATTAAAGTAAGTCAATGGAATTAAATTTCATGGCTTACTAATATTTTATACTCAATTAATTTCAAGTCTTTTTTGCTACAATTTCTTAAAAATTTTTATAAATAAAAAATTTAAGGAAAATTATGGTTGAAGTAAAAAATCTTACTATGCGTTTTGCTAATCAACTTTTATTTGAAAATGTAAATTTAAAACTTTTACGCGGACAAAGATATGGACTCATAGGTGCTAATGGTGCTGGAAAATCAACCTTTTTAAAAATTCTTTCAAACGAAATAGAGGCTAGTAGTGGAGAAATTATTTTTGATGAGGGATTAAGGATTGCTGTTTTAGGGCAAGATCAATTTGCTTTTGAAAATTATACAATCAAAGATGCAGTAATGTGTGCAAATAAAAGATTATACGAGGCTTTAAAAGAAAAAGAAAAACTCTATATGAGTGAAGAATTCACAGATGAAATCAATGAACGCTTAAGTGAGCTTGAAATGATCTGCGCAGAAGAAGATCCAAACTATGATTGTGAAGTGCGTTGTGAAAAAATCTTAAGCTCTTTAAAAATCAAAGATTTTAATGCTTTAATGAGCACTTTAAAAAGTGCAGATAAATTTAAAGTTTTGCTTGCACAAGTATTATTTTTAGGCGCTGATGTGTTATTTTTAGATGAACCTACAAACAACCTTGATTTAGAAGCAATTTCTTGGCTTGAGAATGAACTTTTAAGACACGATGGAACCTTAGTTGTAATTTCTCACGATAGACATTTTTTAAATAAAATTTGCACCAGAATTTTAGATGTAGATTTTAAACAAATTAGAGATTTTGCAGGAAATTATGATGATTGGTATATGGCTTCTACTCTACTTGCTAAACAAGCAGAACTTAAAAGAGATAAGGCTTTAAAAGAAAAAGAAGAATTAGAAAATTTTATCCGTCGTTTTAGTGCTAATGCCTCAAAAGCAAAACAAGCTACAAGTAGAGCCAAAGCTTTAGAAAAATTAGAACTTGAAGAAATTAAAATTTCAACAAGACGCGATCCTAGTATAGTATTTAGGACTAGTAGAGAAATAGGTAATGAAATCTTAGAATTTAGAGAAATCTCTAAAACTTATGATAAAAAACTATTTTCAAATTTAAATTTAAAAATAGAAAAAAATGACAAAATAGCATTAATTGGTGCTAATGGGGTTGGCAAATCTACTCTTGCTAAAATCATTATGAATGAAATAAATCCAGATAGTGGCAATGTGCATTTAGGTGCTACAATAGAACTAGGATATTTTCCACAAGACACAAGCAATATTATAAATGAAAATTTAAAACTTTACGAATGGCTTATGAGTGAAAAATTTAAAGATTTAGATGAAATTCGAAAATGCTTAGGAAGAATGTTATTTAGTGGAAGCGAACAAGAAAAAATGGCAGCTAATTTAAGTGGGGGAGAAAAACACCGCTTAATGCTCTCACGTTTAATGTTAGAAAAATCTAATTTCTTAATCTTAGATGAACCGGATAATCATTTAGATCTTGAAAGTATTATAGCCTTAGGAGAAGCCTTGTATAATTTTAAAGGAGTAGCACTTTGCATCAGTCACGATAGGGAATTAATAAGTTCTTTTGCTAATCGTATTTGGGAGTTAAAAGATGGAGAACTTTTAGATTTTCGCGGAAGTTATGAAGAATTTTTAGGAGAAAAAAATGGCTAAATTTAGAGTTCAATATAGTGCTGGCTTTGGTCATTTCACACAAAATCATAAAGGTTTTGGACCAACTATTTATATAGAAGAAATCGTTGAATTTGATAATGGAAAAGACTATTTTGATTATATGGATTTTTATAAAAAATATTCTAAAGCAGATGATACTTATTTTCACATTAGCTTTTTAGAAGATAGAAAATTGAGCGAAAAAGAACTTCAAATTCGTAATGAATACAGAAAATTAAGAGATCAAAATTGTAAAAAAGCTAAAGAAGAATTTATCAAAAATCACGAATTAGATCCTGAATTTATTGCTCCGTGTGGTGATTAAAGGAATGTTTTTTGCTTGCATATTTTTTGTATTTTGAAAGGAGAAATAATGCAAACAAATTTTAAAATCATAAGCTCTTATGAATATGATATTTCAAGCGGAGTTTATAAACAAGTAAATAAAGAAGTTGAAGATTTTTCTTCTAGCGAACAGCAAAGTTTTATGGATATGCTTTCAAATGAAAGTAGTCAAAATCAACAAAATCAACAAACTTCTTTAGAAACACAAAATAAAATTCAAGAAAATGATTCGACTATGAGTTCTTATGCTTTAAATTCGAATTTATATTCTTATCGTTTTAGACAAAATGAAGAATCTCAAATTCAATCACAATCTATAAATCAAAATGAACAAAATACACAAAATAAAGTTTTAAATGAACTTTTGGGAATGATTTAAACTTACAAGAATTGAAAATCTTTAAAAGAGAAATTTTTTAAAAAAATTTTTAATTCTTGTTCTTGAATTTCATTTAAACAAAGTGTTATTAATACTATATCTTCTTTAAATTCTTTTTTAGAAGATATAGCAAATTTATTTAAAAAATAATCAAAACGACTAAATGTTTTTAAATTGATAGAAATTTTAATTGTTTTTTGAATTTCATAAGATTTTAAAATAGCACTTTTAATCACTTCATTTACCGCTTCGCTATAAGCTCTTACAAGTCCTCCTGTGCCAAGTTTAATCCCTCCAAAATAACGCACAATAATAACAGCTGTATTAATGAGTTCATTACCTCTTAAAACATTTAAAGCCGGCATTGCTGAAGTGCCTTTTGGCTCTTTATCATCATTTTTATCTTCTACTATTTGATTAAATTCATTTAAAACTCTATAAGCATAAACAAAATGCACTGCTTTTAAATGCTCTTTTTTAAGTCTTTCAAGCAAATCTTTAAAATCTGCAAAAGGACAAAGAAAAGCCCAAAAAACAGATTTTTTTACTTCTATTTTATTTTGATAAATTTGATCAATAGTTTTCATCATAACCTTTTTTTATGAAGATATACAATAAAGATTAAGAATTTATAATCTTATTTTAATTTTTTTTGAAATATTGTTAAATTTAATTCAAATTAATACAAAATATAATAATCTAAAATTCTTAAAAACAAAAAACTTTTTAAAATATTAAATTTTAGCTATAATTAAAATTTGACTTAAAATATTTAAGCAAATTTTGATAGTTTAATATTATTTTAATTTTAATAAATTTAATCAATACTATAAATTTTTAACTTTTATAAATAAAAATTCATTCCAAAAAATTAATTATAAGGTAAATCTATGCTTTTCTTAGAATTTTTAAGTTTTACAAGTTTAATTTTTGAAATTTTAGCGTTATTTTTGTCTTTTTATTTTAAAAATACAAAAATATTTTTTATTACTTTTGCTTTTGTATTTTTCAAATTATTTTATTTTTACGCTAGCACTTTTCAAGCTCATCTTTTCACTTCATTGTTTTTACCTTTTACATTTTTTATATTCTCTTTAAAAAAACAAAATGAACTCATTTTTGATAAAAAAAATATTAGCATAGTAGTATTTTTTCTTTTAATATCAATTTTAGGACTAGTATTAACCAAAAGCACAGATTTTAACGCATCAATGCTTAATTTTCATCTTTTTAATTTTTTTAATCCTATCAGTGAGCTGAGTTTAATTTTTTTCATTTTTGAATTTGTATTCTTAAGCTTTGTATGTTTTAAAAAAAGAGAATTTTTTTATATAATAGCATTTATAGGGGCTTATTTACAATTTTTCTTTAATAGTGCTTTAAAGATTTCATATTTTGAACTCTCAAGTATAGTTTTTTGTATCTATCTTATTTATCAAGCCTATAAAAATACTTTTTTTGATCCTTTAACCAAATTTCCAAATGAAAAAAAACTTGCGCATTTTATAAAAGGTAAAAAAGAATTTAGCATAGCATTGCTTCATTTTACAGAACTAGAATTTACAAAAGAAAGCTATAAAAAACTTATCTTAAAACAAATTGCCAAAATTTTAAAACGTTTAAAAGCTAAAATTTTTATAGTAGAAAATGATTTTATTTTTATTTTTAAAGATGAAAATATGTCTTTAACTCATCTATCTTATATAGAATCTTTGTTAAAAAATACAGAAATCTATCTTGAAAACGAAAAATTTAAACCAGAGTTTAAAATATTACTTAAAAATAATCAAAATAATATTAAAGAAAGTTTAATAATCCTAAGGGAAGAACTCCCTTAGGATTATTTCTCAAGTGCTTCAGAATCAATAATTAATTTTACATCATCACTTAAAGTTATTGTTGAAACGCTAGAAGCAAATTTAAAATCAGAACGTTTAATTAAACCGCTTAAAGTAAAACCAATTTTTTCCTTGCCATCTTTTGTTTTAATTGCTCCACCAATCTCAGCATCTAACTCTACTTCTTTAGATACACCTGCTATAGTTAAAATTCCTGACATTTTTCCTTTTTCATTGCTGATTTTTTCATATTTTTTCATTGTAAAAGTCATATCTGGATATTTTTTTGCTTTAAAAAAATCATCTTGCAATAAATGATTGTCTCTTGTTTGATTTTCCGTATTAATTGAAGATACTTTAATTGTTGCTTCTAATTTTTTAAATTCAAAAGTTGCTGGATCAAAATCAATCATAGCATTATAATCTTTAAAACTTCCATTAACATTGCTAATTTGTAAATGTTTAATTTTAAAACCAACATTTGTATGCGATTTATCTAATGTATATTCTTTAGCAAAAGCTGTGCTTCCCAACAAAGAAAACGCTAAAACTGAACTTAAAAAAATTTTTTTCATTATTTCTCCTTGATAAATTTTTATTTTACATAAAAATAATAAAAATATTTTATTTAGCAAAAATTAACTAAACATTAATCAAAAAATTTTATTAGTAATTTAACAAAATCATCAAAATTAGCTAAATTTAATTTTTTTTCTTCTCTTTGCTGTTTACCCCACATACACTCTGGAAAAAAAGCATCTTCTTTAAATCTTGCCATTATATGAAAATGAACTCTTGGGACATAATTTGCAAAAGATGCTATATTTATTTTATCAGGTTTATAAAATTCAATCATAGCTTTTTCGCACGCTAAAATTTTTTTAAATAATTCTTCTTGTAAAAAACTAGGACAATCGCTTAATTCTTTATAGGGTTGTTGGGTAAAAATTTTAATCCAAGGAATTTGAGAATTTTCTTTTTCTATGTAAATTAACTCATTTTCATAAAACATTTTAAACTCCTAAAATAATTTATTATATTCTATAAATATTTTATTTTCTAAAAATTTTAGATAAAATATAATATAATTTTTTAAAATAAATAAGAAGTGCAAAATGAATATTAATTTTAATACAAACTATTCTTTTAATCTTGCTCAACAAAACACCTCTAATAAAAAATCAAATAATCAAAACGAAAATGAAGAAAGCACACAAACACAAATGGTCAATGGCGTAGAACTTGATGCCAAAGAACTACAACAATTAAGAGAACTACAAAGCACAGATAGAGAAGTAAAAGCTCACGAAGCAGCACATCAAGCTGCCGGGGGATCTTTAGCGGGTGGAGCTAGTTTTAGTTATGTTAAAGGTCCTGATAACCAAATGTATGCAGTATCTGGAGAAGTTCCTATACGTATGCAAAAAGGCAATACACCAGAAGAAACTATAGCCAATGCAAGACAAATTGCCTCAGCAGCTATGGCACCCGCTGATCCTAGTCCTCAAGATTATAAAGTTGCAGCAAATGCTCTTAAACTTGAAATGGAAGCAAGATCTGAAGCAATGAAACTCAAAGCAGAAAAAAATACACAAGATAAAAAAGATAACAACCAAAACGAAAATGCAAATGAAACCGAAAATAATAAAAACAGAGATTTTAAAAATTTTATTAGCAATATTTACAAAAACAATTCTATAGATTTAAGTCCAAATTTTAGTATAGCTTCTTAAAATCTAAGCTTTTATTAGCTTAGATTTCATTTACCATAGTACTTGGATTTACCAAATGATCAAAATCTTTTTCATCAATTAAACCAAGTTCCATAGCACTTTGTTTTAAGGAAATACCTTTTTTATAAGCATTTTTTGCAACTTTAGCAGCATTTTCATAGCCAATGTGTGGATTTAAAGCTGTGACCAACATCAAAGAATTATTTAAATGAGAAGCTATTTTTTCTTTATTAGGTTTAATGCCTTTTACACAATGTACGTTAAAAGAATTCATAGCATCACTTAATAAATTAAGACTTTGTAAAAAGTTATAAATAATCACAGGCTTAAAAACATTAAGTTCAAAATTTCCTTGAGATGCTGCAAAACCTATAGTAGCATCATTTCCCATTATTTGAACAGCAACCATAGTTAAAGCTTCACATTGGGTTGGATTTACTTTGCCGGGCATTATAGAGCTTCCAGGTTCATTCTCAGGTAAAATAAGCTCACCAAAACCACATCTAGGACCAGAGGCCAAAAAACGAATATCATTGGCAATTTTCATTAAATTTGCTGCTAAAGCTTTTAAAGCTCCATGTGTAAAAACTATAGCATCGTGACTTGTTAAAGCATGAAATTTATTTGGATTAGAAACAAATTTTATCCCGATAATTTTACTTAATTTCTCACTTACTCTTTGAGAAATTTCAGGATGAGCGTTAAGACCTGTTCCAACTGCTGTTCCTCCTATGGCAAGCTCTCTTAAATTTTCCAAAGAAAGCAATATTTGCTTACGCGTATGCGTTAACATAGATAAATAACCGCTAAATTCTTGAGATAAAGTCAAAGGAGTAGCATCTTGCAAATGAGTGCGTCCTATTTTAATAATCCCTTTAAATTCTTTTACTTTTTGTTCAAAAATAGCAATTAAATCATCTAATGTGGGAATAAGCTTATTTTCAATTTGTTCAACACAAACAATATGCATAACGGTTGGAAAAGTATCATTTGAACTTTGAGACATATTTACATGATCGTTTGGATGTATCAATTTTTCTTTGCGAAAATCTCCACCTATAATTTCAGTAGCACGATTTGCTATTACTTCATTTAAATTCATATTTGTTTGAGTTCCAGAACCAGTTTGCCAAATAGCAAGGGGGAAATTATCATCAAATTTTCCCTCTATAATCTCATCACAAGCTTTTATAATAGCATCTTTTTTTTCATTATCAAGCTTGCCTAAATCATTATTTACTATAGCTAAAGCTTTTTTAAGATTAGCAAAAGCATATATTAAAACTTTAGGCATTTTCTCAGTGCCTATTTTAAAATTTTCAAAACTTCTTTGAGTTTGTGCTCCCCAATATTTATCATCTAAAACTTGAACTTCGCCCATAGTATCACGTTCTATTCTATACTGCATAATTATTCCTTTAATATAAAAAATTAATTTATATTAATTAAAATTAATATAAATTAAACTTTAAAATAATGACCTTAGATAAAAAATACTTTTAATTGAGATAAAATTACACATTTATTCAACCGTTACACTTTTTGCAAGATTGCGTGGCATATCGACATCGTTACCAAGTCTTATTGATATTTCCATTGCTAAAAGTTGAGTAATAAGCATCATTTCAAAAAATTCACACATATAATGTTCTTGTTCTGTTGTTTTAATAAAATCATCACTTAGATCAAATTCTAAAGGCGAAATACTAAGAAGAGTAGAATCTCTGGCAATCAATTCTTCTACGTTTGATTTTGTTTTTTCATAAAGCATATTTTTTGGCATTAAAGCAATAGTATAAAGTTTAGAATCAGCCAATGCTATAGGTCCGTGCTTCATCTCTCCTGCTGGATAACCTTCTGCGTGTAAATAAGAAAGCTCTTTTAATTTTAAAGCACCCTCTAAAGCTAAAGGATAAAATACATCTCTACCTATATAAAAAAAACCATGTCCATCTAAATATCTTTTAGAAATTCTATGAATTTTATCGTGTAATTTTTGTGTTACAACAACACAATTTGGTATATGGAGTAAAGCTTTAATTTCATTATTTAAATTTTGATTTTTCTTTTGAGCTATAAAAATTGCCAACATCCAAAGCGTTAAGACTTGTGTTGCAAAAGCTTTAGTAGAAGCGACTCCTTTTTCAATTCCAGCACGGGTTAAAAGACTTAAATGTGCTAAACGCACGATACTAGAATTATCCACATTACAAATTGCAAAAGTTCTAGCACCTTTTTCTTTGGCAATTTTTAAAGCTTCTAAAGTATCTGCTGTTTCCCCGCTTTGAGAAATAACAATAAATAAAGAATCTTTAGAAACAAGAGCTTCTCTATATCTAAATTCACTTGCAATTTCTACTTTAGCTTTAATTTTTGCAATCCTTTCAAATAAATAGGCTCCAGTAAGTGCTGCATGATAACTTGTCCCACAAGCACATAAGGTAATTTCACTTATATTGCTTAAATTTTCATTTTCAAGCTCATCAAAAACTACCTCATCTCCATTGATTCTACCCATTAAGACTTCACTTAATACCCTGCTTTGCTCATAAATTTCTTTTTCCATAAAGAATCTAAAGCCATCTTTTTTTGCATAAGCTTTGTCATTTGATAATTTGGAAAAAGATTTATTTTTTAATTTATCATTTTCATAAATAACAAGTTCATCTTTATTGGCATAACCAAAACTTAAATCTTCAAGATAAACCACCTCTTCACTAAGACCGACTAAAGGAGCATCTGCTGATGCAAAAAAGAGTTCATTTTGAGAATTTCTTCCTATAATTAATGGAGCAGCATTTTTAGCAAAAAAAACTTTATTTTGATCTTTTTTACTAAGAAGCAAAATAGCAAAAGCCCCTTTAAGCTCTTTAATCACTTGTCTAAAAGCTTCAAAGGCATTTAAATCTTTAGCATAAAATTCAAAAAGTTTTACAATTACCTCAGTATCTGTTTGGCTTAAAAAAGAAATACCTTTTTTTTCTAATTTATCCTTGATTTCTTTATAATTTTCTATAATACCATTATGGATTACACAAGAGTATTCTCCTAAATGTGGATGGGCATTTATCTCAGTTGCTTTACCATGAGTTGCCCATCTTGTATGTCCTATAGCAAAACCATAATCTTCGCTTGTAAAATTAGCACATTTATTTGTTAAATTTTCAAGCTTTCCAACAGCTTTAAAAAAATCAAGCTCTGATCCTTTCATAACAGCTAAACCAGCGCTATCATAACCTCTATATTCTAATTCTTTTAATCCATTCAAAATAATTTGTTTTTTTTCTTTATTGCCTATATAGCCTACAATACCACACATTTTTACCTACTTTTCGTATAATTTATTTTTAATTTTAACTTCTTTTTTTAAATAAAATAGCACTATTTTATTTAAATTTATTTTTTAAATAAATTTTATAAACTCTTTTTCAGTAAGCTAAATTTATAATGCTAAAATTATAAAAACAATGGAATTGTAATTTATTATGAAAAATCTTATTGCAAAGCTAGAAAATCAAACAAGATTAAATGAAGAAGAAGCTAACAAACTTTGGGATTTAGATCTTTTTACCTTAGCCAAATATGCCCATAAAAAGCGTCTTGAATTTCATGGAAAAAAGGTATATTTCAATATAAACCGTCATATTAATCCAACTAATGTTTGTGCTGATACTTGTAAATTTTGTGCATTCTCAGCACATCGAAAAAACCCTAATCCTTATACAATGAGTCATGAAGAAATTATGAAAATAGCAGATGAAACCATTGCAAGAGGAACTAAAGAAATTCACATTGTTTCAGCTCATAATAAAGATGTAACTTGGCAATGGTATTTAGAAATTTTTAAAATGATAAAAGCAAAATATCCTCAAATTCATATTAAAGCTATGACAGCAGCAGAAATTGACTTTTTGCATAGACGTTTTGATATGAGCTATGAAGAAATTATAAATAAAATGTTAGAATATGGTGTTGATAGTATGCCAGGTGGTGGGGCTGAAATTTTTGATGAAACAATACGTGAAAAAATTTGCAAAGGAAAAGTAAGTAGTGAAAATTGGCTTAAAATTCATAAACTTTGGCATCAAAAAGGCAAACAAAGTAATGCTACAATGCTTTTTGGTCATATCGAAGAAAAAAAACATCGCATTGATCATATGCTAAGACTTAGAGCTTTACAAGATGAAACAAAAGGTTTTAATGCTTTTATTCCTTTAGTATGGCAAAGAGATAATAGCTTTATACAAACAGATAAAATTATGGATAGTGAAGAAATTCTAAAAACTATTGCTATTTCAAGAATTATCTTAGATAATATTAAAAATATTAAAGCTTATTGGGCAACTATGGGGCTTAATCTTGCTATGGTTGCTCAAGAATTTGGAGCCAACGATCTTGATGGGACTATAGAAAAAGAAAGTATTCAAAGTGCTGGAGGAGCTAAAAGTGCTAATGGGGTCAATCTTAAAACCTTTATTGATATGATAAAAACTTCAAATTTAATTCCCGTAGAACGTGATAGTTTATACAATGAACTTAAAATTTATTAAGGCTTAAAATATGGATTTTTTTAAACTTAAACAAAATAATACCAATATAAAAACAGAAATTATTGCTGGTGTTACAACTTTTTTAACTATGATTTATATCATACCTGTTAATTCTCACATAATGAGTAATTCTGGTATGCCTTTGGAAGGCTTGATTATTGCTACTGCTTTGGTAACTATAATAGCAAGTGCTTTTAATGCTTTTTTTGCTAACACTCCTGTAGCTATGAGTGTTGGAATGGGAATGAATACTTATTTTACTTTTAGTGTTTGCTTAGCTCAAAATATACCTTGGCAAAGTGCATTAGGTGCTGTTTTTATATCAGGTTTTATTTTTTTACTTTTATCTTTTACAAATTTTAGGATTTGGATAATACGCAATATTCCTAAAGATTTACGTTTAGCAATGTGTGCAGGACTTGGATGTTTTGTAACGTTTTTAGGGCTTGGACAAATGGGAGTAATTGCTAAAGATGAAAATGTTTTTGTGCGTATTGGTGATTTTAGCGATCCTAATGTTCTTTTTGGAATTTTTACCCTTGTTTTAATACTATTTTTATGGGTTATAAAACTAAAAGGAGCTTTTATTATAGGAATTTTACTTAGCTCTATTATTGCTTGGGTTTTTAATATCAATAACGCTTCATTTCCGGATCATTTTTTTTCATTTCCAAATTTTAGCCAAGAAAACGGCTTGGGAAGTATTTTTGCTAAATTAGATATTCTAAGTGCTTTAAATGTTTTTATGATTCCAGTTGTTTTAACTTTTCTTATTACGCAACTTTTTGATAGTTTAGGTACTATTACAGGAGTTGGAGAAAGAGGAAAAATTTTTGATGAGCCTAAAGAAGGAGAGAAAAAATTAGGAAAAACTTTAGCAAGTGATGCTGTAGGTTCTACAATTGGATCTATTGTAGGTACTTCAACCGTTACTGCCTTTGTTGAAAGTACTACAGGAGTTGAAAGTGGTGGAAGAACAGGACTTACAGCTTTAGTTGTTGCATTTTGTTTTATTTTAACATTATTTTTACTTCCTTTATTTAAAGCTATACCTGCTAATTCTATTAATCCAGTATTAATAATGGTAGGAATTTTAATGTTTATGGAAGTAAAAAATATTAATTTTAAAGACGATGCCACAGCTGTTGCTTCATTTTTTACTATAATTATGATGCCTTTTACTTATTCTATAACAACAGGCTTTGCTTTTGGTTTTATCTCTTATTTGCTTGTGCGCATATTTAAAAAAGAATGGGATAAACTTAATATGGGTATTATAATACTATCTTTTATTTCTTTAGGAAATTTTTTATTAATTGCTTTAGAAGGAAAAATATGATTTTTTACTCTTATGATGAATTTGAAGATGATGTTAAAACTTTAGCAAAAGAAATTAAAAATCAATTTAATCCAGACGCTATAGTCGCTATAGCAAGGGGTGGAATGAGTCTTGGTCACTCTTTAGCAGTAGCACTGAATACACGTAATCTTTTTAGTCTAAATTCTATACATTATAATGACACACAAAAACTAGATACTATTGAAATTTTCAATATTCCCGATCTTAGTGCTTATAAAAAAATTCTTTTAGTAGATGACATTATAGATAGTGGAGAAAGTATCAAAGAGATTAAAAGAGTCTTAGAAGAAAAATTTACCCACATTGATTTAAAAGTAGCTACAATTTTTTATAAGAAAAATGCTCTTTTAATTCCCGAATTTACAACTAAAGAAGCAACAGAATGGGTGAATTTTTATTGGGATATTCTTATTGATTAATATAATTAAGGATATATTTGAAACTAAAAACTATTATTTTATTTTTTTCTCTAACCATTTGCTTTAGTTTTGCTAATGAAATTAGCGAATTTGAGGATGAATTTTCTCAATACAAAGTAAATGATCCTTTATCTGGCTATAACAAAGTTATGACGCGCTTTAATGTATTCTTATACGATTATGGCTTTAGACCTACTCTTATGGCTTATACAAAAATCACCCCAAAAGCTTTTAGAGTAGGTGTTAGAAATTTTTTTGATAATCTAGCTTTTCCTTTAAGATTTATAAATAACGCTTTGCAATTTAAATTTGAACAAGCTGGAGAAGAAACCAAGCGTTTTATAGCTAATACCATTTTAGGTTTTGGTGGGATAATGAATACTGGCGATGCTTTACACTTAAAAAAACATCCTGCTGATTTTGGAAGCACTTTAGCTCATTGGGGTATAGGCGGAGGCTTTCATCTTGTTTTGCCAATACTTGGACCAAGCAACTTAAGAGATACTTTAAGTTTGCCTGTTGATTGGTTTTTATATCCTAGTGCTTATATTAATCCAGATTGGGCAAGTTTTGCAATAAGTAGCTATGCTTATGGTAATGAAATTTCTTTCAAAATTGATGAAATTGATGAAATTTATCACAATACTCCAAACCTTTATCCATTTTTACGTGATGCTTATGAGCAAAGACGCATAGAAATTAGCAAATAAGGAAAAAAATGAAAAAAATATTTTTAATTTTAGCTCTTGTATTAAATGTATTTGCCTTAAAGTTAGATGAAATTGAAAGTTTAATGCAAAAAAATATTGATAAAAGTCTTGAAATTTTACAAAATACAAAAGGCGATAAAAAAGAAGCTGCAAAGGAAATTTTTAAACTTTTTGATCACATAATTGATTATAAACTTATGGCAAAACTTTCTCTTTCAAAATATTATAACAATTTAAACAAAGAAGAACAAGAAAAATTCACACAGGCTTTTGAAGAAAATCTTAAAAAAAGTTTTACTGATAAACTCAGTCTTTATAAAGATCAAATACTAAAAGTGAAATATGGGGAAGAAAAAAATAAAAATCGTTATTTTTTAACAAGTTCTATGATAATTGATGGGGAAGAAAAAAATGTTATTTTTAAATTCTATAATCAAAACAATGATTGGCTTATTTATGATGTAGATGTTTTAGGTATAAGTATTATTCAAACTTATCGATCTCAGTTTAGTGATATTTTAGAAAATGGCGATTTTAACACTTTAATGAAAAAAATTAAAGATATTAATATTGATTAAATGCTAATTTATTTTTTAAAAAAAATTACCAATTATCCTAAGATTACTTTAATTACTACTTTAATTTTTTGCACAATTTTAAGTTTTTTCTCCTTAAAACTTCAAATTGATGCAAGTGCAGATAGTCTTCTTTTAGAAGATGATAAAGATTTAAAAATCTTTAGGGAAATTTCTAAAGATTATAAAAGTGATGACTTTTTAATCATTGCTTTTAAACCAAAAGACCTTGATCCTTTCTCCAAACAGAGTTTAGAAAAATTAAAAAATATACATAAAGATCTAGAAAATTCTTACAATGTTGAACGTGTTTTGAGTATTATAAACGCACCTCTTCTTCAAAGTAATGATCAAATAGATCTAAAAGAGCTTATTAAAAATATCCCAAATATCACTTTTAAAGATATCAATAAAAGCAAAGCTAAAAATGAAATTCTAAATAGTCCTTTTTATAAAAATAATATTATTTCCAAAGATGGAACAACTACAGCTTTAATTATTTATTTAAATCCTGATTTAAAATTAAATCAACTTTTAGAACAAAAATATGAAGCAAATCAATCACAAAAAGAAAAATATCAAATTCAAATTCAAGAACATCTAAATTTGCAAAAAACTGTCACAAAAAAAAGCTTAGATCAAATAAAAAATATTATGCAAAGTTATCAAAAAAATGGAGATATGTTTTATATTAGCGGTATAAGCTTGATAGCTGAAGATATGATATCTTATATAAAAGATGATCTTTTAATTTATGGTTTTACTCTTGTATTGCTACTTAGTTTAGCTTTATATTATTTTTTTAGATCTTTACGTTTTGTATTTTTACCTCTTTTTATTTGTTTTATAAGTTTAAGTTCTGCAAGTGGTGTTTTTGCTTTACTTGGCTTTAAAATCACAGTTATTTCTTCTAATTATGTTGCACTAATTCTTATAATCACCCTTAGTGTAGTGATTCATCTAATTACACATTTTATAGAATGCTCTAATAAATTTCCACATACTAAAATACAAAATGTCGTTCTTGCAACTCTTTTAACTAAAGCAAAACCTAGTTTTTATGCTATATTAACTACTATGATAGGATTTTTAAGCTTGATTTTTTCAAATATAGAACCTATTATTAAACTAGGGATTATGATGAACATTGGCATAAGCTTAAGCTTAATTCTTAGTTATCTTTTTTTGGGAAGTATTTTAACTCTTTTAAAACCAAAAAATTATAGTAAAAAAGAATTTAAATTTAATTTTTTAAGTTTTTGTGCAAAATCGAGTTTAAATCATAGAAAACTAATTTATACTTTTACTTTCTTAGCAAGTATTTTTGCTTTAATTGGGATTTCTTCTTTAAGAGTTGAAAATTCTTTTGTTAATTATTTTAAAGATGGAAGTGAAATTAAAAAAGGATTATTGCTTATTGATACAAAATTAGGCGGAACTTTGCCTTTAGATATAATTATAAAATTTAAAGATGATGCTAAATTCCAAAATAATGATAGTCTAGATAGCTTTGAAAATGAATTTGAAGCTTTGAGTCAAGAAAAAACTTATTGGTTTAATGCAAAAAAAATTCGTATAGTAAAAAAAATACACGAATATCTAGAAAATAAACCTTATATAGGATCTATTCTTAGTTTAAATAGTCTTTTAATTTTAGGAAAAAATATCAATGATGGTAAAGATTTAGATGATTTTGCTCTAGCATTTTTAAATGAAAATTTGCCAAATAACTTCAAAAA
Source organism: Campylobacter sp. TTU_617 (assembly GCF_016599045.1). Lineage (GTDB taxonomy): Bacteria > Campylobacterota > Campylobacteria > Campylobacterales > Campylobacteraceae > Campylobacter_D. The sequence goes on from NZ_JAENKV010000015.1 coordinate 20,129, forward strand.
AGATCTACTTTCTCCTTTTGTAAATATAGATAAAAATGAGTTAAGATTTACTATGCGTATCATAGATTCTGATCCGAATTTACGTCGCAATGAATTTTTAAAAGAACTAAATAAAGAATTAAATGAACTTTTAAAAAATGATGATGTTTCAGTGCAAATTGCTGGGATCATGGTACTTTACAACAATATGCTCCAAAGTCTTTTTTCATCACAATTTAATACTTTAATATTTGTTATTTTAGTGATATTTGTCCTTTTTCTTATAATATTTAGAGATTTGAAATTTTCTATAATTGCTCTTATTGTAAATATTGTTCCAATTAGCGTTGTTTTTGCCCTTATGGGAATTTTAAATATACCTTTGGATATGATGAGTATTACTATAGCTGCTATTTCTATGGGTATAGGAGTTGATGATGCTATCCATTATATCTATCGTTTTAAGCAAACAATTAAAAATAAAAGTATCAAAGAAGCTATTTTAAATACACATAATTCAATAGGTTCAGCCCTTTATTACACAAGTATAAGTATTATTTTAGGATTTAGCGTGATGATGAGTAGCAATTTTATACCAACAATTTATTTTGGGGCTTTAACTATATTTGTGATGATATTGCTTCTTTTAGGAAGTTTATTTTTACTTCCTAGTCTTTTAATCACTTTTAAAAAAAATCAATAAGCCCTGCTTAAAACCTTAATTAAAATTTGTGCCAAATTTAAAGCTTTAAACCTATGAGAAATAAGATTTTTACAACTATCATCAAGTTGTGCTAAAGTTTTTGTAAAACCATTAGGGATAAACAAAGGATCATAACCAAAACCATTTTTACCTCTCTCTTCGCAAATTACTTTTCCGTGCATCCATCCGTGCGAACTTAAATCTCCAAATTTAGAGCTTATTCCAATAGCAGCCGTATAAAAAGCTTTACTTTCAAAAATACCTTTTTTTTGAAGTTCATCTACAAGTTTTTTGCGATTGCCTTCATCATTTTGTGATTTTGAAAATCTTGCAGAATAAATTCCAGGTCTTCCATCTAAAGCTTCAACACAAATTCCACTATCATCACTCAAAACAATAAATTCTTCTTGCTGATCTTTACTTAAAGCATTAAAAACTGCTCTTGATTTAATCAAAGCATTTTCTTTAAAAGAAATTCCATTTTCTTCTATTTCAAAAGCTTGCATAATATCACCAAAAGCATAAACCTCGTAATTTGTTAAAATATTTTTACACTCATAAACCTTATGGATATTATTTGTTGCAAGTATAATTTTATTTTTAAACATATCAAACCTTAAAAATTTATTTCAATGATTTAGAATTTTAATAATATTAAATAAGACAAAACTTAATACTTACTTAATATTATTAATAGTAAAATTATCCTAAATTAAATCCTTAGGGCATTTTATGTTAAATACTATTTTAGCTTTATCTTTCATTGTTGGAACAAGATTTTTTGGACTTTTTATAGTTTTGCCTGTTTTAAGCCTTTATGCACTTAAGCTTGAAGGATCAAATGAATTTTTAGTAGGACTTTTAGTAGGTATATATGCTTTAATGCAAATGATTTTTCAAGTTCCTTTTGGGATATTAAGTGATAAAATTGGACGAAAAAAAACTTTGCTTTTTGGTCTTATTATTTTTATTATAGGTTCGCTTATTTGTTCTTTTGCAAATGATATTTATACTATGCTTTTTGGAAGAATGCTTCAAGGAGCTGGTGCCATAGGGGCTGTTGCCACTGCAATGATTAGTGATTTTATCAATGAAGAAAATAGAGCAAAAGCTATGGCCATAATGGGTTCTTTTATAGGAATTAGTTTTGCAGCTTCTATGGTGATTTCTCCTTTAATGAGTGCTAAATGGGGGCTTTCAAGCCTTTTTGATCTAAGCACTTTTTTAACATTACTTTGTATTATCCTACTCTATACCATAGTTCCAAAAGAAAACAAACTTATACACGAAAATGAAAAAACACCTTTTTTTCATCTTATCAAACAAAAAAATTTAACTCTTATGAATATCACTAATTTTATGCAAAAAATGCTTATGAGTATTGCATTTTTGATTATTCCTATAATCTTAGTAAAACATTTTAATTTTGAACAAAATAAACTTTGGATTATTTATACTATATCTATGATAGCAGGATTTATTGCTATGGGATTTGCTGGAAGTTTAGGAGAAAGAAAAAACTTATCTAAGCAAATTTTACTTATTGGAGTATTTTTTTTCATACTCTCTTATTTATGTTTTACTTTTTCGTATTCTCTTAATTTCTTTATCTTTTCAGTAATTATCTTTTTTATAGGCTTTAACTTGCATGAACCCATTATGCAATCTTGTGCTTCAAAATTTTGCAAAGTTCATGAAAAAGGTGTAGCTTTGGGGATATTTAATTCCTTTGGATACGGAGGAAGTTTTATAGGAGGAATTTTAGGGGGGTTATTTTTACATTTTGAAAAGCTAGAGCTTCTTACTATTATTTTAGTAGTTTTATCTGTATTTTGGTTTATTTTGCTTTTATTTTTAAAAAATCCAGCTGAATTTAAAAATATTTATCTCAACCTTAACACGCCTTTAAATTGGGAAAAACTTTTAAATACTAAAGGTGTTATAGACATTTACAAAAATTCAAAAAATTTAGTAATTAAATTTGATAATAAACTGACAAGCAAAGAAGAATTAGAAGCAAAAATATGAATAAATTTTTATTTTTTCTTCTTTTTATATCTTTTGCCTTTGCTAAACCAAATCAAAAAATTCCAGAAATTTCAACTATAGCAAAAAAGATTTTTTTTATAGAAAAAACTATTTATTTTACACATCACAATATAGATTATAAAATCTTTATTGCAACAAATAATACAAATGCTAAAGAATATAAAAGCATTTATTTACTTGATGGCAATGCTTTCTTTCCTTTATTTTTAAATCTTTTTTCTAAACCAATAAAAGAAAATCTTTTAATCATAGGCATAGGTTATAACACTTCTTTAGCTTTTGATACTAAAAACCGCACAAAAGATTATACACCCGATAAGCAAGATGGATTTGAAGAAAGTGGAGGAAGTGAAAATTTTAGAACTTTTTTAAAAACACAACTAATGCCTTACATCGAACAATATTATCCTAGTGATAAAAATTATAAAGCTATTTTTGGACATTCTTTTGGAGGGCTTTTTGCTCTTGATACACTTTTAAAAGATAGCAAGCTTTTTAGTCATTATTTTATCATTTCCCCTTCTTTATGGTGGAATGAAACTAAATTTTTACCCCAAAAAATCAAATTATCATCTTGTCCTAAAATATATTTTGCAATGGGTTCTGCCGAAAGAAAAAGGTATGCATTGCTAAGTGTTAAAGAGCTTAGTCAAAAAATTTCACAAGAAAGTTCTTGCAAAAGTTCTTTTAAACTTTTTGAAAATGAAACTCACGGAAGTGTTATTAATAAAGCTATGATTTATGCTAAAGAAATTTTTCTTAAACCATCATCGCCTTAATCATCACTTTAGCCTTGCATTCTGCACAGCAATAAAGTGTTTTGATTTTATTCTCATCATTGCCAAATTTATCTTTCATAAAGTTTGCTATCTTTTCAACTGCTTTTTTTGTAGCAAATTCTTTACCGCATTCTATACAAGCAAAAAGTTCATCTTTGGCTAAAGTGTGATATTTAAAATAATCTTTATTTAGTTCTATACCGCTACGCACAAGTTTTAAGGTATCTTTTTCAGCACAACTTGACTCACAATATCCACAAGTAGTACAAAGTGAAGGATTAAATTTTAAAGCATTTTCTTTAGAATCAGCAATCAATGCTCCCACATTACAAGCTCCTACACAAGAAAGACAAAGCGTACAAGTATCAGGATTGATTAAAACTTGACCATATCTTAACCATTCTCCACTTTCTACCCTACCTAAATCATCATCAGCAATTAAATGTTCTAATCTTTTAGCAAAAAGCTCTCTAGTTGTAAGAAAATTTGAATGAAGCTCAAAAGAAAGACCTTGGATAAATTCTAATTTTTCTAAAACATTTTCAAGCTCTTGTTTATCTTTAGCTACAAAAATGGCCTTTTTGTTAAATTTTCTCTCAAAAATAGTATTTAAAAGATTTATAGCTTCATTACTTCCTTTTGAAACAAAATCAGTATAAAAAACTAAATTTGCTCCGCTATTTTGCAAAAGCGTTAAAAAATGCATATTAGAAAGCCATTTTTCACCTTCTATCATCAAGGGTAAAATATCTTCTTTTAGATTCAATTCTAAATTTTCTAAAGACATTTTTTTAGGAATAATTAAAATTTTATAACCCTTATATAAATTAGCTATTTCAAAAAAACTATTTCTTGGCATAGGAGCATAATCAAGTGAACCACTAGGGCAAATACTAATACATCCTCCACATCCTAAACAATCTATTTGAGAAAATTCCAATTCTCTTCTTTCATCATCTTTTAAAATAGCCGTTGTAGGACAAATTTCAGCACATTTTGCACAATGTTCGCTACGTCTTTGATGATATTGACATATACTCAAATCATAAGTAATATAAGTTTTATAATGATATTTTGGGGTTTTTTGTTCTAAAAATTCAAAAAGCTCCTCGGTGCTTTTAAAAGAACTTATATCAAAACATCCACTTTGTCTTGTAAAATCTTTGCGTATTTTGTCTAAATTCCCATTAAAAAGTAAAATATCAAAATCAAGCTCAATTTCTTCGCTATCTTTCTTAACTATAGCACAAAGCTCACCAATTGAACCAAAAACAGATATAAGTTCATCATTTTTAAAATTTAAAACTTTAAAATTTTTACTTTTTAAAAAATCACTAATTTCTTCTTTAATATCTACTAAAATGATATTTTTACCTACTTCTTTAACCTGCTCTAAATCAAGTCCTAAATCATAAGCTATCAATCTTGCTTCATAAAGTTTTGATACATTTTTACTTCTTTTTAAGGTATCATCTTTTGAATTTTTTAGATAAAAATTAATTTCAGGGGCATAAATTTGTGCTTTTTGATTTTTATCATTTGAAATTAAAAACTCATTTTCATTTGGTTTGTCTAAAATAGTGATATTATCTTCTAAAGGAATTAAAAAATCATTTTTTACATAAACAAAATCTTGCATTTTTAACCTTAAAAACTTTGATTATAAATTTTATGTTAAAATAGCAAAATATTTTCTTAAGGTTTAAGATGAACAAATTTAGAGACTTCCCGCAAATTTCTAGTCTAATAAAAGATGAAAACTTAAAAATTTACCCTTTGTATCTTAGAAACTATTTTTCTAAATGCGTCATTAAAGAAATGAAAAAAAAATTACAAAAAAATTTAGACAAAAATATAGACAAAGCAGAAATTTTAGATGAAATTCAAAATAAAATAAAATACTTTTTAAAAAACGATCTTCAAAGTCTTATTAATGCAAGCGGGGTTGTCATACATACGAATTTAGGAAGAAGTGTAATTGATGAAGATCTTTATGAAAACTGCAAAAAAATAATTTGTTCTTATTCTAATTTAGAATTTAATCTTAAAACAGGAAAAAGAGGTTCAAGATATGATTCTTTGCTAGAAAAATTTAAAATCCTTTTTGAATGTGAAGATGCTTTAGTTGTAAATAATAACGCAGCAGCAGTTTTTTTGATCCTTAATACCTTAGCTAAAGATAAAGAAGTAATTAGCTCAAGAGGAGAGCTTGTAGAGATTGGAGGAAGTTTTAGAATTCCTGAAGTAATTAAAGCAGCAGGAGTAAAACTTTATGAAATTGGAACTAGCAATAAAACTCATTTAAAAGATTACGAAGAAGCTATCAATGAAAATTCTGCCCTAATCTTAAAAACACACAAATCTAATTTTTCTTTACTTGGATTTCAAAGTGAGGTAAATTTAAAAGAATTAAAAGTCTTATCTAAAAAGAAAAAATTAATACTTTATTATGATTTAGGATCAGGATGGTGCGAAAATCTTAATTTAGATTTAATAAAAAATGAGCCAGAAATTAAAAAACTTTTAAAAGATTGTGATATTTTAAGTTTTAGTGCAGATAAGCTTTTTGGTTCTGTGCAAGGTGGTATTATTTTAGGAAAGAAAAAATTTATAGAAAAAATTAAAAAAAATCAGCTTTTAAGAATGTTAAGAGTGGATAAATTAAGCATTACCTTTTTAAATGAAACGCTTAAATTTTATTTAGATAAAAAATTTGAAAAAATTACCACTTTAAAACTTTTAAATGATGATTTAGAGCACGTAAAACAAAAAGCCTTAAAAGTTCAAAAAAATATCAAATTTAAAACTACACTCCAAAAAAGCAAAAGCTTAGTTGGAGGAGGTTCTATGCCTGATAAAAGTTTGGAAACTTTTGTTTTAACTTTTGAAGGCAAAGCTTTACTTTTGCAAAAAAAATTTAGAGAAAAAAATATCATAGGACGCATTGAAAATAAAAAATTTATTCTTGATTTTCGAAGTATTAGAGAAGATGAATTAACTCATTTAAGCAATATTATAAACTCAATGGATACACTATGAATTCCTTACTCATTGGAACTGCTGGACACATAGATCATGGCAAAACTTCTTTAATTAAAGCTTTAAATGGTTTTGAAGGTGATACTTTAAAAGAAGAAAAAGACAGAAAAATAACCATCAATTTAAGTTTTTCAAATTTAAATTTCGAAAATAAATATATTTCTTTCATTGATGTTCCAGGACATAAAGATCTTGTTAAAACTATGATAAGCGGAGCTTTTGGCTTTAGTGCTTGTTTATTTGTTGTTGATATTAATGAGGGCTTAAAAGAGCAAAGTTTAGAGCATTTAGAAGTGCTTAATCTTTTAGGGATAAAAGATATTATTTTAGTATTTAGCAAATGCGACTTATGTAAAAATTTAAAAGAACAAAGTGAAAATATTTTAAAAAATTTAAATTTTACTCCTATGGAAATTTTTTATACTTCCATTAAAGATATAAAAAGCATAGAAAAGCTAAAAAACTATCTTTTAAATTTAGAATGCAAAAATACAGATGAAAATTTAATTTTTCGTTATTACATTGATAGGGTTTTTTCTTTAAAAGGTATAGGGACTATAGTTACTGGAAGTCTTAATGAAGGAAGCATTAGCCTTAATGAAAAGATTATATGCCTTGATAATCAAAAAGAACTTATCATTAAAAATATACAAAATCACGAAAAAAATCATACCACAATAAAAGCTTATAACCGCGTAGCTCTAAGTTTAAATTGCGATCATAAAGAACTAAAAAAAGGTTATATACTTAGTAAAAAAGGCTATTTTAAAGCTTTCAAAGAATGCGATGTTTTAATAAAAGCAAAAAATTTAAAAAATGAAAAAATGATTTTTTGCGTTGGAACAAAACAAATAGAATGCAAAATTTCCATACTTAAACAATTAGAAAATAATGAATTTTTTGCTCATTTAAACTTTGAAAAAAATCTTTTTTTATGCTTTAATGAAAGATTTATCTTACTTCAAAATAATCGCGTTGTTGGAGGTGGAAGAGTTTTAAATCCTGTAAGCGAACCTTTAAAAAAAGAAGCAAAAATTAAACTTTTAAATTTTTTAAAAGAAGAAAAACTCAAAGAAAGTTTTAATTATCTTAAAGAAATTCATAAGTATGGTTTTGGCTTATTATCAAGCTATCAAAGATTTAAATTGCAACACGAAGATGCTCTAAACTTAGCCAAAGAGCTTGATAATGTTTTTGTAGATGAAAAAGAATTAAATGTTTATACATTAACAATTTTAGAAGAAATAAAAAAATTTATTGCTTTTAGTATAGAAAAAAATCCTTATGCTATGCTTTCAGCTCACTCTTTAGCTTTAAGAATTCCTTGGGCAAGTAAAAGTTTTTGCGAGTTAGCTTTAAAAAACACAAAAGAACTTGATTTTAATAAAGGAATATATTTTAAAAAAGGAATAGATTTTAAAAAAATAGAAGAAAAAAACAATAATGAACTTTTTAATATCATTAAAAAACAAGGAATTTATCCTAAAGCTCCTTATAATATCTATGATTTTTTAGATCTTGATAGAAAAAGTGGTGATGATATATTAAAAAAACTCACTAAAAATTCTCTTGTAGTAAGATTAGCTCATAATCTTTTTATAGAAAAAAAAGCTTTAGACAATCTAATGAAAGAATTTTTAGAACTCTTAAAATACGAAAGTCTTGATGTACAAAAAGTCAAAGAAAAATTTAATCTTTCAAGAAAATATGCCATAGCTTATTTAGAATACCTAGATAAAGATGAAAGAGTTCAAAAAATCAATGAAAAAAGATTTTTAAAAACAAACATTTAATTTAATATTATAAAATTAAAAATAAATTTAAAAAGGATATAAATGATGAAAAAAATTGCCTTAGTTTTAATCACTGCAAATTTAGCTTTTGCGGCTAGCAATGCTCAAATTAGTGATTTTTATTCGCAAAGTATTAAAGCTCAATTTCCCGATGCAAAAATAAATATTGAAAAAAGAGAAAAAGCAGGTGATACTGGTTTTGATAGTGTAATTTTAAGTGTTGAAATTGATGGTTTAAAACAAGAAGAAATTCTTTTTACAAAAGATGATATTATAGTTCCTGATATTATCGATTTAAAATCAAAAATTTCTTATCGTCAAGAATATGAAATGAAAAAATTCCAAGATGCTAGGGATAATTTTATTAAAAATGCTAAAGTAGTAGCAGAAAAAGAAAAAATGGTTATTAAACTAGGAGATAAAAATAAACCTGCAATTTATGTTTTTACAGATCCTGAGTGTCCTTATTGTAGAGAACATTTAAAAAATATTGATGAAGAACTAAAACAATATCAAGTAAATCTTATAATCACTCCAGTTCATGGAAAAAGTGCTTTTGAAAAATCAGCTTTAATTTATAAAGAAGTTAAAAAAGCTAAAAATGATAAAGAAAAAATTGCAATCTTAAATAAATATTTTGATCCAAATATCAAAAACTATCCAAAAGTAAGCGAAAATGAACTCAAAGAAGCTTTTGCTCTTTATGAAAAATATAGAGCTTTAGGACTTAGCGCTACCCCAACTATCATAAAATAATTTTGATGCTAAAAAGCATCAAAATTTATAAATATAATCAATTTTCTAGACTTTAACTACATACAAATAAAATTTAAATTAATATTTCTTTTTATCGCTTTATAAAAAACTTGAGAATTTATTTTAATAATTTTTATGAAATTAAAATAAATCTTAATTTATTTTATTACAAACAATACCTCTAAAGATAATAAAGAATTAAAATAAGAATTTAAATATAAAGAATTATCTTTGCTAAATCAAAATATTTATTTATAAGAATTATAAATTTTATATTTGTTTTTGTTTGTATGTTTATTTTTATTATTTATGTTTAGTTATTTAGTTTTATTTGTTATTTTTAATCTTTATTGTTTTAATTATTGCTTTTAGTTATTTGTTTATACTTTTAATCTTTGTTTTTAATTATGTTTTTATCTTTATTGCTTTAAATTATTATTGATTTTATATTTTTATTTTTATATTTTATTTATATATTTAATTTCTTTATAGATTTGTATTTTTATTTATTATTTATGTATTACTTTATAAACTATATATTAATTTGTATTACTTTATATATTATTTATATTTTTGTTTTTTGTTTCTATCATTTAATTTTATTCTATATTTAAACTTATGATTTAATTTATTAAGC
>NZ_JAENKV010000016.1 GCF_016599045.1 Campylobacter sp. TTU_617
AAAGTATTAAAGGCGTTTTCTTTATTTATATCTGCTATTTCTAAACATTCGATATTTTCTATTTTATTATATCTTTTTAATATATTTAAACGTTTTTGAGTAGTAAAATAAAATTCATCATTTGTAAATATTTTTTCAAATGATGAAGATATGTTTGGTTTTTCACTATTTGAATAAGTATAGTGCATTTTTGGAAATACAAACAAATTGGTTGATAGTTTATAGTTTTTCATAGAAGGTTTTATATTGTATTGAACATGTGCATTATCAATATGGTTAATAGCATGCTTAAAAATAGAAAATGGATCTCTCGCAATAAACATAATCGTATCGATATTTAAAAATAAATGTAGTAGTTTATACATCATTAATTTTCTACCATTATAATAGTTTTGGGTAATAGTAGGAACGACAGCTATCGAAGTTTCAAAAAAATCAAAATAATCTTTCATATCTGTATACATTTTCTTACCATTTTCCCATGCATAAGCTTGGCAACCAACTTCACATTGTGTAAAAAAATTATACATAGCCATAGATCCACTGCAAGATTTAAATAACCATACAAACTTATACTTATCAGGTAAAGGTAAATTCATATCCCATGCAAGTTCAGCAGGTATATTTTTATAATTAATTTTTTCATTTTCGTCATTTAGTTTCTTAGGATCAAGTAAAGAAGGGTAAGGATGATTTCCTTTTTTATATCTTTCATTAAAATCATCTGATAATAGCCATTCTTCTATAAGGTCAAAATTTTGTATAAAATAATTAAAGTTATGAAAAATATTATCTAGGATAGGTTGATAGTTTTTGTGAATTTTTAGTATATTTTTTATTCTTGGAAATTCTTTTAAAAAAAATTGCTGATTATCTTTAATAGCCTTTAAAGCCTTACCGTTTAATTCTTTAATTTCTATTAGAATTTCTTTAAAAATTTGAAATTCTTTTTTAGCTTTTTTAATATCATTTTTTAGTTTAAATCCGCTTCCTTTATACCAGGTTTTATCAGCTTTGATTAAAACTTCACCTAACATATAAGATAAATGAAATTTATATCTTAAAGCTTGTTCATAATCACTACATGTTTCTAAGTTTGGATATTTAAGTTGAGGAAAGACTTGTATGGTTTGTTGATAAATTTTTTGTTCTTTTTTATGTTGTTTTTTTATTTCATAAAGTTTTTTAAATAAATGGCAATACCCCCCCCCATTACTTGCAAAATCAATCATAGCTTGACCTAATTTATAAGCTAAATGATTTTTCACTCTTTCTATGGCTGAATTTGGGTTTTGCATGGGGATCCTTATAAAATTTTATTTAATATAAAACTAAACCATTATATATAAAATTAATAATCATAAGATAATAAAACTATTAAAACAAGATTTATTATCGGCAAAAAATTCTTGTAATTTTTTAAAAACCTCTCATAATCCTCAGGCACACCAATATCTATAAAATAATTATCAAAAATACAAGCTCTAGCTTTTAGAGTTTTAAAATTTTCTTGCAAAAAACTTTCAAAGGAAAATTTATTTTCTAAATTATAAGTATTAAAAATATCTTTTGATACTAAATAAATTCCTCCATTAATAAATCCTTGTTTAAAAAATTGTTTTTCTCTAAAGGAATTTATAAAATAATTTTTATCAAGTTCTACAGCTCCGTATCTATCAAAATCTTGCATTGATTTTAAGGCAAGACAAATTTTACTTTCTTGTAAATTTAAATAAGATAAGTCTATATTAAAAAAAGTATCGCCATTTAATACTAAAGAATTTTCATTTACTAAATTTAAAGCTTGTTTTATAGCTCCACCAGTTCCTAAAGGTTCTTTTTCTATACTATATTCTATTTTTATGTCTAAAAATTTATTTTTAAAGTGGTTTTGATTAAATTTTCCATGATTTTGTTCCTTCTTTTGTAAATGAAAAATCTTGAACATATCCTTGTTCTTTACTTAAAGCTTTTATAAGTTTATATTTTTTAATAGGATCTACCAAAAAAAACATAAATCCACCTGCACCAGCTCCACTTGTTTTTCCACTATATGCACCATTTTCTACAGCTATATTATAAATTCTATCAAGCTCATCATTGCTAACGATTTCTGAAATCACTTTTTTTGACTGCCAAGACTTACCTAAAATTTGCGCCAAAGTATCAAAATCCGCCTTAAATAAAGCTTCTTTCATCTTTATAGCATCTTGCTTTATGGCATGCATGGCTTCAAGGGATTTTTCATCTCCAAGCTTTCCTTTTTTATGCTCTTCTATATCTTTTGCTTCTCTTGTGATATTGGTAAAATAAAGTACGGTTCTAACTTCAAGCTCACTAGCTATCCAGTTTTTTATACGCAAAGGATTAACAATTACTCTTTTATTATCATAAAATTCCATAAAATTAAAGCCACCAAAAGTTGCAGCGTATTGATCTTGTGCTCCGCCTACTATACCTAAATCTTCTCTTTCTATCTCATAAGCAAGTTTAGCGATTTCATATTCTCCTAAAGGAAGATTAAGCCACTCTGCAAAAGCCTTTATAACTCCTACAACTAAAGTTGAGCTTCCACCAAGCCCACTACCACTTGGTACATCTGAATATGTGTGCAAAGAAAAGCTTAAAGGCTTTTTTACAAAATCTTTTACAATGCGATTATAAATACTTTTAAAAATATCTAATTTTCCATCATTTTCTAAGAATTCTTTGCTTTTATATTCAGAGTAAGAATTGGTATCAGGAGAATCAAAGATAATTTTTCCATCTTCTCTCTCAATTAAAGTGCAATGAATATATAAAGATATAGTTGCATTTAAAACATAACCTGTATATTTATCACAATATAGATTTATATCAGTTCCACCTCCTGCTAAACCTAAACGAAGTGGAGTTTGCGTACGTATAATTTTCATTATTTTACCTATTTAAAGGAATCCTTCCTTTTTTAATTTCATCCCTCCAATGATTAAGAAGATCTTTAAACATTTGCCTAGCAGAAATTAAAGGTTTCCAATCAATAAAACTTTTAATTTTTGTATTATCAAACATTTGATAATCCGCATCAATTGGACGTAATCTTTCTTCATCTTGTTCTATTTTTATATCTTTTCTTGTAGAAAATCTTAAAAGAATTTCTATAACTTCAGGAAGTTTAAAAGCTTCTTCACCTGCTATATTAAAAGCTTCGCCACAAGGAACTTTACCTTTTTCGCTTTCAAGAGAGAGTAAATAATAAGCTCTTATTGCATCACGACAATCTTGAAAAGTTCTCACACTCGAAAGATTTCCAACCTTTATGATAGGTTCTTGATAGCCCGCTTCAATAAGAGCAATTTGCTTTGCCACAGTACTTTCAAAGAAAACATCACTTCTTCTTGGACCACTATGCGTTCCCATTCTAGTAACAAAGGTACGAATTCCATAAGCTTCGCCATAAAATCTTCCCAAATAATCAGTCCCGATTTTACTTATACTATAAGGACTTGCTCCATGAAAGGCTGTTTCTTCGTTAAGTTTTATACCTACTTTTGCTTTACCATAAACTTCACTTGAAGAACAAATATGTACTACTGGATCATACCCATCTTTTTGTCTTAATAATCTTATATTTTCTAAAATATTAGCTGTACCTATTATATTAGTTTGCAAGGTTTCAATAGGAATTTCAAAAGAAGTTTTAGGATAAGATTGAGCTGCTAGATGAAATATAAAATCAGGGCGCCTGCTTTCAAAAAGTTTTTGAATACTAGAATAGTCATTTAAATCTGCATAAAAAATGGAAATTCTATCTTTTTTATTAATTCTATCGCTTAAATGATAGATATTGTCCATAGGTTCTTGCCAACGCATCATACCTATAACATCATAATCTGTATTCACCAGTAAAAAATCTGCCATTTGAGAACCAACTTGCCCTGTAAAACCTGTGATTAAAACTGTTTTTCTCATGATTTTTCCTATTGTCTTATATTTTGCTCTTTTAAATACCACTCATACATCATTTTAATACCATCTTCAAGCTTAATTTTTGCTTTCCAACCTAAATTTTGCAGCCTTGAACTATCCAACATTCTATCCATTGTAGAGTCAGGTTTTGTATTATTAAATACAATGCTACCATTAAAACCAACAATATTTTTAATTAAAAAAGCAAGCTCTCTTATACTTAGAAATTCTCCACTTCCTACATTAAGATGTGGTTCATTGCATGAAGCAATATCTTTAAAATCTATGTTTTGCATCACATAAATAGAAGCATAAGCTAAATCTTTTGCATGAATAAATTCTCTAATTACACCACCACTACCCCAAATTTCTACACTATCTTTACTTACTCCAAATTTTTTCAAATATCTCATTACTTGCTCTAAAGAATCCATTTGCAAATCTTTTAAAACTTCATCAATTTTATTTTCACCTAAAAGTTTTGCTAAATGAAATTTGCGAAGTAATGCTGGTAAAACTTTTGCTTTTTGCAAATCAAATTCAGTCGTTTCTCCATATAAATTTGCAAGGTATAAAGTAATAAAATTTGTTTCAAATTGCAAGTTATAGCTTTCACACATTTTTGTTCCTATAATCTTTGGCAAACCATATGCAATAGCTTTTAAATCTAACTTTCCGTCTAATAAATTTTCTTCCTTAATAGGATTTATAGCTTTTTGAGGATAAGCCCAAGCAGAACCATAAAAAATAAGCTTTTTAACTTTATTTTGATAAGATGATTGAATAATATTTGCTTGAAGCATGCTATTTTCATAAATCACATCAGCCGGAGTAAAAAGTCCTAAAGTATCAAGTTTAGCGGCACACAAAAAAACATATTCTGGTTTTTCTTTTGTAAAAAAATCAGCTACAGCTTTTTGATCTACTAAATCAAGTTCTTTTCTTGTTTTTATAATAATATTATTAAAACCTTCGGACACAAGTATATCATAAAGAGTTTTTCCTAGAGTACCGCTATGCCCTGCTATATAAATTTTAGAGTCTTTTTGCATTAATTATCCTTTTTCATTGCTAAAATATCACGCTCTGAAAGGATAGGGGAATTCGTTGGCCAATCTATACCGATTCTCTCGTCATTCCATGCGTAGGTAAATTGATCATCAGCATCCATATATTCCCCTAAATAAGCACATTTATAGTAATAAACTGCACTTTCGCTGCTAACATAATGAGCATTTCCAAAACCTGCTGGCACTAAAATGATTTGCTGATTATCTTGATTTATAATAAATTTTTCATACTTTAAATAAGTTGGAGAATCTTTTCTACAATCAACCACTACTTGATGAACTTCTCCGCTAACACAAGTAGCCAACTTATAAGTTTTTACATCACCATGGATACCACGAATAACATTATATTTAGAATGTATAAATTTATCGTGTATAAATTTTAATCCATTTGGCAAAAGTTTATCTATGGTCTCACTTGTAAAAGCTGTCCAAATTTCACCGCGTAAATCTCTAAATTTATTAGGAGTAATAATATACACCCCTTTTAAAACTTTTGATTCTTGTATATCAAATTCTATTGCCATTATTGTCCTTTATATTTTTCTTTTATACTTTTAGCTAATTCAATAGATCTCTTAATGCATACATCCATATTATAATACTCCCACTCGCCAAATCTACCATGAGATATAATGCCTATATGATTTAAATAATCAATAGCTACTTTTCTAGATTTTACATAATTTAAATCAAATAATGGATATGCATGATCAGTTACATTATAATCAAGAGGTTTAACCAAAAAATCAATTTTTTTTCCCTCTGAAACTAATTTTTCATATGGAATTTCTCCTATAACCTCAGTAGTGCAAAAATTAGATTTTGGTCTTACTATGGAACCAGTATTTGAAATTCTATGAAAACCTATTTTAGGGTCTGGTATATAAGCCCAAGTAACATCTAAATTCCCATCTGTTTCCCAAAAAATATTTGTAACTTTATTAAATTTTAGCTGTTTAAAATAATTTAAAATATCTTGAGGGATATTATTTATTATGTTAATCATTAGATCCAAAGGAGAAGTATTAACAATTAAATCATATTCTTTTTCGCCATTTACAATAAATTTATTATTAATACCTTCTATATCCTCAACAGTATAATTTAAAATTATATTCAAATTAGAACCAATAGATTCTATAAAAGTATTTTGATTATTTGTTTTTGGATAATAAAAATTAGCATGAGACATTTTATCTTCTGTATTTCCAATTAAAGATTTATAAAAACTTTCTTTTGTAGGTACGGGTAATTTCATTTGATTTTTATCTTCTATCCAAAAATTATCCATATTTTTAGGACTAATACCCCAAATTTTAGTATTATAAGGAATAAAATATTCTTTTGCTAAAGTTGGACCAAAATGATTTATAAACCATTCTTCTAAATTATTACCTTTTTCATAACTTGCATTAAACATTTCCATCGTAATATTAAATGCCAAATTAGGATTTATTTTATCAATTTGTTTGATAGAAAATTCTATAGGATATGAAATCCAATTATTTTGAAATAAAACTTCTGCTTTTCTAGGTAAAAAATTCCATTTATCTCTATGTAAAATATCATTAAAAACAAAATTTAACACATCTTCAAATTTGGAATTAAAACAGTGTCCTCCATTTACATGATAAGGCATACCATTTACATCTTTTGTTCTTGCTATACCCCCAACAACATCCTTTTTTTCTAAAATTTCTACTTCAAAATTATCCTTTAATAATCTTGCCAAAGACATACCAGAAATTCCAGCTCCTATAATACATATTTTCATTTATTTTCCTTTTTTAAATTCTCTTTTCAACTTCCTAATCTCAAACCATAACTTGATATATCCACCCTTATACCAAGTTTTATGAGCTTTAATTATTATTTTTCCAAGCTGATAAATATAAGCTGTTTCCAAATCATTAAAACAATTTTGTTCTAAAACTATCTTTTTTCTTTGATGCTCCTTTTTAATATAAAATAATATAAAAGGAAGTGCAATTTTGTTAATGCCTTTAGAATAATATTTATACGCGAAACCCAGCTTGTAAGCCAAATGATTAGTAAAATACGTCTTGTTAGATTTTGTTTGCATCAAATAATTATTGAGAGATGAAACGATCTCTTTTTCTAAAAAATCAATAATCTCATTTTGATTTTTTAGAAAACTACATTCTAATATCAATTTTCTATCAAAATAATTATTTATAAGAAAAAGCATTATTTTATCTTTAATTTTTACATAATTAACTTTTAGCAATCTAAAAATTAAGTAATATGTTATACAATAAAGATTTGGATATTTTTCTATATTTTTTATTTGTAAATAATTTAAAAAAACAAAATCATAAAGAAAATATTCAGCCCCTCCCCACCCGTTATGCAATAGATTTTCAAAAAATTTATCCATATTATCAATAATTGTAATAAAAAATTTCTCAGCAATATCAAACTGACCATTTTGTAACAACAAATCAACATAAAATAACTTAAAAACAAACGCATCATCTCTAGTTATCATTGCTTCCTTTAAATTAAAAAGTTGCTCTGATAATGATAATTTCAATTCCTTAGCATAAATATATAAGTGAATATATGCGAAAGATTTTTGATATTTGTCAAAATCAAATACTTTCAAATTATTTTTTATAATACTATATTTTTGATGTGTTGAATATATATCATATACACATACCTTATCGCAATTTCCTATAAGATATGCCAAATTTGAAAAGCCACTACTCCCGCTTAAATAAAGCTTTTTTGAATGAGACATTAAAATAATATCAAAAATAGCCTTTTGAGTTACATCAAAATCACAATCTTTTATTAAATCATTAGATGTGAATATATTATATCCTAGTTGTGCAAAAATATTTTTCAATTTCATATTTAGATTTTCATCATTACCTAGTAATACAATATTTTCACCTTTATTTCTTTTTATTATATCTACAGATAAACATATCTCCAATGCTTTAAAACGACAAAGATATAAAACATCTGTCCTATAGAAAATATCGCCTCCTCTCATATGTATTGCAATGTAATTTTGTTTCAAAAAATCTCTAATTTTATTTCCGTATTCAATTACACTATTTATTTCTTTTGAAAAATCAATATTTCTCCAAATTGATGCCATATTGCTTCTATACTCTACTTTAGAAATATCAGAGAAAAAATTTGACATATCAGTATTTAAGTTACATTGCAATATGTTATTTTCCTGAAAAAATTTATTAATGACTTCAAAGCTATTTTTTTTATAATATGACCATAAGCTGGTATCAAATATTGTTTGATTATAATCATAACAATAATAACTTGAAATAAATTTTTCAGAAAATAAAAATTCTTTGGGTGGAACACTAGGAAAGATAACCCCTTCGATATTTAAATCCGGATTGCTTTCATCCATAGAATTCCAAATAAATTTAAAGTTATAATTATAAAGATTTGATAGATATATAGCATTCATAAAAGCCAAAAATCTTTCACCTAACCCATCAAATCTATTTGCAACTATAATTTTATTCATCACTCAACCTATTATTTATTACTTCTATTTAACCAATTTACCACTTCATTTTTCATATAATTTAAATATGAATAATCACTCCTATTGTATTTCATATAGGTTTCATATTCTCGATTAAAACTTTGACATGAATTTTCAAAAAAATTCTTCAAAAATACATCTTTTCTATTTTCAAAAACATATTTTAAAATTTCTTCTGCTTTTTCATATTCTTTATTTTGAAGATAATAATCAATTATATAAATTCTATAAGCATCATTTTCAAAATCATATTCCAATGCTTTATTTATAAAATCAAGAGAAAGAATTGAATCTTTTTTTAATTGTTGTGATAATTCATATAGTCTATAATATGCCATAGCTATATGTAATTTATGCAAATTCATTTTGAACATATTTTTTTCTATAATTTTATATTGTTCTTGTAAATCAAACATATTATGGTAAGAAATCAAATTATTTTCTCCAGAAATCATCATGGATACCTTTGAAAAAACAGATTCTTTGGCTGAATATATTTTTTTAGCATGAGACATTAAATTCATATCAAAAAAACTTCTTTCCATGTCAGTATAGATTTTTTCTATGAAATCATCAACACATTTTACTAGATTTTTGCCATTCATTAAGGTTGCAATATACTCTGACATCATTTTATTGGCTTTTAAATCCTGACCAAAAAGAATAACCAAATTTCCATTTTTTATCTCCAGTAATGCAATTTCTAAAGCTATTTCATAAGGAAAATATCTTTCTCTTACAACACACCATCCCGGTAATTTTCTAGAATCAGAAAAAATAATTTCTCCGCCTCTTATATGTATAGCTACAAAGGGTTGTTTTACAACGTCTTTAACAATCTTTTTAACATCATTTATAATCTTAAAAAAATTATTTGAAAATTGTATTGTTTTATAAATTTCTGAAATTTGTTTTAATGATTTCTTTTCATCACAATCTTTTATCCATTTACTAGGTAAAATATCCGTAGCATACCAACCCCATGTTTCATCTTTTTCGCCATTTCTTAATTCTTCAAGAGTTCTCTGATTAAAACCTAAATTATGACCCCAACTAGAAGCAACACAGTTAGAATTTATTAAATATTTATCTAAAAATGCACTATCAAAAACCACATTGACATCTTCCATAGCATTTCCAAGGTAATGTATATCATTAGCATTGACACTTTGTTGTACATTTAAAAAATCTACATCTATATTATTTTTCCAAGTAAAAGCAAATTTAAATCCTATTTGTTTTGCCAAATACATTCCAATCAAAATACCAGCCAATCTCATCCCAAAAGCATCTGGTTTAGCTGATATTACATAGCCTAATGTTTTTCTTTTAAATATTTGAATTTTTTCCAATTCCACTTCAAAAGCAAATAACACAATTTTAACAATACTAGCAGATAAAGTATTAGAAATATTAATACTATATTCTTTTAAATCTTCATTATATACATACAATTCTTTTGGAATCAACTGAAAATTATACCGATCTTTAGAAATATAAATATTTATATTATTAATTTCTACCAAAGAATTAAATTTTATTTTTATAGATTCTAACAAACATTCATATTGAATATCGCATGTCCAAGAAGCATAATTATCAATTTTATTTAATGAATAATTTTTATTAACTTTTTTACCATAAAAAACATCTATTAAATCATATTCATTAAATAAGCTATCTTTTTTAATAAATAACTTATCATTTTTAAAACTATTAACATTTTTTTCTTTTTTCTTTTTTCTTTTTTTGAAATTAATATATGATTTAAAAAATAAGTATGGAATTTTTAATAAACCTAGTTTAGTTTTATAAGTTTTAATGAAAATTTCACCCATCTTATAAGATAAAAAATTAGTAATTTTTTTAGCATTTTCATAATCTGGAAAAGCCTCTATTGGCAAATCATGCTCAATGTTTTTATGATTTGTAATTATCTTATATATCAAATACGGCAATTTAAAAATACCGTATTTGCTTTTAAAAGAAGTTACTATAGCATGACCTACTTTGTATGATAATCTGCTTTTTATTAATTGAACTGCTGTTCCATGGTTTTTATATATGTAGAATTCTGGATACCTCTTTTTATTTTCCAAGGATATTATATCCATATTTTTTATCTTTGCTATCATATTCCAAGGATCTTTTTTAAAATCATATAAACCAAAATGATACATATATAAAAAATCAAAAAAAGCAAATTCTATATCTGTTTTGTATGGTTCTTCTTGCTTTTTTATGTAATCTATAATTTCCAAAGCATTTATTAAAATACTACTTAACATAAAATACTCTTTTGTTAACTTTACATCATTAAATTCATTATATATACAATCTATATATTTTGGTAAATTTGCTTTTGTTACTTTTTTATCATAAGTACAGGTAGTATTTGTTGCGATACGATAATGATATAATTTTTCAGTCAAAACATAAATATAATTAGATTGCAAAAATAACAATATTCCAAAATGATGATCTTCGTGTATGATATAATCTAAAAATTTTAATTTAATTTTTTTTAAAAAATTAAAATTAATCATACCTGCCCAAACAAACGCGAAATTAACATACTTATGTATTTTTTGAATCTCCAACCAGTCTTTCTTTGTTATAACACATGATTTTAAAAAATCATATATATCTATAAAACTTTTATTAATAACTATATTATTTTGATAATAATTTTTTTCTATAAGATAATCAAAATAATTATTAAACCAAACTATCTCTACTCCATCCATTCTAGGGATACATTCTTCTATGCAATTTAACTCCCAGTAATCATCAGAATCTAAAAAGATAATATAATCAATATCAGGAGCTTTAAAATTTAAAAATTCATTTTTATTTTTAAAGAAATTTGAACTTTTGTATATTTTGTAAACATTATAAGAGTTATTCTCGTTACTTAATTTAAATTCCACTAAAGAATTTTCTTTTAATTCTTGAGTAATGTTTTTAAAATGATATTCTTTGTTAAAGAATTCTATACCTACATTTCTCGCCGTACTTTGCCCTCCATTTTCTTTATCAAAAAGTATAAATCTTTCATCTTTTAAAGTATATTCTTTGGCTATATTGAGTGAGTTTTCATCTGTACTACCGTCATTTACAAGTACAACTTGTAAATTTTTATAAGTTTGATTAATTACACTATCTAAACATTCTCTTAAATATTTTTCTACATTATAGATTGGAATAACTACGCCTACAGTTTTCAAAAATACCCTTCCTGTTTATCATAATAAACCTTAATTAAATTTTAGATATGATTTTAACATTTATAATTTTCTAACCGAAAATTATATATAATTATTTCTTGCTTTTTAATTAATATTATCTCCAAAGGAATTCTCATGCAAAACCCAAATTCAGCCATAGAAAGAGTGAAAAATCATTTAGCTTATAAATTAGGTCAAGCTATGATTGATTTTGCAAGTAATGGGGGGGGGTATTGCCATTTATTTAAAAAACTTTATGAAATAAAAAAACAACATAAAAAAGAACAAAAAATTTATCAACAAACCATACAAGTCTTTCCTCAACTTAAATATCCAAACTTAGAAACATGTAGTGATTATGAACAAGCTTTAAGATATAAATTTCATTTATCTTATATGTTAGGTGAAGTTTTAATCAAAGCTGATAAAACCTGGTATAAAGGCGGATATTTCTATTTATATAGGGATATTATACAAGCAAAAAGAGACTATGATATTGTTAAGAATTTACACATAGATGTGAAAAAGCTTAAGAATAAGGAGAAATTTCTAAAAAATTATAATTTGATAAAAGAAATTTTAAATTTACATAAAGATTATAAGCCTATATTAAACAATATCTTCCATAATTTTGATTTTTTTATTCAGCATTTTAACGTTATTAAACCTTGGTTGTTATCGGATGATTTTTATTATAAATATAAAAAAGATAATCATCCTTACCCTTCTTTACTTGATCCTAAGAAACTAAATGATGAAAATGAAAAAATTAATTATAAAAATATACCTGCTGAACTTGCATGGGATATGAATTTGCCTTTGCCTGATAATTACAAATTGGTGTGGTTAATTCATCCTGCAACAGCTAGTATTGCAATTGAATTTTTCTTAAGGCTTATAGAAATAAAATTTTTCTTAAACCCTTGGATTCCTGCGAAAAAAATTTATAGCGGTAATTATTTGTTTTTGAGAAAATCGTTTGGAATTATTGTATTGTTTTCAAATTATGATGATGAAAATATAAAATTTTTATATCTAATTCAAGGATGTAAAACAATATTTACTTGTACGAGAGATCCTATAAGTTTGATTAGACATTTTTTAAATCACATAAATCGACATGAAACTTATAAAAATATTACTTTAGCAATGAAAAAATTTAATTTATCGCATCGATTTAATTTTCCTAGTATTGTAGTACTATGTTCGTCTAAGGAAAATCCAGAAGTTGAAAGCATAAGGAAATTATTAGAGTATAATACAAATTTAAGTATACATTTTCAAAAATTTTATTTTACTACTCAAAAACGTTTAAATATATTAAAAAGATATAATAAAATAGAAAATATCGAATGTTTAGAAATAGCAGATATAAATAAAGAAAACGCCTTTAATACTTTTACAAGATTGGCTAAAAAGTATGGCTTTACACCTCCAAATGATCCCATTCCTTTTCAAGGAAGGGTTAATAGAAATCAAGGTGATTTAATTTATCTACCAGTAATATTATATGCACATCCTTATGATTTAACTAACTTCAATATAGAAGATAGCACTTCTATTTGCGATTTAAAAGATGGAGTAAGCATTATAATAACAACCCACCAAATCCATCCAAAAAAAGAAGGATTTGTAGATATAACAAAAGAAATTTTTAATAATAGAAAACTTATGTTTGATAATATTATTTTATTGGTAAAATCTAATGAATATGAAGCGCTAAAAAATAATCAAGAATTATTTTTAGCGAGTAAAAAGTATCTTAATGATTATATGGATGCATTAGAAAAACATGAGCAAAAAATAAAAGATAATCTCATAACAGAAGAACAAATTCTTGGCTATTTGAAAGATAAAAAAGATTTAAGAATAAAATTAAAAAGAATATTGGATGAAGATTTAACTTATGTTAAAGAGCATCATCCTAAGTATTTGCAAAAATGGAAGTATTATCAAGAATTTGAAAAATTATGTGAAAATGATTAATAATATTGTATAATATACAATGGTTTAATTTATAAAAAATGAGAAAAAATGTTACAAATTACTCACGAAAATTTTTTAGATTTAAAATATTTTGCTAGTGGTGTATTTCATCCTTTGCAAGGTTTTATGAATTATGAAGAATATAAAAAAGTTGTTTATGAAATGCAACTTTTAAATTGTGAGATATGGACTTTGCCTATTACTTTAGAAGTAAATGATTTTAAAGATATTAATATAGGATGCAGACAAGATTTATATTACCAAAATAAACTTGTAGGAAATATTCTAATTGAAGATAAATTTTATATTAAAGATGAAGAGCTTTATGAAATTTTTCAAACTAAAGATGAAAAGCATCCTGGTATTATCAAGGAAAAAAGACGTTCTTCTTTGCGCGTAGGTGGTAAGATAGAATTAAAAGAAGAATTCTATAAAGATTCTTTATATAAAAATATTTTAAAAGATATTTTTCATCCTGATATTAAAACTATAGTAGGTTTTCAAACAAGAAATCCCATTCATAGAGCTCACGAGCATTTGCAAAGAATTGCACTTGAAATTTGTGACGCTTTATTTATTAATCCTTTAACAGGCTGGAAAAAGCAAGGTGATTTTACTGAAGAAGCAGTTATGAGTGCTTATAAAATTATGTTTAATGAATTTTATCCTAAAGAAAGAGTTTATATTCAAGGTTTGCAAACTGCTATGCGTTATGCAGGCCCCAAAGAAGCAATTTTTCATGCTTTGCTTAGAAGAAATATGGGATGCACTCATTTTATAATAGGTAGAGATCATGCAGGAGTTGGAAATTATTATGGAATCTATGAAGCTCAAAATTTAGCTAGAGAATTATCAAAATATTATAATTTAGGTATAGATTTTTTACTTTTAAAAGAGCCCTATTATTGCACTAAATGTCAAAAAATTGTTAGTGAAAAGAATTGTGCGCATTATAATCAACACAGAATTGCAATCAGTGGCACACAAATTAGAAAAGATTTAAATGAAGGTAAAATTCCTAGTAAAATTATGATGCGCCCTGAAATTTCTGCTGGCATACTTGCATTAGGCAAGGAAAATATTTTTATTAATTAAAAAGGAGATAAAAATGAAAAAAAATATTTTAACAATAGGTCCAAGTTTGGGTGAAAAAATTAATCTCAATCAGATTCATCAAGATAATTTTATTTATAGAATTAATGGAGCTCATGGAGATATTGAAAGTATTAAAAATACTATAATTAACCTTAGAAAGCAAAAGTCTGATATTGATATTTTGATTGATTTGCCAGGAAATAAAATTAGGACTTCTGGAATTAAAGCTATCCAAGTAGAAAAAGATAAAGATTTTTCTTTAAAAATTGATCAGTTTAATTATAAAGATTTTTATAAACTTGTAAAGCCAGGTATGGAAGTTTATGCAAATGATAGTGTATTTTTGTTTATTGTGAAGGAAGTCAATGATAAGGAAATTATTTTTACTTCTAAAAGTACAGGTCTACTTTTAAATAATAAAGGTATGCATGTTAGAAATTTGCATAATAATATTCCTTTTTTATTTGAAAAAGATAAAGAACTTATAAAAATTTGCAATGAATTTAATATAGCTTATGTAGGTGCTTCTTTTGTAAGAAGAGCAAAAGATATACAAGAGTTAAAACAAATACTTTACCCAAATACTAAAATTATTTCTAAAATTGAAACTTTAGATGCTGTAAATAATTTATATGATATTTTACAAGAAGTGGAATATATTTTAATTGATAGAGGGGATTTATCTACGGAAATTGGTATAGAAAAAATTCCACGTTTTCAAAAGTATATTATAGAAATGGCACATCATAATGCGGTCAAGGTATTTTTAGCCACGCAAATTTTGAAAAATATGGAAGAAAAACCTATTCCTACTATTGCTGAAATTGATGATTTATATAATATTGCAAAGAAAGGTATTTTTGGTATACAACTTTCAGAAGAGACAGCCATAGGGCAATATGTAAAAGAGTGTATAAAAATTTTAAATTTAATACAACATGAAATAAATAATGAAAAAATTATTTTTTAGGAGAATACATGCGATTTGATTCACTAAGTCCTGATAATATCAGCATCATTTTTTTATCTTTAGGGGTTTTGTTATTATCTTCTTTTATTTTTGGTAAATTATTCGTTTTATTTAAAGCGCCGAAAGTTATAGGTGAAATTTTTGGTGGTTTTATTTTAGGTGCGAGTGGTTTATATATTGTTGCTCCTGATTTACTTGTAGATATTTTTAATGGATTTAGCGAACAAGGAAAAATATTAAATATTTTTTATCAATTAGGTTTAATATTTTTAATGTTTATTGCTGGTTTTAATACGCAAATAAGTTTTGAAAAACAAAATATTAAAATTATTTTTGCTTTGTTTTTAGGTGGCACTTTTCTATCTGCTAGCGTGGGATATTTTTTTATTGATTATTTTAAAGAGACTTTTATTGGAATAAAAGGAAATGATTTATCTTTTGATTTGGTTTTTTTAATTGCTATTGCAGTAACTTCTATACCTGTTATATCAAAAATATTTTTTGATATAGGAATTATTAAAACAAGATTTGCTAGTATAGTTTTAACTACTTCAACAATACAAGATTTATTTTTATGGATTTTGCTTAATATTACTATTAATGCAGCAACAAATAAAGATTTAACTTTAATAAGCAATCTTAAAACAGCTTCTCTTACTTTATTTTTATTTATAGGCGTAAAATTAATTTCAAATTTATTTAAAAAAATTGCTTTTCATATGAATTCAATTGATTTTTTTACTCTAAGTTTTATTGTATTATTTTTATCTATAGCTTTTTTAAATATGATTCATATTAATCCTATGTACACTTCATTTCTTATCGGTTTTTTGATAAAAAATATTTTAAACAATCATCAAATATTAAAAGAAAAAGTTAGCGGGCTTTCTGATATGGCTTTTTCATTTTTTATTCCTATTTATTTTGCTTTAATTGGTATTCAGTTAAATATTATTCATGAATTTTCTTTTACGATGTTCCTATTTTTCTTGGTGCTTGCGTGCTTATTAAAATTTTTAGGTTGTTATATAGGATTAAATTTTGTAAAAATTTCTAATATCTCAAGAGTTAATTTTGCTATAACAATGAATGCAAGGGGTGGTCCAGGAATAGTTTTAGCCAGTGTTGCATATTATTATCAAATCATTAATGTTAGTTTTTTTACAACGCTTATCTTAACTGTTTTAATTTCTTCTATGATTGCAGGTTATTGGCTAAGATATCAAAAAAGTAAAAATATAAATATTTTTTCGAATTTTAATAAAGATTAAAATGATATTAATTTAATTTTATTAATAAGTAAAAAGTATTTAATGTTATAAATCTTAAATAGAAAAGACTTTGAAATGGTTTTTTAATAATTAAAGTTGTTTAAAAGATATAAATATATAATAACTATACTTGCTATTGAAGAAAAAGTTTTTAAAAATGAAATTTTAAAAGCAAGGTTTAGCACCAAAGCTTAAAGCGGTGATTTTAACTGCTAAAAAGTTAAGGCTTATAAATTTTAAAGGAGAATAAATGCTAACTTATATAAAAAAGCATTTTGAAGAAAGCATAGATACAAAAGAGCAAATTTTAAAAGATGAAGATTTATTAAATCTTATTAAAAAAGTGGCTTTAGAAATCATAAAAGCTTATAAAAATGGCAATAAAACTTTATTAGCAGGAAATGGCGGGAGTGCAGCTGATGCCCAGCATATTGCAGGGGAGCTTGTAAGTAGATTTTATTTTGATAGACCAGGACTTGCAAGTATAGCATTAACCACAGATACTAGCATACTTACAGCTATTGGAAATGATTATGGATATGAAAAAGTTTTTTCAAGACAGCTTGAAGCACAAGGCTTAAAAGGTGATATTTTCATAGGAATTTCAACAAGTGGAAATAGTGTTAATATATTAAAAGCCTTAGAAATTTGCAAAGAAAAAGGTATTATAAGCGTTGGTTTAACAGGAAAGAGCGGAGGAAAGATGAATGATCTTTGTGATTATTGTATCAAAGTGCCTTCAAATTACACTCCACGCATACAAGAATCTCATATTTTAATAGCTCATATACTTTGTGCTATAGTGGAAGAGGAGCTTTTTGGAAAAGGTTTTCATTGAAAGTTATTATCCTTTGTGGAGGTTTGGGTACAAGACTTAAAAGCATAGTTAAAGATGTGCCAAAACCTATGGCTTTAATCAATGGTAAGCCTTTTTTAGAATTTATTTTTGAATATCTAATAACTCAAAATATCAAAGAAGTTATTCTAGCTGTTTCTTACAAATATGAAATCATAAAAAACCACTTTAAAAATAAATTTTTAGACATAAAAATAGAATATAGTATAGAAAAAGAACCTTTAGGAACTGGTGGAGCTATAAAACAAGCTTTAAATTTAGTAAATGAAAATTCTTTAGTATTAAATGGCGATACTTTTTTTAATATAGACTTATCTTATTTAAATTTACAAGAAAGTAAAATTTGTCTTGCCTTAAAATCAATGCAAGATTTTGATAGATACGGAGCTGTAGAACTTGATAAAAATTATTTTATAAATTCCTTTAGAGAAAAACAATTTTTTAAACAAGGATTTATTAATGGAGGAATTTATTTAGTATCAAAAGATATTTTTAATACTTATAATTTAGAAAATAAATTTTCCTTTGAAAGTTTTTTGCAAGAAAATTTTAAAACTCTAAAAGCTAGAGCTTGTATTTTTGATAATTATTTTATAGATATTGGTGTGCCTGAGGATTATGAGAGGTTTTTAGATGATAGCAAAAGTTCTAAATTTAAATATTAAAGTATTAATTTATCTAAGGTAAAATAATTTTTGAAAGGCAAAAATGAAAAAATATATTCTAAATTCTGAAATTATTAAAGATATAAATTTAGGAATGGATATTTGGGAAAACATTTTCTCTAATAAAGAATGGGGAAAATATCCTAGTGAAAACTTGATCCGTTTTATTGCAAGAAATTTTTACAATGTTAAAGATAGAAATAAAATTAATATTTTAGAATTAGGGCTTGGAACAGGTGCTAATCTTTGGTTTTGTGCAAGAGAAGGTTTTAGTGTCAGTGGTATAGAATGGAGTAAAACAGGAGTTGAACGTTTTAAAAAACGTTTAGAAGATGAAAATTTGAGCAAACAAATCAAAGAAATTAAAATAGGTGATTATGCCCAAAAGCTTGATGAATTTGAAAATGAAAGTTTTGATGCTTGGATTGATAGCTATTCTTTGGCTTATAACGATTTTGAAAAAACCAAAGATATTATTGAAAAGGCGGTTTCAAAGTTGAAAGTCGGGGGTAAATTCTTTTCTATTACTCCTAGTTTTAATAATGAAGGTTTTTACGAGGATACAAATTTAGCTTATCATACTTGTTTTCCATCTTCTGGAAGTGACGCTTTTACTGGAAATATTAGATATTGCGATGAATTAGATATAGAAAAGCTTTATAATGGAAAAAATTACAAAGTTATTAAAGTTCAAATTTACTCTTTAAAAGAAGAGGGAAAAATAAAAAATGAACTTTTTGTTATAGAGGGCGAGAGATATGAATGATTCAAATTTCTGGGAAAACATTTTCTCTAATAAAGAATGGGGAAAATATCCTAGTGAAAACTTGATCCGTTTTATTGCAAGAAATTTTTACAATGTTAAAGATAGAAATAAAATTAATATTTTAGAATTAGGGCTTGGAACAGGTGCTAATCTTTGGTTTTGTGCAAGAGAAGGTTTTAGTGTCAGTGGTATAGAATGGAGTAAAACAGGAGTTGAACGTTTTAAAAAACGTTTAGAAGATGAAAATTTGAGCAAACAAATCAAAGAAATTAAAATAGGTGATTATGCCCAAAAGCTTGATGAATTTGAAAATGAAAGTTTTGATGCAATTATTGATATAGTTTCTTTGTGTTGCAATGATTTTGAAAAAACTAAAGATATTTTTGATAAAGCTATATCAAAATTAAAGCCTTGTGGCAAATTTCTTTCTATGACTTTGGCCACTGGGCTTTTTGGCTATGAAAAAGAAAAAGGTTTGGAGCAAATTCCAGAATATGGTATTTATAAAGGCAATGGAAAGCTTCGTTTTAGTACTTTAAATGAAATTAAGAAGCTTTATAAACATAAGAATTTTAAAAGAACAAATTTAAGCATTCTTACTTTAGAAGATGTTTTAGAAGATAAAGTGACAAAAGTTATTGATAAAATTTTTATTATCGAAGGCGAGAAGTACTCTAACGGGGGGGGGGATTTAAATCTTTTAAAGAGGAATGGAAGATGAGCAAGATAAGCCTTGAAGCTTATCTTGCTTCCAACCTTAACACTCTTAGCTTTAAAGATGATATCTATTTTAGTTTTAATTATGCAAAATTATATGGAAATGTTTTTGAATTTGAATATAAAAAAGATGGATTTATCTTTAAAACTTTAGGCATTAAACAAGAAATTTTAAATTCAGGCTTTTTTGATTTACAAAGTCCTTATGGATACAATGGAATTTATACTAATACCAAAAATGAGGATTTTCTAAATGAAGCCTTTGAAATTTTAAAGCAAAAAGCTTTAAAAGAAAAGATTATTGCTTTTTTTATACGCTTTCATCCTTTTGATGAGTATATTAATGCTTATAAAAATAATTTAGATTTTATAAGTAAAAATAAAAAAATTATTATAGTTCCTACCGAGTGTGATATTTCAACTATACGCAAAAATTATAATCCTCGTATTAAAGCTTATGTGAAAAAAGCAAGAGAAAATTTAAAAATAGATTTTATTAAAATAAATGAAAATGAAGATTTTAAAATACTTTATGAAAAAACAATGCAAAGAAATGATGCAGAGAATTTTTATTTTTTTGATCAAAAATATTTTGATAAATTATATAATTTTAAAGAATATATTGTCTTAAAGGCAAGTTTAAATGAAGAAATTATAGCTTTTGCTTCTTTTTTTCTTTGTAAAGATTTTTCTTATTATCATTTAAGTGCTAATTCTTTAAAGGCCAATGCTAATGCCGCACTTTTAGATTTTTTCTTTGAGTATGCAAATAAAAAAGGTTCTAAATTTTGCATTTTAGGAGGTGGTGTTGAGGACGATGATACGCTTTTTGATTATAAACAAAAATTTTCTACAGTTGAATCTTATTTTTATATAGGTGGAATTATTTTTGATGCGCCACATTATGAATATTTTTGCCAAAATTCCAAGAGTAAAAAATTCTTAAAATATCGTTTCATTAACGATTCCCCCCCCCCATTAACCCATTTATCTTATGATTATATTTTTTAAATAAAATCAAGGATTATTATGATTTATTGCGATTATTGCGTAATGCCAAACACAAGACCAGGGATTAAATTTTTTAAAGATGATAAGGGTAAAAATATCTGTTCTGCTTGTATCAATCATAAAAATAAAGAAAAGATTGATTATAAAAAAAGATTTAAAGAATTAGAGGAATTATGCGATAAATATCGCAGAATGAATGGAAAATTTGAGTATGATTGTGCTATTGCTGTAAGTGGGGGCAAGGATTCTCACTTTCAAGTGCATATTATGAAAGAAAAACTAGGAATGAATCCTATTTTATTTAGCGTTGAGGATAATTTTACTAGCACTAAAGCTGGAAGAAAAAATTTAAGAAATTTAAGTGAAACTTTTGGTTGTCATATCATTAGCTTAAAGCCTGATTTAAAAACCCAAAGAAAAATTACTTTAAAAACTTTTGAAAAATATGGAAAACCAACGTGGTTTATTGATAGGCTTATTTATACTTATCCTTTTGCTATGGCTTTAAAATTTAATACTCCTTTGCTAGTTTATGGCGAAAATGTAAGTTATGAGTATGGGGGGGGGTATGACCTAGAAACTCCTAGTGCTAGAGATATTTTTTTAAATGGAGTAGCACAAGATTTAGACTTAAATGAATTTATAGATGATGAAATCAAAGAAGAGAATATCCAACTTTTTTTTAGTCCCAATGAAAAAGATCTTGCTAAATTAGATCCTATTTATCTTAGTTATTTTATTAAATGGAATTCTTATTCAAATTATATTTTTGCAAAGAGTAGGGGATTTACAGATTTACAAAATGAATGGGATAGGACTCATTGTATTGAAAATTTCGATCAAATTGATAGTATAGGTTATATTATCCATGCTTGGATGAAATATCCAAAATTTGGGCACGCTATGGCTAGCGATTATGCATCTAGACTTATAAGATATGGACTTTTAGATAGAGAAAAGGCTATTAAAATTGTTAAAGAAAGAGATCATAAGTTAGATGATAGATGTATTGAAGATTTTTGTTCTTTTGTTGGCATTAATAAGGATCATTTTTACCGTATTATTGAAAAGCATTATAATATGGACTTGTTTTATAAAAATGAATTTGGAGAATTTAAACTTAAAAATGAAATTTCTTAAATAAATTATATTGGTAAATAAGAAATTTGACTTAAAAATTTAAGCATTTTTAAAGCAAATTTAAAGTTAAAAATAAAATAAGAGCGAATTTTTGTTACAATATATAGTAAATATTATTTTAAAATATTAAAAAAGATAAATTAAATCTTATAATAAGTTTGATTTTTAAATATTATTTCTATATATAATTATTATAAGATTCAATTTAACTTTAATAGTAAAGGTAAATAATGAAAAAAACTCTTATCATTGCAGAAGCAGGAGTAAATCATAACGGAGATTTAAATCTGGCTAAAAAAATGATAGAGGTT
This sequence comes from Campylobacter sp. TTU_617, assembly GCF_016599045.1. Classification (GTDB taxonomy): domain Bacteria; phylum Campylobacterota; class Campylobacteria; order Campylobacterales; family Campylobacteraceae; genus Campylobacter_D. Next base: position 22,584 of record NZ_JAENKV010000016.1, read on the forward strand.
GCAGCAGAATGTGGAGCTGATTTTGTAAAATTTCAAACCTTTAAAAGTAAAAATTGCGTAAGCATTAATGCAAAAAAAGCTAAATATCAACTTCAAACAACTAATCAAGATGAAAGTCAATTTGAAATGATAAAAAAATTAGAACTTGATTTAAAAGCACATCAAATTCTTATCGCTTATGCTAAAGCTTGTAATATTTCTTTTCTTTCAACTCCTTTTGATTTAGAAAGTATAGAGCTTTTACATTGTTTAGGGCTTGAAATTTTTAAAATTCCAAGCGGAGAAATTACTAATCTTCCTTATCTTAAAGCCATTGCAAGATTAAATAAGAAAATTATACTCTCAACAGGAATGGCAAATTTAGGTGAAATTGAAGCTTGTTTAGATGTGCTTTGCAAAAATGGCCAAAAAAGAAGCAATATCACTTTAATGCATTGCACAACAGAATATCCTGCTCCCTTTAATGAAATCAATTTAAAGGTTATACAAACTTTAAAAAATGCTTTTAATTTAAATATAGGATATTCAGATCATACTAAAGGTATAAGTGTAGCTTTAGGAGCCGTAGCTTTAGGAGCTTGTGTAATTGAAAAACATTTTACTTTAGATAAAACGATGAATGGTCCTGATCACAAAGCAAGTTTAGAACCAAATGAGCTTAAATTTATGTGTCAAAGCATAAGAGAGCTTGAGTTAGCTTTAGGCAGTGGTATTAAAAAAGCAAGTAAGAGTGAAAAGAAAAATATAAATATAGCAAGAAAAAGTCTTGTAGCAAAAAAAGCCATTAAAAAAGGTGAGAAATTCAATGAAGAAAATTTAACCACAAAGCGTCCAGGAAATGGAATTTGTGCAATGAGATATGATGAATTTTTAGGAAAAATTGCTCAAAAAAATTATAAAGAAGATGAATTAATTCGTGAGTAAAAGAAAAATCTGCATAATTAGCGCAACAAGAGCTGAATGGTATTTGCTTAAAAATTTATGTTTAGAAATAAAAAATGATAAAGATTTAGCATTACAAATCATAGCAACAGGAGCACATTTAAGTAAAGATTTTGGTCTAACTTATAAAGAAATAGAAAAAGATTTTAAAATAGATAAAAAAATTCCCATTTTATCTTCAAATGATGATAAATTAAATCTTTGTAAAAGCATGGCTTTAGTATTTGAAGGTTTTTCTAAGGCGTTTGAAAGTTTAAAACCCGATATAGTAGTAATTTTAGGAGATCGTTATGAAATGTTGGCAGTTACTAGTGTTTGCCTTTTAATGCACATTCCTATTGCTCATCTTTGTGGTGGAGAACTTACTTTAGGAGCTATTGATGATAGCATAAGACATAGCATAACTAAAATGGCTCATCTTCATTTTGTAAGCACAAAAGAATATCAAAATAGGGTTTTACAATTAGGAGAAAATAAAAATTTTGTTTTTAATGTAGGCTCTTTGGGTGGATTTAATGTTAAAAATACGAACTTTTTAAGTAAAAAAGAACTTGAAAAAGAACTTGATTTTAAATTCGATGAAAATATTTATTTAATCACTTATCATCCTGAAACTTTAAATTTAGAACAAACTAAAAATAATATTGAAATATTACTTGATAATTTAATCAAGCTTAAAAAAGCAAGTTTGATTTTTACTAAAGCAAATGCTGATGAAAATGGACTTTTGATTAATAATTTTTTAGCGGAGTTTTGCAAGAAATATCCTAAAAAAGCAAAACTCTTTGATAATCTTGGAGTTGAAAAGTATTTAAGCTTAATGAAAATTTCAAAAGCCATAATAGGAAATTCATCTAGTGGTGTCATAGAAAGTCCTTTTTTAAGAACAGCTTGTATAAATATAGGAGATCGTCAAAAAGGAAGGATAAAAAGTGAAAATATTATTGATACAAATATGAAAGATTTGCAAAAAGCTTTTCAAAAATTAGAAACTAAAAAATTTAAAGAAATTTTAAAAAGTTTTAATAATCCTTTTGAGAATAAAATAAAAAATCCTAATAAATTCATTAAAACAAAGCTTAAAAATATAAAATTAGATACAATTTTAAATAAAAAATTTACGGATATGTTATGGATATCAAAAAATTAAAATTAAATCCCAATTCTAGTATAAAAGAAGCTTTAAATATAGTTGGCAAAGAAAGAGTAAGACTTGGTATTGTAGTAGATCAAAAAGATAAATTTTTAGGAGTTATTAGTGATTCTGATATTAGAAAAGCTTTGATTAATGGAAAAATGATTTATGATTGTATAGAAGATATTTATACTAAAAATCCTATCATAATAAAAGAAAATACAAGTAAAGCTGAACTTTTAGAACTTTCTTCAAAAACAGATATCTATGATTTTCCTGTTATCAATGAAAAAGGTGAAATAATTTCCATAAGATCTATTTCTTCACTTTTAGCCAAAACTAAACTTCCAAACTATGTGATTTTAATGGCTGGAGGACTTGGAACAAGACTTAAAGAGCTTACAAAGCACACCCCAAAGCCTATGCTAAAAGTGGGAAAAAAACCTATTTTAGAGAGCATTGTTTCAAGACTTTCTTTGCAAAACTTTGAGAATTTTATTTTTTGTGTAAATTATAAAAAACAAATTATAGAAAATTATTTTAAAGATGGCACAGATTTTGGGGTTAAAATTTCCTATATTAAAGAAAAGAAAAAATTAGGGACAGCAGGGGCTTTAAGTTTGATTGAAGAGCCTTTAAAAGAAAGTTTTATTGTAATGAATGCAGATATTTTAACCGAACTTGATTTTTTAGAATTTTTAAAAGCCCATAAAAAAAGTAAGGCTTTAATGAGTGTATGTGTGAGAGAATTTGAACAAAGCATACCTTATGGAGTTATAAAAGAACAAAATGGTTTTATAAAAAATATACAAGAAAAACCAACTATGAAATTTTTAGTTAGTGCTGGAATTTATGCGCTAAAACCTGAAGTTTTAAATTTTTTAAATAAAAATGAGTATTTAGATATGCCTGATTTGATAAAAATCTTAATGCAAAAAAATGAAAAAATCAATACTTTTTTATTGCGTGATTATTGGATTGACATAGGTAGAATTGAAGAATTTGCAAGAGCAAATGAGGATTTTAGGTGAAAGCTTTAATTATAGGCTTTGGGAGTATTGGAAAAAAACATTTTTTAGCCCTTAAAAATTTAGGTTTTGATATTTCTTTGCTTTCTTTTAGTGCTTGTAAAAAAGATGTTAAAGAGACAAAACTTTATAATTCTTGGGATGAGCTTTCTTTAATGGAATTTGATCTTTTTATTATTGCTAATATCACAACTTTACATTTAGAGACTTTAAAAAAAATTGATACTTTTGTTAAAGATAAGATTATATTAGTTGAAAAACCTTTATTTGAAAAATTTATTCCTTTTCAAAGCAATAAAAATAAAATTTTCATTGCTTATCTTTTAAGATTTAATCCTTTAATTAAAGCTTTAAAAGAAATTTTGCAAGTTGAAAAACCTTATTTTGTAGAATTGAGTTGTCATTCTTATTTGCCTAATTGGCGTGATATAGATTATAGGGAAAACTATAGTGCAAAAAAAGAACTAGGAGGTGGAGTTTTACTTGATCTTTCTCACGAAATCGATTTAGCTTTTTTTCTTTTTGGAAAATTAAAACTTTTATATAGCGAGAATTTAAAGCTTTCAGAACTTGAGATTGATAGTGATGATTTTGCTTTTTTATCATTGAAAAATTCTAAAGATTTAAAAATTCATATTAAGCTTGATTATTTTTCTAAGCTTACTCAAAGAAAAATTATTATTCATACTCCAAAAAAAAGTTATGAAGCCGATTTAATCCAAGGTATTTTAAAAATTTATAATGAGGATAAAAGCATTAAAACACAAATTTATAAAAGCGATACTATTTTAACTTTAGAATCAATGCATAAAGCTATATTAAATAATGATAAAAATTTATGTTCTTTAGATGAGGCTTTAGATGTGTTAAAAATTTGCGATGAGGTTAAAAATGGCTGAAATTTTATGCACAATTTGTGCAAGAGGTGGTTCTAAGGGAGTTTTAAATAAAAATATTAAAAAAATTAATAATCTTGAAATGATTGCTTATAGTATTATACAAGCAAGAAATTCAAAGCTTTTTAAACATATAGTTATAAGTACAGATAGTGATGAGATAGCAAATGTCGCATTAAAATACAAAGCTGAAGTTTTTTTTAAAAGAGAAGCACATCTTGCAAGTGATAATGCACCAAAAATTCCTGTGATGCGTGATGCACTTTTAAGAAGTGAGAAATATTTTGGTATAAAATTTGATATTTTAGTAGATTTAGATGCCTCAGCTCCTCTTAGAACAAGTAAAGATATAAAAAAAGCTTATGAATTATTTGTAAAAGAAAATAAAGAAGTTTTAATTACCGCAACACCAGCAAGGCGTAATCCTTATTTTAATTTAATAGAGCTTGACAATGATGAAGTTAAAAGATCAAAACAAGGTTTTTTTACAACACGCCAAAGTGCGCCAAAATGTTTTGATATGAATGCAAGTATTTATATGTTTAAACGTGAAAGAATACTAAAGAGTGATGATTTATTTGGAAAACAAACTTCTCTTTATATTATGGAAGAAAATACAGCTTTTGATGTAGATAGTGAGCTTGATTTTAAAATAGTTGAATTTTTAATTAAAGAAAGAAATTTAAAACCAGAGGAATTTTAATGCTTGAAGAAAAGATTATTTTTGTTGTAGGAGCTTGTGGGCGTATAGGAAAAGAGCTTTGTAGGGCTATTTTAAAAAATAAAGGCATTGCAGTTTTAGCAGATATCAATGAGGAGTGTTTAAAAGATTTAAAAGAAAAATTAAACAAAGAATTTAATCAAGAACTTTTAAGCATTAAGCTTGATATCACTTCTAAAGAAAGTCTTAATGAAGCTATTTTAAAAACTAAACAAAAATATCAAAAAATCGATGCTTTTGTTAATTCTTCTTATCCTTGTGGAAAAAATTGGGGAAAAACACCTTATTATGAATTGAGCTATGAAGAGCTTTGTGAAAATTTAAATTTACATCTTGGCGGTTTTATTTTGGCTGCTCAAGAATTTGTAAAATATTTTAAAAAGCAAGGCTATGGAAATATTGTTAATCTTAGCTCTATTATGGGTGTATATGCTCCTAAATTTGAAAATTATAAAAATACTAGTATGCAAAGTTCGCTTGAATATAGTGTTATTAAAGCAGGAATTAATCATTTGGGTGTATGGCTTGCTAAAGAACTTTTTAATACTAATATCCGTGTTAATACCTTAGCAGCGGGTGGAATTTTAGATAATCAACCACAGATTTTTTTGGACGCTTATAGAAAGTGTTGTGCGAGTAAAGGAATGCTAGAAGCAAGTGATTTATGCGGAACTTTGGTATTTTTACTTAGTGATGCAAGTAAATTTATCACTGGGCAAACTTTAGTAGTTAGTGATGGATGGGGACTTTAATGTTTTTAAAAGAACTCTTTGATAAAAATTTAAATTCTTTAAAAGATATTGCCTTAAAAGATGCTTTAAGCAAAATAAAAATTAATACAAAATATCAACTCATCAAATCAGAAGATAATATTAATATTAATTTAAAAGATAGAAGCACCAATGCTTTACTCTACCAAAACCCTCTTACTGAACTAAACTCTATGTTAAACACTTATAATGATAAATACTTCTTATATCCTGTTCTTTATTTTTATGGTTTTGGAAATGGTATTTTATTTA
>NZ_JAENKV010000017.1 GCF_016599045.1 Campylobacter sp. TTU_617
CTTTTATATCTTTACTATCATCAAAAGTAAGTCTATACTCAAGCTTACTTTCTCTTTTTATATTAAGTTCAACATCATCACAAGAATTAATTTTATAGGATTTGTTAATTAACATTCATTTCTCCTAATAAAACATAAACTTTACTAGCAATATTTTTAAAATTTTCATTTTTACTTAAACTTATACAAGCTTTATCTTTAGAATTTGAAGTAAAATCTGCATTTTCCAAGACTTCTAAAGAAGAAGTATTGGCTACATTTTCTATAAGATTTTTTATAGTTTCATTGCTTGCAATTCCCATTAAAGTGAAATTTGGCTTATCGATAAAAATGAGTTTAATACATTTTTCATCATTTCCAACTTTAAAAAAGGCCTCCTTAGTTCCGCTAATCTGACTTAAATCTATATTTTGAACTTCTTTAACATTGCTCATAGCTCTAAGAGTAGAAAGCTTATCATTTTTTAAAGCATAAATACTTAAATCATTAATTAAAATTTTAAGATTATTTAATGATTTACTAAGCTCTGCTTCATCTTTGCTAATATTTAGTTTTGGTAAAGCAATAGCAGCTAAAACTCCTAAAATAATAATTACAAAAATAAGCTCTAAAATAGTAAAAGCTTTTTTCATTTTATTTCCTTAAATTTTTGAAAAATTAAGCGATTTTGGGCTTAAAATTTCTTGTTCAATATTTACAAAATCTTTATTTTTATAAGCATCTATAGCTGCTCTTGCTATCATTAAAGCATTATCAGAACAATAAGCAAGAGGGGCAAGATATAATTTAGTATTATATTTTTTACATAAACTTTCCACTCTAGAGCGCAAATTCAAATTTGCACTAGCACCTCCAACAATGCCAAAAAACTTAAAAGAATATTTTTTAAAAATCTTTTCTAATTTATCTAATATATGCAAACAAGCAGCATTTTCAAAAGCATAAGCAATCTCAGCTTTTATACTTTCATCTAAATTTTTATATTTTAATATCTCAAGTCTTGCTTGATTTTTAAGTCCTGAAAAACTATAGTTCAGTTCCTTTGAATGCAACATAGGTACAGAAAAACTTAAATTTTTACAAACTGCTTTTTTAGCTAAATTTTCAATTTCAACTCCACCAGGATAAGGTAAATTCATCATCTTAGCTACCTTATCAAAACTTTCTCCAAAGCTATCATCACAAGTCCTTGCTATGATATTTAAATTTTTATCTTTATCAAGCTTTATTACCATAGTATGACCACCACTTACAAGTAAAATGCCCATATCAAGCAAAAGTTCTTGTTTTAAAAATAAAGAATAAATATGTCCTTTTAAATGATTGATTGCGATTAAAGGAAGATCTAAACTTAAAGATAGGGTTTTTGCCATAGTAATGCCATTTATTAAACTTACACTAAGTCCAGGTTCATTAGTTACAGCTATGGCGCAAAGTTTATCAAAATAATTTTTGCATTGCTCTAAGATATTTGGTAAAGCTGCATTATGAAGCCTTGCAGCAAGCTCTGGAACTACTCCGCCATATTTACAATGTTCTTCTTCTTGGGAAATTTTCTTATGAAAAACACATTCAAAAGTATCTTTATTTATAATTGCTATAGAACTATCATCACAAGAACTTTCTATAGCTAAAATAAGATTTTTCATTCAAACTCCACCAAAACAGAACCTAAAAATTTATCTTTTTTACTTGCTGCTTTTAAAATTTGCGTATTTAGAATTTTAGCATTTTTAATGAGCTTATCTTTTTCATCTTGCCTTAAAAATTGTTCTTGCAAATTAGCTCCTCTTAATTCATAAAATTCAACACGATAAATTTTTCCATCCCTATCTAAAGAATATTCTTTTTGCATATTTTTTTTATGAATGACTATATCGCTTTCATCTTTTGAATGATCAAATCCTATTACATTTACGCGAACATTTTGCATTTTTGGTATTAAAAAATTATCCTTTATTTTTATTTTCTCACCAAAAGAATATGTTTGAGTTTTATTTTGATCAACAATGATTTCTATTTTATTAAAAGCATCACTAAATTCGAAATATTCTGGATAAATTCTTGTTTGAAATCTATTTCCATATTGAATAAAAAATGAATTATTTTCAGCAATAACTGCTGTTAGTTCATTGCTGGTATTGTATGTTAAATCCTTATTAACTGGAAAAGGTAAAAATTTAATTGCTTTTCTAGGATTTTTAAGCCATAATAAAATTTTATCATTAAAAAGTTTGACTTCAATTTCTTTATTAATTGCTTCATAAACACCTTGCGGGGTTAATTCAAAATTTCTACTAAATTCAATTCCTGCTGTTTTTAAATAATTTTCTATAGCCAAAAGATGATAATATGCTCTTAAATGGACTGCTAAATTTTTACTTGCTTCATTAGCAAATGCAGCTTTATGATGGGATATAACAAAATATGTTAAAGCTTTTAACATTTGAGTATCGCCAGATTCTTTAGTTTTGGTATTTTTTAAAAAATATTCGTGCTTTGGATCAATCAAATAAGAATTAACTTGATTGATAGTTTGAGTAGCTATATTTTCAAGATCATTATACTTACTTGCATTAATTTCGCTAGTATCAATCACACTTGAATTACCCCAGCGATTAGGGTTTTTTAAAGAATTTATATAAGTTGGATGATAAAAACCCCAACCATCATGTAAATTAATTACCATACCTACTTCAGGTTTTAAAATCAGTTCTTTAATACGTTTAATGGTATTAAAATCAGGGTCATTTGGGCTAATATTAGCAAATTTTCTATTTAAATCTCCATTAGCGCCCCTACTTCTTTTAATAATACTATCAAAAGCAAGATTAGGAGCAACTATAATCTTACCCTTTGTAATATTATAATCACTCAATAATAAACTTGCTGCATGAAATCCCCCTGGCTCATCTCCTTGAATACCACCAAAAATTAAAACCGTATTATTATCATCTAAACTTTTACCATTTTCTCCCACACTAAATTCAAGATTATAAGCAAAAATTTGTGTTAAAAAAATAAAAAAAATTGATAAATATTTCATTTTTGCCTCATTATTTCAAATAATGTTTTACTTTCTCATCATATTCAAATACCTCATCGATACTTGAAATTTTTGGATAGCCAAAATGATTTAAAACTTTAAAAATATTTTTTGAAATATCTAAAAAATTGCATTCTTGATTTAAGAATTTTTTTACCATAATTTCATTAGCTCGATTAATCAAAACTCCGATTTGTGGATGATTTAAGAACTCATCTTTTAATGCAAAAACAGGATATTTTTTAATATTTATTTTATAAAATTTTAAACTTGGCAATTTAGTAAAATCTAAAGCTTTTAATATTTTATATTGATTGTTTTTAAAAATAGCTTGAGAAATGGCTAATTTCATATCAGCATAAGAAAAATATGCTGTGCTAGTACCATCTTTAAATTCACACATAGCATGGATTAAAGACTTTGGCTCTATAAGTGCATCAATATTTTTAGTATTAAATAAATAATAAGCTTCTATAATCTCAAAAAGTTTATTTATCATCGTAGCACTATCAATAGTAATTTTTTTTCCCATACTCCAATTTGGATGCTTTAGAGCATCTTTAGCTTGCATTTTAGCTAAATCTTTAATTTTAATTCTCCAAAATGCTCCCCCACTAGCCGTAATAAAAAGTTTATTGATATTTTTTTGATTTTTTATTAAAAAATTTAAAGCGCAATGTTCGCTATCAATAGGTCTAATCTTAGCTCCTTTTAAAAATTCTCCAGCTATAACTAAACTTTCTTTATTAGCTAAAGCAATCTCTTTTCCAAGCTCTTTTGCTTTTAAAGAGCTTCTTAAACCATCAAAACCTACAATAGCATTAACAAATAATTTATCTTCGCATTCAGAAAGAATTTTTTCCAAACCCTCTTGAGTGCTAAAAACATTTTTATGATTGACATAAGATTTATTTTTTGAATCTTTAATGCAAACAAATTTAGGCTTAAATTCAGCAATTTGCTCATTTAACAACTTAATATTATCTCCACAAGCTAAAGCTGAAATAGGAATTTTATAGCGTTTGGCTAGTTTTAAAGTATTTACCCCTATGCTTCCTGTACTACCAAAAAGTATCATAAAAGAACAACCATTACAAAAGAAGCAATGATTATAGCATCGATTCTATCTAAAATTCCTCCATGACCTGGAATTAAATCTCCACTATCTTTTACACCTGCTTCTCTTTTAAAATAACTTTCAATTAAGTCCCCAATTACGGCAAAAATTGAAGCAAAAAAAGAACAAATTAAGCTTAACCAAAAATCATAAACAAAAACTCCCATTAAAAACCCTATAAGAGTACCAAAAATAATCCCTCCTATAACACCTTCTAAAGTTTTTTTTGGACTTGTTGGCGAAAAAGGCGTTTTTCCTATAAGTTTTCCAACAAAATACGCCATACTATCACAACTTGCAACGATTAAAATAAGCCAACACAAAGCAAACATTCCAAAACTTAAATACACTTGCCAAAGTGCCAAAATAGGCAAAGTAGGATAAAGGTAAATAAAAGACAATTTTAAATTATCAGCCTTTTTATATACTAAATATCCAACAATTAACAAAAAAGCTAAAATCCCAAATAATAAAGCTTCTTTTGTCAAACTTCCTACAATAAAAGCAATAAAAACTGGAATTATTGAAGCATTTTCAAGTTTAAAAAGATTTTTTGCCTCATCAAATGCAAAATATAACAAAGCCCCAAAAACAATAAAATTTATAATAAATTGATTAATTAAAACAATAATCGCTATTGCTATAATCATTATAAAAGCTGAAATAATTCTTGTTTTATCAAACATTTTTTTCCTTAAATACTCATATCTAAATGATGGATATTTTTTTGTTGCTCTTCTTTACTTTGATTTTCTTCATATTCTTCGCTATCATCATCTTCTTCATCTTGATTATCTTTAAATTTTTTTTTCTTTTTTTCTTTTTCTTCTTGAGAGCGTTCTTTAACTTCTTGATTAATTTCTTTTGTTTCATTTACTTTTTCGAGTTTATCAATCGTTTTTTCTTTATCTATAAATTCATTCATATTTGCAATAGATGCAAAACCTTCTTTAGCTAACTCATTGCTTGTTTGAGTTGCTGGATAAGCCATATTTTGATTAATAAAATTCATATTTCCTATAGGAGAGACTGGCATTTTACTCCTTTATTAATTTCATACTCTTAAAATTAGTATAATTTACAAGAGCTTTTTCTTTAATTTTAACAAAATTTCTTTTTGTATAATCGACTAAATAACTGCCGGGCTTTAAATTCGAAAAATTAATACAAAGTTTTGCTGCAAATTCTATCACTTCTTCATTTATTTTTTGTTTATTTGAAGTAATAAAAACATGAGCACTGGAAAAATCTTTAATATGAAACCATAAATCTTCTTTTTTTGAATTTTTAAGTAAAAATTCATTGCCTTTTTCATTTTTTCCTACGCTGATTTTAAATTCATTAAAATAAAAATCTACAATATTAGAGTCTTTTTGTATTTTCTTATTTTCATTTAATTTTTTTCTAGGAAATAAAAGTTCTAATTCAAATAGATCCTTAGCATTACACAAAAGTCTATAAAGCTTTTCGTAAAAATCCATTTTTTCTAAAAGATTATTTCTTTCAATACTTATATTTTTAGCTCTTTGTTTAAGTTTTTTTGATTTTTTATAAAAAATATTTGCACTTTGTTTTGGATTATATTCTAAGTTAAAAAGTATAGTTTGTCCATAAAAATCTTTAAGCTCAAATTTCCTTTCATATTCTTTTAATTTATTTAAATTTGCAAATAAAACATCGGCTTTAAAACTAAGATTCTTAGCTTCTTTTAATAAATCATCTTCCTTTTCTAAAGAAAATATATATTCTTTTATTTTTTGAATTTTTTTATTAAGAGTATTAAGCTTGATACTTTTGCTTTCTTCTAATCTTTTTTGATATAAATTTTGAAATTGTTCTTTAAAATATTTTTGAAAATCTTTGATTTCTTTATATTCTTCTTTAATTTCATAAGGTTTTAAAATTTCTAATTTTAAACTAGGTTTTATAGGACGAAAACTTTTATCAATATGTCTTAAAGCTTCTATAATTACATTATCATAATCTGTAATAATAGCATTAGTATTTCTACCTGTAAATTCAAAATAAATTTTATTTTTGTAATTTTTATAAGCTTTTTGATTTTCAGTATAAAAACATAAAACACGATTATTATTTAAAACTTCTATATTTTTAATATAAGCATTATTAAAGTACTTTTTAAGCATAAAATCAAAAGGAGCGTTATAATTTTTAATGGTAATTTTAGCTTGATAAATAGCACTTAAAGATCTATTTAAGTCTATAATAAATTTTTGTCTATCTAAACTTAATTCTAAGATATTATCATCAATACGTTTTATAAAATCAATTTTTTTAAAATTGATAAAAAAATTTTTAATTTGTAAAAGTTCATTGTATTTCATACTTTAATTATAAGATACTTTTACAAATTTATGATAAAATCTTATGCAAATTTAAAGGTGCTTAGTGAAAAAACTCAATTTTGATTGTATTATTTTATGCGGGGGAAAATCAAGCCGTATGGGACAGGATAAAAGTCTTTTAATGCTAAATTCTAAAACTCTTACACAATTTCAATTTGAAAAATTTTCTACTATTTTTAAAGAAGTTTTTATCAGTGCTAAAAATGATAAATTTCAAGGTACTTTTAAATTAATATTAGATGATATAAATTTCAATGAATATTCTCCAATGTTGGCTCTTTACTCCATACTAAAAAATTATAAAAATAATTTTGTTTTTATAATTAGCGTTGATATGCCAAATATCAGCTTTAAAGAAATTTATGATTTAGTTCAATTTTTAAAACAAGATTATAAAATTGTTATTGCTAAAACTAAAAAATATAATCATTCTTTGTGCGGTTTTTATCATAGTTCTTTAACCCCGCTTTGCAAAGAATTATTAGAAAAAAATGAACATAAAATTGGAATTTTATTTGACATGGTTAAAGTTAAAAAAGTATATTTCGATAATGAAGATGCTTTCATCAATTTAAATTTTTATCAAGAATACGAAACTTTTCAAAGAAGATTAGAATGAATAAAATTTTTTTACTTATAATATTTAGCATTTTATTATACGCTAATGATCTACAAAAAGCTTTAGAGTATGAACAAAAAGGTAATTTTAAAGAGGCTATGCAAATTTATAAAAAACTAGCCCTAAAAGAACAGAATTTAAGTATAGATACAAATACAACTTTAGTAAAAAATGACTCTAATTTAACTAAACGAAGCTCTCAAACTAACATATTAACAAATTATATTGAGATGGGAAAATTTAATTCTTTTGGGATAAAAACCTATAAAATGAATTATTTTTTGCCTTTAGCATATAATTTTGCATCTACTAATCAAGACTATAACAAAATGGAAGCAAAATTTCAAATTAGCATAAAAAAGCGTTTATTTGAAAATTTACTTGGCTTAAATGAAAAATATTATATTGCTTATACCCAAACTTCTTGGTGGCAACTTTATAATCATTCCTCTCCTTTTAGAGAAACAAATTATCAGCCTGAATTTTTTATAGACTTTCCACAAAATAATGAAATATTTAAAAATTTACGTTTAGGTTTATTACACGAATCTAATGGACAAGGAGATGAAAATTTAAAATCAAGATCATGGAATAGAATTTATCTTAGCAGCTCTTTTTTATATGATAATTTTTTATTTACTCCTCGTATCTGGTATAGAATTCCAGAAAGCAAAAATAATGATGATAATCCAGCAATAATACATTATATGGGAAATTTTGATATTAATTTAACTTATTTTGATAAAAAATTTTTTGTAAATACGCTCATTAGAAATAATCTTAAATTTTCAAATAATAAAGGGGCTTTGCAAATTGATCTAGGTTATGATTTATTTAACAATGGAGTATATTGGTATTTGCAATATTTTAATGGATATGGAGAAAGTTTGATTGACTTTAATAAAAAAGTACAAAGATTATCAAGTGGTTTCTTGATTTCTTATTAAGAAATCAAGAATGAGCTAAAAGCTCTTGTAAAAAGGCTGAATTTAATTCTTCATCAATACTTAAAACTAATCTTTTATCTTTAAAATTTTCATTTATCTTGCTAATACTTTTTCCAAAAGCTTTTAAACAACTAAAAGCAATACCTTCAAAATCAAGCCCCCCGCAAAGATAAATCAAAGGCATACGTAAAGATTTGTTTACATCAAGTTTTGCCTCTCTTTCACTAAAGGAAAGTTTAAAATCATAAGGGCTTGGATGTTTAAAATGATAATTTAAAGCATAATTTACAAATTCTTTTTTATCTTCTAGAAATTTTCCCTTTGCTAAGATAAAGTTAAGTTCAAAAAGTTTCCAAATATCTTTTGAGAGTATAGATACTTCATCAAAATTTTCTTGTATAAAATTATATTGTGATAAAAATTGTTTTGAATAATTTTCTACAAGTTTAGCTCCAAGTTTATTTTTGGAAATATTATTTAAAATTATCTTAAGATTACTTTCAAATTCAAGATTTAAAAAATTACAGATATTTTGATTTTCATCTTTATATAAAATCTCACTTTTTTCTTTTAAATAAAGCACAATTTCATCGTCTTTAATTGTATTTTTTAAATCTTCATATTTAAGATTGTAATTTTCAAGAATTTTATTTTCATTTTTTTGTGAGAATTTTGCATAAGCAAATGCATTTGCCATAGGTTTTTCAAGAAAACCAAAATCATCCCAAAAATCTTTTTCACTACAAGCTATACATCCATGTCCTGATGCAACTGGCCACGAGGTTTTAGCATTAAATTTAACTTTTGGACAATTATTATAAGTATAAGGACCTTTACAACCTATCTTAAATAAACAAGCACCATTTTTGGCTGCTTCATCATCAAAATTTTCAGCAAATTCTCCGCTTTCAAATTTAGCTTTTCTCTCACATAAATCATGCAAACATTTTCCATATGCCCATAAAGGACGATTTTGACTATCAAGTTCTGGCAAAATTTTAAAAAGTGAAAAAAATATTAAATTTGCTACTATATTAATATCACTTGGGGGACAACCCGGAATATTAACAACTTTTTGAGTTAAAACTTCAGAAATTCCACAAGTTTTTGATGGATTAGGATAGGCGGCTTGAATTCCTCCAAAAGAAGAGCAAGTACCTATAGCAAAAATTGCTTTAGCTTTTTTAGCAACTTTTTCTAAAATTTCATAACCGCTTTCTGCGTGTGCACCTATAGTTAAGAAAAAAGTATCAATCGCAGCTACTGCACCTTCTACAGCTAAAATAAATTCTTCTTCTAAAAGTTCTTCTAATAATTCCTCAGCCTTACTTCCATTAGCAGCCATTAAAGTTTCATGATAGTCTAAAGAAATAAAATCAAAAATTAATTCGTCAAAACTAGGATTTGCGCTTCTTAACAAACTCTCAGAACAACCTGTACATTCACAAAGATGAAGCCAAAGAACTTTAGTTTTTGGAGCTAATTCAAAAGTTTTTTTAGCCAAAGGAACTAAATCATTACTTAAACCCAAATGCTTCATAACGCTTTTAAGGCTTTCTTCGTTAATATTCTTTTCTTCTTTATAATTAGAATTTAATAATTTTTCAATTTGATTTTCAAGTATAATTTTTAACTCATCATTATTTGCCATATTAATTTCCTATCAATTAATCACTTCCACATATTTTTGTATAACCATTTTCATCAATTTCAATATCACTCATACCCATAATATTAAAACCTGCATCTACGTAATGAATTTCTCCTGTTACTCCACTTGCTAAATCACTAAGCAAATAAAGTCCAGAATTTCCAACTTCATCTATAGTAATGTTTCGTTTAAGTGGTGCATTAATTTCATTGTATTTTAATATCATTCTAAAATCACCTATACCGCTTGCTGCTAAAGTTTTAATAGGACCAGCAGAAATAGCATTAATACGTATTTTTCTTTGTCCTAAATCTCTTGCTAAATATCTCACAGAACTTTCAAGAGCAGCTTTTGCAACACCCATTACATTATAATGAGGTACATACCTTACCCCACCCAAATAACTTAAAGTTAAAATCGATCCTTTTTCATTTAAAAGAGGTAATAAAGTTTTAGTTAAAGAAAGCAAAGAATAAACAGAAGTTTGCATAGCAATATCAAAAGCTTCTTTTGAAGTTTCTAAAAAGGAATTTTCCAATGCTTCTTTTGGAGCAAAAGCTACAGCATGAACAATAAAGTCTATATCTTTTAAATCTTTTTTAAGATTAAGTGACAAATTAGTCAAATGCTCTTCTTTATTAATATCCAATTCATATATAAAATTAGAGTTAAACTCTTGCGCTATAGGTTCAACTCTTTTTTTTAAAGCATCATTTAAAAAAGTAAAAGCTAATGTAGCTCCTTCTCTTGCACAAGCTTTTGCAATACCATAAGCGATAGATTTATTATTAGCAATACCTACTATTAACCCTTTTTTACCTTTCATTAGCATTAATTATCCTTTATTAGTTTGATAAAATTTTCTATTTTTAAAGCAGCTGTTCCAATTAAAACTCCATCACAATGATTGATATTTAAAATTTGATTAATATTATTTTCATTGACACTGCCACCATATAGCAATTTAACCTTACCCAAAGAGTTTAAAAAACTTAATACATTTTCTATATCTTTTAAATCTGCACTAATACCACTTCCAATAGAATAAATAGGCTCATAAGCAATGATTAACTCATTATAATTCAAATCAATATTTTTTAATTGATTATGTAAAAATTCATTTGTTTTATTTTCTTTTTTAGTTTGAAGATCTTCGCCAATACAAAAAATAATTTTAAATCCATATTTTTTTGCAAAATCAAATTTTTCTTTAATTAAATTATCATTTTCAAATTTTCTTCTTTCAGAATGCCCGATTAAAACACATTTTATACCAAATTCATCTAAATGTTCTTTTCCTATTTCACCTGTATAAGCTCCATTTACACAAGGATAAAAATTTTGCGCTCCTTGAATAAAATTCAATTCTTGTTCTAAAAAAGCTATGCTAGGAGGAAAAACGATAATTTCATTCTTTGCATTTAAAGATAAATGATTTAATTGATCAGCATAAAGTTTAAAACTAGATCTTGTATGATTACATTTTAAATTTGCAGCAAAAATCATTCATAAACCTTTACTCTCAAAGGTTTAATTCCTGGCAATTCTTTTCCCTCTATAAGTTCTAAAGAAGCTCCCCCTCCAGTTGATATAAAAGTAACCTCATCTGCATCACCAGCACGTGCCACAACATCTGCAGTATCACCACCACCTATAACAGTAGTTGCGTGGCTCTCGCTAATATAATGGCTCATTTTTATACTACCTTTGCTAAATTTATCAATTTCAAATACACCCATAGGACCATTCCACCAAATAGTTTGAGCATCTGCTATAACTTCTTTAAAAAGACGCACACTTGCAGGACCAATATCAAGTCCCATCCAATTAGATGGAATTTCTTGTGCTGGAGTAAATTTCATCACTGCATCAGCACTGCAAGAAGGAGCTGCAACTACATCTACTGGTAAATAAATTTTAACTCCTAATTCTTTTCCTTTTTGAAGAATTTTTTGTGCTTCGTCTATAAGTTCCTCTTCTAAGAGAGAATTTCCTATATTAAAACCTTGAGCTTTAAGAAAGGTAAAGGCCATTCCTCCACCTATAATGAGTTTATCAACTTTTGGCAATAAATTTGTTAAAGCTTGAAGTTTTCCACTAACTTTTGAACCACCAACAACAGCTACAAAAGGTCGGGTTGGATGTTTTATAAGATTGCTTGCAAAATTAATTTCTTTTTGAAGTAAAAAACCAGCACACTTAGTTTTATCATCAAAAAATCTTGTAATTGCTTCAACGCTTGCATGCGATCTGTGACAAACCCCAAAAGCATCATTGATATAAACTTGTGCCATAGATGCAAGTTCTTTAGCTAAATTTTCATCATTTTTAGTTTCACCTTTTTCAAAACGTAAATTTTCAAGCATTAAAATTTCGCCAGATTTTAATTCGCTAGCCTTTTTTTTTGCATCTTCTCCAATGATATCTTTAGCAAGTAGAATTTCTTTATTTATTAGATTTGATAATCTTTTAGCAACAGGCTCTAAAGAATATTTTGAATTAATTTCTGTAGGACGTCCTAAATGTGAAGCTAAAATAATACTACATTTATTATCTAAGCAATATCTTATAGTAGGAATAGCTGATCGAATACGTCTATCATCTGTAATATTTAAAAAATCATCTTGAGGCACATTAAAATCACATCTTATAAAAACTTTTTTTTGATTTAAATCGATATCTTTTATAGAAATAATATTATCCATCTTAAGCCTTCATTGTAAAAACAGCCATATCAACTAAACGTGAGGAATATCCCCATTCATTATCATACCAAGCTATAATCTTAGCCAAATCATCATCAATAACTTGTGTTAAATCACTTGCAACAATAGCTCCATAAGATGAAGTGATAAAATCGCTTGAAACCCTTTGCTCATCATCAACACACAAAATACCCTTTAAAGATGTTTTTGCAGCTTCTCTAAAAGCATTATTTATTTCATCTTTGCTAACTTTTCTTGCAAGCAAAACTGTTAAATCAACACTTGAAACATCAGCTACTGGAACTCGCATACTTTGACCGTGTAATTTTCCATCAAGTTCTGGCATTACAAGTTTCATAGCTTTAGCAGCACCTGTAGATGTTGGTATAATATTTTGCGCAGCCGCTCTACTACGTCTTTTATCATTAGTCTTAGCATCAATTAAACTTTGTCCATTTGTATAAGCATGAATTGTACTCATTAATCCTTTTTTTATACCAAAATTATCCTCTAAAACACGACAAATAGGACCTAAACAATTTGTAGTACAACTCGCATTAGAAATAATTTTTTCATTCTTATAAGAATTAGAATTTACTCCTAAAACATAAGTTGGTGTATTATCTTTTGCTGGAGCACTCATAATCACTTTTTTAATACCTTGATTTAAAAATTCTTCACATTTTTCTTTATGCAAATGAACTCCAGTACATTCTAAAACAACTTCTGCTCCATATTTTGCAAAATCAAGTTCTTTAATATTGCGACTTTTAAATACTTTAATTTTTTTATCATTAATGATTAAATGTTCATCATCGCTATTTACATCACCTTTAAATAAACCATGAACAGTATCATATTTAAAAAGATATTTTATAAGTTCAATATCTGTTGTATCGTTAATTGCGACAAGTTCGACATCATCTCTTTCACAAATAATTCTTGCCACACATCTTCCAATACGTCCAAAACCATTTATAGCAACTTTTATAGCCATTTAATTTCCTTTTGCAAAATAAAATGCTAATATTTTACAAAAAAAAGGTTAAAATTTTAATGAAAATTGCAGTTTTTGGCGGAAGCTTTGATCCTCCTCATAAAGGACATGATGCTGTTATAATGCATTCTTTAAAAAATTTAGATATTGACAAACTTATTATTATGCCTACTTTTATTAGCCCTTTTAAAGATAAGTTTTTAGCTGATGAAAAACAAAGACTTTTATGGATAAAAAAAATTTGGGGTTCTATAAAAAAAATTGAGATTTCTAGTTTTGAAATTGATCAAAAAAAACCAATTCCTAGTATAATTAGTGTAAATCATATTTTAAAACTTTATAAACCCAAAAAGCTTTATTTTATTATAGGGGCTGATCATTTAAAAACACTTCATCTATGGCATAATTATCAAGAACTCTGTAAAAAAGTAGAATTTGTTATTGCTAAAAGAGATAATATAGAAATTCCAAAAGAATTTAAAAATTTAAATACACAAATAAACATTTCTTCAACATTTATAAGATCAACTTTAAATGTTAAAGAAGTTTGTGATGAAATTAAAGAAGAAGTTAAAGAGTTTTATTTAAAATTACAAAAAATTGATACAATTAAAAAGTAAAATCAAACAAGGATTAAAATGCAAAAAAGAATTGAACAAATAATTAAAATTTTAGATGATAAAAAAGCAGAAGAAATCAAAAGTTTTAATATGCAAGAAGAAGATTATTTTGTTAAATATGTAATCATTGCTTCAACATTAGGAGAAAAACATTCTTTATCTTTAATTGATGAATTAAAAACCAAACTTAAAGAAAAAAACGAAACATTTTTACATATTGAGAGTTCAGAAGATTGGTCAGTAATTGATTTAGGAGATATTTTAATTCATCTATTAACCCCTCAATATCGTGCAATTTACAATATAGAGGAGCTTTTAGAAAACCTTAAAAAATTAAAATTAAATTAAAGATTATCTATATATTTTTCAATTTCTTTTTTAATTTTATCTTTTTGCTCTTTTAAGGCTCTTTTTTTGGCTTTATATTCAGCTTTACTCATATAATCTTTTTGATCATTTAATTCTTTTAATTGCTGTTCTATTTTTTCTATTTCTTGTTCTTTTAACTTTTTAGCTTCTAATTTTTTATCATAAAATAAAGGATCTTTTATGCAATCGCTTTGAACTTCTTTTAAAGCAAGTTCAAGTCTTGAAATTTTACCGGTATTTCCATTAGCTTTTGCAAAAGCAATTTCTTTATTAATACGTTCTATTTTTTTATCACACTCATTTGCAAAAAGTAATCCGCAAAAAACAAATAAAAATACTAAAACTTTTCTCATTGATACCCCTTAAAAATTAAAGTATATACAATTATAATCCTATAAAATAAATTTTTTGTTAATGTCATTAAATAATGAAGTAACTATAACTTCAAGTCTTTTTACCTCTTCTTCACTTTGTGCTTCAAAACGCATAATCACAAAAGGACTAGTATTTGATGCACGAAGCAATGCCCAACCATATCCAAAATCTATCCTTACCCCATCTATCTCGCATAAAGATTTAACATCTTTTAAAGCCCCTTTTTCTATAGCTTTTTTAAATTCATCTACTAAAATAAATTTATTTTTTTCTTCTATAGCAATTTTAATTTCTGGTGTCGCATAAAGTTTAGGTAAAGAATTTATCATAGCTTCTAAATCATAACCTTTAAAAACAAGCTCTAAAGTTCTAAAAAGGGCATAAATTCCATCATCATAACCAAAATATCTGTCTTTAAAAAAGATATGACCACTTACTTCAGCGGCCAAATCGATATCTTTTTCTTTCATCGCTTGTTTAATGTTAGAATGTCCTGTTTTTCCCATAAATATAGTCCCAAACTTTGAAACTTCATTAAAAAGATTTTTACTGCATTTAACCTCACCTAAAACTCTAGGGTTGTTGATATTTTTGGCAAAAAGATAGCAAAGTTCATCTCCACAAAAAATATGATTTTGGCTTAAAACCACTAATCTATCTGCATCTCCATCAAAAGCAAATCCAAGATAAAAATTTTCATTTTCTCTTAAAAATTCTTGTAAAGGCTTTAAATTTTTGATTTCAGTTGGATCAGGAGAATGATTTGGAAAATTTCCATCAGGTTCTTTAAATAAAATATGTGCTTTTAATTGAAGCTCTTTAATCAAAGTTTCAATAACTACTCCAGCAGCTCCATTGGCACAATCTACAACAAAAGGATAAGAAAAATTTTTAAGTATTTTAAAATGCTCACACATATAAGCTATATAGATACTTAAAATATCGTATTTTTGGGCCTTAAAATTATCCTCTATCTCATCATCTAAATATTTATAAACTTCTTTTGAAAATTCTTTAAGTTCTTTACCAAAAAAACTTTCTTTATGAATAGTTATTTTAAAACCATTATAATCTTTTGGATTATGAGAACCTGTTATCATAATATTTGCATCAAATTTCATTCCCTCATAAAGGCTAAAATATCCCAAAGGTGTTGGAACAAGCCCTATATCATAAACTTCTATTCCAGCTTTATTAAGACCACTTACTAAATAATTAAAAAGCTCTTTAGCACTATATCTTGCATCATAACCAACACTTACATTTTTACAAGATCTCTCAAGCATAAGAAGTCCTAAAGCATATCCTATGGCTTTAACACTTTTCTCATTTAATTCTTTATTATAAATTCCTCTAATATCATATTCTCTAAAAATAACATCAAGCACAAAAACTCCTTATAAATTATACATTTGGTATAGAAAGAAAAAATTTGCTACAATTTTACATTAATATTTATAAAAATCAAAAGGAAAAAAGATGGATGAAGAAATAGAAAATGAAGGAAAAAAGAAAAAAGGTGGATTATTAGTTATTATTATTGTTGTTTTACTATTTATTTTACTTCTTGGTATGATGGGAGTTATTGCTTGGCTTATTAGCTCTTCTTCAGGGGATGAAAGCACAGCTAAAGAAGCACCAAAAGAAGAAGTAGTAGCAAATAAAACACCAAAAGCTAAACCTTCTAATCAGCAAAGAGGGAGTGATTTTGCTAATATAGGTCCTATGTATCCACTTGATCCTTTTACCTTAAATTTATTAAGTGATAGTGGTTCAAGATATGTAAAATGCACAATACAATTAGAGCAAAATTCCGAACTTTTAAAGCCAGAACTTGATAAAAAAGTTGCAATAATTAGAGACATTATCATAAGAACACTTACAGCTAAAACTTTTGAAGAAATAAGCACCGCTAAAGGTAAAGAAAGACTTAAGGACGAAATTACTGGAAAAATCAACGAAATCCTTACTGATGGATTTATAAAAAATGTTTATTTCACAGATTTTGTAGTCTCATGAAAGTAGGTTGCGATATTGTTTGTATTTCTAGAATAGAAAAAATTTATCAAAAATATGGCAAAAATTTTTTAGATAAATTTCTTAGCCAAGAAGAACAAAAATTAATCAAAAATTCAAAAACTTTAGCAGGATTTTGGGCAGCCAAAGAAGCTGCTTCAAAAGCCCTTGGTGTAGGAATTTCTTTAGAGTGTGATTTTTTTGATATACAAATTTCAAAAACTAAAAAAAATGCACCTATTCTTAATTTTTCATCAAAAATTCAAAAAAATTTTAATATTAGCTCTCAATCTCTTAGTATATCTCATGATGGAAATTTTGCCATAGCTGTTGTTGTTTTAGAAAGAAATTAAATGCCTTCTTTAAAACCTAAATTTTTACCTAAACTTTTAGAATTTTTATCTAGCGATATAAAAAATCAAGATTTAAAAAATATTATGCCTAATATTTTTACAAAAAAAGATTTTAATGAACTCATAACGCTAAATCTATTAAATTTGGGTATATCAAGACTTATTATAAAAACTCAAGATTTTTTAAAACTTGAAATTTTAAATGAAAATTATCAAATTAATGAAAATTTAGAACTAGATATAAACATTCATCACTTAAAAGATCCTGATGATTCTTTATTAAATATTTTAAAAATTTATCATCCAAAAAGCAAATTTAAAGAATTGAATATCTATCAAAATAATAAGTTTAATAAAAAAATCATTTTTATAATAACTAATGAAATTCCTAAAATTTTTAAAGAGATTTACAAAGAATATCCATATAAAAATTATGGCATAGGAAGTTTTTCTCAATATGATTATTATGATAATGTAAAAGAAATAAAATGGTATTATTTTAGCATTTTAACCCCTTTTAATACGCAAATTATTAAAATAAAATTTATAATTAATGAGCAAGAATTTAAAGAACAAATAAATGATTTTATAATTAATTTAAATAAAAATGATAGTTAAACTTGTTTGCCTATAGTTTGTTTTTCAAGTCCTCTTTTTAAAATAAAATCAACAACTGGTTGTTCTCTTTTGTTGGCTCTTTTACAATGATCTTTTTGAAAAAAATCAGTAATTTTAACAACTATTCTAGCCCATTTTTTATGATGCCTTTCTCTCCATGCATGAGAAGAAACACTCTCCCATGCATAACCATTAAACAAACTTGCATTAACAAAGTGATCTAACGCTCTTACTCCCTGTCTTGCTCTTTTTACATTAAAAAAAATTCCAACAAAAACTATAAAAATATAACCTATTACAGCCAAAGGGACAATGGCGCATAATAATAAAGTTCCTGCTAATTTTTCTTTCATTTTTTCCTTTTAATAAATTTTATATTCATTCCATTAGCTGAACGAACTGTTAATCTGCCCACAACATCTGGAACAAATCCTTCTTGTAATTGTAATTTATATTTTCTTAAAATATTAGCAAGAATTAAAATTGCTTCTTGCATAGCAAATGCCTGTCCTATACAAATTCTCTCACCCATACCAAAAGGAAAATAGGCATCTTTTTTATAATCATTTTCAAAGCGTGAAGGATCAAAATCATTTGGTTTTTCCCAATATTTTTCGTGTCTTTGGATAAGCCAAGGAGCAACAACAACTCCTGAGCCTTTTTTTATAAATTTATCTCTTATTTTAGTATCTTGTTTTGCTTCTCTTGCAAAAAATCCTACTGGAGGATAAAGTCTTAGGGATTCTTTAAAAATATTTGTAAGAATTTTAAATTGTTTTAAATGAGTTATTTCAATATCTTTACCTTGTAAAACTTCTTCAATTTCCCTATAAGCTTTTTCTTGTTCATCTTCAAATGAGCTTAAAAGATACAAAGTCCAAGTTAAAGAACTTGCTGTTGTTTCATGACCAGCTAAAAAAAGCATAGCAACTTGATCTAAAATTTCTTCAAAAGAAAATCTTTTGTTTGTATTAGCATCCACTACACAAAGCAAAGATTCAAGTATATCAAATTCATTTGTATTTTGTGGATTAAAACTTTCATATCTTGGTTTAATAATTTCGCTTAAAACTTCTCTTATAGTCTCTCCAGCTTTTAATCTTTTTTTATCCCCTAAAATATAAGAGATCCATTTTGGAAAACGAAACATACGTCGCATAGCACTATGGACACTTTGCTCTTGAAATGTAACAAAAGCATCTAAAACTTTTTTTCCTTTTTCTTCATCAAGTTTTGAAGACATAATAGTCCTAAATATAACATCAGCTGTTACAAAGGTCATAGCTTCATCAACTTCTATAATGCTTTCATCATTATATTTTTCAAAACGAGCCATCATATCAGCAACAGCTTCACTCATAAGATCAAAAACCTTATTAATGCGTGTCATTTCAAAGCTTGGACGCAAAAGTTCGCGTTGCTTCTTCCAAACTTCTCCATTTGTCGTAAAAATACTCTCACCTAGCAAAGGACTTAAAAGTTGATGTAAAAATTCACTTTTTGGAAATTCTTTTACCTCATCAATCATTATACGCTTTACTTCTTTAGTATCATTAACAACATAAAGATCAAAATTAGGCATTCTAACATAACCTGTTTGCATCTTATAGCTTCTTTCATAAAGTCCATCAAGCCAGGATCTACGCTTAAGTAAAAAAGTAAGTAAAGTTGAAGCTTTAGTTTTATAAGGTTTTGGGAAAAACGGACATTGGCTCATATTAACTCCTTATTTTTTCTTCTAAAAATTTTTCATTGGTGATAAAATTAAAAAAATCATAACCTCCTCTTAATTGAACACTCCACAAATATAAAAAATGAGCATCATTTTTATTTTTTTTAATTTTTTTATAATATTTTTTTTCATAAAGAGTATGAAATTTAGCAGATAAATATTTTGGTTTAAACTGAGTTTTTATTCCACTTTCTTCTATAAAATCAACTTGAGGAAAACAAGCTCCATCAATAACTGAAGTAAAATCATACCATTTTAAATTAAAGTCGCCTATAAATTCTATCTTTTTTCTAAAATCGAAAGATTTTTTTTGAAAACTTACCAAAGGAATACATTCCCCAAGGGTTAAAATCTTTAATTTTGAAAAATCAATTTTTTCTTCTTTACAAAGATGCAAAATTTGTTCTAATATTTCAATACACATTATAGTTCCAACGCTATGAGCTATTAAAATTAATTCATAATCTTGTTTATTTTGATTTTGTTTTAAAGTATTAAAAATAAAATGAGAAAATTTTTCAATTCTATTTTCTAATTGACCTTTTTTAAATTTATGCCAATTTGCACAAAATGAGCAAATTCTAGAAATCCAAAAAACAGCTAATTTTCTTCCATAATTAAATAAAAATCGATTAACCATATAAAATGCAATCACGCTAAAAAATGCGGCAAAAATAAAATGGATATAAATTTTAGCTGATAAAAAAACAGCGCTGCTACAAATTAAAGCTAAACATAAAGAAAAAATAACATAAAAAAAAGGATAATATCCTGTTATCAATTGATATATAGAAGCTTTACCAAATTTGATAAAAAGCCCTGTAATAGTATAAATCCTAAAAAAACTATAACAATCTAAAAGAGCATCCTTAAAACTTTCAGACCAATTAGTTTTAACAATATCATTCCAAGCCAAAAAATGATATTTTGTTTGATAGTTTTTTCCCTCTATATTCCAATAAATATTATCTTGTGTAAAACTTTTAGAAAGTTGTGCATCTATATTAAATCTATTTTTATATAAATTTAAATTTTTTTTAAATAAAGAATAATAATATCTATAAGTTCTAGGATCATAACCTGCTAAATAAAATACATCGCGTTGCAATATACTTTCCTAAATTTAAAATTTATTTTTAAAATATTAGAAATAAATATTTTATTCCTTATTGGTAAATAAAAAAGAATTTTTATAAAAACTACCATTTATTTGATTTTTTTCAATTAAATAAGCTCTAAAATTTCCTAAAAGTTTTAAATTTGGTTTATAAGCGTGTGCCTCCCTCCAAAAAAATCGAAGTTTTTTTGGATAAGCCAAACCATCAATATTATAAAAAGCATTTCCACAAACTTTCAGAGGGCATCTATACATTAAAGCAGAAATTCCAACACTAGAATTAATAGTAATACAACCTAAAGCTTGTTTTAAAAGAGTTGGTAAATAAGCATCGTGTGTGTATAAAACGCGTCCTTCAACATGATATTTTTGACTTAAAGTTTTAATAAGAAAGGAATAGTTTTTATATCCTCTATCCATGGGATGATGCTTAAAAATAAGATAATGCTTAGCTCTTGCATGTTCAGCAAAAGAAATAATACTTTCTTCTATAAATTCCTCAATATTTTTTTTATAATGATGAATAATTTGTGTATCATTATATACTTGAAGTATGGCTAAAAAATATTTTTTATCAAGATTATAAATTTTTTTATTAAGTTTTTTTTCGGTTATTTTATAAAGTAATTTTCTTCCTAAAGACAAAAACCAAGCAAACATTTCAAAAGGACTCAAAGATCGATGATGAAGTTTATTATTAAAAAATGGGGCTAAAATGAAAGCAAAAAACCAATACAAAAAAGATTGAAATGCCATTGATTTAAAAGTAGAACTCAAAGCAAAACTTTTTTCTTTTTTAGCATTATAATAAAGATAAAAATTTTTATCTCTTGGAGTGCTTGAGTTTGCATTAACTCCATTTTCTTCAAACGTTATAAAATTAGGTCTTATATATCCTTCCTCAAAGACCCAAATTTTAATTTTCATCTCTTTAGCAACTTTAATTGCTACTTGATGTATAAATCTACAATCATTATACATAATAATAGCTTGAATTTTTTTTTGAATAAAAAAATCTTTATAAAAATTTTCTAATTGCTCTTTGCTATTTTTATAAATAAAACCTTTAGGATAAAAAAAGAAATCTCCGCCATTAAAATTAATTTTACTCACTTGAGTATTATTTTTTTTTAATTCGTAAGATAAACGTTTAAAAAAACTCCCAACAGGACCTTGCAAAAGAACAATATTTTTATTACTAAATTCTTTTTTAATCTTCTTGCTAAAATTCATAAAAATAGGGAATCCCCCCCCCCAGTTATACTATCTTTTCAAAAATTCTTCTTATTTTTCTTATAATAAAATTTCTAGTATCTATACTTAATTTAATCCAATATTTTGAAAAATAAATATTTTGCATTTTTTGCATTATATCTAAAGTAACTTCAATTTCACATAAATGCTTATTTAAAGGATTTATATACCTTGGATATAGTATTAAAGTTGCCGCTACAAGCTCTTCGATACTTAACTTTCTTGTTCTTCTTGCTATATTATATTTATCTTGCGTAAGTCCCCATCCTGCATAAAAAGGTAAGCCATAAGTAAAAACTTTCTTACCTCTTAAAAGTGCATCAAAGCCAGAAGTTGAAGTAATAGTATGAATTTCATCGCTTACATTGATTGCACTATCTATACTCACATTTTTTATTATCTCATCACAAAATTCTAGAATAATTTTTTCATCTTTTAAACCTTTGCGATTTCCACTTAAAACATCAGGATGAGGTTTAAAAATTATATAAGCTTTAGGATTTTTAGAACGCACTTCTTTAATTAAATCTTGTGTAGTAAAGCCCATTCCTCCCAAAACCATAGAAACATCATCTTCTACTTGAGCAGGAATTAAAATAATTTTTTGATTTTCTCTTGCTTTTAAAGAAAGTTTTTGATGTTTTAGACCATTATATTTTGAAATTTTATTTATTTTTAATTTTTCAATTAAATTTCTAGCCCTTTGTATTAAATTTTCATCAAATTTATAATTTTGTAGAATATTTTCAAGATCGCTTTCTTTACTTGGATCTACATAAAAAGCTTTAGAATCAACAACCAAAGAAAAAGCTCTTGTAAGATCAGATCCTAAAGAAATAGATCTTATAAAACCATCTTCAACAAAATAAATTGGATTTTCTTTAAAATACCTCATTAATTCTTCTTTTTTAAATTTATAACCCCAAATAAAAAATTTATCGTCTTTGGTAATATTAAATTTAAATAAAGACTCAATAGAATTAACAAAAATGATTTTATTGGTTTGTGCTTTAAAAAAAGGTTTGATAAATCTTCTTTTCCATAAAGTAAAACCTAGAAAAAAAAGACGCTTTGAATTTATTTTTTCTATATTTTTATAACGATTTAAGGTATAAATAGTATCAAAAATATCACTTTTTTGATTTAAATAAGGGTTAAAATAACGCGCATAAAGCATATAACTTGCAGCAAAAACTTCCTCTAAACTCCTTTTTGTTTTTCTTCTTTGACATACTAATTTATCTATAGTTAGTCCCCATCCTGCATAAAAAGGTAAACCATAACATACACATTTACAACCAACCATTAAAGCTTCAAAACCCATGGTAGAAGTTTTAGTATAAACTTTAGAAAAATATTTCAATAAAGCAATAGGATTATAATTTTCACTAATAAGCTCACAATTTTCTGGCAAAAGATTTAAGTCAAAATCACTTTTTCTTTTACCGCTTAAAACATCAGGGTGGATTTTGATATAAATTCTAGCATCTTTATTTTCATTGATAGCATCTTGTATTATCTCATTTGTACTAAATCTTAATGCTTGGCCATATTTTAAAGAAGCATCTTGATCAACTTGAGTGATAACTAAAATACGCTTTTCGTATTTTTTAAAAAAATTATCAGGAATATCAAGGGTATTATTGTATTTTGTGATTTCATATTTTTTGATTAAATCTATAGCTTTTTTGGCTTTTTGCAACAATAAAGAATCAAAAGTATGATTATTTAATAAATTTTCAAGTCTTGAAGCTTTATTACTATCATAATAAATTCCTATATCATCTTCTACTACACTAAAACTTGGAGAATTATAAAGACTTAAATTTAAAGATCTTATAAAACCATCTTCTAAAAGCAAAAATGAACCTTTATGTTTTTTAGCTAAAGAAATAGCCCTTAAACCAGATTTTTTACGTCCCCAGCCTAAAAAAATACTATTATCTTTTACATTAAAAAAAGAATATAATTTAATTTTATAAAAATTTTTAACATTTTTAATTAGTTTCCTAGAAGTAGAATATAAATTCATATAAACCTTAAAAAATTATTTAAAATAATATTCTAACATTTATTCTGTATTTTATAAATAAAGCTTTACTTTAGATTTTCTTAAATATAATAAATAACTTCAAACTATAAAAAGGATTTTTCAATGAAATTAAAATCAATATTATATCCAGCAACGGCTTTATTAGCTTTTTCTTATTTAAATATTAATGCCACCCCTTTAGAAGAAGCAATTAAGGATATAGATGTTTCTGGGGCTTTAAGATATCGTTATGATAGTGCAAGCGGAAATTTCGATAATACTTCAAGTCGTGGTTTTTTAGATAGTGTTGGTGCAGGCTATATTAAAGATAAACAAATGCACAATTATAAAGCACAAATCAATTTTAGTGGTGCTATAGCTGATAATTTTAAGCTTTTTATACAATTTAATTATAGCGCTAAAGATGGTGGACATGGTGCTTACGATGGAAATCCAACATTGCCAAGTGGTGCAGTAAATCCTAATTATAATCCTAATGTTAGCGATACTCAAACAGGATTTTCTGTACGTCAGCTTTACCTAACTTATGCAATTGATGATTTTAACACAAATATTATTTTAGGTAAACAACAATTAAATACTATTTGGACTGATAATAGTATAGATGGTTTAGTTGGAACAGGAATTAAAATTACAAACAATAGTTTCGATCATTTAAATTTTTTAGCCTTTGCTATTGATAGTTTTGGGATAGATGAACAACCTAATGACTTTTATGGCAATGCTGAATATATTCTAGATGAAAAAACTTATAATGAAAATTTTTATGGTGGAGCTATACTTGGAAATTATAATTTATTAAGTGGAAATTTTAACCCAGAACTTTGGCTTTCTTATTTAAATAATTCTTTTTTATTTTATGCTTTTAAATTTAACTATAATGTAGATATTCTTAATGATATTAATTGGAATTTACAAGGAGCATATCTTGGAAATAAAGTTATTGAAAGTAGCTTAAAAGATCTAGGCTTTAAAAATAGTAACTTTTTTGCCCTAAAAGGAACAATCGCAATCAATAGCATTGATGCAAGTTTAGGTGGAGTTTATTATGGGGATAAAAATGGCGTTAATATGGTAGTTATAGAAGATCAAGGAAATCTTAAATCTCTTCTAGCAGGTGAAGAAATTTTTTATTCTGATGGCTCTAAACTTAATGGAGATGTTGGTGAAAATCTTTTTGCTTTTGCAAGTGCTGGATATACCTTTAATGAAGTATTGCGCTTAGGTGCAGATTTTGTTTATGGTGGAACTAAATCAAGCGATCTTTCAGCTGTAGCTGGAAGAGCAGGAAAAAAACTTGAATCTGTTGCAAGAATAGATTATAAATATTCTCCTAAACTTACCTTTAGAACTTGGTATTCTTATGCTAAAGTAAAAGCTTTACATGATGAAGGAGAAAAAAACACTGTTCGCCTTGAAGCTTTATATAAATTTTAAAATAATAAAACGCATTTTTTGCGTTTTATTATAATCTTACACTGCTTGGAAGATTAACTAAAGTTTTTTCTAAAATTTTAGTATAAGCTAATCCATCATTTTGGCAATTTTTATACATTTTTAAAGAAGCTAAACTTTTCCATACAGGACGTACAAAAATATTATTTTCAAAACATTCTTTAATAAAAATATTTCTTAAATTTTCATCTTTAAAAATTAGCGCATTAAGCCAAAAATTACTTTTTGAATTTGAAATCTCATCTACAAAAGTTAAAAATTCATTATTTTTAAAAAAGTTTTTATATAGCATAGTTAATTCTCTTTTATTTTTTAAAAAAAACTCCAAATTTTCAAGCTGTGCAAGAAGCAAAGCTGCATTAATATTGCAAAGTCTATAATTGTAAGCTATTAAATCGTGCTCATATTCATAAGGATGATTGATTTTAGCAGTGGTGCTTAAATGTTTAATTTTTTTTGCAATATCGTCATCATTACATAAAACAGCTCCCCCGCATCCTCCTGTTACAATTTTATTGCCATTAAAACTTAAAATTCCACAAGCTCCTAAAG
Organism: Campylobacter sp. TTU_617; assembly: GCF_016599045.1. Classification (GTDB taxonomy): domain Bacteria; phylum Campylobacterota; class Campylobacteria; order Campylobacterales; family Campylobacteraceae; genus Campylobacter_D. The sequence goes on from NZ_JAENKV010000017.1 coordinate 25,963, forward strand.
TTCCCAAAGCTTTATTATTATAAGTGCTTCCTAGTGCCTCTGCACTATCTTCAATAAGAATTAAATGATAATTTTGGCAAATCTTTATAAGCTCTTTAAGTTTTGCAGCCAAGCCAAAAGTATGCATTATCACACAAGTTTTTATGTGCTTGTGTGTTTTTTTATTAAAAGTTTTTTGTTCTTTTTGATAGGTATTTTCTTTTAAGAAATTTTCCAAAGCTTTAGGATCAAGACTTAAGCTTTCTTTATCTACATCTAAAAAAATAGGTTTTGCGCCAGTGTAAGCAATAGCATTAGCTGTTGCCACAAAACTAATAGCTTGAGTAATTACTTCATTATCTTCATTGATATCATAAGCTAAAAGTGCTAAATGTAAAGCTGAAGTTCCAGAATTTGTTGCGACAACAAAAGGAGAATTTGTAATTTGCTTAATTTTATTTTCAAATTTATGAACAAATTCTCCCACGCTTGAAACAAAGCCTGTATCGATACAATGTTCAAGATATTTTTTCTCATTACCTATAAAACAAGGTTCATGAAGAGCAATTTCTTTTTTATGAGAAAAAAGTTCTTTAATAAAATTAATTTCTTTTTCAAACATTGTAAATATTACTTTTATAAGAACTTAAATTTTCTTTAAAATAATCGATACTTTTTTGAAGCCCTTCTTCTAAACTTGTTTTACTTTTCCAACCCGTTGCATTAAAAAGTTTGGAGCTATCGCAACAAAGTCTTAATACTTCGCTGTTTTTAGGACGCAGTCTTTGCTTATCTTGAATAATCTTTATATCTGAATTTAAGAGCTTTTTAATAAGCATAACAACTTCTTGCATAGAATACTCTTTAGAACTTCCTATATTAAAAACTTCTCCATAATTTTTTAATTTAAGCAAAGAAATAAAACCTTCGCAAGTATCTAAAACAAAATTTAAATCCCTTGTAGGTGTAAGATCTCCTAATTTTAATTCTTTTTCTTTATTTAAAATTTGCGTAATAATTGTAGGAATAATAGCTCTTGCACTTTGTCTTGGACCATAAGTATTAAAAGGTCTTGCAATGATAAGTGGAAGATTAAAAGAATGATAATAACTAAGAGCCATCATATCAGCTGCGATCTTGCTTGCTGAATAAGGACTTTGAGGTTGTAAAGGATGCTTTTCATCAATAGGAACATAAAGGGCACTTCCATATACTTCACTTGTTGAAGTATGAATAAAAAGTTTAATATCACTTTTTTTTGCTGCTTCTAAAAGATTTAAAGTACCCCCTATATTGGTATCAACATAACTTTTAGGAGCCATATAAGAATAAGGAATAGCGATTAAAGCACCTAAGTGAAAAATAATATTAACATCTTGAACCAATTTTTCACAAAAAAAACTATCTCTTAAATCTCCGCTTATAATCTCCATTTCTTTAAGATAAGGACTTTTTTCTAAATGTCCATAGGAGTTAAAAGAATTATATTGCACTAAAGCCTTAACTTTAAAACCTTTTAAAACTAAACTTTCACAAAGATGAGAGCCTATAAATCCATCCGCACCAGTTACTAGGATATTTTCATCCATTTTTCAAGTCCCCTTTTATATAACTCTTCTTCTAAAGGCTTAATGTTTTTTATTAAAGCAAGTTCAAGTGCATTAATATGTGCATATATCATTTTAAGCCATTCTAAA
>NZ_JAENKV010000018.1 GCF_016599045.1 Campylobacter sp. TTU_617
CTCATTTTTGTATCTTCATAACCTGCATATACACCATATATTCCACTATCTTTTAAAGTAGAATAACCTATAATAGTTCCTTTAGTATGTCCTTTACTTTCTTCATTTAAAGATAGTTCAACATTCTGTGAAGAAGCATAAGGAAGTATAAATAAAGAGTGTTCTTTAATTGTTTTATTGAAATCTCTATTTGAAGTATTTAGAGCAAAACTTTGCATAGAATTATCCATAATACTATCGATAAAAGTTGATCTTCTTATCATGGTAGAAATCAGACTTTTAAAAGTTGCGTCTAAGATAGAAGCATTAAGGCTAGAATCTATGGTAAGCTTTCCTGTTGTAGGTTTTGTAATAATTGGGTCAGTATTTGTATTGTCTATATTATTTAATTCATCTTCATCTATACCACCTCCAGCAACAAAAATGATAGTTTCAAATTCTCCATAGGTATAGTTTCCTATAGTATAGCTATAGTTTCCTATAGCATAAGAATAAAAATTCAAAAAAGAAATTACAACTAAAGAAAAAATTAGTTTTTTTGAAGATGTATAAGAATGATTTTTAATCCATTCTATCAATGAATATTTTTTACATAGACTAAATTTTTGCTGACCCATTATAACTCCTTGTATTTATTTTGATTTTATTTAAAAAGTAAATAAAAAAGTAATAAAATATCGACTTTAATAATAAAATATTTTATATTAATATTTATTTAATTATTGTTTATATATTAATTTTTTGTTTATATTATGACTTTAATAATTTAATATTAAAATATGATATTATGTAGTATTTATTTTATTGTTGTTTTGGAATATATTAAAATTTTATTTATAATTTTAAAAAGTATTTAAATGCTTTAAATACTTTTAGTATGCTCTTGAAGCAATCTTTAAAATTTCTTTTGCTTATTTAATTTGTTTGTAAGTAGTCTTTTATAAGATAAAATAAAATAAATCAAAGCTATAATTAAAGCACTCCATTCCCAAAACATAGGAACTTTAGGACTTAAAAAATAATGATAACTCGCTAAAAGAAAACACAAATAACTTAATTTTCTTATTTTTTCTATCTTTTTTAAAAAACTAAAGGAACTTAAAAACATTAAAACAAGCAATATAAAAGCTATAAAACCACTTGCTTCTAATAAACGCTTTGAAATATCATCAAAAAGTCTTAAAACTTGCATATTTCTATCAAAAATAAAATAGTTTAAAAAATGAACAATCGCCCAAAAAACAGAAAAAAAACCAAATAATTTTGGATAATCTTTTGTATTTTTTAATCTAATTAAAGAAAACAAAAGACTTAAATTTAAAAATATTAAAGAAAAAATACCTGTATAAAAATAAGTTTCTTTAACAAAGTCAAAAGAATTTAAAATATTGTAAAAACCATAAATCACACTTATAGAAAAAAGCGTATAAATTATAAAATTATAAACTAGCATTAAAAATTCTTTTTTAAATCCATATTTGCATAAAGGCTTGCCACTTCTTTTTCATAGCCATTAAACATTAAAGTCGGCTTGGTAAAAAATTCTCCTAGAGCTCTTTCATTGGCTTGTGACCATCTTGGGTGAGAAACATTAGGGTTGACATTAGCATAAAAACCATATTCATTAGGAGCATACTCTTGCCAAGTTGTCTTTGGTTCATTTTCAACGAATTCAATTTTTACTATAGACTTAATACTTTTAAAACCATATTTCCAAGGAACCACAAGACGTAAAGGCGCTCCATTTTGTCCGAGTAATGGCTTTTTATACATTCCCACTGCTAAAATAGTAAGTGGATGCATAGCCTCATCCATTCTTAAAGCTTCTGTATAAGGATATTTGATAGTAGGAAATAAAGCGTTTTGATCAGGAAATTTTTCCTTATCAAAAAGAGTTGTAAATTTAACATATTTTGCCTTGCTTGTAGGTTTTGCTTTTTCAATCAAATAACGCAACTCAAATCCTATCCAAGGAACAACCATAGACCAAGTTTCTACACAGCGAAAACGATAAATTCTTTCTTCTAAAGGAAATTTTAAAATATCTTCCATTGTTAATTTTAAAGGTTTTTCTATCTCCCCGCTTAATGAAATCTCCCAGTTTTTTACATCAAAATTCTTAGCATACTCTACTGCCTTTTTTTTATTGGTAGAAAATTCATAAAAATTTACATAATTAGTTGCCAGTTCTTCATCTGTAATGCTTAATTTTTGTGCATTTTTATCACTACTAAATTCAAGAGCTAAAAGTTTAGAGTTAATCAAACTTGAACTTAGCATAGCTCCTACTCCTAGTTTTAAAAATTGTCTTCTTTTTTTGTAAAGTTCTTCTGGTGTTATAAACATAATTTTTCCTTATTGATAATTTTTATTATAATAACAAGATAAAATAAACCTTATTTAAATAAAGATTAAAAATATTAAATATTTTTATAATTTTTAAAAAATAAATTAAAAAGTTATCAATAATATTTGATTGTTAAATTCTATAAAGTTTGTATTGTTTGGGATTATTAAATTTAAACGCTTATATAAATTATATTTTATTCTTTATGTAAAAGCTAGATTGCAATAGAATTTTGTTTTAAAGTTATAAAATGACTTTTTAGTTAAAATTTTAAAATATTTTAGTTTTAATTATTTTTTAACTCAAAAAGTATTTTTTCACATATTGATCTTGGATTAGATGACTCATATATAGGACGTCCTATCACTATAAAATCACTTTTATATTCTTTGGCCATTTTAATATCTGCTACCCTTTTTTGATCATTGTTTGATTCTTTAAAAGGACGGATGCCTGGCGTTAAAGTTAAGAAATTTGATGAAGTATTTTCTTTGATAATTTTACTTTCAAAAACAGAACAAACCATACCATCAAGTCCAGCTTCGTAAGAAAGTTTAGAAAAATTAATTACAGCTTCATTGATACTTTGTTTATAAATGCTAAAAAAATTTTCCTCATCAAAGCTAGTAAGAGCAGAAACAGCTAAAATCAAAGGACGCTTTTTTAATTTTTCTAAACGTTTTCTAACTTCAAGCATTGCTATCTTACCAGCACTTGCGTGCAAATTTATCATATTTATACCCAATTTAGAAATTTCTTCGCAAGCATCTGCCATAGTATTTGGAATATCGTGAATTTTAAGATCTAAAAAAATTTTAAAATCATCAATTTTTTTAAGCTCTTCTATAAATTTAAAACCATCTCTTAAATATGCTCTTAAACCTACCTTTAACCAAAGATCTAAACCTTTTAGCTCCTTGACAAGTTTAAGACAATCTTCTTTTGTAGCTAAATCAAGCGCAACACATAATTTCATTTTTTGGCCTTAATTAAAGAATCTAAAACACCATTTATAAATTTGGGAGAATTGTCATTGGCTAATTCTTTGGCTAATTCTATGGCTTCATTAATAATTATGGCATTTGTAGTATCTGTAAAAAGTAGCTCATAAGCCCCAAGTCTTAAAATAGCTCTTTCTATATGTCCTAATTTATTGATTTCATTCTCTTTTAAATGAACATTAAGTGCTTCATCTAATTTAGTTAAATTTTCACAAATTCCATTATAAAGACTTAAAGTGAAATTCTTTTGCTCATTGCGAATTTTTTTTTCATTTAAAAACTCATCAATAAAGTTTTCATTTTTGTCATTTAATTCTAAAGCATAGAGTAAAGAAATCACACTTTGTCTTACTTGATGTCTTGTAGCCATTTTATACCTTAAAATTGCTTGCTTAAATTTAACATTTCAATTAAAGTAATCATAGCTTCAAAACCTTTATTACCAACCTTACTTCCTGCTCTCTCTATAGCTTGTTCTATGGTATCTGTAGTTAAAACTCCAAAACTTACAGGAATATTATGATTTAAGCTTACATTTGCAATTCCTTTTGTAGTTTCAGCTGAAACATAATCAAAATGTGGAGTAGATCCACGAATAACTGCACCTAAGCAACAAATAGCATCGAATTTATTGCTTTGTATTGCTTTTTTTAAAATAAAAGGAAGCTCAAAAGCACCTGGAACTAAGATAAGATCTAAATTTTCCTCTCTTCCTCCGTGTCTTAAAAAAGCATCTTGTGCACCTTCTACTAAACGATCTGTTATAATATGATTAAATCTTGCATTAATGATAACAATTTTTTCATCGCCTATTAATTGTAATTTTCCTTCAATAACTTTCATTTTTTTCCTTTACTTAATAATATTTTGAATTTTTATAAGAGTTTTAATACATTCTTTAAAACGATTTACACTAAGCATATTAGGCCCATCACAAAGCGCTTGACAAGGATTGATATGCGTTTCAAAGAAAAAGCCATCTACTCCAACAGCAGCCGCAGCTCTTGCTAAAGGTTCTACAAATTCACTTTTGCCACCACTACTCCCTCCTGCGGCTCCTGGCATCTGCACACTATGTGTTGCATCAAAAATTACAGGTGCAAACTCACGCATAATGATTAAAGATCTCATATCAACAACTAAATTTCCATAACCAAAACTAGATCCCCTTTCAGCCACAAAAACACCATTTTTACTTGCTATTTCATAGCCTTCTTCTTCTATACCACGTGTTTGAAGAATTTTTTTCACACTATATTTAATATCACTTGGATTTAGAAATTGTCCTTTTTTAATATTTATTTTTGATTTTGTTTTAGCCGCTTGCACAAGTAAATCAGTTTGACGACATAAAAAAGCTGGAATTTGTAAAACATCAGCTACTTCGCTAACAATGTTTGCTTGATAACTTTCATGTATATCGGTTAATATTTTCATGCCAAATTCATTTTTAACATCTTGTAAAATTTTAAGTCCTTCATCAAGCCCAGGACCACGAAAAGAATTTATACTTGTGCGATTTGCTTTATCAAAACTTGATTTGAAATAAAACTCAAATCTATCATCATTTGAAAATTCTTGCAATTCTTTTGCTACTTTAAAAACCAAATCTTTATTTTCTATAACACAAGGACCAGCAATTAAAATCATTTTTTTCATTTTTAAGCCTTTAAATTTTTATAATTTTACTTTATTTTTCTTTGTTTTTCTTCAAATGGAAAAATAATATTTAAAACAATAGCGCTTATTCCTCCTGCTACTATACCTGAAGAAAATAAAGTTTTAAGCCAAATAGGGGCAAATTGTAAAATATCAGGATTATTAGCTACTCCAAGCCCAATTCCTAAAGAAATTGCTATAATCATAATAGATCTTCTATTTAAATTTTCTTTTGAAATAATTCTTACTCCAGTGGCTGCGATTGTTCCAAACATTATCAAAGTAGCTCCACCTAAAATAGGTTCTGGAATTTGCAAAGTAATATTTGCAACTATAGGAAAAAGTCCTAAAATAATCAACATAAAAGAAACTATAAACCCCACATAACGACTTGCAACTCCAGTTAAAACGATTACACCATTATTTTGCCCAAAACAAGAATTAGGAAAAGTATTAAAAAATGCTGAAATAAAAGAATTAAGTCCATTAGCTAATACTCCACCTTTTAATCTTTTGGTATAGAGTTCTCCTTTTACAGGCTGATTTGAAACTTCACTTGTAGCACTAATATCTCCTATAGTTTCAAGAGAAGTTACTATAAAAATTAAAATTAAAGGTAAAATTAAATTATAATCAATGCTTAAACCATAGTGCATAGGACTTGGAAAAAATAAAATAGGCAAATTATTATTAAAATTAAAATGAAAATTTTCAAAATTCATAGCAACTAAAAGCCCTATAATAATAGAAATAAACAAAGATGAAATTCTAATAATGGCATTATTAAAACGATTTAAAATTATAATGCTTATAATTACAATTCCAGCTAATAATAAATTTTTAAAAGAACCGAATTCTCCACTTGCTTTAGCACTAAATCCACCCCCTGCACTTACAAGTCCTACATTAATCAAACTAAGCCCTATAATCATTACAACAATTCCAGAAACTAAAGGAGAAATAATTTTTCTAATAAAAGGTAAAAATTGAGAAATGATCATTTCTGTAGTAGAACAAAGCATTAAAGTTCCAAAAATAGCTCCAAGCATTGCCTCTTGTGATAAGCCATTATTTTTTAAAGTAAGTCCTCCTAAAATTATAGGTGAAACGAAATTAAAACTTGTTCCTTGTATGGACAAAAGTCCGCTTCCAATGGGTCCCCAAGTTTTAATCTGAAGCAAAGATGCAATACCAGAAGCAAATAAAGACATACATATAATTCTTGCCGTATTTTCTTCATCTATACCTAAACCTTTGCAAATAAGCAAAGCAGGTGTGATTACAGCCACAAACATAGCCATTAAATGTACTAAAGCAGCAAAACACGCCTTAAAAAATGGAGGTCTATCTTCTAGTTCATAAATCAAATCTGTCCTATTTTTCATTTTTCTTACCTCGAACTAAAATAATTCCACCTAAAATAATGCCTAGTATTCCGATAAATACCATAAAACTAGGAAAATCATCTCCTAACATAACACCTAAAATCAAGGTAAAAACTACATCCATATAACTTACTCCAGCAACAACACCTGCTTTTTTGGCTACTCCATAAGCTTTTGTAATATGAATTTGATATAAAGTTCCCAAGCTTCCCATGATAAGTATAATAATCCAAGCTTTAAAACTAGGCATTATAAAAGGCGCTATAAGAAAATCAAGTTCTTTTGTAAAATAAAAAGAACCTATACACATAGAAATTAAAGGTAATAAAGAACCAAGAAATATAAATGAAGCAGCAATTTGTTCAGTCAAATAATATTTTCTTAATTCTCTTACACTTGTTAAAGCAATAGCTGCTAATAATCCACTTAAAATTCCTATAATACAATTTTTTAAATCAAAACCTGAATGATTTGAAAAATCTGCCCAAGGTTGCATAATACAAAGAACACCTAAAAAGGCAATTAAAATTCCAAACCAACCTTTTAAACCTACATTTTCTTTGAAAAGAAAAAAAGCAATTAAAGTTACAAAAATTGGAGCTGTTTTTTGAAAAGCAAATGCACCACCTAAAGTAATATGCGAAACATTATAAAAAAACATATAAAGGGCTAAAGTACCTATAATTCCTCTAAAAATTAAAAGCCCTAACTTTCCACCTTCTTTATGAATTTTTGTTTTTCTAAGCATATAAATAATAAAAAAAGTTCCTATAATATTTCTAAAAAACATAATTTCTATAGAAGAAAGTTCATTGCTTAAAATTTTTGCACATGCGCCCATTAAAGCAAAATCAAGACAAGCTAGCATCATAAAATAAATACCTAGATTATGCTTGATAATTTTTAACACAAATATTCCTTAATTTTTGAATAAATGCGTATTTTAATCTTTTTTTGCTTAAATTTTAAGGCAAAGTTTATATAATTTTAAAATTTTAAAAATAAAAATAATAGGAAAAAAATGCAAAGCATTATACTTGTAGGTAAGCCAAATGTTGGAAAATCAAGTCTTTTTAATAGAATGGCAAGGCAAAGAATAGCTATTACAAGTGAAATTTCTGGCACAACAAGAGATACAAATAAAATAGAAGTTCAAATTAATTCTAAAAAAGCTTTACTTGTTGATAGTGGAGGATTAGATGAAAGTGATGAACTTTTTAAAAATGTTAAAAAAAATACTTTAAAAACAGCAAAAGAAAGTGATATCATTCTTTATATGGTAGATGGGAAATTAGCCCCTGATGATGAAGATAGACAATTTTTTTACTCTTTAAAAAAATTAAACAAACCCATAGCTTTACTCATTAACAAAATTGACAACAAAAAAGACGAAGAAAGATCGTGGGAATTTATCAATTTTGGAATAAAAGAAATTTTTAATCTCTCAGTAACACACAATATAGGTTTAGATGAACTTTATGATTGGCTTGAAAAGTATCTAGAAAATGAACATTTCTTAATAGAAGATCAAGAAGAAAATTTAGAGGATTTTTTAAAACATTATGATGCAAAAAAAGAGATTGAATTTAAAGAAATTGATACAAATCATATAAGAGTAGGCATTGTAGGACGTGTAAATGTTGGAAAATCAAGCCTTTTAAATGCTTTAGTAAAACAAGAACGTAGTGTAGTAAGCGATATAGCTGGAACAACCATTGATCCTGTAAATGAAAGTATTTTTTACAAGGATAAAACCATAGAATTTGTTGATACAGCTGGTATTAGAAAACGCGGAAAAATTCAAGGACTTGAACGTTTTGCTTTAAATCGCACTGAAAAAATGTTACAAAATTCTCAAATAGCACTTTTAATTTTAGATGCTAGTGAAGGCTTTAACGAACTTGATGAAAGAATTGCAGGACTTATCTCAAAACATTATTTAGGTGTAATAATTGTATTAAACAAATGGGATAAAAGCGAACTTGATTTTGATAAAACAATCAAAGAATTACGTCTTGATCGTTTTAAATTTTTAGCTCATGCACCTATTATTAGTGTTTCAGCCTTAAGTGGAAAAAGAGTTCATGTATTATTAGATAAAATTTTAGAAGTCTTTGAACATTTCATACAAAAAATTCCAACTTCAAAACTAAATGCTTTAATAGAAAATGCTACAAAAGCTCATCCTTTACCTCACGATTATGGCAAACTTGTTAAAATTTATTATGCGGTACAATATGATTTAGCGCCTCCTAAAATCGCTTTAATAATGAATCGTCCAAAAGCTTTGCATTTTAGCTATAAACGCTATTTGCAAAATAAAATCAGACAAGAATTTAATTTTGAAGGTGTACCTTTAATCATTGCTTCACGCAAAAAAGGAACTAAAGAAAACAATGAGGAATGAAAACATTGTTTTTATAGGTTTTATGGGAAGTGGAAAAAGCTCTCTTGCAAGAGCCCTATCTCAAAAAACAAATAGAGTTTTTCTTGATAGTGATTCTTTGATAGAAATGAAATTTCAAAAAAGCATTAGTGAAATTTTTAAAATTTTTGGTGAAGAATTTTTTAGAAAAGAAGAACAAAAATTAGCTTATTTATTTAGTATGACTAATAAAGCCATAATATCTACAGGTGGCGGATTTATCCATGTTTCAGATTTTAAAAGCTTAGGATTTTGTATTTATTTAAGAGCTGAATTTGACTTTTTAAATAAACAACTAAGCTTAGAGGAAAAAAATAAAAGACCTTTATTTTGCAATGAATTTAAAGCAAAAAAATTATATAATAAACGCATTAAAGATTATGAAAAAAAAGCAGATTTAATAATAGATATAGAAAATAAGAATATTGAAGAACTTTTAGAAGAAATAACAAAGAGGATTTAATGAGAATTTTAAGTGGAATTCAACCAAGTGGAGATTTACATATTGGTAATTATTTTGGAGCTATCAAACAAATGATTGAGGCACAAAATGATAATGAAATGCTTATATTTATAGCAAATTATCACGCAATGACCTCAAATCAAAAAGGTGAGATTTTAGAACAAAATATATTAAAAGCTGCTGCTGCATTTTTAAGTCTTGGTATAGATCCTAATAAAAGCATTTTTTGGCTCCAAAGTGATGTAAAAGAAGTGTTAGAGCTTTACTGGATTTTATCTCAATTTACCCCTATGGGACTTTTAGAAAGAGCTCATAGTTATAAAGATAAAATTGCCAAAGGAATTAATGCATCGCACGGGCTTTTTTCTTACCCTGTATTAATGGCAGCTGATATTTTACTTTTTGATGCACAAATTGTTCCTGTTGGAAAAGATCAAATTCAGCATATTGAAATTGCTAGAGATATTGCTTTAAAAATAAATAATGAATGGGGAGAAATTTTTACTTTACCTAAAGCAAAAATTGATGATAATGTCTCTGTTGTAACTGGAACAGATGGATCAAAAATGAGTAAATCTTATCAAAACACTATAGATATTTTTAGCGATGAAAAAACTTTAAAAAAACAAATTGCATCTATTGTTACAGATAGTACAGATTTAAAAGATCCTAAAGACTGGAAAAAATGCAATGTATTTAATATTGCAAAATTATTTTTAGATAATAAGGGGCAAGAGGATTTAAAAACAAGGTATGAAAAAGGTGGCGAAGGTTATGGACATTTTAAAATGTATCTTAATGATTTAATTCTTGATCATTTTAAAGAAGCAAGAGAAAGATATCATAATTTCTTATCTCACCCAGAAGAAATTAAAGAATGTCTGCAAATAGGTGCAAAAAAAGCAAAAAATATAGCCTTACAAAAAATACAAAAAATTTATGAAAAAATAGGACTTTAAGGATACATTATGTTGGATTTAAAATATTTACAAAATAATTTTGAAGAAGTGGCAAAAAGTTTAAAAAATAAAAAAGTTGATGAAGCTTTGTTAAAAAAACTAAGTGATCTTTTTTTAAATTTGAAAAAAGAAAAAGCAAATTTAGAAGAATTACAAGCTTTTCAAAATAAATTTAGTAAAGAATTAAGCACTGTTCAAGATAAAGAAAGTCTTAGAAAACAACTTAGCGAAAACAAGGAAAAAATTGCAATCCAAAGCAAAAAAGTTGATGAAATACTTGAAAATTTAGAAACAATAGCACATTCTATCCCAAATATTCCTGACAAATGTGTTCCGCTTGGAGAAGATGAAAATGATAATGTCGAACTTAAAAAAGTTCTAACTCCACCTTCTTTTGATTTTACCCCTAAAGAACATTTTGAACTTGGAGAAAAGCTTAATTGGCTTGACTTTGTAAGAGGAGTAAAAATTTCTCAAAGTCGCTTTTGTATCCTTAAAAATGAAGGTGCATTGTTAAATCGTGCTTTAATTAATTATATGATAGATTTTAATATAAAACGTGGTTTTAATCTTATCAATGTTCCTTTTTTAGTTAATTCAAAAACAATGTTTGGTACAGGACAGCTTCCAAAATTTAAAGATGATATGTATAAAGTAGAGGATGAGGATCTATATCTTATATCCACTTCAGAAATTCCTGTAACAAATTTTTATTCTGATGAAATTTTAAGTAGTGAAAATTTACCTATAAAGATGACTTGCTATAGTGCTTGTTTTAGAAAGGAAGCAGGAAGTGCTGGACGTGATACAAGAGGTATTATTCGCCAACATCAATTTGAAAAAGTAGAGCTTGTAAGTATTACAAAGCCAGATCAAAGTGATAGTGTTTTTGAAGAAATGCTAAATTGTGCAAGTGATTTATTAAGCTCACTTGGTCTTGCTCATCGCCATTTAATGCTTTGTACAGGAGATCTTGGTTTTAGTGCAGCCAAAACAGTAGATTTAGAAGTGTGGCTTCCAGGACAAAATAAATATAGAGAAATAAGTTCTGTTTCAAATTGTCAAGATTTCCAAGCAAGAAGAGCTAAAATTCGCTATAAAAATGACAAAGGGAAAAATGAATTTGTTCATACTTTAAATGGTTCTTCTTTAGCTGTTGGCAGAACGCTTGTTGCCATTATGGAAAATTATCAAGATGATAAAGGCAATATCCATATTCCTGACGTTCTTAGAAAATATTTTTAAGAGTAGTAAATGGCAGAAGAAAAAATTGAACAAGAAGATAATCTTTCTAAAGAAAGACTTGATGAAAGTTTAGAAGAATTTAAAGGACAAGAAGGTGAAGCTCCACAAGATGAAGAATTAACCACTTTACCAGAAGAGCTTTCAAATGAAGAAGAAAGTTTTTTCTTTAAAAGAGAATCCGCTCCCAAAGAAGAGCAAGAAGAATCTTTAAAACAAACTGAATCTAAAGAATTAGCTTGGTATAAAGATAAAAAATTTTTATCTTTGATAGCTGGATCAGCACTTATAATCTGTTCTTTGGTTTTTACATTATTTTATCTAAGTTTTAGTAGTAATAATATCAAAGCTGATATCATCGCTACAACACCAAAAGAAGTAGTTAAAAACGAAAATCAAGACGAATCCTATCAGTATGATATTGCAAAAATTGATACCATGATAAAAAAGGCTAATGCTTTGTATTTAAAAGGAGATATTGAACAAGCCTTAAAAGCTTATGAGCAAATTGCAATCTATAATGAATCGCTTTCTAGTTATAATTTAGGGGTTTCCCAAATGAATGAAAATCAATTTGAAGAAGCATTGCAAAATTTTAAAAAAGCTATTAATAATGGCGAAAATCAGACTGTTTCGGCCATCAATGCCGCTGTTTGTGCACTCAAACTAAATGATAGAGAAAGATTTAAATATTATATTGATTTAGCTCAAGTTTATTTGTCAAAAGAAGGAAATTCTAAACTTTATGACTACTACTTAGCTCTTATTAATTTTTATAAAGGATATTATCCAGAAGCTTTACAAATGTTTCAAAAAACATCAGTCGAGCCTTATGCTGATTTTGCAAAGTATCTTTCAGCTAAAATTTATAGTAAAATGGATTTAAATTCAAAAGCAATATCTTATCTAAAAGAACAAAATAGCTTTGAATCAAGTTTATCTTTAGGACTTTTATATGCACGCATTGGAGAATACCAAAATGCTAAAAATGCTTTAAATACTGCCTTAAAAATAGAAAGAGACTTTAATAAAAGTTTAGCTGCTATTACTTTAGTAGATTTGAAAACAGGACAATATCAAGAAATGCTAACACGTCTTAATAATGCTTATAAAGACAAAGAAGATAAATATCATATTTTGGATATTTATAAAATTAAAGTAAATTTAAATAAAGATCTTTTTGACATTCAAATGGCACAAGAAAATTTTTCTAGAAATTTCTTTAAACAACCAAAAGAACAATTTGATTTACTTTTTTATTATGCACCTTATCAAGTTTTTGATAGCAAGCAATCTTCTCTTTATATCAAAAAAGCTAATATTACTTATTTTATTGATGATAGCGTTGATACTAGTTTTTATTTAAAAACAGGAAGAGCTTTATCTTCGACAAATGTTAAAATAGCAAATATAGTAAATCTTGCTCTAAATCAAAAACTAAAACAGGCAAATAAAGGTTTTCAAGATTTAATTAAAGAATATCCAGAACATAGCATTTTGCATTATAATCTTGCTCTAACTTATGCTCAACTTAAAAATTATGATTTAGCCTACAAACATTTTTCAAGCTCTTATCATTTAAATCCAAAAAATTATCTAGCTGGTGCATTTGCTATGTTTTGTGCTAAAATTAGTGGCATAGATACAACAAAATTTTATAATGAAGTTCAAGACAATCTTTCTATTGATATAAACTCATCTTCAGCCTTATATAAAAATTTATTCTTTTTAGCTAATGAAGATTATACTTCAATATTGCCTTATTTAGATGAAACTAAACAAGATAATCATCCTTTAAATCTTATTTTTGAAGCCATTGCCTTTAAAAATAATAATCTTAATAATCAAGCAAATATGAAAATAGCACAACTTAAGTCTGAGCTTCCTAACGATGTTTTAACTAATATTTTGTATTTTAACTCTTTAAATACTAATCAAAATATTAAAGACTATGCACAAAACGCTCAAATATATTTTCAAAATGCAAAACTAGATTATAAAAGTATATTTGGAGGAGCAATAATAACAAGAGAAAAATACACTTCTTTAATACAAATTGCTGGACTTTTAAATTTAGAACGTAAAAAATTTAAAGATCTACTCAACGTTTCTAATATAAATGATGAAGGACTAATTCAAACTTTAGCTTATATTGACATATTTTCGCTTCATTTTGAAGAAGCATATGCTTTATATAATACACTAATTGATAATTATAAAGCCAATGATTCTCATACGCTTTTTTTAGCTTCTGTTGCTGCCATAGGCTCAAATAATCCAAATTCTGCCATTGCTCTTTTACAACTTGCAAAACTAAGCGATAATAATAACAAAGAAAGTAAAGCTGCTTTAGGACTTTTATATCAACAAGTTCAAAACTACGAACCAGCTTTATTACAATACAAAGATCTACCAGATAATTTTAAAAGTGAATTTTTTACTTTTGAAATAAAAGAATAATTCCTATATGAAATAAGAAGTGGCTCCGGATGTAGGATTCGAACCTACGACCAAGCGGTTAACAGCCGCCTACTCTACCGCTGAGCTAATCCGGAATAAATTAAAAATGTGATTATATTAAAAAAAATAAATAAAGTCAAGTAAATTTAAATTAAAAATCACAGAATTTAAAAAAAATAATTATTCTTGAAAAAATATTAAATTTATACTTAAAAAATCAACCTAAGAAGATAAATTAAAAATTATTTTTGAATTAAAATAAACCAATAGCTTTACAAAAAATATCCAAAAATATGCAACTATATTAAATAATTTTGGAAAAATTCTAAACATTAGACCTTAAGCTTATAAAAATTTTTTCTTTCTTTAATGAATCCCTAAAGTGCTTTTAACTTCTAAAATAGTTAGATTTTTAATTAAAATAAACTTATGTTATCTTAGTTTATAAAACCATTCCCATAAAACACTATATAATCATAAACTTTTTTATATAAAAAATAGTAAAAACTATCCATAGTTTTAAAATTTAGAAGACAATTGTGTATATAACTTTAAATAATATTTCAAACTAGTTTAATTTATGATTTTAATAAACTTAAAATACTTAAAGATGGTTTATAAAATTATAATTTAAATCTAAAAAATAAAAATAGTAGTATCATTAATAAATTACTATAAATGTATTAATATTTTAACAACTAAAAAGTTTATTTACTACACTAAAAATTATTATTTATTTAAAACTACTTATCTACTTTATAAAAAATAACTCCCCCTAGAGTATAAATTTTAACTAAACCTTTTTTAACTAAATCTTGCAGTATTTTTTGAGTATTAAAACTTAAAAGAGTATTAACATCAACTTCGCTTTGCGCTCTTAATTCTAGCATTTTCAAAAGCTCATCTGTGCTAAATTCCATATTTTGTTTTTTCTCATTTCTTCTTGCAATAAATACTGGAATATTCTCTATAAAAAGACTTAAATCTAAAAGTTTTTCTTCACTTACCCCTTTAACAGGATAAGAAGGGGGTCTATCTATAGTGCTTATATCTACTCTTGTAGGATTTATTTTTTGCAAAACTTCATTTAAAGCCTTAAATTCTTTTTCATTGTCATTAATACCTTTAACAACTAGAATTTCAATAATAAGTTCACCCTTAAAAATTTTTGAAAAAGTTATCATTTTTTCTATCATTAAATGAAGATCAATTTCTTTTAAGGGTTTATTGATACGCAAAAAACTTTCTTTAATTACACTATCAAGGCTTAATTTTACCATATCTAAATCAAGCAAAGCATTAAATTGCATCTCATTTAAAACAGCAGTTCCATTGCTTAAAATAAGAATTTTTTTATCTAGTTTCAACTCTCTTAAAGCAGTAATCAATTCTTTTAAATTTGGATATAAACTAGGCTCTCCATTGGCTGTTAAAGTAAGAACGTCAAAAGGTATTTTTTTGGCTAAAAAAAATTGTAATTGCTCAATGATATCTTTAACGCCAACTATATAATCCATTTTGGCAATGGCTTTAGCTTGTTTAAGTTCGCAATACACGCAATCAAAATTGCATTGTTTTAAAGCAGGACTTAAATCAATGCCTAAAGAAAAACCAAAACGCCTTGAATTTATAGGACCAAAAATTATGTTCATTTTCTTGATAATTCTTTTACAAGATTGATAAAATATTTAGCATTTTCAACAGGAATATCAGGTAAAATTCCATGTCCTAAGTTAAAAATATGCGCTCTTTTATTCATAATATTTAAAATATTATGCACACTTTCTTTTATAGCTTTTTTATCATAAAGTCTGCAAGGTTCCATATTACCCTGTAAAGTATAAGCAGGACTTAAAAGATCTTTTGCCATCTCTAAAGGAGTGCTCCAATCTACTCCAAAAACATCAAAATTTCCATAAATTCCATCTAAATATCCACTAATTCCTTTTGGAAATAAAATTACAGGTATATGGGGATATTTTTCTTTAATATAAGTAGCAATTTCTATCATATATTTAAAAGAAAATTCAAAAAATACATCTTTTTCTAAAGCACTTGCCCAGCTATCAAAAATTTGTACTGCATTTGCCCCAGCTTTAATTTGCTCTTCTAAATATAACTTTAAGATTTCACTTAATTTTTTAAGTAAACTATGCATTAATAAAGGATCAGTGTAAATTAATTTTTTACATTTTGCATAAGTTTTACTTCCTCTTGCTTCTATCATATAAGTTGCCAAAGTCCAAGGACTACCACAAAATCCTATTAAAGCCTTAGAAGAAGGGAGTTTTTCTCTTGTAAGAGAAATGGCATCATATACATAAGTTAATTTTTTATAAGCATTGCAATCTAACTTATCTATATCTTCTAAAGATTTTAAAGGATCGCTAAATACTGGACCTTCGCCTTTTTCAAATTTTAAATCCATACCCATTTCTAATGGAACAACTAAAATATCCGAAAAAATAATTGCTGCATCTACATCAAGAATTTCAACAGGTTGCAAACTTACTTCACTTGCTCTTTTATAATCTTTACATAAGGAAAGAAAATCTCCTGCTTCTTCTCTTACTTTCATATATTCTTTTAAATACCTTCCAGCTTGTCTCATCATCCAAACAGGGGTATAAGGTACTTCTTTTTTAAAACAAGCATCAATAAAAATCATTTATATTCCTTATTATTTTTAAAATTATAACAAATTAAAAAGTATAAATTTTTTTAAGATAATCAAGTCTTGAACTTGCATTTAAAAGAAGCAAATCCGCAAGAATAAATCTTACCATAGCATTTACTACAACACTTCCGCGAATTGCTATACAAGGATCGTGTCTTCCTTTTAAAATATACTTTATATTATTACCTTTTTTATCCATACTTTCTTGCGGAATAAATATCGATGGAGTAGGCTTAAAATGAGTTTTAATTTCGATTAAAGACCCATTTGAAATACCTCCTAAAATTCCGCCTGAATTATTGCTTAAAAATTTTTTATCTTTTAAAATATCGTTATAATTTGAACCTCGCATTAAACTTGATTTAACTCCAGCTCCTATTTCAACGGCTTTAACCCCATTAATACCCATTAAAGCGTGAGCTAATTTTGAATCAAGTTTATCATATAAAACTTCTCCTAGTCCAATAGGTGCATTTTTTACACAAGTATAAACACTAGCACCTATACTATCTTTATCCTTTTTGACATTTAAAAGTTCTTTTTTAAATTCTTCTTCATATTTTGGATCTAGGCAAAAAATTTCACTTTTTTTGCAAAAATTAAAATCTATATTTTTAAAATCTATACTTTTAGTTCCTATACTACAAATTCCACTAAAAACTTCTATATTAAATTCTTTTAAAAGCATCGCAGCAATAGCTCCTGCTATAACTTTATTGATACTTTCTCTAGCGCTTGATCTTCCTCCGCCTCTATAATCATTAATACCATATTTATAAAAATAAGTAAAATCAGCGTGAGATAATCTAAAAATATCTTTTAAGTTTTCATAATCTTTTGATCTTGCATCTTTATTAAAAACAACTGCAGATATAGGAGTTCCTGTTGTATAGCCTTGAAAAACTCCGCTTAAAATTTCTACCTCATCTTTTTCTTTTCTAGGACTTGAAAATTTATTTTTACCAGGTTTTCTAAGTTTAAGCTCATTTTGTAAAAATTTCTCATCAAATTTTACCCCTGCAGGCATTCCATCTACAACACAACCTAAAGCTTTACCGTGTGATTCTCCAAAGCTTGTAAATTTTAATCTTGTGCCAAAGGTATTCATAAAATTCCTAATTTCTCAAGAGCAATTTTAGCTGCAAGTTGCTGAGCTTCCTTTTTACTGCTTGCAATAGATCTTGCATATTCAATTCCTTCTAATTTTAAAACGATTTCAAATTGTTTTTGATGATCGGGTCCAAAAGCCCTTAGAGTTTCATAATCTGGAGTTTGACCTAATTTTGCTTGAGTAATTTCTTGTAATTTTGTTTTATAATCTTTTATGAGATTTTTTGCATCTATGTTAGGATAATTCTCTTCAATCAAAGCTAAAGCTACTTTTTTTGCTTCTAAAAAACCAGATTCTAAATGTATTGCTCCAATAATTGCCTCTAAGGCATCTGAAAGTATAGATGGTTTAGCTCTACCATTATTATTTTCTTCAGCAATGGACATAAAAATAAAATTTCCAAGTTCAAGACTTTTAGCAATTTTTGCAAATGATTTTTCATTTACCAAAGCTGCTCTTAATTTAGATAAATCTCCCTCTGCATCATTTTTAAATTTATGAAATAAAAATTCACCCACAACCAAATCAAGAACAGCATCGCCCAAAAATTCCAATCTCTCATTACTAAAAGGCTTTTTAAAACTTTTATGCGTTAAAGCTTCAATGAGCAATTTTTGATTTTTAAATTTATATCTTAGTCTTTGTTCAAGCAATTCAATTTTTTCCATTTTGTTCCTTTTGCAAATTTAAAGCAGCCTCTTTTGCTAATTTATCACATTTTTCATTTTCTATATGTCCATTATGCGCTTTAACCCAAAAAGCTTTGATTTTATGATTTTTTGAAAATTTTAAATATTCTTTCCATAAATTTACATTTTTTTTATTTTTAAAATCTTTTTTAATCCAAACATCAAGCCACTCATTAATACTTCTTACCATTAAATTAGAATCTGTATAAAGCTCTATTTCACAGGGTTCTTTTAAGGCTTTTAAAGCTTCTATAATAGCTAAAAGTTCCATTTGATTATTAGTTGTATTTTCTTTTGCTCCAAAACCTATTTTTTCGTATTCTTTATAGCGTAAGATATAAGCCCAGCCTCCAAAACCTGGATTATTAAGACAGGATCCATCTGTATAAATCTTAATTTGTTTCATCAAGCTTAACCTCATAAAGAATTTTACATTTATTAAAACCGTAACATATCGGACAATGATAAAAAAATAAAGGCATAGCATTTTTACATTCTAAACACACATAAGAAAACACCATTTTCACTTTAAAATCATTATCATTTAAAATCTTAAACATTCTAAAATTTTGATTTTTTAAAAAAATTTTTTCTTCTTTTGGTAATAAATTTAAAGCGTAAAAAAATTCTTTATATTCTTGTTTGTCAATTTTTACTATTTTTTTATCCCTATAAATTAAATCAATAATATCAAAAAGATTTTGATCTTTTATGATTTGATAATTTTCAAAAATAAGTCTTTGAAGCATTATATTATCTTTAATATCAAGATTTAAAATAAGTTCTATCTTGCTTTTTTGGTCTATATCTTGTTCTTTTATCATAAGAGCTTTTATAAATTCTTTCTCTTCTTTCACTTCTTCATCAAGTTCTAAAAGACATTCTAATGTATCCAAAACTTCTTTATAAGATCTCAATCTTAAATAAACAATTTTTAAAAGTTTTAAAGCTTTTTCATTCCTTGGTCTGATTTTTAAAGCATTAAGTAAAACTTCTTTAGATCTTTCTAAAAACCCTGCCTTAAAATATACCTCAGCCAAAGATATAAAAATATCTTCTTGTTCTTTTTTATCTTTTACTTTTTCTAGGGCAATTAAATAAATTTGTATCGCTTTTTCAAATTCCCCGCTTCTTGTAAAAATAGATGCCAAAAAAATGAGATTAGCTAAGCTTAAATTTGGATCTTTTAGTAAATCTTTATGGACATTATTAAGTTCAAATTTTTTAATAAATTTTTCTAATTTCTCTTCTTCATCTTTATAGGCAAAAAATCTCCAAAAATAATTAAGCAAGGCTATAATAAAGATTAAAATCGTAATAAAAATTAATCCCACCAAAGGATCTCTATAATCTAAAAAAAACAAATCCATACTAAAACTTTAATTTTTATATCTATTATAGCTAAATCTTTGTATAATTTTATCAAGGTTTAAAAAATGATTGATAAAGCAAGTATAGAAAATTTAAGTCAAAGAATAGATATTGTTGATATTATTTCTCATTTTATCGAAGTAAAAAAACAAGGTTCAAGTTATATTTGCGTTTGTCCTTTTCATAATGATAAAAATCCTTCTATGCACATTAACTCTCAAAAAGGTTTTTATCATTGTTTTTCTTGTAAAGCGGGCGGAGATGTTTTTAAATTCGTTATGGATTATGAAAAAATAAGCTTTAAAGAAGCTGTTGAAAAAGTAGCCACTTTAAGTAATTTTACTTTAACCTATACAAAAGAAAAAAAAGAACAAAAAGACCTAAAGTACATTTTACCTTTGCTTAATGCTTTTTATAAAGAAAACTTACCTAAACATAAAGAAATTCTAAGTTATCTTTACTCAAGAAAATTAAATGATCAAGATATAAAAAAATTTGAATTAGGTTTTGCACCTAAATCAGAAGAAACTTTAAGACTTTTGACAAACGAAAATATTAATTTTCAAGATGCTTTAGAAGTTGGAGCTATTAAAAATCAAGATAAAGAATTCTATGCTAGCTTTATCCAAAGAATAACTTTTCCTATATATGATCACAAAAATATATTAGTAGGTTTTGGCGGACGCACATTAAATACTTCAAATCTAGCAAAATACGTCAATTCACCTCAAAATAAACTATTTGACAAATCTAGAATTTTCTATGCTTTTAATATTGCAAAAGATTATATAGCTCAAAAAAAAGAAATAATTATTTGTGAAGGTTATATGGATGCTATTGCCTTTCATAAAGCAGGATTAAATAATGCTGTAGCTGTTTTAGGAACAGCTCTTACTCAAAATCATCTCCCGTTAATTAAACGCTATGATGCTAAAGTGATTTTATGTTTTGATAATGATAATGCAGGCTTACAAGCTGCTTTTAAATCAGCATTTTTACTAAGCACTAACAAAATAGATGGCAAAGTGGTTTTACTTGAAGGAGGAAAAGATCCTGCCGAACTCGTAGCAAATAATCAAAATAAAGCTTTATTTCAATTACTTGAACAAGGGATAGAACTTGGGGAATTTTATATTAAAACTATGCTTGATAAATTTCCTTTAAAAACTATGCTTGATAAACAAAAAGCTTTAGAAAATATACAAAAATATACATTTTTACTTGAGCCTTTAATAGCCAATTCATATAAAAATTTAGTTTCAAAACTTTTAGGAGTTGAAGAAAATTTTATCTATCTTAGTAAAAATTCTAATCAAAATAAAAACTTAATCAATCTTTACAATAATCCACAAAAAATCTATTTAAGCGAATTTGAAATTTTAGATTATTTATTCAAAGAGCAAAAGGCTAGAGAGCTTTTTCACTTAATTAGCGATAAAGCATGTTTTAAACATCAAAATATTTTAGAAAAAATCTTTCAAAATATAGGTTTAGAAGATTCTGATATAAGAGAGCTTTATTTAAAAAATTTTAGAAAATTAGAAAATGAAAATGAATTTTTGCTAGGAATTTGCAAAATAAATCTTGCTTTTTTAAATCAAATTAATATTAAAAAAACGAATCTTGCTTTAAAAAAGCAAATCTTTTCTTTGCTTGAAAAAAATAGCGAAAAACTTAAAAAAAATCTTAATCAAAATGAACTTTTTCTCTTTTTAAAAGATTGTTTAATCACCTTAAAACAAGAAAGAAATGAAGAAAATTTGGAATTATTTTTTAAACATCTTTATAAAATATTATCAAAAAATTATTTTACTTTTATAGAATTAAATTTAAAAGAAAACAATCATCCTTTTTAAGCCATTGTATAATTTTTTAAGATAAAATTACGCTTTTATTTATTAAATTTTAGAAAGGAAACGATGAAAGCATTAGCGCTTTTTAGCGGTGGTCTTGATAGTATGCTTGCTATGAAACTTATCACCTCTCAAGGAATAGAAGTTAAAGCTTTAAATATCAACATAGGTTTTGGAAGCACAAGCGATAAAAGTGAAATTATGGCAAAACGCGCAGCTATGGTAGGAGCTTCATTTGAAATGATAGACGTTAAAAACGAATATCTTCAAAAAGTTCTTTTTAATCCAAAATATGGCTATGGAAAACATTTCAATCCTTGTATTGATTGTCATGCTTTTATGTTTAAAACAGCTCTTTCTATGTTAAAAGATGAAAATGCACATTTTATCATCACAGGTGAAGTTTTAGGACAACGTCCTATGAGTCAAAGATTTGATGCTATGGCAAAAGTAAAAACATTAGCTCAAGATGAAGAAGATCTTATTTTGCGTCCTATGTGTGCCAAAAATTTAGCTCCAACAAAACCAGAAAGAGAAGGTTGGGTTGATAGGGAAAAATTAGAAGGTATTAGTGGCAGAAGTCGTAAAAGACAACTTGAACTTGCCAAAAAATTCAATCTTGAAGATTTTGAAAGTCCTGGTGGAGGATGCTTGCTAACTATTGAAAGCTTTTCTAAAAAAATTAAAGATTTTATATCTTTTGATAAAAATATGCAAGTAAATGATGCTCAACTTCTCAAATATGGAAGACATTTAAGGTTGCCTAATAATTCTAAAATGATTATTGGTCGCAATGAACTAGAAAATGAACTCTTAAAAAATTTAAAAACGCCAAAATATGAAGAAATCAAACTTTTTGATCTTGTTGGAGCTTATTCTTTGGTAAATGCAAATATCAATGAAGAAGATTTAAATCTAGCTTTAAAAATTGCTTTAACTTATACAAAATGCGAAGAAAGTAAAAAATATAAACTAGGTTTTAAAGATAAAATTTATGAATGTGAAGCTCTGAAAGACAAAGAACAAATCAAAGAATTTTTTATCTAAATATAATACTTAGTTAAAAACTCTTATTTAATAAAATCTTTTATGTATTCTAATAAAACATTTACATAAAAGATTAAATTATTTTAAATCTATAAAATAAAGCTTTTTATATCAAATTTTAACTCTTTTTAAAGATTGTTATTTAGATTTTGTGAATTTTGTATTTCTTTTTTATCTCTTGAGACTAGATTTTTCTTAAACCACCTAACTACTAGATTAATAACTTCATCTTGATACCAATAAATATCTCCGTGATTTGCTCCCTTTATAAGGATATATTCTGCTTCATTACCCTCTTTCCTTAAAGCCTCGTAAAGTTGCTTGCTTTGTATTGGAGATACCAGTGTATCTGCACTACCGTGCATTATTAAAAAAGGTGGTTTTTTGCCTTTAATATGACCCAAAGGACTAGCAAAAAGTGCTTTTTTGGGGTCTGCTTGGATACTTAATCCTGCAAAATCTCTAAAAGCTACCCCATTTACCAATAAAGCTTCTGTTACAGCCAAAGAGTGATGTACCTCTTGTGCTTCTTTTGAAAATCCTTCACCAATATTTAAAAGATTAGAAATTCCATAAATTGTAGCTACAGCTTGAACTTTAGAATCTTTATCTAAATATTCTCCTTGCTCAAAGCTTTTATCATCTGCCATTCCCACCATCTGAGCCAAATATCCTCCTGCTGAATCTCCCAAAACACCAATTTTCATCGGATCAATACCATATTCTTTAGCATGAGCTCTTAAATATCTTATAGCTGATTTTGCATCAACTACAAGGGCTGGAAATTTATCAGGAATTACGCGGTATTCCACAGAAGCTACAACAAATCCTGCTTTTGCTAGAGCCATTCTCATCTGAGAATATTTAAAATAATTAGCAGACATAAAACCACCTCCAGGAAAATAAAGAATAGCAGGTTTTAAAACATTAGTTTGAGGAATTAACAAAGACATATGCAAACCTCTAATACTACCATTTGTTGGCACCTGAGAATAAACAATATTTTCTATTGAATCAATTCTTATATCCTTTAATTTTACCTCTATAACCCTTACACCCTTTGTATATCCAAATAATCCAACATCTTGACCAAAACAAAAATTTAAAAAAATAAAAAATAATATTAGTTTTTTCATCATTTATCCTTAAATTTTAAAAGATTATATAACTTTTTCTTTAAGCTTTTATCAAGCTATAACTAAAAAATCGTTAAAATCTAAATATTTAAAATAATCAAAGAAGTTTTGAAGTCTTTATAAAAAATAAATTCGATTTAAAATTATAAATAAAAGTTTTAAACTATTTAGAAAAATTTAATTTATTTTAGCTTGTCAAATCTTTACTTTATAAGCATAATTTATCTTGCAATTTAAGATAAACTTAAATTGCAAAAATATTTTTTAAATGATTTGCATATTCGCTTAAATATTTTTCAACTTGAGGATTTTTAACCACATCATAACAAATAAAAGTTGGTAAAGCACTCATTCCTAAAAATTGATTTGCCTTATGCAAATGTAAATAAACACCATCAACTCCAACACCTTCAAAGAAATCATCTTTCTCATTAAAAGCTTCAGCTGGAGCATTCCAAGTAAGAGAAAACATATATTTTTTTCCTTGCAAAAGTCCGCCTTTGCCATAATTTTTAGTTGGATCTGTATGACTGCGTCCATCATTTGCAAACAAACGCGTATATCCAGCGGTAAAAACCTCGTCTATATATTTTTTAACTATCCAAGGCTCACCCATCCACCAACCTGGCATTTGGTAAATTATCACATCAGAATTTAAAATTTTTTGAACTTCATTCTCTGCATCATAGCCACGATCAATATGAGTTTCATTGATATTATAATCTAACTCTTTAAGAGTTTTGATAGCTAGATCGTGCAAAGTAAGATTAAGTTCACCATTAGAACTACCAAATTTTTTTGCACCATTGAGTAAAAGTATAGTGTTCATTTTAACTCCTTAAATAAAACTCCAAATAATACCAAAAAAATCATAAAAACCGGAGTAAAACTATCTCATATCAATCACATAACGAAATTTTGCTTTACCTGAAGTAAGATTTTCATAAGCTTTATCAATTTCGTTTGGCTTTATAAGTTCAATCTCTGGATAAATTTGATGCTTTAGTG
>NZ_JAENKV010000019.1 GCF_016599045.1 Campylobacter sp. TTU_617
ATCATTATTTGAACTATTTACAATATTACCATAGATAATTCCATTATCAGTATTTAAAATACCGCTACCATTTTTAGAAGTAATAGTTCCACCATTTTCAATGGTGATGCCGTGTGTTTGAACATCTACATCTTTTTGTCCTATGGTTCCAGTATTAATAATACCGCCATTATCACCTTGTATAGTTCCAGATACAGTGATGCTTGTATTTACTTGTTTGCCTGCTCCTATATAAATACCAGCATTACCACCTTCTAATCTACCTTTTACGTCTATGCCTTCGCCTTCAATATCTCTATCACTTCCATCAATGTGGATTGCATCATTGCCTGCTTTAATAACACCATTACTTTCTATAGTGATTTTACCGATATTTGTTGTATTACCACTAACATCGCCATGCCCATAAAAACTTATACCATTTAAACTAGCTTCTATAGTTCCACTATTAGTAAGAGTTTCTATTTTATTGCCTGCTTCTACTAAGATACCATTAGAGTTTGATTGTATAGTGCCTTCATTGGTAAAATTTGTAATTGTAGTTGTTCTATCCAAAGCAGTCGAAAGTTTAATACCTGCTGCAAGATTATTATTGCTAGTTGATTCTATGGTTCCTTTGTTAGTAAAATTTTCAATAGTAGATTCAGCTAGTTTTATACCTATAATGCCAGAAATTAAACCATTGCTATCATTAGTAAAACTATCGATTGTGCCCTTACTTAAAGCTATACCTGATGAAACATAAAAAGATACAGCAGGTTCAGTATTTCCTATATTCTTTATAGTTCCTTTGTTAGTTAGAGTTTTAATAGTTGCACTTTCTATATTTAGTGCTCCAATATCCTTATTGCCCTGAATCAATCCATTGCTATCATTAGTAAAATTAGTTATTGTTGCACTACTAGCAATATTTATCCCTTGACCACTATTGCTACTTATAGTTCCACTATTGTTAAAAGTTTCTATAGTTGCTCCACTAGCAATATTTATCCCTTGTTTATTAGTGCTACTAATAGTCCCACTATTAGTAAAAGTAGTAATCTCAGTATTACCAAGATAAATAGCCTCACCATTGTTTGAACTTATAGTTCCACTATTGTTAAAATTAGTAATACTAGATTTAGAACTATCTTTTCCCCAAACTACTACTCCAAATTGAGAATCATTACCTCCTATAGTGCCAGTATTTTCAAAGCTTTGTATGGTAGCACCACCACTTTTATTTGCTCCTACTTGAACTCCCATTCTTTTGCCCATAAGAGTTCCTTCATTTTTAAAAGTAGAAGTTGAAGAACTTGGCTTAAAATCAACAGCTATACTATTACTAGTGGTAACTACAACTGAACCACTACTTTCTATAACAAGAGTATTACCAGTACTACTTATAGTTTGTGTAGAACTTTGTGAATCACTTATTGTAGTATTAGTATTTTGATAAGTAGTTGTTGATTTAGTTTTGCTATCATCATAAGCTTCTACATTAGCTGTAGCATAAGAATAAGAACTTAAAAAAGAGATTGTAACTAAAGAAAGAACTAGTTTTTTAGATGAATGAGAATGGTTTTTTTCAATCCCCCCCCCCCGAAATCTCTTTTAAACTATGTTTTTGATCCATTGTTTAAAACTCCTTTGATTGTTTATTAAAAAAAATAAAAAAGTAATAAAATATAAATCATAAACTTTTTTGGAATAATAAAATATTTTTAATTAAAAGTTTATTAATAATAATTTTTAATTGATTATTTTTGGTGATATCTTTTTATATTGTTGTATGAGTGTTTTAAACATTATTTGATAATCTTTTTTATAATTTTAGAAATTATAAAAATAAAATTAAATAATTTTTGAAATAAAAAATTAAAAGATTTAAAAAGTAGATAAAACTTAAATTTTTAGGTATTAAATATATTTATATTTCTATGAAAATTTAAACTTAAAATTATTTTCTTTTAGACTGAGTGATAAAACGTTTTAAAGCAAGTTTTTCTTTTGTTTTTATTTCATAATAAATAATTTCATCTAAATAATATCTTATATCTTTGATATCTAAATTTGCTCTTTTGGCATATTTTTCAAGCATATAATAAGGAATTTTGGTTTTCTTTTTAGAAAATTTTTTAAAAATTATTTCATAAAATTCTTTTTTTCTCACACAAGAAAATCTTGCAAAAACAAAAGGAAGACCTGTTTTTTTGTACCATAAACTACACAGATCAATATATTTTGAACTATCTTCTAAATAAAGTTTTAAAGCTTTATCTCCTATGATGACTTTTCCGTTTTGATTTAAAACTTTAGCTAAAGCATTTGAAGTAGCAGAACTTGGATCTTTTAAACTGGGTGAATTTTTTTGCACCAAAACACTTAAAACTTTCTTATAGGCACAAATTCCAATGTCTAAATTTTGGTATTTTTTTCTTGCACTTTCTATGCTAGATATGATAGCTCCATCAATTCTTCTATAAAATAAATCACGATTTAATTTACTAGGAACTCCTTTTTTAAATTCCATAGAAGCTTTAAAACCATTAGGCAAAGGGTATTTTTTTAAATAAATATGCAAAGGCAATAAATTTATATAATCAATTTTCCCAAAAATCATTTTATTTGTCTAAGGTATTAAATACCCTATCTCCAGCATCTCCTAAACCAGGAACAATATAGGCATTTTTATCTAAACCTTCATCAATACTTGCTATAAAAACATCTACATCACTATGAAAATGATTAAAATTATTTAATCCTTCTAAAGTCCCAAGTATAGATATAAATTTTATTTTTTTAATGCCTTGTTCTTTTAAAAAATTACAAGCTTCAATAGCAGTTGAACCTGTCGCGAACATAGGATCTATAACGATGGCTAAACGCTCTTTAGCATCTTTTGGAAGTTTTTGAAAATAAAATTGAGCTTTTAGGGTCTCTTCGTCTCTTTGAAAACCTAAAAAACCAATACTTGCATTAGGAATTAACTTAAAAACGCTTTCAAGCATTCCTAAAGCTGCCCTTAATATAGGGCAAATCATAATTTTTTCATCAAGCTCTTTAGCAGTCGTTTTAGCTATAGGGGTTGTAATTTCTTTATTTTTTAAATTCAAATCTTTAGTAGCTTCAAAAAGTAAAAAAGAGCTAATTTCATCGATGAGCATACGGAATTGAAAGGGTTTTGTTTCTTTATCTCTTAAAATTCCTAATTTATGCTCTATCAAAGGATGAGAAATTTGATGAATATTTTTCATTTTAAGCTTTCAAAATATTCTTTTTCATTAAAATTTTTGATTCTAGCTACATTATCTTTTACTGCAGCACTTGCAACGGCAGTACTTACAATAGCTTTAACTCTATCATCAAAAGGTTTTGGGATCACATAATCTTTTCCAAATTCTAAATTGCTTAGATTGTAAGCTTTTTTCACTTTTTCGCTCACAGGAAGTTTGGCTAAATCAGCTAAAGCTTTGGCTGCTGCTATTTTCATATTTTCGGTTATTTTAGTAGCTCTTACATCTAAAGCTCCTCTAAAAATAAAAGGAAAACCTAAGACATTATTGATTTGATTTGGATAATCACTTCTTCCTGTTCCTATAATAGCATCTTTTCTAAGTCTTATAACATCTTCTGGCATCACTTCAGGAATAGGATTTGCCAAAGCAAAAATGACAGGATCTTTAGCCATTGATAAAACCATTTCATCATCTAAAATTTTAGGCGCTGATAAACCTAAAAAAACATCAGCACCTTTTAAGGCTTCTTTTAAAGTTTTATCCTTTGTATCTGATACAAATTCAAGTTTATAAGAATTTAGATCTTTTCTTTCTTTGTTTATCACGCCTTTGCTATCAACTAAAATGATATTTTCAACCCCTAAATTTCTATACATTCTAGCACTTGCAACACCAGCTGCTCCAGCACCGCTAATGACTACCTTAATATCTTGAAATTTTTTTCCACTAAGCTCCATAGCATTCATAAGACCTGCTGTTGAAATAATAGCTGTTCCGTGCTGATCATCGTGCATAACAGGAATACCTAAATTTTGCAAAGCAGCTTCGATTTCAAAACATTTAGGTGCTGCTATATCTTCTAAATTTATCCCTCCAACACTTGGAGCTAAAAATTTACAAAAAGCAACAATATCTTCTATACTATGTGCATTAATTTCAAGGTCAAAAGCATTTACATTGGCAAATTTTTTAAATAAACAAGCTTTACCCTCCATAACAGGCTTGCTTGCACTAGGTCCTATATTTCCAAGCCCTAATACTGCAGAACCATCGCTTACAATGGCTACCAAATTCGATTTAGTAGTATAAGTGTAAGCTAGTTCTTCATTTTTTGCGATCTCTAAACATGGCTCTGCAACCCCTGGGCTATATGCTAAAGATAAATCATTACTTGAATCCATATTTTTAGTTGGTTCAACGCTAATTTTTCCACCTAAATGATAATTTAAGGCATCTTCTTTTGAATACATTATTTCCTCTTTTCTAAGAATCCTTTAATTCTTTTTTTACATTCATTTACTCCTAAAAACTCTAATACTTCAAATATACTAGGGCTCACCGCATTTCCAGTTAAAGCTATGCGCAATGGCTGGGCTAAATCTTTTAATTTTAACTCATATTTTTGTAAAAATTCATTAGTAAATTCTTCAAAATCTTTAGCGGTATTTTGTTCTTTTAATTCTTCACAATATTTAGCCAAAAATTCCAAATTCTTTTCATTAACAAATTTTTCCACTGCAACTTCATCATAGTTTTGTGGTAATTCTATAATACTTTTTGCACTATTTATAATATCAAATAAATTTTTTGCTCTTTCTCTTAATAAATTGAGTAAAAATTTCCCTTTATTGATATTGTCAAAATCAAATCCTAAAGATTTAAGTTCAAAATTAAGTTCATCATAAGCTAGGGTTTTAATATAATGGGCATTAAGCCATTCTAACTTTTTAAAACTATATGAAGATGCACTTTTGCTTATATGATAAGGATCAAAAAGTTCTTTTAATTCTTCCATAGAAAAAATTTCATCATCTTTATGACCCCAGCCTAAACGGACTAAAAAATTAAGCAAGGCTTGAGGAAGTATTCCCATAGCTTTGTATTCCATTACATCTGTTGCACCATGCCTTTTGGAAAGTTTTTTGCCATCTTCTCCGTGTATCATTGCAACATGAAAAAACTTAGGAATTTTAAAATTTAAAGCTTCATAAAGAATGATTTGTTTAGGAGTGTTGGAAAGATGATCATCACCTCTTATGACATTATTTACTCCCATTAAAGCATCATCTATCACAACGGTAAAATTATAAGTTGGGCTTCCATCACTTCTTGCTATGATAAAATCATCTAAAATATCTTCGACTTTAAATTTAACTTCACCTTTTATGCCATCGTTAAAAACTATTTCTCCACTAAGTGGTGCTTTAATGCGCACAACAGGTTCTATCCCTTTTGGTGGAGTACCTTTAAAATCTCTATATCTTCCATCGTATCTTGGACGCTCTTTAGCTTTTTCTTGTTTTAAACGCAACTCTTCAAGCTCTTCTTTGCTCATATAACAATAATAAGCTTTGCCCTCATCTAAAAGCTTTTGAATATACTGCTTATAGATATCAAAACGCTCTGATTGATAAATAATTTCACCATCATAATCTAATTTGCACCATTTAAAAGCTTCGATAATAGCTTTAGTAGCTTCTTTAGAATTTCTTTTTAAATCTGTATCTTCAATACGCAATAAAAATTTTCCTTTATTTTTTCTTGCGTATAAATAATTGTATAATGCTGTTCTTAAACCTCCAATATGCAAATAGCCAGTAGGAGAAGGAGCAAAACGCGTTATAATACTTTCTTGCATTTTTTGCCTTTTCTTAAATTTTTATTGTTATAATGCGATATTTCAACTTAAAAAAGGTTTGATTATGAAAAAAATTTTAGCAACTTGTATTTTTTTATCAAATATTTTATATGCTAACACCATTAATGCGATCTCTATGATAGTAGATAAAGAGCCTATTACGCTTTATGAAATACAACAAACTATGAAAAAATTAAATATACCTAGAAATCAAGCTCTAATCATTTTGGTCAATGAAAAAATTGAACAAGCTCAAATCAAAAAATTTGGTATTGCTATAAATGAAATTGATCTTGAAAATAGCATTGATAGAATGTTAGAGCAAAACCGCATAAGCCTTGAGCAATTTAAAAAAGAATTAAAAAATAAAAATCAAAGTTTTGAAATTTTTAAACAAGATTTCAAAAAAGATTTAGAAAAAAGAAAGCTTTATGAACAAATTTTAACAATGGCAAAAATAGATTATAGTGAAGCGGGGGCAAAAAATTTTTTTGAAATGCACAAAAGCGAATTTTCTATTTTTACTGAAATTGATGTAAATATTTATAATTCAAATGATCCGGCAATTTTAGAAGAAATTAAAAAATCTCATAAAATATCCTTTAAAAGAAAACAAGCGCATTTAAATATAAGTAATGCTGATCCGCGTTTATTGGCTCTTTTATCGCAAATTAATATTAATGATTTCTCCCCTGTTTTAAATTCAAAAAATGGCTATGAACTTTACGAGGTTAAAGACAAAAGAGGAGAGCAAACTCCTGAATTTGATGAAGTTAAAAATGAAGTTTTGAATGCTTATATCAATAAACAAAAACAAAATTTCATACAAGATTATTTTGAAAAATTACGCTCAAAAGCTAATATAGAATATATAAGATAAAATTTTAATTTTATCTTTATTTTTTATAAGCAAATAAAATACAATAAATCTTCTCTCATAAAAAGTAAAGAAAGTTTCTTATAATTTAATATTTATTTTGAGTTATAACAAGATATTTATACATATTGTATAAATTAATATTTAGATCAGACTCATTCAATTTGCTAATTTAATTTTAGCTAAACTTACAATTTAAAATAATTTAGATATTTTTTAGTTATGGTAATTTTTTGTAACATTGTTTCATAATTAAAAATTTATTTTTAATTATGAAACCTAGTTTTAATGTCTTGCAAGATAGTTTGTATCATAGTTATTGTCAATAAAATCAGGATTATCCATCATAGCAATATGAAAATCTTTAGTTGTTTTAATTCCTTGAACTATAAGCTCATTTAAGGCTACTTTCATTTTAGTGATTGCCCTATGTCTATCTTCTGCCCATACAACAAGTTTTCCAATCATAGAATCATAATAAGGTGGAACAGAATAATCTTGATAACAATGACTTTCCATTCTTACATTTCTACCTGCTGGGGGGATATATTTAGTTATTTTTCCTGGACTTGGTAAAAAAGTTTTAGGATCTTCAGCTGTGATTCTACACTCTATAGAATGTCCTTTTAATTTTATACTTTCTTGAGGAGGTAATGCATAACCTTCGGCTACTTTAATCATTTGTTCAATAATATCAATGCCACTGACCATTTCACTTACACAATGTTCCACTTGCAAACGTGTATTCATTTCTATAAAATAAAAATCTAAATTTTTATCTACTAAAAATTCAAAAGTCCCAGCTCCTTCATATCCTATAGCTTTAGCTGCTCTAATGGCTGTTTCATGTAATTTTTTACGCGTATTATTATCAAGAAGTATGGCAGGGGATTCTTCTATAAGTTTTTGATGACGCCTTTGCATAGAGCAATCTCTTTCGCCTATATGGATTACATTGCCAAAACTATCTCCTATAACTTGTACTTCAATATGGCGTGGATTTTGTATATATTTTTCCATATACATTGTGCCATCTCCAAATGCTGTCATAGCTTCACTTTCAGCAGACCAATAAGCTTTTTCTAAATCTTTTTCACTTTCTACAACTCTCATACCGCGTCCGCCACCACCAGCTGCGGCTTTTAAAATAACAGGATAACCTATTTCACTTGCAAGTTTTTTAGCTGCTTCTATACCTTGTAAAGCTCCATCACTTCCTGGAATTACAGGAACATTAGCTCTTTTCATTACTTGTTTAGCTTTGCTTTTATCACTCATTAAAGTCATAGCTTCAACAGAAGGTCCTATAAATTTAATATTATGCTTAGCACAAATTTCAACAAAATTTTGATTTTCACTTAAAAAACCATATCCTGGAAAAATAGCATCAACCTCAGCAATTTCAGCTGCTGTGATAATAGCAGGGATATTAAGATAGCTTTCAGAACTTCTTGCTTTTCCTATACAAATACTTGCATCAGCGTATTTTAAATAAAGTGCATCTTTATCAGCTTCAGAATATACGCAAATTGCTTTTTTTCCCATTTCTTTAATCGTTCTTAAAGCTCTTAAAGCTATTTCTCCACGATTGGCAATCAAAATACTTTTAATTTCCATTAAAGTTTCTCCACGGCAAATAAAGGCATTCCAAATTCAACTGGTTGTCCATCTGCAACAAGGATTTCGCTAATGCGACAATCAAATTCAGCTTCAATTTCATTCATAATTTTCATTGCCTCAATAATAGCTATCGTATCTCCTTTTTTAACATTTGTTCCAACTTTTACAAAAGGATTAGCACCAGGACTTGGAGCTTGATAATAAGTTCCTACCATAGGACTATTGATAGTTAAACTATCTGATTTTGCATTAATGCTTGGTTTTGCTTCATTAACAACATTAACATTAATCGGTTGTGGGGCAGGTGTTGTAGGACATACAGGAGCTGGAACATCACAACATATATCTCTTTGAAGTTCAATCTCAAAACCATCTTGTTCTTTAATTTTTATTTTAGTGATATTAGTCTCAGCAAATAAATTTACTAAATCTTTAATTTCCTCTTTTGTCATAATTTTTCTCCTATTCTTAATTTAAGAACTTAAATTTGATATTATATAAAAACTTACAAAAATTTAATATTAAAATATTTTAATTAAAATTCCAAATATAATAATTAAATCAAAATATATTAAAATATAATAATTAAATTTAATAAATACAAGGGTATAAAATGGGCTTAAAAGCTGATAATTGGATTAGAAAAATGGCAAAAGAAAATGAAATGATTTCTCCTTTTTGCGAAGCAAATATAGGCAAAGGTGTTGTAAGTTATGGACTTTCAAGTTATGGCTATGATATACGCGTAGGTCGTGAATTTAAAATCTTTACTAATGTTAATTCCACTGTTGTTGATCCAAAAAATTTTGTGGAAGAAAATGTAGTTGATTTTATAGGCGATGTATGTATAGTTCCTGCAAATTCTTTTGCACTAGCAAGAACAATTGAATATTTTAAAATGCCTGATAATGTCTTAGCTATATGTCTTGGAAAAAGCACTTATGCAAGATGTGGCATTATAGTAAATGTTACTCCATTTGAACCTGGGTTTGAAGGGCATATAACCATTGAAATTTCAAATACTACCCCACTTCCAGCTAAAATTTATGCTAATGAAGGCATAGCACAAGTGTTATTTTTTCAAGGTGATGAATATTGTGATACAACTTATAAGGATAAAAAAGGTAAATATCAAGCTCAAACTGGTATAACCTTGCCAAGAATTTTAAAATAAGGAATACTTATGAATATCAAAAGATACTTTTCCTTGCCAATTTCATTTTTTGGAGCTGTTATGGGGCTTAGTGCTATTTCTTTAGCTTGGCTTTTAATTTATAGGATTTCTTATCTTGCTCAATTTAATGATTATATTCTTAAAACAAGTCAAATTGTTTATACTTTTTTTGCATTTTTAGCTTTATTGGTTTTTATTTTCTTATTTTTTATTTTTATTTTTAAGTGCATAATAAATTTTGAAAATATAAAAAGTGAATTTCATAATCCAATCACTAAAGTTTTCTTTGGAACTTTTTGTATCTCTTGCCTACTTTTGCCTATGATATTATCAATACTTTTACAAACCTTTCAATATGAAAGCAATATCATTAGAACTTTTGGTTTAATCTTATGGATATTTGGAGTAATATTAATGTTTGGTTTTAGTTTATACATTATAAATACTTGGCTTTATCATAAACATGAATTTACTCATATTACTCCAGCTTGGATTATCCCTGTGGTTGGTTTATTAGATATTCCTTTAGCTTTACCCTATATTTTTAATACGAATTTGTATATTTTTAAGTATTTTACAATGCTTTGTATTGGAGTAGGCTTTCTCTTTACTTTAATTTTGATACCTTTAATTTTAGCAAGGATCATCTTTTTTCAAAAACTTCCTGATAAACTTACCCCAACGCTTTTAATTTTAATAGCCCCTTTTAGTGTAGGATTTAGTGCTTATACAACTATTTTTAATATTGATGATTTTGCTATAATATTATTTTTAATAGGAGGATTTTTATTTCTATCTCTTTTACCTCAAATTTTTAAAGCTTATAAGTGTTGTCCCTTTAAAATTACTTGGTGGGCTATAAGCTTTCCATTGGCAACTCTAAACATTAGTTATTTAAAAATTATTGCTAATTCTTTGCAAAATATCAATTCAATCAATTTTAATAGTCTTTATGGAATTTTTGTTATTTTGGCTTTTGGATTTTTAATTTTTACAACTTTAATCTTTTTATGGCTAATTTTAAGAACAACTAAAGGAATCTTTTCAAAAGAAATTGAAAATTTAAGCTAAAATATAACAATGGAACAACTTTTGCTAAAATATTTATATAAAAATTAAAGGAAATTTTATGTTTAATGGTAAAAATATCCTTATTACAGGCGGAACTGGTAGTTTTGGTAAAACTTATACCAAAATTCTACTTCAAAATTATAAACCTAATAAAATTATTATTTATTCAAGAGATGAATTAAAACAATTTGAAATGGCAAATATCTTTAATGAGTCTTGTATGAGATATTTTATAGGAGATGTTCGCGATAAAGAAAGACTTAGCACTGCTATGAGAGATGTAGATTTTGTAATCCACGCAGCAGCAATGAAGCATGTTCCTGTGGCTGAATATAATCCTATGGAATGCATTAAAACCAATATACACGGGGCGCAAAATGTTATTGATGCATGTTTTGAAAATAAGGTTGAAAAATGTATAGCTCTTTCAACTGATAAGGCTTGCAATCCTGTAAATTTATATGGAGCAACTAAACTAGCTAGTGATAAACTTTTTGTAGCAGCTAATAATATAGCTGGAAATAACCATACAAGATTTAGCGTTGCAAGATATGGAAATGTGGTTGGTTCAAGAGGATCTGTTGTGCCATTTTTTAAAAAGCTGATTAGCGAAGGAGCAAAAGAACTCCCTATAACAGATACTAGAATGACAAGATTTTGGATTTCTTTAGAAGATGGAGTTAAATTTGTACTTGGTAATTTTGAAAAAATGCACGGGGGTGAAATTTTTATTCCTAAAATTCCATCAATGAAAATTACTGATCTTGCACACGCTTTAGCTCCAAATTTAAAACATAAAATTATAGGCATAAGGGCCGGAGAGAAACTCCACGAAATAATGATTTCAAGTGATGATAGTCATTTAACTTATGAATTTGATGATTATTATGCCATTAGTCCTAGCATTAAATTTACTAATACTCATAATGATTTTAGTATAAATGCCTTAAATCAAAAAGGTAAAAAAGTAAAAGATGGTTTTTCTTATAGCTCTGATAATAATCCAAATTGGGTAAGCGAAAAAGAACTTTTAAATATAATAAATCATACTGAGGAGTTTTGATGCTAACCTATTCTCATCAAAATATCGATCAAAGTGATATAGAAGCTGTTTTAAAAGCTTTAAAAGATGAAATTTTAACAGGTGGCAAGAAAGTAGAAGAATTTGAAAAAAATCTTTGCGAATACGTAGGAGTAAAATATGCTTGTGTATTAAATTCAGCTACTTCAGCTCTTCATCTTGCCTATAAAATTTTAAATCTTAAAGATAAAATTGTCCTTAGCACTCCTTTAACTTTTGCAGCTACTTCAAATACAGCTTTAATGGTGGGAGCAAAAGTTGAATTTATAGATATTAAAAGTGATGGAAATATTGATGAGAATAAACTAGAAGAAAGATTGAAAAAGGATAGTAAAAATATAGGAGCTATTTGTGTGGTTGATTTTGGGGGCAATAGCGTTGAAATGGATGAAATTTTAAATCTTGCTAAAAAATATAATATCCCCTTAATCGATGATGCAAGTCACGCACTAGGAGCAAGTTATAAAGATAAAAAAGTAGGCTCAATGGCCGATTTAAATGTATTTTCTTTTCATCCGGTAAAACCTATAACCACTTTTGAAGGTGGAGCCTTGCTTAGTGATAATGAATATTTTATTAAACAAGCAAAACTTTTAAGATCTCATGGGATAGAGAAAAAAAGGCTTTGGGATAGTGATATGTATGAACTTGGATACAATTATCGCTTAAGTGATGTTGCTTGTGCTTTAGGGATCAATCAACTTAAAAAACTTGATATCAATTTAGAAAAAAGAGAAAAAATCGCTCAATTTTATGATGAAGAATTTAAAAATAACCCTTATTTTTCTACTATAAAAATCAAAAATTATAAAAAAAGTTCAAGACATTTATATCCTATTTTACTTTTTCCAGAATTTCATTGCAAAAAAGAAGAAATTTTTAAAGCTCTAATTGATAGAAAAATAGGAGTTCAAGTGCATTATAAGCCCACTTATGAATTTAGTTTTTATAAAAATTTAATGGGAAATATAAGATTAGAAAATGCTGATCATTTTTATAGGGCTGAACTTAGCATTCCTTGTCATCAAGAAATGAGTTTAGAAGATGCAAAATTTGTAAAAGAAAACTTATTTGAAGTTTTAGAAAAAGCAAAAAAGGCTTATTGTGAATCAATTTGATTTTAGACATAAAAATTTTATGCAAAATGGTATCTTAATGTATAATCTGGCTAAAAAGCTTTTTCCAATTTGTAGAAGTATCACTGGAAAAGGTTTTAGAACAAGTTTAAAAATTCTAAACTATGAACTTATAAAAAATCTTAATATATCAAATAAACTGGGGGGGGGGATTTGAAATTCACTCCATTAAAAGTAGAACAAAAGTATATGATTGGATTATTCCACCTGAATGGCATATCAAAGATGCTTTCATAATAGATCCAAACGGTAAAAAAATTTGCGATTTTAAAAAAAATAATCTACATGTTTTAAACTATAGCATAGCAGTTGATAAAAAACTAGATCTTGAAGAATTACAAAATCATTTATACTCCTTAGAAAATATCCCTGATGCTATTCCTTATGTTACGAGTTATTATAAAAAAAGATGGGGATTTTGCATTACTCATAATGAAAGAAAAAAGTTAAAAAAAGGAACATATAGAGTTTTTATTGATTCAAAGCATGATGAAAATGGGGTTTTAAATTATGCAGATTTTATTATCCCTAGCACAAAAAATTCAAAAGATGAAATTTTAATTTCAACCTATCTTTGTCATCCTTCTATGGCAAATAATGAATTAAGCGGACCTGTGGTGGCTGTATTCTTAGCTAAATGGCTTTTAAATCTTAAAGAAAGAAAATATAATTACCGCTTTGTTATCGTGCCTGAAACTATAGGAAGTATAACTTATATCAATAAAAATTTAAAAGCTTTACAAAAAAATGTAAAGGCTGGATTTGTCCTTTCGTGCATAGGAGATGATCTTTCTTATTCACTTATTCATACCCCAAATGCAAATACTCTTTCAGATAAAGTTGCATTACATACCTTAAAAAATAAAATTAATTTTAAAGAATTTAGCTTTTTAAAGAGAGGTTCTGATGAAAGACAATACAATTCTCCTTTAGTAAATTTAGGGATTGTTGGAATTTGTCGCACAAGATATGGGGATTATAAATTTTATCATACTTCAAAAGATGATCTTGATTTTATAAGCCCTAAAGGTTTATTGGGAGGACTTAAAGCTATGCAAGAAATCATTTTAAATTTGGAAAATAATGCTATTTATAAAAATACTATTTTTTGCGAACCAAATCTTGGAAAAAGAGGTCTTTATCATACCTTAAGTTCCATTAACGATATCCCTCTTGCTTGTAATTTTCTAGCTTTTCTTGATGGAAAAAAAGATATTTTAGATATAGCAGAAATCTTAAATTTACAAGGTTATGAACTTAAAGACTTAGTGCAAAAACTTTTAGAATTTAAACTTTTAGAATGTGTAGGCTAAGTCCTTGATTTTGCTCAATATCTTTAGATATTACTTTATAAGCTTTTTCAAGATCAATAATCTTAATAAAAATTTCATCAAAAAAAACTATCTCCATAACTTTTTCTTGTAAAAAAAGATCTTCTAAAGGATGAATATGGGTTAAAACATTATTAGCTCTTACAAACATATCATAGGTTTTAAGTTCTTTATGACCTTTTTCATCAATATAAAAAGATGTAAAACTTTTATTATATCTATAACTAACCTTTAAACATTGCTCTACATAATGCACAAAGGTAAAAGAATCTTGCAAAGGCAAATCAACTATAATCATTTTAGCTTTATTTTTATACATAAAATCAAAAGGTGAATTTTTATCAAAAGCTCCTTTATTATCAAGTTCGATTAAATCTTTTTGAAAGTTATTTGCAACCATAAAAGAATAAATAGGATGTTTTGTGCGTTTAAATTCTACTCTTTTTAAAGCTATATTTGCCAAAGCTCCAGTTTGTGACTTTGAATTTAAAATATCATAGCTTAAACCTTTGCAAAAATCCCAATTAAAACTTTGTATTGCTAATCCCCCTTTTCTTGTCTGTTTTAAAAAAATATCAAGAAAGGAGTTTAAATTTTCTCTTGCATTGCCTTTTAATTTATAAAGCAAACGCGTTAAATTTCCTGTAAATAATATATATTCTTTCTCTTTTATATTAAGTTTTTTAAAAAAATCTTCTAGCATAGATAAACCTTAGATAATTTATTTTATCAAAATATTTAAATAAAAAATATTATATAATATTAATGTATTCATAATTATAAATATAGATATTTTTTATCCTCCACTAATACTAGAATAAATTGTATTAATAAAATTACGTATTTTTTAGCTATAATTTAAAAAAATTACAAGTAAAAGGAAAAATTTTGAAAGCTTTTTTAAGTATAGGAACAACTAATACTGGAAATCATGAACGACAAGGCTTTTTAGCGAAAAATTTTGACAAACTCTTAAATCAAGGTTTTTTATATCCAAGAAGTTTAAGAATAGCTAATAGACATTGGGCTTTGGTAGATATGGTTTTAGAATTAATTAAAGATGAAAATTTAAATCTTACTCAACCAGAACAAGTATTAAAAGCTTTAAAAAATCCACGTCTTTTGCAAACTATAGAAGATTTTAAAAAAGAAAAAGAACTTCATAAAGATAAAACATTTATTTTTTCTGTTGAAGGGTGTGTTTGGGAATTTTCCTCAAAAAAACATATAGAAATTTTATATGCGATTTTAAAAGCTTTGGGATTTGATGAAATTAAGCTTATGGTTTATTTTAGAGATACTCTAGATTATTTAAATTCTCATTGTTCTCAAGATTTAAAAAATAACCTAGGTTATTATTCAGGTGATTTTAAACCCCAAGATCATCCTAGAAAATATATTTTCGATTATAAGTGGATTTGTGAAAATTATACCGAAGTTTTTGGAGAAAATAGCTTGATAGTAAGATTATTAAGAGAAGATTATGTAGGAGGAACTTTACTTAAAGATTTTACTCATCATTTAGGTATTAAATGGGATGAAAATTTTGATTTAGAGCAGACAAAAAATGAAAGTTTTAATCTTTTGGGTATGGAAATTCAAAAAAGATTAAATGAAAAAGATTTAAATGGACAAAATATTAATTCCCTTTTAAGTATTTCTAGAAAACATTTTGAAGGCACAAAAGAAGCAAGACTTAAATTTAAAGTGCAAAAAGAGTTAGCTAAAGCCTATGTTGATTATTTTGCTAGTTCTAATGAATGGGTGAGAGCTAAGTATTTTCCTCATAAAAAAAGTTTATTTACCCCTATAAATTGGAATGATTATAAAGAAAATGCTACTTTAAAAGATATCAAAGAAGAGGATTGGGATAAAATTGTAAATTTTTTTGCAGAGGTAATTATCTCAAAAAATATCATTATTCAAAACTTAAAAAATTGCAATAAAAATTAATTTTTCATTGCAATTTCAAGCATATCCTTGATTGTTTTAAAATTTTCAAAATTTTCAGGTTTAATAAAAGTTGCA
Source organism: Campylobacter sp. TTU_617 (assembly GCF_016599045.1). GTDB lineage: Bacteria > Campylobacterota > Campylobacteria > Campylobacterales > Campylobacteraceae > Campylobacter_D. The sequence continues at coordinate 16,175 of NZ_JAENKV010000019.1, forward strand.
TCAAGTGGTCTTCCATAATACTTTTCAATTTCTGCCACTAAGGCCATAATATCTATACTATCTATAAGATCATCGCTGATTAGATTCTCTGTATTTTCATCAATATCTGTTCTTTCTATATTAAGAAAAAATTGCTTAATTGTTTGCATTTTTACTCCTTAAAATTATAATTTTTATTATACTTAAATTTATATAAATATTAAACTTTTCTTTAATTATTCACTTTTAAAAATACAATTTTACTAATTTAAAAGTGAAAAAATCAATTTTTAGAAAATTAAAAAATATTATTTATATACTTTAAAGGGCTATTATTTGAGATTTTTGCTAAAATTATTTAGAGATGTTGCATATTCTTTTTAAAATACTCCTTGCAAAATTCTTTATAAGAAAAAATTTAAAAAGAATTTAAAAATTTATCAAGGGATATAAATTTATTTTTTAATAAAATCAAACTCTTTAAAAATTATAAATAATTAGCACTAAATTTCTTTAATTAACACTTTCATTTAGCATTTTAAAAAATAAAATACTTAAATTTTATCAATTTTTAATACTATATTTTGCTCTAAATAAAGCTTTAAAGTAGCGTGACTGTATTCATAAAAAAATAATTAAATTTTGTTAAAAAGTTTAATTTTTGCTTTAGAAATGCCATACATAGATCTTAAAAAACAATCGATCTTTACTTTTTCCCAAGAAAGCTCTAAAAATCCATTATTTGGTAAATCTTTTTTTGAATAGATTCTTTCTTTATCATTTCTTTTTTCCTGTTTTTTATAATTTTTATTTTTTAAATTCTCTAAAGCTTTTTGAAAAGTATTAATAGCAAGATTGTGTTGAGCTCTTAATAAATTAAGAGCTGTAATTTTTTTATCAAATTCAATTTCTTCTTGTATTAAAATATCTCCTGTATCTATATTTTTATCTACTTTATGCCAAGTAATACCTGTTTTACTCTTCTTTATAAATCGCCCAAACATGGGCATTAACTCCTCTATAATAAGGAAGTAAAGAATTGTGATAATTAATAATAGTATTATTTTCCACACATAGTGGTTTAAAAATATAAAAATTATTTGCACTTATAATTAAGGAATACTTTAAGGAATTAAAAAAGTTATCTAAATAGTTTTTCGTTTTATTTTCTATAAATTTAACTTCTTGTTGAAAAAATTTTGAGCTATTTTTTGACATTCTTTTGCTACTTTTCCATCACCTATAATAAAAATATTTTCATATTCCATTAAAATTCCTACTAATATATCAACTTGATTAAGTTTTTTATCATTATAATCATAAAAATTAAAATATTATAATTTAAATTATTTAAAAAAATAAAAACTTAAAAACAAAAAGATATTTTTATAAACTCAATTTATTTCCATAAAAAACGAATTTTATTAACCACTTATTTAATAATATTTAGATCTTTATAAAGTAAAAATTTTTTTCAAAAAATCAAATTGATATAAATAAAGAATTGTTTAATTAAACTCATTTAAAAAATTAAAATGATTCTATTTTTATATAACATAAAATCAAAATTTGGGTTTTATAACAAACATTTCTTTAGCTTTCAATCATTGCTAAATAAAATTATTTAAAAATTTCCTATCGATCTTACCATTTTGATTGAGTTTAAAACTATCTAGTCTTATAAAACGTTTAGGTATCATATAAGCATTTAATTTATCTTTTAAAAAAGCTTTTAAATTAAGTTCTTTTTCACTTTCATAAAAACAAATAATCTCTTCTTTGAAAATACAAGCAGCATTTTTAATTTCTAAATGAGAATTTATAACACTCTCTATCTCTCCTAGTTCTATTCTATGTCCCATATATTTGATTTGATTATCTTTTCTTCCAAAACATAAAAGCTCTCCTAGCTCATTATAAGCTACAATATCCCCTGTTTTATAAAGCAAATCTAAATAATTATTATGTAAAGGATTTTGTATAAAAGCTTCTTTTGTTTTTTTGCTATCATTATAATAACCTAGTGATAAACAAGTTCCCCTTATATAAAGTTCTCCTTTAATACCTATTTCTTTAGGACTAATAAAATTCATATTTTCATCAAAGACTAAAAGCTCGGTATTTTTACAAGCCTTGCCAATAGGCAAAATATCCTCATCTTTAAATTCTCTCTCGGCCTTAAAAAAAGAACAAACATCAGTAATTTCCGTAGGTCCATAAAGATTAAAAAATTCCGTATTTGGCAAAGCCTTTCTCCAAAAATTAAGCTGTTTATTTGGCATAATTTCACCACAAAAAAGAACCTTTTTAAGATAAAGATTAAAATCTTTCAAAGCATTAGTATTTGCAAAATAAATAAGCACCGAAGGCACCCAAAAAATCATATTTATTTTTTGCTCTTCTAAATAAGATAAAATTTTATTTGGAAAAGCAAAAAGATGATTAGGTAGTAAATGAAGTGTCGCTCCTGCTTTAATGCTTGAAAATATATCTAAAATACTATTATCAAAATAAAACGGAGCTTGATTAGCTAAAATCTCATTTTCATTTAAATTAAAAGTTTCGCATACCCAAAAAGTATAATCAATCACACTTTTATGAGAAATAGAAACACCTTTTGGCACTCCCGTGCTTCCGCTTGTAAAAAAAACATATAATAAATTTGTATCTATATGTCTTTCTTTAATTTCTTCTAACAAAGTCTCATCTATATCAAAATTTAAAAAATCTTCTGTATAAAGTGTAGGCAAATTTAAATCAAAATTTAAATCTTTTGAAGTAATTAATAGCTTTGGTTTTAAAATATCTATTACTTTTTCTACGCGCTCTTTTGGAGTTTTTTCATCTAAAAGAGTATAAAAATTTCCACTCAAACTTACACCAAAAAAACTTATAAGACAATCAATACTTTTTGGCAAAAGAATTAAAATAGGACTTTGTATATAAGAATATTGCAAATCTTTAGCAATCTTACTTGCAAGCTTTTTACTTAAAACATTGAATTCTTTATAGCTTATACTTTTAAAATTTGAGCCAAAAGTATCTACAAAAGCTAGTTTTTCAGGAAATTTTAAAACACTTTTTTCTAAAAAATCATAAATATTTCTAACCATTATTATACCTTTAAAAAATTTTTATTATAATACTAAAAAACTAAAAAGATTTACTATGTTAATTAACAAATCCTATAAAATTAATTCTTGTGATGATGTTGAACTTAATATAAAAAGAGAAAGTAAGCTTGAGTATAGACTTACTTTTGATGATAGT
>NZ_JAENKV010000001.1 GCF_016599045.1 Campylobacter sp. TTU_617
TAAAAGAATTATCATTTTCTTGAAATAAGATAGACATTTTAAGATTTTTATTTTAGATAGAAATATAAATTTATAGGTTTTAAAATCTATTTAAGCTTTTTACTAGGGTATTTAGTTGTGTAAAAATCTTTTAATTATCTATCCATTTTTATCCTTATAAAGTATGTGCAAATTTTTAAAAAATATTTTTTGCATATATTTTTCAAAATATTAAAAGAGATTAATTGAGATAAGAAGTAATGGTGCCCAAGGTCGGACTCGAACCGACACAAGGTTGCCCTTACTAGATTTTGAGTCTAGCGCGTCTACCAGTTTCACCACTTGGGCTAAAATTGGAAATTATACTTTTTTTAGGTTAAAAAATGCTTTAAAAAGGTAAAAATGATTTTTTATTAATAAAATTCTATGATTAAATATTTGTTTAAATGTAAATAAATACACTTAAAAGTCGATAGTTATAAAGTTTGCTAATAAAATTTTTATAAAGATATTAAATAATAAAAAATGAAATTTCTATAAAACTATCGATAAATTATTTTTTTGGAATATTTATTGCTTATTTGGTTTTTAGCAATATTTGAAAAGATAATTATCAATTTATCAAGGAATTATAAATGAGAGTTACCAATAAATTAAATTTTACAAATTCGATTTCTAACTCTATGAATGGTCAAAATGCTTTGTATAAAATATCTCAACAAATTTCTTCAGGTCTTAAGATACAAGATTCTTATGAAGATGCGAGTGCTTATATTGATAGTACTAGGCTTGAATATGAGCTTAAAACTTTACAGCAAGTTAAAGAAGCAACACAATCTGCTCAAGAAATGACTCAAAATAGTATGAAAGCTTTACAAGATATGGTAAAACTTTTGGAAGATTTTAAGGTTAAGGTAACTCAAGCTGCAAGTGATAGTAACTCTCAAACCTCAAGGGAAGCTATAGCAAACGAGCTAAAAAGAATCAAAGAAAGTATTTTACAGCTTGCAAATACAAGTATAAATGGTCAATATCTTTTTTCAGGTTCTCAAGTAAATAATAAACCTTTTGATTCAAATGGTAATTATTATGGAGATAAAAATAATATCAATGTCGTAACAGGCTCAGGAACAGAAACTCCTTATAATATCCCTGGTTGGGATTTGTTTTTTAAAGCAGACAATGATTATAAAAAACAAATTACAACAAATGTAAGTTTTACTGACAATCGTTATAATTTAAAAGAAGATCCTAGTAAAACAAAATACCTTGATGGTGATTCAAAATGGAGTCATTTGATCGGACAAGGATATGTTCAAGATGGAAAATTAGATCCAGATAGAGATTTTGATGAAAAAGATTTAAAACTTGATTTTCCACCAACTACTCTTTATGTTCAAGGAACAAGACCGGATGGAACAAGCTTTAAAAGTGCTGTGCTTGTAAATCCAGAAGATAGTTTAGATGATGTGATGGAAAGTATAGGAGCACTTTATGGAAATAGTGCAGACAATAAAGTAGTTGATGTAACTATAAATGATAGCGGTCAAATTCAAATCACTGATTTAAAACAAGGGAATAATAAACTAGATTTTCATGCAGTTGCTTACACTCCACAAATGGAAACAACTGAAAGTTTTAGACAAATGGAAAAATTTGCTAAAGAGAATAATATTAGCATGGATAGTGTAACCAATGCTGTAATGCAACAAGCATTAGAAAATGGTGGAGATATAACAAATTTACAAACACCTGTAACAATTACTTTAACAGGACAAGACGGCGAAGAAAAAGAATTTACATTTAGTCTAGCTCAAACAGATTTTATAAGAAGCAATATGACAGATTCTGATGGAAATCAAGCAAATGGTGCTGATTATGATAATGTGTATTTTGAAAAAGATGGTAATACTGTTTTTGGTAATGTTTCTCAAATCATCAAAGGAAGCAATGCTTACGCTACGGATTCCACAAAGCTTAGCGAGGTAATGGCAGGAGATAGTCTTAATACGACTTTAAATTTAAAAGTAAGTTCTAAGGGTGGAAATACTTATGATGTAACAATTGATTTAGCAAATTCAAGAGTAAGTTATCCAGATCCTAAAAACCCTGATCAAACTATCACTTTCCCTATAATGCATACAGATCCTGCTACGGGAAATAGTGGAGTGGTAACTCCTTCAAATGATATAACTTATAAGCAGTTAAATGATGTTATAGCACTTTTTGCTTCGGATAAAGCTCCAACTCAAAGCATTAACGTGGATAATGGAAAAATTAGTGCAAATGATTACAATAGTTTTCAGCAAAATTTAAGTGATTCAAAATCTTTAGTTGATGTTAAAATGGACTATAAAGGACGCATTAGTGTAACAGATAAGCTTTCTTCAGGAACAAATATAGCGATTTCTTTAAGTGATTCTGCTAGTGGAACATTTCCACAACCTCCTTTTACTCATACATCAACTATAACTTCGGGTCCGAATTTTTCTTTTAGTGCTAATAATTCTTTAGTTATAGATGAGCCTAATGTGGATTTGATTAAAGATCTTGATATGATGATTGATGCTGTATTAAGTGGCAATATGAGAGCAGATGCTGATTCAAGTGATCCAAGAAATACAGGTATGCAAGGAGCATTAGAAAGACTTGATCATTTAGCAGATCATGTAAGTAAGCTAAATACTGTTATGGGGGCTTATCATAATACTATAGAAGATACTAATACTAGAGTAACTTTTTTAAGCGTAAATGTAGAAAGCATTAAGTCAAATGTTATTGATATTGATTATGGTGAGGCTATAATGAATCTTATGCAAACTCAACTTGCTTATCAGGCTTCATTGAAAGCAACTTCTACGATTTCTCAAATAAGCTTGTTAAATTATCTATAAAATCTTTTATGTTATAATGACTTCTAAATTTAATTTAAGGATATAAAATTAAAAAAGAAGTCATTTTTTTAAGCTCAACTTTTGTTATTTTTTATCTTTGTTTGTGTATGTTTATACCCTCTATGGGTATTTTTTTATATAAATTTAATATTTTATTGTTTGGAAAATTTAGCTATTTTTATCCATTTTTTTTAATGGTTATTAACTATATATACTACAAAAGGCATTATAAATTAGAAAATTCTAAAAGAAGTGAAATTTTTGGATTTTGTTTTGTATTTTTTTCTATAATGCTTTTATTTGCTATTTTTTATCCTAATGAAGGCTATGTTTTAAAATTATTATATAAGCTTTTTTCATTCTTTTTTGGACATATATTAAGCGGATTGATCGCTTTATTCTTTTTGCTTTTATCTATTATTTTACTTTTTCCAAGTTTTACTAAAGAAGTTTTTAATCTCGAATTAGATTTTAGCAAATTTCTTTATTTTGAATCTAAAATAAAAGCTTTGTTTATGGATGTTTTTGGAGGAGAAAAAGAAGAGGTAGAGAGTAAAAATTCTAAAACTCCTATTTTTAAATTTAGTTCTCAAAATACTTTAGAGTCTTCTGAAAAAGCAAAAGATAATTCCATGGCAAAGCAAGCTCAAGAAAGCAAAAATTTAATAGAAAATATACCTACAAAAAAAGAAGAGGTTGATAAAATTAAAAAAGAGGAAAATATAAATGAGAATATTGAAATCATAAATGAATCGAAAAGTTTTATATATGAAACCTCAAAAGAAATTGAAAATTTTGCTAAAAAAGCAAGTAGAAGTAGTATTAGTTTAGACGAAGAATTAAATTTTATTTTACAAGAAGAGGCAGATATGATTCCTGAACGTTTTTTAAAACCTAAAAAAATTGAAGATTTTAAAGATCAAATTGATGAGAAAAGTAATCTTGATGAGCCAAGTTATAAGCGTAAAAATATAGAAATTTCTTTACAAAAAAATACCAATAAACCTAAGATTTTTGAAAAAGAGCTTGAACTTAGAGAACAACTTTTACAAAAGGCTAAACTTGAAGAAGAATATAAAATTTATCAAAATCAAATTTTAGAAAATCGCGTTAAAGAAGAAATTGAAATTCTTGAAAAAGAAGAAAATTTAAACATACTTCAAGGAAATAAATATACTATCAACGATCAATATGAAAATAAAGAAGTTGTGCCAATAAAAGAAGAAAAACAAGATGTTATTCCTATGGTAGAAGAATTAAATACCCCATATATTCCACAAACTCCTATTGTAAAAATAAGCGAAATTAAAGAAGAGTCTTTTTTGCCTCAACAAAGAATTTTTGAAAACAAGATTGAACAAGAATTAGAAGAAAATTTAGATCAAGTAAATCTAAATCAAAACAATGATATAGAAGAGGTGAATTTAAATAACACTGAGAGAAATGAATTTTCTAAAAGTGTTTTAATCAAAGAAATAGAGCTAAACCAGCAACTTTTAAAAGATATAGGGCAAGGAGAAATTCAAAAACCAAGTGATTTTAAACTTCCTTCTTTTGAATTTTTGGCTAATCCTATTCATCTTAAACAAGATATGGATGAAAATGAAATAGATAAAAAAATTTATGACTTATTAGAAAAGTTAAGACGTTTTAAAATAGGTGGAGATGTCATTAGCACTTCTGTTGGACCTGTGGTAACCACTTTTGAATTTAGACCAAGCGCAGATGTTAAGGTAAGCCGTATTTTAAATTTGCAAGATGATTTAGCTATGGCTTTAAAAGCAAAATCTATACGTATTCAAGCCCCAATTCCAGGTAAAGATGTAGTAGGTATAGAAGTTCCAAATGAACAAATCCAAACAATTTATTTAAGAGAAATTTTAGAAAGTGATGTATTTCAAAACGCAAAAAGTTCTTTAGCGATTGCTCTAGGTAAGGATATAGCAGGTAATGCTTTTATAACAGATCTTAAAAAGCTTCCGCATCTTTTGATCGCAGGAACTACAGGAAGTGGAAAAAGTGTGGGTATAAATTCTATGCTTTTGAGTTTGCTTTATAGAAATTCTCCTAAAACTTTAAGACTTTTAATGATAGATCCAAAAATGCTTGAATTTAGTATTTATAATGAAATTCCACATTTATTAACCCCAGTAATTACAGATCCTAAAAAAGCTATTATTGCACTTTCAAATATGGTAGCTGAAATGGAGCGTCGCTACAGATTGATGGCTGATGCTAAAACAAAAAATATAGAAAATTATAATGAAAAAATGAAAGAAAATGGTTTAGAAACTCTACCTTTCATTGTAGTGATTATTGATGAATTAGCAGATTTGATGATGACTGCTGGAAAAGATGTTGAATTTTATATAGGGCGTCTTGCACAAATGGCAAGAGCTAGTGGAATACATTTAATCGTTGCAACCCAGCGTCCTTCTGTGGATGTTGTAACTGGGCTTATCAAAGCTAATTTGCCAAGCAGAATTTCTTATAAAGTAGGGCAAAAGATCGATTCTAAGGTAATTTTAGATGCCATGGGTGCTGAAAGTTTATTAGGACGTGGAGATTGTCTTTTCACTCCTCCAGGAACAAGCTCTATTGTGCGTTTACATGCTCCTTTTGCAAGTGAAAGTGAGATTGAAAAGGTTGTAGATTTTCTAAAAGAGCAAGAAAGCGTTATATATGATGAGAATTTTTTAAAAGATTCTCAAGGAGCAAATAATAATGCTCAAGATTTTGATAATAACGATGAATTTGATGAATTATTTGAAGATGCTAAAAGAGTAATTTTAGAAGATCGCAAAACAAGTATTTCTTATCTTCAAAGACGTCTTAAAATAGGTTATAACAGAGCTGCTAATATCATTGAACAACTAAGTAAAGCAGGGATTTTAAGTGAGCCAGATTCTAAAGGACAAAGAGAGATTATTATTTAAAAGAGTCTAAAAATAGACTCTTTTTTGAGTGGTTGATTACATCATACCACCCATTCCTCCCATACCTCCCATTGCACTCATATCAGGCATAGCAGGTTTATCTTCTTTTATATCGCTAATTGTTGCTTCAGTTGTTAAAAGCATACTTGCTACAGAAACCGCATTAAGTAATGCCACTCTTTCAACTTTAACAGGATCGATAATACCTGCAGCAAACATATCTACATATTCACCTTTGGCGGCATCAAAACCTGCATTTTCATCTTTATTATTTTCAACGCTATTTACAACAACACCTGCATCAAAACCTGCATTTTCAGCAATTTGTTTTAAAGGTGCTCTTAAAGCTCTCTCAACAATAGCAGCTCCAATTGCTTCATCACCTTTTAAATCAAGTTTAATTTTTGATTTTGCTTTGATTAAAGCTGCACCGCCACCTATAACGATACCTTCTTCAACTGCTGCTTTAGTAGCACTCAATGCATCATCTACGCGATCTTTTTTCTCTTTCATTTCTGTTTCAGTTGCAGCACCAACTTTAATAAGTGCAACACCACCGCTTAATTTTGCAAGTCTTTCTTGTAATTTTTCTTTATCGTAATCTGAAGTTGTTTCAGCAATTTGTGCTTTGATTTGATTGATTCTTGCATCAATATTTGCTTTTTCTCCACTACCATTAACTATAGTAGTATTGTCTTTATCTATAATAACACTTGAAGCTTGTCCTAAATCTTCTATACTTGCGCTTTCTAAAGTTCTTCCTAATTCTTCAGAAATAACTTCGCCACCTGTTAAAATAGCAATATCTTCAAGCATAGCTTTTCTTCTATCACCAAAACCAGGAGCTTTTACTGCAGAAATATTTAAAACACCTCTTAATTTATTAACAACTAAAGTTGCAAGAGCTTCACCTTCAATATCTTCAGCTACGATTAAAAGAGGTTTTCCTGTTTTTTGAATTTGTTCTAAAATTGGCAATAAGTCTTTTAAACTTGATATTTTTTTATCATATAATAAAATATAAGGATTTGATAATTCTACTAACATTTTATCAGCATTAGTAATAAAATAAGGACTTAAATATCCTCTATCAAATTGCATACCCTCAACTACATTTAACTCATCATTAATTGATTTTGCTTCTTCAACGGTGATAACTCCATCTTTTCCTACTTTTTCCATAGCATCTGCAATCAAATTTCCGATTTTTTCATCAGAATTTGCAGAAATAGTAGCAACTTGAGCAATTTCTTTTTTATCTTTTACTTCACGTGAAAGTTTTTTAAGCTCTTCTACGATAGCTTCGCAAGCTTTATCCATTCCTCTTTTTACTTCAATAGGATTAGCACCTGCTGTAATATTTCTTAAACCTTCTTTGAAAATAGCGTGTGCAAGAACAGTCGCAGTTGTAGTTCCATCTCCAGCTTGATCTGCAGTTTTGCTAGCAACTTCTCTTACAAGAGAAGCTCCCATATTCTCAAGACTATCTTTTAACTCAACTTCTTTAGCAACACTTACTCCATCTTTTGTAATACTTGGTGCTCCAAAACTTTTTTGAATTAAAACATTACGACCTCTTGGCCCCATTGTTACTTTTACAGCATCGTTTAATTTTTTAACACCTTCATAAAGTTTATTTCTTGCTTCATCTGAAAAAATAATTTCTTTTGCCATTGTTTATCCTTTTTTTAATTATTTTAAAATTCCTAAAACATCATCTAAATTTAAAACAAGATACTCATTTGCATCAAGCTTAATTTCTGTTCCGCCGTATTTTGCGAATATAATTTTATCACCATTTGATATATCATTTACTTCTTTGCTTACTGCAACTACTTCACCCATTAAAGGCTTTTCTTTAGCATTATCTGGTATAATAATTCCTGAAGCAGTTGTTTTAGTTTCTTCTACTCGTTTAACTAAAACACGTTTTCCTAAAGGTTGAAAATTCATTTTGTCCATCCTTAATAATTTTTTTAGCACTCTTTTATTTTGAGTGATAAAATATTATTATAAAAAATGAAATTTGTCAATACTTTAAATAAAAATATTTATATAACTTTAGTCAGTTATAGTAAAGTTTATTTATAAATTAAATATTAAGGATAAATAATGAGAAAAATTTTTTATGGTATATTAGCCTTTATTGCTATAGTTTTTATTATATGTTATGTAATACTTTTTACATCATTTGGAAATAGTATTGTTTCAAATGTTGTTCAAAATAAAGTAAAACAAAATTTAGGCTTTGATTTAAATATTACTTATTTTAAATTAAGACCTTCTTCTTTGGAGTTAAAAACTGATTTAGCTAATATTGCACATTTTAATATCGATGGAAATTTAAGTCTTTTTAAATTATCTTTTGATCTTAATTATAATATCGCTTTACAAAAAGATTATGCTAAAAGTTTAGGTCTAAATTTAAATAAAAATCTGGAATTTAATGGAAAAGCTTATGGAAAAATAAGCGATTTTTTAGTTAACGGTAAAGGTTATTTTCTAGGCTCTAATGTAAATTTAGATTCTAGAATTTATGATTTTAATCCTATTGTTTTAAATTTAGATGCAAAATCTTTAAAGATTGAAGATATTTTAAGTTTTATTTCTATGCCTGCTTATGCTAAAGGTAATATAGATATAATAACACAAATACAAGCAAAAAATTTAAAACCTAATGGTAGTGCTAATATAAAACTTGATACAAGTTATATAAACTATGAAAGAATTCAAAAAGATTTTGGAGTTTTATTACCTAAATCAAATATAAATTCTACTATAAATGCTTTAATTAAAGAGGATAAAATTTTTGCTATTAGCAATATAAATACAAATTACTTAAATTTAAAAACTCAAAAAACTTTATATGATATAACTAAAAATAAATTAAACTCAGATTTTGAATTAAAAATTTCAGATTTATCAAAATTACAGAATTTAACTCAAATAAAGCTAAATGGTCCATTATCTATAGCAGGAATTTTAGAGCTTGATCAAAATATTCTTTCAAATGTGAATGTGAATGTTAATGATATAGGTGAAGAGGTTGGGGCTAATCTTCAAAATAATAAAATAAAAATTATTTTAAAGAATGCAAAAATTGAAAAAATCTTAAAAATTTTAGGTTATGAATCTTTAAGTAATGGTTATATAAATGCAAATATAGAAAATTTAGATTTGAATTTTAACAAATTAAATGCAAATGCAAATTTCGATATAAAGGGTATCTTAAATGCTAAAGCTTTGGGTAATATTTTAAATAAACAAGTTTCAAATAATATCAATTTTGATTTAAAGGCTAACTCTATAGCAAAAAATAATATAGCAAATTTTAATGCTAGTTTAATTTCAGATCTTTTAAAAATACCTAATTTAACAGGGAGTTTTGACATTAAGAAAGTTATATTAAATTCTAAATTTGATCTTATTTTAGATGATTTTTCAAAATTAAGTTTTTTAGCTGATAGAAAATTAAGTGGTAAAGCAGAATTTAATACTAAAGTAAATTTTGATAAAAATTTTGATATTGAACTAATAAGTAAAAATTTATTTAATGGAAAATTAGAAGCAATTTTTAAAAACAATATATTGAATGCAAATTTAAATGATGTTGAGCTTTCTGAGTTGGCAAAAAGTCTTGATTTTATTGATATTTATCAAGGTAGAGCGGACATAAGTGCTAATTATGATATTAATAATGAAAAAGGAGACGCTAAGCTTGATATTAAAGAAGGAAAATTAAAATCAAATGCTATTACAACAGCTGTTAAAATTTTAACATTAAAAGATATTACTACAGAAGTTTTCCATACTTCTAGCGCTAAAGCAAATATTAATAAGGATTTAATTGATTTTAATCTTGATATGCAAGCAAAATATAGCAATATTAATATAAATAAAGCAACAATAAATTTAAAAACTCAAGCTATAAATCTTCCTTTTGAAGCTAGTATTAATAAGGCAAATTTTAAAGGCTCAATTACAGGAACAAGTGAAAATCCCAAAATCAAATTAGACGTAGGAAGTATCGCAAATTCAATTAAAAATGTTATAGGAGAAAAAGCTAAAGATCAAACTAATAAAGTAGGGGAGAAAATTGATAAGCTTTTTAATAAAATATTTTAAGGTTAAAAAATGTTTAATGGTCTCATAAGAGAAATTGCAAAAGTAAAATCTTTTCGTGGGCATATATTAAGTCTAAAAACTGCTTATCGTCCAAAGATAGGAGATAGTATAGCGGTTAATGGAGCTTGTTTAAGTGTTATTAAATTATATCAAGATGGTTTTGATCTTGAGCTTTCTTATGAAAGTCGCACTAATATTGCTATAGAAAATTTAAAAGATAAAGTGCATATAGAACCTGCTTTAAGATATGGAGATAGAATTGATGGTCATTTAATGCAAGGACATATTGATGCTATAGGAGAGCTTATAAAGATTCAAAAAAATGAAAATGGGATAGATTTTTTTATAGCTTTACCTCAAAAGATTATGAAATTTATGGCAAATAAAGGAAGTATAGGTATTGATGGGGTAAGCTTAACAATCAATGAAGTTTTTAGAGATAAAATACGTCTTACAATTATACCAATCACTTTTAAAGAAACACTTTTTAAGGATTATAAAATAGGAAGAAGAATTAATATAGAAAGTGATCTTTTAGCGCGTTATCTTTATGCGCAAACAAATCAAAATAAAGGTCTTACATGGGAAGAAGTGGAGAAAATTTCTTATCTTTATTAGATAATGAGCAAGTTAGTATTTTTTGTGCCTATGATAAAGATTATAGCCCTTTTAAGGCTAAAATATTAAATGAGAATTTATTTTCTGATTTGGGTTTTAAAAATATAAAACAATGTGTGTTTATGAATCAAATTCACTCTAATAAAGTTGAAATTTTTACAAAAAGTTTTACAAATTTTTCTTGCGATGGAATTATTAGCACTTGTAAAAATACCGCACTTTGTGTTTTAAGCGCGGATTGTTTACCTTTGCTTTTATGGCATAAAAGCGGGATTATAGCTGGGCTTCATTCTGGAAGAAAGGGGACTTTTGAAAATATTTTAAAAGAGAGTATTGATAAATTTCATCTTTTAAATCCAAGTATTAAAAATGAAGAAATCAATTTATTTATAGCACCTAGTATTTGTCAAAAAAATTATGAAATTAAAGATGAACTTTTATCTTTTTCGCAAAAGTATTTTAAAGATTTTATTAAAAATTCTAGACTTGATTTAAAAGCAATTGTTAAAAAACAAGCAAAGGATTTAAGAATAAATAATATAAAAGATTGTAATATTTGCACTTTTGATGATAAAAGATTTTTTTCTTATAGACGCGAACAAACAAATAAAAGATTTGTTAGCGTTATTGTTTTAAAGGATTTAAATGTATAACAGAAAAGATTTAAGAGTTTTAAAGATCATACAAAAAGCAAGAGAATTTGGTGATAATGATTTATTAAATGAAAATCTTGTTGAAATTCTTATAAATTCAAAAATGAATAATTTAAGTCAAAATGATAAGAAAGAATTTATTAAAATACTTAATTCCATAGTAGAAATAAAAGAAAAAGCTCATTTAAGCAAATAAAACTTTACCATTTTAAAGTAAAAGTAGTTCCTATATTTTCATCTGAAGTACAAGAAATTGATATATTATTTTCTTTGCAAATTTTTTTTACCAAAGAAAGTCCTATGCCAAAACCACCTTGATCTTGATTAAATCTTGCGTAGCGATCAAAAATATTTTTTAAATTTTCTTTAGCTATGCCAATACCACTATCATTAATACTTAAAAAATTTTCTTTAAGACAAATATTGATATTTCCATTTTTTTTATTATATTTTATAGCATTGCTTAAAAGATTATCAAAAAGTTTTACAAATTGAGCTTTATTAGCAAAAATAAAACTTTTTTCTAATTTACTTATAAGTGTTATTTTTTTTTGCTCTAAAAAAGGTTTAAAATATTCTAAACGCTCACAAATGAGTTTTTTTAAATCAAGCTCTTCTTTTTCTTTGGAGAGGGTGTGTTCAAAGTTATAATAGACTAAATCAGAATATACCTGATTTAAGGTTTTAGCTGCAAGTTTAATGCGTTCAAATTTCTTATTTTCTATATTTTGTTTTTGGAGTTGTTCTATACTCATTAAAATAACGCTTAATGGAGTGTTGATTTCGTGAGTAGAATCTTTAATAAAGCGATTTAAAAATTTAATTTTTTCATCTAATGGTTTTAGAGCTATTTTTACTAAAAAATAGGCAATAATAGCAAGAAGTAAAAAAGCAAAAATGGCACAAATTAATACTTTAATTCTAATCCATAATAATTCTTGATTTATATCATTTCCTTGTATGATGATTTTAAGAGCATTTTCTTCATTGTCAATTTCGTTATTTTTATTAATTAAATAATAATTATTTGAATTCATTTTTGCTTCGAAAAATACTTTTCCATTTTCAATTCCCCTTCCTTTAAATTTAGCTTTGGCTTTTGATAAATTAAAATCTAAATTATCGAAAAAAATTTGATTTTTATCAAAAATAGCAAATTTAAGTTTTGATGAATCAGCTATATTTTTAGAGCTTTGTTCGACAGGAATAAATTTAGAATTTATAATATTAATAACAATATTTCTATGAATTTCTTTAAGATTGTTTCCTTGTAAAATTATCAATTCTTCATAAAGTTTTTGATACCAAAGAGTAAAGAAGAATGCTAAAAAAATTCCTGTTGTTGTAAGATAGATAAATAAGATTTGATAAATCACTTTTTTACTTGATTTATTCTCCGACATAACTATAACCTCTACCCCTTTGATTTATAATCTTTTCTTTTCCTAAAAGCTTTCTTAAATTTTTAATATATACTCTAAGACTTAATTCACTTGGTTCTTCATCATATCCCCAAATTTCTTCAAAAATAGTTTCGGTTTTTATAAAATGATTTTTATTTTTTAATAAAAAGGCTAAAAGTTTTATTTCTTTATTAGGCAAAGATAAAGGTTTTTCATCTTGATATAAAATTTGTGATTTTAATGCAAATTTAAAACCATTTCCCAATTCTTCAAAATCTTCTTTTTTATGAGAAAAAGCTCTTTTAAGTAATGCTTCTATGCGGATGCTAAGTTCAGCAAGCTCAAAAGGTTTGCGTATGTAATCATCACATCCTGAATCATAACCTTGTTTTAAATCAGCTAAGGTGTTTAAAGAAGTCATAAAAATAGCCGGAGTTTTTTTTCCGCAATTTCTTAGTTCCTTAAGCAAGGAAAAGCCGTCTCCTAGAGGAATTTTTACATCCAAAATCCAAAGATCAAAATTTTTTTCATATGCTAAATTTAAAGCTTCATTTGCATTATTACAAAGTATAACTTCATAGCCTTCATCTTCTAAAAATTCTTTTATAATTTCGCTTAAGGATAAATCATCTTCTAAAAGTAAAATTTTCGTTGCCATTTTTTCTCTTTTTTAATATTTTTTAAATATTTTAAAATTATTTTTTAATTTTGCAAAAATATATCCACAAACAAATCCAAAAATATGCCCATACCAAGCTATATTAATACCCATAAGCAAAGGAACAAAACTCATAAGCAAAAGAGCTACAATAAGTCCTTTTGTGCTATTTTTATTTAAAAAAGCAAAATAACCCATTAATACGCAAATTGCTCCACTTGCACCTATAAGATTGATTGTTTGATTAAAATAAATATACGCAAAATAAATATAAAAAAGGCTTAAGATGGAAGTTGCCATACCTCCTATAAAATACAATAAAATAAAATTTAAAGCTTTGATTTGTTTTTCTAAAATAAGTCCAAATTGAAATAAAACAATCATATTTAAAATTAAATGTGTTAAATCAGCGTGTAAAAACATCGAGCTTAAAATTTGCCAATAAAAGTCTTCTTTAAAAAATAAAATATTAAGTCCAAATATATCATAACTAGAATAAGGAATTAAAATAAAAAATAAAATATTTATAAATATTAAAATAAATACAAACAAAAAGACTCCTTATTGTAAAAATTCACAAAAAATTCACAAATAAAAAATATACTTTAGAAATTTTGAATTTAGGGTTTATAATTTGAAAACTAAAAGTATTATTATATCATTAATTTTATTTAGCTATTTATCAGCTGATATGATTATTTCCTTTGATTCTTTGCCTCCTAATTCAAAGGAATTTATAAAAAAATATTTTAAAGCTCCGGTGGGTATAGTTCAGCAAGATAAAAATTCCTATGAAGTTTATTTAAGCGATGGAACAGAGCTTGAATTTTCTAGTGATGGTTCTTGGAGAGAGATAGAAGCTAAAATTACTCCTTTGGATTTAGATATTTTGCCTGTAAATATAGCTAGTATTGTCAAAAATGAATTTAAAAATATAAAAGCAAAAGAAATAGAAAAAAAAATTAATTATTATAAAATTAAACTTGTTAATAATATAAAAGTTTTAATAGATTTTAATGGAACTATTTTACATAAAGAATATGATGATTAAATCATTATAATTTCTTTAATATCATCATATTCTAGTTTTTCTTTTTCGAGTAAAATGGATGAAAGCTTTGAAATTTTTTCTTTCATAGGGGTTAAAAATTCATACATTTCTTCTTTTTGTTTTTTTAAAGAGCTGTCTTCTATCATATCAAAACTTATCATGAAATCAAGAATTTCTTTAATTTTTAAAAAGTCATTTTGTGAATTTGTATAGTTTTCATTGTAAATAAGCTCCATTGCACACGAGCCTGCTAAATAAACTTTTATTTTATTAAAAAGTTCTGATTTTGATTTTATATTATTTTCATACTCTTTAAATCTATCTTCAATAAGGGTAATTTTTTCAAATTTTATATCAAAGTAATATGCGCTCAAAGCTTTTGCAGCTTGATAGGTAGCTTGAATTTTCTTTTCTTTTTCATTAAAACTTAATATTTTCTTTTTTCCTAAAAGGACTTTATTTAATACAGCAAAAAAATCATTTTCACTTACTTGATTTGAATTTCTTCTTAATGCGTTAATAGCAGCTTCATTTACCAAAGTTTCAAGTCCAGCTCCACTAAATCCTACGGTTGCTTTAGCAATTTTTTGTAAATTTGCTTCATTTTTTTTATCTTTCATATAAATTTCTAAAATTTTAAGCCTATCATTAAAATCAGGCAAAGATAAAAAAATTCTTCTATCAAAGCGTCCTGAGCGTAGAAGAGCACTATCCATAAGCTCTATTTTATTTGTAGCACCAATTACGATAACGCCACTATTATCTTCAAAACCATCCATTTGGGTTAAAAGTTGATTTAATGTACTATCTCTTTCTACATTAGACATTTCTCCTCTTGTTTTTCCAACTGCATCAATTTCATCAATAAATATAATACTTGGCGCCATCATTTTAGCTCTAGAAAAAAGCTCTCTTACACGCTTTGCTCCCATTCCAACATAAATTTCAACAAAGCTAGATCCGCTTTGATAAAAAAAAGGAACCCCAGCTTCTCCTGCCACAGCTTTTGCAATCAGAGTTTTACCAACACCAGGGGGTCCTACCATTAAAACCCCTTTAGGCATTTTTACTCCAAATTCTTTATATTTTTTGGGATTTTTTAAAAAATCAACTAATTCACTTAGCTCTGTTTTTACTTCATTAACACCTGCTACATCGTTAAAAGTTATATTTGAAATAACGGGTTTGATATTAATATCCCAAGAGTTTGTATTTAAATTTCTATTTTGTTCTTGATGATTTTGTATTTTAAAGTTTTGTTTTTTGCTAGAGAGCAAGATGAAAAATAAAAGAGCAAAAATTAAAATTAGAATTAAAATAAGCAAAAAATAATTTTCTTTTTTAACTTCTATTGGAACTTTATTTAAAAGTTCTTTTATATCCACACCATCTTTTATGATGGCGTAATTTTCTCCTTTAACTTTTAAAAAAATTTCATTTTCATCAATAATAGCTTTTTGTATTAAATTTTGATCAAGAAAGCTTTGATATAACTCTTTATCTATAAATTTTACTTCATTTTTTAAATATAAAATAACAAATAATAAACACAAAATAGCCAAAGATATAAAAATAATTTTTTTATTTTTCATAATCATGCCTTAAAATAACTTCATTATATTCTTCTTTAATATTATAATTTTTAACACTTAACCATTCTTTTGAAATATCTTTAAAAGAATGAATTTTTACTTTATTAAAAAATTGATCATAGCCTTCAAAGATATTGTCTTTTTTATTTTCTACTAAAATTTCAAGTTTTGTATTTTTATAATTTTTTCTAAAATTATAATTATTTTCTTTAACTATATTTTTTAAAATATTTAATCTTTCTTTTGCAATTTGACCATTTATAGTATTTTTTAAAGTTGCCGAATGAGTGTTATTTCTTGGACTAAAAACAAAAGCATGAATATGAGTAAGATTAAATTCTTTAAAATTAGCTAAAGCTTCTTGCCAAATTTCTTCGCTTTCTCCAGGATGACCTACTATAAAATCAGTTCCTAGAGCAAAACCTTTAGAGGAAAGTTTTTGAAATAAAGCAAGATCATTTTTTGTATGAGATCTGCGTCTCATAATTCTAAGCATGGTTTCACTTGTGTGTTGTAAGGCTATATGCAAATGTCTTTCAATAAAATTTTCATCTAAAATTTCAAAAAAACTTTCATCAAGTTGAGCAGGTTCAAGGCTACCTAGTCTAATACGTTTAATCCCTGATATTTTTCCTAATTTTTGCAAGAGTTTTCCAAGGCTTGTTTGATCTTTTAAACCATAACTTCCTATATTAGTTCCTGTTAATACAAGTTCATTATAGCCATTTTGGGCTAGTATTTTAGCTTGTTCTAATAAAATATCTTCTTTAACACTTCTTGATTTTCCTCTAACGCTTGGAATAATGCAATAACTACAATTAAAATCACATCCTTCTTGGATTTTTATAAAAGCTTTTGTATGATGTTCATATTTGCTTACTATGTCTTTATCTATAAAATTTAAATTTCCTATTTCATAAAAATTTTTTTTAGTATTTAATAAATCATTAATTTTATTTTTTTCAGATGCTCCTAAAACTCCAAAAATTTGTTTTTTGTCAAAGAGTTCTTTGCCTTTGCTAAAAGCACCGCATCCTGTTAAAATGATTTTTATTCCTTTTCTTTGTAGATTATGAATATAGTTTTTAATCCCGCTATCAGCTCCATTTGTAACTGTGCAAGAATTAATAATAATAATCTTAGCCTCATCTTCCTTATAGGTAATTTCATAATCTTTAATATATTTTTTTAAAAGTTCGCTATCATAAATATTGGTACGACAACCAAATGTTTTAATAAAAACTTTTTCCTTCAAAAATTCTCCTTAGAATGTTTTAAAATATCCTCTTTAGAAGGAAAATAAATATTTTGAGTTGGATAAGTAAATTTTATATCTTTATGTTTATTAAATTCTTTAACAATTTCTTTGCATAATGTACTTCTAAGTGTTAAAGCTGCATAGGAATTTGTCATATACCACGCAGAAATTCTCATGCCATAGTTTTCAAAAAAAGTAAAAAATTTAGGTCCTACTTGAGGATTTTTAATGCTATAGGTATTTTGAAGTTTAGTTAAAGTTTTTTTAGCTAAATTTGTATAAGGTTTAGAATGTTTAATTACGATTTCTTCAATAATTTTTTGAGCTTTTTCAAGATTAGAATCAAAACTAAGAGTAATATCAATACCATCAAAAATGGTTTTCATACCATGATGCGTATAGTTTGATATAAGCTCTGTAAAAACATAGTTATTAGGTATAAAAATAATTCTTCCAGCACGTCTATTATCTGTGTAAGTTACAAGAGTGATATCTTCATAAAGTGTAATTTTTAAAAGAGAAATATCTATAATATCTCCAACATAAATTTCATTATTGTATGTTACTCTTATACGATCGCCTACACGAAAACTTCCACCAAATATAATTACACACCATCCAAGCATAGACATAAACATATCTTTCATTGCAATAGCTAATCCAGCAGAGGCAAAACCTAAAATAGTAATTAAATAAGAAATATTTTCTATATAAACAAAAAGTAAAATAAATAATATAATATTGACATTAATAACATTAATAATCTTAGTTGCAGTATAATAGCGTTCATTATCTTTAATATATTTTTTAACAATCATTTTTAACAAAAACGATATAACAATTACTATGATAATAGCAATAATAAGATTTAAAGCTTTTAAGCTTTGTTCTTTTATCTCAGATTGAACACGAAAAATTTCTTCATCGATTTTTTTTTCATAAACTAAAAATGAAACAGAAACAAATTGCAAAGCTTGTTCAAATTCTTCTAATTTTTTGTTAGATTTTTCTAATTCTTTTATATTTTCTTTACTATTGTTAAATTTTACAAGCTCTTTTAGATCTGTATTTTTTTCTTTGATGGTATCAATTAAATTTTTAAAATTATTAAATTTAAAAATATATTCTTCTTTTTCGTTTTTTAATTTTTTTATATGAGAAAAGGCATTAATAATCTCTAAAGGATTGGTAAGTTTTGGTAATATTTCTATATTTTGAGGAACAAGCAAAATTTTAGCAAAATTAAAATCTTTATAATCTTTTAAAAGATTTAGTTGCTCTTTTAACGAAACAATCTTTTTTTTAATTTCTTCTTTTTGTTCTAATTTTAAATCATCCTTTTTTAATAAAGAATCTAAAACTATAAGTTCATTATTAATTTCTTGATATTTATTAAAATTTTCATAATGAATATTCCATACATTTTTATTGATTAAAGAATTAAGTTCTTCAATTTGTTTATTGATAGTATTAATTGTAGCATTTTGACTATAAACAAAAGAACAAACTAAAATTAATAAATAAAGTATTTTTTTCATATAAAACTTTCTAAGCTTTTTAAAATGATATTTTTATCTATATCATCTTTAATAATAGCTTTTCCTATCTTTTTTAATAAAATAAAATTTATTTTTTCTTGTTTGGTTTTTTTATCAAGAAAAAAGCTTTGATAAAAGGTATTTATATTAGGTATTTTATAAAATATAGGCAAATCAAATTTTTGTAAAGTTTGATTTATTTCTTGAATTTGTGTTTTTTTTAGAAAATTTAAATGATAAGCTAAAATATTTGCCATATGAATTCCAATGCTTACAGCTTCTGCGTGTAAATATTTTTTATAAAAAGTTTGATTTTCTATTATATGTGCAAAAGTATGACCATAATTAAGCATCATTCTTAAATGATTTTCTTTTTCATCTTTTGAAACAATTTTGGCTTTAATTTCTACGCTTTTTTGAATGATATTTGAAAGCAACTCATCATCTCTTGATAAAAAAAGCTTTTTATCGATATTTTGGATGAATCTAAAAAAATAAATATCAAAACTCAAAGCCATTTTTATAACTTCTGCCATAGCAGAACTCAATTCTTTATCATTTAAAGTTTTTAAAAATTCACTTTGGCAATAAACAGCTTTTGGTTGATAAAAACTACCTATGAGGTTTTTTCCAAATTGATTATTAATCCCTGTTTTACCTCCAACAGAAGCGTCCACACAGGCTAAAAGAGTGGTTGGAATATTGATAAATTCAATTCCTCTTTGATATATACTCGCAACAAAACCTCCAATATCAGAAATAACTCCTCCACCAAAACTAATCAAAACGCTTTTTCTATCAATACGGTGCACAAACATTTGATTTAAAATTTTTTCTACTGTTTTTAAATTTTTATATTCTTCGCCTTCTTCTATACTGATGATAAAGAGTTCTTTACATTTTATTTTGCTTTTTAGAGTTTTAAGATGAAGATTTAAAATTCTAGCATTGCTTAGTAAAACAACTTTAGTATCAAGATTAAGTTTTTCTAATTCATTAATAAAAACTTTATAAGAATTTTGTTTTAATTTGATATCTATTTGCATTTTTTAACTTATAGGAATAAAAAGTTGATAATTTCTACTCATCTTTTTATAGTGTTTATTAAAATTAGTACTTAAATTTCTTGATAAACTATTTTTTAATAACTCGGGATCAAAACTAATAAATTGCAATAAATCATTTCTATATTGCAAGCTTAAAATAGGATTTTCGTCTTTTTTATTGATAATTAAAATATTTTTATCATAGAGTTTTGAAAGACTCTCAAAATACTCTTCCATAGAATTTACATTTTCTTGTATAGGATTATAATAATAAAAACTCACATTAAAATTAAGCAATTTGCTTAAATCTACTATAACATTAGCTTGATTTTCTAATTCATTTTCATCAGAGCTTAAAATCACGCATTCTTTTAAATTATTAAAATCTGTATCTCCAATTTTTAAAATAGGAATTTTTAGTTCAAAAAAATTCTTTTTTTCTTTTTCAAAATATTTATGATCAGTAATAAACATTCCAACATCATTATTTTCTAAAAAAGAATTAAGATTTTTAAAATCTGTATTCTTATAATCAAAAAATATTTCTTCATTCTTACTTGATGTATCTATAAGTTTTTTTATTTTTTCATAAATGCTGTTAATAGTTGGATTAATAACTCTTAAGAAAAATTTACGACTATTGGTTTTTTGACTAAAGGTAATGAGCGTATCTATAAGTCTTTCTTGTGTTAATAAACTCATATTTTTCATATCAATAATGCAATAAATATTGTTTCCAAAAGGTGCTGGAAATTGACCTAAATTTCCGCGTATATTATGAAAAACACTTTGAAGTACTACAGGATCTCCTACTATCAAAATACTATCATTTGGATAGAGTATAAAACTTGGTTTTACAAAATGTATTTTTGAATTCCTATAAACTAAAACAATGCGCCATCTTTTTTGCTGGATAAAACCTATGTGTCTATAGGCAAAAATAGAACCTACTGGGATTTTAATCTCCATAATCTCACCAAGTCCAAGTCCTATATATTGAGCTGTAAGAGCAACATCAGGTAAAAAATCTAAAAATCTTCTGCTTAAAGCACTTCTTGCATCAACGATCTTACATTGTTCATCGTTGATAACAAGTCCCCAAAAATCCATAATATTAATTTCTAATTGCGAATTTAAAGATCTTAAGCTTTCATAAGTTTTTTTAGTATCAAATTCATTATCCATATAGATTAAAGCTTGTTTATAATCTTTTGTCATAATAAGCTCAAGTCTAGCTGTGCTAGTAGGATCAAATTTATGAAATTCTAAATATTCATTATTTATATTTAAATCAATATTTGTATCATTTTGATAAACAATGGTAAAAAAAAAGTTTAATCCTTTTTCAAAACAAAGCCTTTCTAAGAAATGCTTTGCTAAAATACCATCAATAATTATTAAAATATGATTCATTGTTTCACTCCAAAAAAGGAAATTATAGCAAATGGAATTTAAATTAAAACATAAAGATCAAAATGCAAGAGTTTGTGAGATTAAAACTACCCATAGTTCTTTTTTAACGCCTATTTTTATGCCAGTTGGGACACTTGGGGCTGTAAAAAGTCTTGATGCTAAGGATCTTTTAGATTTACTTGATGCTAAAATTATTTTAGCAAATACTTATCATTTATATTTGCGTCCTACAAGCAGTGTGATTAAAAATTTTGGAGGATTACATCATTTTAGCGGTTTTACTAAAAGCTTTTTAACAGATAGTGGTGGATTTCAAGCATTTTCTTTAAGTAAAAATTCAAAACATTGTGAAGAGGGGATAGAGTTTAAAAGTCATATTGATGGAAGCAAACATTTTTTTACTCCAAAAAGTGTGCTTGATACTCAATATGATTTTAATTCAGATATTATGATGATACTAGATGATTTAGTAGCTTTACCAGCCGATCTTAAAAGAATACAACTTTCAGTAGATAGAACAATAAAATGGGCAAAAGAATCTATAAAATATCATAAATTACAACAAGAAAATGGAATAGGGATTGGGCAAAATATTTTTGGTATAGTGCAAGGTGGAACAGATTATAGTGAAAGAAAGCGTTGTGCTTTAGCTTTAAATGAAATGGAATTTGATGGTTTGGCTATTGGAGGTTTAAGTGTAGGTGAAGAAAATAAACTTATGTATGAAACAGTTGAAAATGTTACAACTTTTATGGATGAAAAACGTCCAAGATATTTAATGGGAGTTGGGACTCCAGAAGACTTGGTTGAAAACATTGAAAGAGGGGTTGATATGTTTGATTGTGTAATGCCAACAAGAAATGCAAGAAATGGAACTTTTTTTACTACTTTTGGGAAATTTAATATTAAAAAAATGGAATTTATAAATGATCATAGTCCTATTGATGAAAAATGTTCTTGCTATACTTGTAAAAATTATTCAAGAGGATACTTAAATCATCTTTTTAAATCAAAAGAATTAACTTTTTTTCGTTTAGCAAGCTTGCATAATTTGCATTATTATTTAACGCTTGTTAAAGATGCTCAAAAAGCAATTCTTTCAAATTCTTTTTCTAAATTTAAAAAAGAATTTTATTCTTTAAGAGGTGTGCAGTGCTAAACGAAAATTTAAAGAAAATTTTGCAAAATAAAAATTTAGAAACACTTTATACTGATTTTGGAGAGCAAAAAATTTTTATTTTACATTTTGATCAGAAATTAAAAGTTTTTTCGTTTGAGGATAAAAATATTCTTTTTTTAAAAAATAATGAAGAATTTATACCTTTTAAAATAGAAGATTTTACTTCTTTATTTAAAGAAATTTTAGAAAATATAAAAAAGCAAAATACTCAATTTCAAAATATCATTGAATATAAAGAAAATATGATTTTAAAAGGGAATTCTATTAAGAATTTTTTAAAGAAATCTTTCGTTTTAAAGCAAAAAATTAATAAAAATTTAAAATTTTTGATACTTTTAAAAGATTCTTTAAAAATGCTTTTAAACGATCATCTTTTTTTGAAAAAAACTTTAAAATTATTATTATTAAATGTTGATATTCTTATAAATAGCATTAAAGATAATCTTTCGCATCTTGATGCACTTTATATTTTATCAAGCTCTATTAAAAATGAAACAATGAATAAAAATATTTATCTCTTAAGTGTGCTTTCTGTGATTTTTCTTCCTTTAAATCTTATAGTAGGTTTTTTTGGAATGAATACAAAAAATCTTTTTTTAGAAAATAATCCTTATGGAACCTTATATATATTTTTTAGCATTTGTTTTATTTTAATTTTTGGCTTGTTATACTACAAAAGCAAGAAAGTTAAAGAGCTTGAATTTGATGATTATTTAAAAAAAAAGAAATAAATTTTTGCTATTTTTAAGATTTTTTATATATAATTTTCATTTTTATTTTGCGTTCGTAGCTCAGCTGGATAGAGCATTTGATTGCGGTTCAAAAGGCCAGAGGTTCGAATCCTCTCGAGCGCGCCATACTTTCTGTTTGATCTGCTTGATTGTAATAACTCTTTTTGCTAAAATATTTAAATTAAAAAAACAATATCAAAAGATGATCTATGAAAAAAAATACCGTTACCGAAGCTTCTATTTATGAAGCACAAGGTCTTAAAAATGAGGCTTTAGAAATTTATAAAAATATATTAAAAAGTGATCCAGAAAATCAAAATGCTATTGATGCTATACGCAGACTTAGTGGATTAAGATCAAAACATACAGATTTAAATACCCAAATGCTTGATTTTTTTATTATGATGCAAAGTGAAGAAGAAATTAATGAATTTAAAAGGTGGTTAATAAAAATATGAATATTGAAGATTTAGCTAAAAAAACAATTGATGAAATTAGTATAGAAATTAAAGAAAAAGAAAGACAAAAAAGTATTTTAGAAGAACAGCAAAAAGAACTAAATATTCAAAATAAATTAAATGAAATTCATACTAAAGAATCTAAAGAAGAATTTCCTAGCGTTGAAGAAATTTCTATACAAGAACAAGATAATGAAATTGAAAATGATATTTTAAAAGAACAAACCAAAGAATTTCAAAATGAAAAAAAACTACAAATAAGTCAAGAAAATAATAATTTTTTAGAAAATATTCCACAAATTGATGAAGCTTATTCTTATATACAAGAAATAGAAGAAAATGTACTAGAAAAAAAAGAAAATTTAAATTATCAAGATGATATTTTTTTAAAAAATTTACGAGAAAGAATTTTAGTTTTATTTGAGGGTTTAAATAGTGTAAAAAAAGATAAAGTAGAGCAAAAATTAACATTAACGATAAATTTTTTAGAGTTTTTACTTGCAAAAATTGAAGATAAACTTAAAAAATAATCCTGATATTAATTTTATAGTAAATTTTTTAAAACCTTATACCAAAAGAGCATATTTAGTAGGTGGAAGTGTAAGAAATTTATTATTAAATCTTCCATTAAATGATTATGATATAGAACTTTATGATCTTACTTGTCATCAATTTGATGAAATAATGCAAAAACTAGGAGCCAATGGTTTTGGTAAAAGTTTTTTTGTTTATAAATATAAAAACTATGATTTGGCTTTAGCAAGATATGAAAATAAAATTTCAAAAGGTTATAGAGGCTTTGATGTTAAAATTTGTCAAATAGAAAAAGATGGGGCAAGAAGAAGAGATTTTACTTTTAATGCTCTAATGATTAATATTTTTAATGGTGAATTTTTAGATTTTTATGGTGGATATGAAGATCTTAAAAATAAGACCATAAGACACATAGATGCTAAAAGCTTTAAAGAAGATAGTTTAAGAATTTTAAGAGCTATTGTTTTTGCAGCAAGATTTAATTTTATCATTGCTAACGAAAGCTTAGAATTGATGAGAGAGATGGATATAAGCGATCTTAATTTGGAGCGTATTAATACAGAACTTTATAAATTTTTTAAAACAGAAAATTTGGCATTGGGTTATAAATATATACAAGATTTAAACTTAGAAGAAAAAATTTTTTTTCATAATTTTAATGATAGTCAATTTGAAAAATTACTTAAAAATACTAGAGAATTTATTAAAGATGAGGCTTTATTTTTATATCTTTACTTAAATTATTTTAAAATTGATTTTAATGAGTTTTTTAAAAAAAGTAAGTTAAAAAAAGAATTATTATCAAAGGTAAAAGAAGAGTATTTTGAAGGTGAAATAAGTGATTTTGAGCTTTTAAAAATTGCCTTAAAAAAACCCTTAAATTCTTGGCTTGGTCTTTGGGATAAAGAAAGAATAAAAAGAGCAAAAAAATTAAAAGTATATGATAAAAAAATTGCAATCAATATTGATATGGATAAAATTTTTAAAAGCAATTTAAATGGAAAGGATTTAGGAGAATTAATACAAAAAGAAAAAGAAAAAGAACTTTTAAAATATCTACAAAAGGATTAGATTATGAAATATATTTTAAAAATTAGCACCAAAGATCAAAAAGGTTTGGTTTATAAAATTTCTCAAATTCTTTTTGAAAATAATATTAATATTATTAAAAATGACGAATTTGTAAATGAGGAAATGTTCTTTTTTAGAGGACTTTTAGAGGGAGAGTTTGATAAGGAAAAATTGCTTAATAATTTAAAATTAATAATGCCTTGTGATTCTTTTATCGAACTTTATGAAAAAAGAAAAAAAGATATTATTATTTTTGTAACAAAGGAAAGTCATTGTTTAGGAGATTTGCTTATAAAACATTTTAGCAATGAACTTGAAGCCAATATTAAAGCTGTGATTTCAAATTATGATATTCTTAAACCATTGGTAGAAAAATTTAATATTCCTTATCATACATTTTCTACAACTGATAAAAGCAAAGATGAACAAGAAAAAGAAATTTTATCTTGTTTAAAAAATTATAATTTTGATTATTTGGTTTTAGCAAAATATATGAGAATTTTATCACCTTATTTTGTTAAATGTTATGAGGAAAAAATTATTAATATTCATCATTCTTTTTTACCTGCATTTATCGGAGCAAATCCTTATAAGCAAGCTTATGAAAGAGGGGTAAAAATTATTGGAGCCACAGCTCATTTTGTAAATGATTGTCTTGATGAGGGGCCTATTATTACTCAAGATGTTTTACCTGTTAATCATGAATATACTTGGCAAGAAATGCAAAAAATAGGTAGAGTTATAGAAAAAAATGTATTGTCTAAAGCTCTTGATTTGGTTTTTGAAGATAGAGTTTTTATTTATAATAATAAAACTATTGTATTTTAAAGCTTGAAATTCATTCAAGCTTATTTTTTAAAAGCGATAACCAATTCCGGCTAAAAATATCTGATAGGTTTCATCATAAAAACTAATATCGTTATTTTCTTTTTTAAGAATATAAGTAGCATATGAATAAAGATTTTTTTTGTCTAAGAAATTATTTTTAACAACCTTTAAATTAAATTTTATCTCATTTCCAGAAGCTTTTTGATTAAAAAGTGGATTAATTTTTTTAGCTTCTATTTTATTATAGGCTATTTCAGGAGATAAAATATAATCTTGCATAAAAGGATGATTCAATCCAGCGCTTATTCCGTATCTTGAGAAGCTTTGTGCTTTACCATCTGCATCATTGTAGTCATAATTTATCCCTGCATTAAAGAAAGAATAATTATATTTTAGTTCAATTTGATGAAAATATCCATCACGTTTTAAAGAATTAAGCGTAATGAGTTCTTGATCAATTTTATTTTTTGCAAAAAGATAGCTTAAATTTATATTTTGTAAAGCATCAATTTCATAACTTGTTCCTAGTTTAATACCAAATTTACTAACATCAGTTTCTTCTCTATTTTGTTTTGTAAGATAAGGATTAGCGTAAGCTTTTTCTCTTAATGAGCTAACAAATGCTAAAGAAGAGGTAAATTTTTCCAAATATGATCTTTCATAACCTAAAGAAATTCCACTAATATCTCTTCCATTATAGTTTTTTAGAAAAAGTCTATCGTTGTCAATTAAACCACCATAATAAAGTTCAAATCCTAAAAGCAAACTTGCTTCGGCGCTAGAATGAGGATTTTCATTAAGACTACTTATATAATCACGATTAGCTAAAGGCGAAAGATTGCTTTTGATATCTCTAATGCCAAACCCAAATGAAATATTTCCACTAAAACCTTGGTTAAAATCTGCTGCACTTAAAAACAACGGGATGAAGCAGAAAGATAATAATATTTTTTTCAAATTTTTTCTCCTTTTAATTTTGAAAATAAAAAGGGATAATGTTAATTAAATTTGTATTAATTTCGTATAAATTTATTTTTAATTTGTTAAAATTTTAATACAAAGTTATTTTTAGAGGTTAAAAATTTATGAAAAATCAAGAATATTTTGATTTAGATTTAGAAAGAGCTATTTTAAGTACTTGTTTATATAGCGAAGATGCTTATGCTAGTATAGCCGGAGATATTGAGATAAAAGACTTTAGTTTAAAAGCCCATCAAGATATTTTTAAAGCTATTATTGCTTGTGTAAATGCCAATAGCCCTATTAGTGTAAGTTTTATTAAAAAATACAATAAAAATATCGATGAGAATGTTTTAAATGAAATTATAGCAACGCCAACTATGATCGATTTAGTGGCTTATGTAAATGAACTTAAAGAAAAATCAATTAAAAGACAACTTTTAAATTTTGCCTATCTTTTACCAAGTCGTATTAACGAAGAGCGTCCTGTTAGCGAAATTTCTGATGAAATCGGTAAAGAAATTTTTAATTTGACAAATAGGATTAATTCTAATGATATTAAAAGCTCAGAGATTGTTGTGAGCGAGCTTTTAGAAGAATTTAAAAAGCAAAAAAGTTTAGAAAATAAAGGATTAATAGGACTTGATACAGGATTTGATGAGCTTAATTCTATGACTAAAGGTTTTAAAGGTGGAGAGCTTGTTATTGTCGCAGCAAGACCCGGTATGGGTAAAACAACCTTGTGCTTAAATTTTATAGAAAAAACTTTAAGACAAAACAATGGAGTGGTAATGTTTTCACTTGAAATGCCAGCAGTTCAAATTATGCAAAGAATGTTGTCTGCAAAAACTTCTATTCCTTTGCAAAAAATTATTACTGCAGATTTAAATGATAATGAATGGGATCGTATAGGCGATGCTTGCAATGATTATATAGAAAAAAAGTTTTATATTTATGATAGCGGTTATATAACAATTACAGATGTAAGAGCCATTTTAAGACGCCTTAAATCACAAGAAGAAGGAATAAAGCTTTGTGTGATAGATTATATAGGACTTATGATGAGTAATTCTAATTTTAATGACAGACATTTGCAAGTAAGTGAAATTTCAAGAGGTTTAAAACTTTTAGCAAGAGAACTTGATATTCCAATTATCGCTTTATCTCAATTAAATCGTTCATTAGAAAATAGATCCAATAAACGTCCAATGTTAAGTGATTTAAGAGAGAGTGGGGCGATAGAACAAGATGCTGATACAATTTTATTTGTATATAGAGATGAAGTTTATAGAGAACAAGAAGAAAAAGAAAGAGAAAATAAAGCTAAAGCCGAAGGAAAAACTTATCAAAGAAATTTTATGCCAAATCCTTTACAAGAAAATGCTGAAATTATTGTAGGAAAAAATAGAAATGGACCAGTAGGAATGTGTGAAGTTCTTTTTTTAAAAGATAAATCTTCATTTGCTGAAAAGCCAAGATTTGAAAGTGTTGAATTTAATGGTTGATTATAAAAAGGGGTTAAAATGAAATTAAGCGAAATTGCTAATTTTTTAAGTTTGGATTATAAAGGTGAGGATTTAGAGATTAAATCTTTAAATTCATTATTAAGAGCTAATTTTATGGAGCTTACTTATTGCGATGGGGAAAAAAATATTAAAGATATTGCAAATACAGGTGCTGGTGCTATTTTAATAGCAAAAGAATATGAGCATTTAGTTCCTAAGCATACAAAAGTTTTAATAAGTCCTAATGCGCATCTTCATTTTGCTTTTTTAAGCAAACTTTTTGCTAATAATTTAATTTCAGATGTTAAAGAAAAAAAACAACAAATTGCAAAAAGTGCTAAGATTATGCCAAATGTATATCTTGGAAATAATATTTTTATAGGAGAAAATGTTATTATTATGGCAGGAGCATACATAGGAGATAATGTAGAGATAAAAGATGACACTATCATCCATCCTAATGTTGTAATTTATAATGATACTAAAATAGGTAAAAAATGCCATTTGCTTGCAAATTGTGTTATAGGAAGCGATGGATTTGGTTATGCACATAATAAAAATGGAGAACATTTTAAAATTTATCACAATGGTAATGTAATTTTAGAAGATTATGTAGAAATTGGTGCTTGTACAACTATAGATCGTGCAGTTTTTGATAGCACAATTATTAAAAAAGGAACAAAAATAGATAATTTAGTTCAAGTGGGTCATAATTGCCATATAGGTGAAAACTGCATTATAGTAGCACAAAGTGGAATTTCTGGTTCTAGTGAGCTTGGGCGTAATGTTATAATGGGCGGACAAAGTGCAACAAGTGGGCATTTAAAAATAGGAAATTTTGCTACTATTGCAGCAAGAGGAGGAGTTAGTAAAAACCTTGAAGGAGGAAAAGTTTATGGAGGTTTTCCTATAATGCTTCAAAAAGACTGGCTTAAACTTCAAGCAAAAATTGCTTTAAAATTTAAAGAAAAATAATGCTTTAGCTTTAAAGCAGTTTTTTTCTTTCATAAATTTTTCTTATTTTTAAATCTAAATTAAAGCAAGTTTTAAAAAATACAGGAACAACAAGCAAAGTTAAAAGAGTTGAGCTTATAAGTCCAAAAATAACACTAATTGCCATAGGAGAGTTTGCTTCATAACCTGAGCCTTTAAAAAGAGCAAGAGGTAACATTGCAAAAATCATAGCAAAAGTTGTCATTAAAATTGCTCTAAGTCTTGATTTTCCAGCAAAAATTAAAGCTTCATCAGGATCTAACCCTTCGTGACATTTTTTATTGGCTAAATCCACAAGTAAAATAGCATTTTTTCCTACCATACCAAAAAGTAAAATAATAGCAATTAAAACAAAAAGAGAAAAATTATGTCCAGTGATAAAAAGTCCAAGACAAGCTCCACCAAAGGCTAAAGGCATAGTAATCATAATAATTAAAGGTAAAATTAAACTTTCATAAAGTGCTGCTAATACAAGATAAATTAATATAAAACCTAAAGTAATAGCAAAAATAAAGCCATCAATTGTTTCTCCTAAAAGATTAATAAAGCCAGAAAATGCATAGTTTAAATTGTTTTTTCCTAAAATAAAATCTATATTTTTAAGAATTAAATTTTGAACTTCTCCTAATGAAATATTATTAACTCCTGCTGTAGTTTTAATACTGCGATTTTTATTGTAATGATGAATTGATTTAATATCTTCTTTATATAAAAAATCTACCACACTAGAAAGATCAAGATCTACACCTTTATTGTTTTTAATGTGTATTTTTTTTAAAGAATCTATATCTTGTTTAAATTTTGGATCTAAACTTATGACAATATCATCTTTTGAATTGGCTCTATCCATACTGCCTATAATTAGATTATTAAAAGAATATTTTAGAATTTCAGCAATATAATAAGGATTTACATTTAAAAGTTTAGCTTTTTCTTGATTGATGAAAAGTGCGACTTCTGCTTTTTTAGCATTAGAATCATCATCTATATCTACTATAGCTTTATTTTGTAATAAAACTTGTTTTACTCTTAAGGTGGCTTCTTTGATTTTATTTAAATCATCTCCTAAAACTAAAAATTGCACAGGATCATCAATACCTGCTCCATCTATTTTTGGAATTTCCAAAACTTTAATATTAAGATCATTATCTTTTAATAACGCCCTATATTGACTAATGATAGTTTTTTGTCTTTCTTTTCTTTCTTCTAAAGGTTTTAATTTGATATAAATTTTTGCCTTTGATGCTTCTTTAGCATCATTATAACCTACTAATAAATAAGTATAATCAACTCTTTTATCTTTTTTAATTTGATTTAAGATTTTTAAAGACTTATCCTTCATAGCTTCTAAACTAAGATCTTGTTTACTTTCAATGAAAACTTGAAATTCACTATCATCTTCCATAGGTAAAAAATCAAGTCCTATTTTAAAAGCTAAAGCAAAACAAGAAAAGAGAAAAATTAAAGTAACAATAATAAAACGAATTTTATACTTTAATATTTTATAAAGTAAATTTTTATAAAAGTCTTCTATTTTTATGAAAAAAATTTCACTTTTTTGATAAAAATGACTTTCTTTAGAATTTAAAAATCTAGCACTTAGGCTTGGTATTAGAAGTATAGAAACTAAAAAACTTACAATGACCCCTGAAGCTACACTAATACCCAAAGCGTTAAAAAAAAGCCCTGAAATAGAGTTCATATAAGAAATAGGTATAAAAACACAAAGCAAAACAACACTAATACTTAGCACGCTAAAACCAATTTCCTTAACACCCAAATAAGAAGCTTCTAAAGCAGGATAATCTTTAAGTTTTTTTGTAATATTTTCAATTACAACTATAGCATCATCAATAAAAATTCCCATACTTAAAGTAAGTGCTATAAAAGTAAGACGATTTAAATCATATCCTAGAATATCTATAATAAAAAAAGTTGCTATAATAGAAGTAGGAATAGCAAGAAAAGCTATAATAGTAGCACTTAAATTTCTTAAAAATAAAAATACAATAATTAAAGTTAAAAAAACTCCGAAAATCATATCAAAAATTACTTGATTTAAATGTTTTGTTATGTTTGCACTTTTATCATAAAGTATATCAAACTCTATATTTTTAGGTAGTTCATTTTTTAGATTTTCTAAAGCTTGTTTAACATTTCTAATCATCTTTAAAGCATTATAATTGCTTATTTTATTTATTTCCAATAAAACTCCATTGCTCTGAAAGAAGGCAATTTGTTTTTGATTTTCATATAAATTTTCAATTTTTGCAATATCGCTTAAAAAAACCCCTGAATAAATTCTTAAATTTTTTAACTCATCAATTGTTTTTGCTTCAAAATAGCCTTTAAGTATAAAATTATTTTCTTTGTTTTCAAGTTCTCCTAAACCTTGTTTAAAATTTTGATTTTTAATAATATTTGCAACTTCTAAAGCGTTAAGATTGTATTTTTGCAATTTATTTATATCAAGCTGTATGCGAATTTGAGGTTTTAAAAACCCTATGGTATTGATTTTTCCCACTCCATCAATTCTTTGTAAAAAAGGCTTAACTTTATCTTCTATAGTTTGCATAAGTTCTAAAGGGTTATTAGATTTAAAAAATAAGCTTATATTTGCCCCCGAATCAGAAGAGATTTTTTCTATTTCAATTTTAGCATTAAGGCTTAAAGTTCCTAGTTTATCTCTTACATCATTAGCAGCAACTTCTAAATTTTTATCAAGCTTAAATTCTGCAAAAATAACGCTAAAATTATCATAGCTTGCAGAAGATAAAGTTTTAAGTCCATCAATTTCACTTATAGCATTTTCAAGCTCTTTTGTGATCTTGCTTTCCATATAACTTAGATCCCCGTTTGCTTTTGCACTTATCTTAATAAGTGGGATATTTACATTTGGAAATAAATTTACATTCATAGTAAAAGCAGAAAATAAACCAAATATTATAAGAGCTAAGAAAAACATTAAAATAGTAATAGGTCGGTTTATAGCAAGTTTATACATTTTTAATCTTTAATGATGATTTTACCTTCGCCAAAAAGTCCTGGTGTTAAATTTTCTGCTTGAACTTCTGCATAAATTTTTCTTGTTTTTATGTCTATACTTGGATAAATAAGTGAAATTTTCCCTTTTAATGTTTGTTCTTTTCCTTCTATTTTATAGATAAATTCTTGATTTAATTTTACTTCATCTTTATATTTTTCATCAAAACTAAGTACAAGCTTAACTTTTGGATAAGAAAAAATTTTAAATAAAACTTGATTAACTCCAGCTACTCCTTCTCCAACTTGAATAGTTTTATCAAAAATGACACCATCATAAGGGGCTTTGAGAATTTTTTTATCTATTAAATTTTCATAATAAGCTATATTGATTTTTGCTTTTTGAAGCTCTAGATTGGCTATATTAAATTCAGTTTTAATATCTTCATAACTTTGTTTATCAATAAAATTTTGCACTTGGTTAAATTTATCCATTTTTGATTTTATATTATTAAATTTAGCTAGAGCTAATTTATAATCATTTTGTGCATTTTTTAAAGCAATTTCTTCTTTGCTTGTATCAAGACTTAATAAAACATCACCTTTTTTTACATAATCTGAAATTTTTACTTTAATTTCTTTAACTATACCTATGCTTTCTAGGCTTAATTTGCTTTGATTTAATGCTTCAACATTGAAGCTTGCATAAAGTTCTTTAGCCATAAGTGTATAAAAACTTATGATTAAACATATGATAATTTTCATTTATAAAACCTTATCTTTTATATCAATTCCTGCTAAAAAATAATAGTTTGCTTTAGTAATTTCAAGCTCATTTTTAGCTAATTCTAAATTGCTAAAGGCTTTAAATTTTTCTTCTAAAGCTTCTAAATACTCTATATAAGAGCAAAGTCCTGCAGAGTATTTTTCATTAACTACTTTAAAGGCTATTTCACTTGCTTTTAAAGCATAAGTTAAAGCATTGATTTGTTCTTTTAGAATATCTAAATTTTTTTGTAAATATTCTAAATTTTGCTCATTTTCTCTTTTAATTAAATTAGCTTTAGCATTTGCAATTTGAACTTCCAATCTTTCTTTTTCTACTTCTTTGCTTCTTTGATTAAAGTCAAAAATTTTCCATTGCATCCCAATGATGAACTGATTGCTTTGAGCGTGTTTTTTAAAAAAATCATTGGCTAAATTTTGATAAATAGAAGGAATTTTTGGATTATAATTGTTTTTATAAAATATAAAATTATTTTGTAAAAATATTTTAGGCAAATAACTTGATTTTGCAATTTTTAATTTTTCGTTAGCTTGATTAATTTGTTCTTTGGCTATTAAAAATTCTAAATTATTATTGTTTTTAAAATCTTTGCTAGGGTTTTCTAAAAAATTTAATTTTTCTGGAGTAAAATCTTGTGCAGTTAAAATTTTTATATCTTTTTTAATTTCTTCTAATTTTAATAAATTTTTAGAAAGTTCAAGTTTAGCTAAATGGTATTTTGCATTTATGCTTTCAAGTTCATTTTGTGCACTAAGACCCACTTTATAGAATTTTTTTAGTCTTTGTAAGGTATTTTCTAAAAATAATTCTTTTTGTTCGCTAGCTTTAATGATAGTTTGAAGACTTTGATAATTAAAATATAAAGTTGAAGCTTTAAGAGCTAGGTAATTTTTACTTTGTTCTTTATTTAATTCTGTAATATTTTTCTTAAATTTTAAAGAGTTAATTAAAGCTTCTCTTTTGCCTCCATCATACAAAAGAAAATTAAGACTTAATTTTGTGTAAAAACTTTCTTGTGGATCTATGATAAGACGATCCTTATTAAGACCTACATATCCTATATCCAAATTTAAATTTGGCATATAGGATGAAGTTAAACTTTGAATTTCAAAAGAACTTTGCATATTTTGCATTATTTTAATTTGATATTGCTCATTTTTTAAGCTTAGTTCAATTAATTCTTTTAAATTAGATGCAAATAAAAATAATGGTAAAAAAATAATAAAATATCTCATTGTTATTAAATCGGTTAAAATAATATTTATTTTACCATTTATAAGATAAACTTAAACTCGCTCTAATTCCTTCTCCATAATAACAACTATAATAACAAGAACTAACATATTTTTTATTAAAAATATTATCTATATTAAGTTTTGTTTGCCATTTATCATAATTAAACACCAATCCTGTATCATAAAGAGTGTATGAAGGAATTTTAAGTCCTTTATTTCCTGCTTCATCTGTACTAGATCCTACATATCTTACTCCAAATATAGTTTGAATAGAACTTTTGTTATTAAGTGCAAAAGTATAAATTAAATAAGAAGATAATGTATTTTTAGGCATTTGTGGAGTTCTAATTGTTTCTATGGTATTTAAGTCTGTATCTGTTTTAATATAATAAGTATAAGCTAATAACCAATTAAATATATCGTTAAGGTGGATATTTGAATTAAATTCTATTCCTTTTGAAATTTGTTTTCCGCTTTGAATAGAGGCAAAACTTCCACTAGGTGCATTTATAAGAGCATTTTTCTCTTTTAAATCAAAATAAGTAAGATAAAATTCAGCATCCATAAAATAAGGAAGATATTTTATACCTGTTTCATATTGTCTTCCTTCGTAAGGTTTGTAATTGTTTCCATTGCCATCATTTCCAGCTATAGGTCTAAAAGATTGCGAATAATTAATAAAAGGCATTAATCCTAAATTATCAAAAATATACATTACTCCAGTTTGTAAAGAGGTATGATTTACATTATAATCACTTTTTGCTCCAAAACTTTTTGAATCACTTTTTGCTTTATCAAAACGTAATCCCGCATTAAAAATAAAATTATCAATTTTTACTTTATCTTTTAGGTACAAACCAAGTTGAGATTGTTTAACAAGATAGGTTGGAACATCGCTTTTGGTTTGTGGAGTATAATCTGGATAAAAAATATTGACATCACTTGCTGTTCCATAACCATATTTACCTCTTACATAAGCATATTGATAATCAATACCTGTGATAAATTCATTTTTTATTTTTCCAAAATTTTTAGTGTAATTAAGCCTATTATCTATAGTATGTGTTCTTGCTATACCATCTACAATTACAGAAGATCTATGTGCAGTATTTTGATTAGAAGCATCAAGATAAGAAAAACTAACAGAAAATTGATCTTTATTTTCCATATTGAATTTATAATTTTGAGTAAAATATAAATCATCATTTAGATAATGAATAAATTCATAACCTAAAGAAACTTGACTTCTTTTTAGATAATCGCTAAAAGGCGAACCTAGATTTGTACTTGGATCTATATAGCCATTTGGGGTATTTATAAGTGTGCCATAAGCTGGAAAAAAAGCTGTTGTTGGAACTCCTTGATCATATTGAAAACTTGATAAAATAGTTAAAGATGTTTTTTCATTAATGTCTATATTTAAGCTTGGAGCTATATAATAATGTTCTTGCCATGTTTTATCAACTTGTCCATTTTCTCTTTGATAATTACCTACTAATCTAAAATAAGTATTATCTTTTAAAAATTGATCATTTACATCAAAAAATATTCCATTTTGTTGCAAATTTCCAACCTTTACACCTACTTCGGCAAAAGATTTTTTTTGAGGTCTTTTACTGATAAGATTAATAATTCCTCCACTTTGAGATGATCCATAGCTAATTGAATCGGCTCCTTTTATAATTTCAATTTTTTCTAAACCATAAATATCAGGAGAGAAGCCAAAATATCCGCCTTTATAGATGGCTGTTCCATCTAAAGTTAAGGTTGCATCAAAGCCTCTTAATTTAAGCCAATCTGTGGTATCAAGATCAGAACCATAGGGTTGAGATAAAAATCCGCTTTCATAGCGCATAATTTCATCTAATTGAGTAAAACCCATTTTTTCAATGGTTTCTGAATCAATAACAGTTATATTTCTTGGATTAAAATAATCAACTTCCTTGCTTTTTTCTATACTTCCTACTATGCTAACTTCATCTAAATTACCAATTTCTTGTGCTAAGGCTAAACTCGCACTTAAAGATAATATTGCTAATTTTGAAATTTTCATTGTTCTCCTTATAAAAAATATAATTATGAGAGTTAATCTCATTATTAAAAAAATTATTGTATAATTTTATTTTTTAAACAAAA
This sequence comes from Campylobacter sp. TTU_617, assembly GCF_016599045.1. Taxonomy (GTDB): domain Bacteria; phylum Campylobacterota; class Campylobacteria; order Campylobacterales; family Campylobacteraceae; genus Campylobacter_D. Next base: position 36,565 of record NZ_JAENKV010000001.1, read on the forward strand.
CTTATCTAAGTTTTTGTTACAATTAAAATTTTATTTTTTCAAGAAAGTATTTATGGCATTACTTAAAGTAATTAATTTAGAATTTAGTAAAGAAAAAAAATATATTATTCATCCTTGTTCTCTTTCTTTTGAAAGCGGGAAAATTTATGCTCTAATGGGGCATAATGGATCGGGAAAATCAACTTTATTAAAAATTTTAGCAAAACAACTTAAATTTCAAAAAGGGCAGATTTTGCTTGATGAAAAAGATATAAAGTATTTTTCATCTAAAGAATTTGCTAAAAAAATAGCTTATTTACCCCAACATTTACCACATTTATATCATATCAGCGTAAAAGAGCTTGTGAAAATGGGGCGTTTTTCTTATGAGAATTTTATTAGAAAACAAAATGACGAAAATATTATTTATGAAGCTATGAAATTAACTGATGTTGATTATATGGAAAATAAAGATTTACAATTTTTATCAGGTGGAGAGAAAACAAGAGCTTTTTTAGCAATGCTTTTGGCACAAAAAAGCAAATTTTTACTTCTTGATGAGCCTTTAGCTGCTTTAGATATTGCTTATAAATTTGATATTATGAAACTTATTTCTAAAATAAGCAAAGAACTTAATATAGGAGTAATTATTATTTTGCACGATATTAATCTAGCAGCTTCTTATTGTGATGAAATTATTGCTTTAGAGGAGGGTAAAATTATTTTTCATAATAGCAATTTAAAATTTATGAAAGAAGAAAATATTAAAAAGATTTTTAGAATAGACAATACAATCTTAAAACATCCTAAAAAAAATTCTTTAGTAGCTATTTTCTAATGTTAAAAATTTTTTTAATATTTTTATTAAGCCTTAATCTTTTTTCCAAAGAGTTAAAGGTAATTGCTCTTGATTGGACTGCAGCTGAAACTATGATGTTGTTAGGATATCATATTCAAGCAGTAGGAGATAAAAAAAGTTATAATACTTGGGTTAAAGAACCTTCTTTGCAAAATTATACTTTAGATTTAGGATTAAGAGTTAAGCCAAATTTGGAACAGGTTATAAGATTAAAACCTGATATTTTAATTTCTTCTTCTTTATTTTCATTAAATAATCATTCTTTACAAAAATATACCAAAGTTTATAATATAGATTTTTATAAAGAAGGAGATCTTTATGAAAGCATTAATAATGCTGTTTTAGAACTTGGGGTAATACTTTCAAAGGAAAAAGAAGCAAAAACACTTATAGAAAATACAAAAAATACATTAAAAGAGATTAGTCTTGAAATAAAATCTAAAAATAGACCTTTAGCTATTGTGCAATTTATTGATCCAAAGCATTTAAGAATCTATACAAATCATAGTATATTTGGAGTTGTTTTAAAAGAACTTGGTTTAGAAAATGCTTATAAAAAAGAAGTAAAAAATGTTTGGGGCGTTGATAATATTTCATTTTTAGATCTTTTAGATCTCCCCGAAAATACTAGAATAATTATTATAAAACCACATCCTTTTAATATAAAAAAAGAAATTAAAAATAATCCTTTTTATCAAAAAACACTTTTATTTAAAGATTATATAGAATTAGATCCTATTTGGAGTGCAGGAAGCTTGCTAAGTATAGAACGTTTTGCAAAATATTTAAAGGATAATTTAAAATGAAAAAGTTAATTTTTTCATTGATATTATTGTTTTTAATTTTATTATTCTTGGTATTTTACTTTGAATTTTTGAATTTAAAAAATAATAATAGTGATTTATTTATTTTTATTTTGAAAAATTATGTTTTAAGTAGAATAGGAGTCTGTTTTATTTGTGGAGTATTGCTTTCTTTAGCTTCTTTGCTTTTACGAAAAATTTTACATAATATTTTAGTTAGTGATACAACTTTAGGGGTTTCTTCAGCTTCTGGATTTTTTTTATTATTAAGTAGTTTATTTTTTCCTTTTATTTATGAAAATTTTAAAATTTTGATAGCTTTTTTCGGGGCTATTATCATTTTAATACCCATTTTTGTTTTAGGATATAAAAAAAGATTTAATAATGTAAGTATTATTTTGCTAGGTTTAATAAGCTCTTTATTTTTTAGTGCTTTAACTTCATTATTTATACTTTTATATCCAGAAGAAAGCAAGGCTTTTTTATTTTACAATAGTGGATATTTTACGCAAAATGGTTTAAAAGATTTTTTTCAAATTATTTTTTATTCTAGTATAGGTTTTATTTTTCTTTATTTTTCTTCTTCTTCTTTTAAAATTTTAACACTAGGAGATATTATTGCAAAATCTCTTGGGGCAAATATAATATTAAGTAAAGCAATCACTTTGATATTAAGTGCTTATTTAGTAGCTTTAGTTGTTTCTTTTGTAGGCTCAGTAGCTTTTTTAGGTTTATTTGCAAGTATTTTAATCCATCAATTTAAATTTGATGATATAAAAAAAGAGTTTTTATTTTGTTCTTTGGTGGGAGGTTTTTTACTTTCAAATATTGATTTAATTTTGCAGCTTTTACAACTTTTAGGAAATATCAATCTACCAACAGGAAGCATGGTCCCTTTTTTAGGAATACCTTTATTAATTTATGTTATTTTTAAAAAAATAAAAGATTATTCTAATGATTGTTATTTTTTAGATGAAAATCATTTTTTTATTTCTAAATATATTTTATTTAGTATAGTTTTTATTTTACTAATTTTATTTTTTATAATGAATTTATATTTTGATTTTTTAAATTTAAAGATAGATTTTTCCACTCCAAAAGAAATTTTTGATTTAAGAATTTGTAAACTTATCATTTTGGCATGTAGTGGGATTTTAATGGCAATTGCAGGTTTTATTTTGCAACGTTTAAGTTTTAATGCTATGGCCTCAAGTGAATTTTTAGGTATTAATTCAGGAGCTAGCTTAGGAGTACTTTTTGCTTTATGGTTTATGCCATTTCTTGTATGGCCTTTAGCATTAATTGGAGCTTTAGCTATTTTATTTTTATTAGTTTTTTTCTATTTTGTACAAAAAATAAGCATGCAAAAGATTATTTTACTTGGCGTTTGCATTATGTTTTTAACTGACGCTTTTTTTAAAATAGTTTTATTAAGTGCAGATATAAGAGTTTATAGTTTTTTAGCTTTTACTCAAGCTGGAATCTTAAATGCTAGTTTTAATAATGCTTTAATTATATTGATTTTTACGATTATTTCTTTTTTGATTATGCCATTTTTTACACGTTGGCTCAATGCTTTGCGTTTAGGAGAAGTTTGTGCAATAAACATTGGCCTTGATCTTTTTAAAGTAAGGATTATTTTACTTATTTTTTGTGCTTTAATAAGTGTTTTGGTTGTTTTAAATACCGGTCCATTTAGTTTTATAAGTTTATTAGCTCCTCATCTTGCTAACTTATTTTTTATTCAAAATATGAAAATGAAACTATTTTTAACAACATTAATTGGAGCATTGTTTATGCTTTTGGCTGAATTTTTATCAAAACTTTTAATCTTTCCTTATGAAATTCCTTTGGGTATTATTGCAACTTTATTAGGAAGTGTATATTTTATTTTTATGGTGAGAAAAAATTAATGAATACTTTTTTATTTTTATTTCAAAAACATAAATTTTACTTTTTTCTACTTTTTGTGCTAAATATTTTTAGTTCTATTATGGGAATTTTTGTTTTAGCTTATATTAATTCTAAAGTTCTTAATTTCTATAATGATTATTTAGTACTTTTAACTTTTTTTCTTTTGGTGATAATTTTTTTATTAAGCTCTATAATTGCACAATTTCTTTTAACTCGTTTTGGCCATCATTTTGTTTTAAGATTGCAAGAATATTTCCTTAAAAGAATTTTAGATACTGAAAATTTAAAAATTTTAGAACTTGGAAAGGCTAAAATTTTAGCCAGTCTAAATAATGATATTAAAAATATTTCTTTTGGAATTATGCGTTTGCCAGAAATGTTACAAGGATTTTTATTTGCTTTTTGTGCAAGTATTTATATTTTCTCTTTGCATTCTTTGATTTTTCTTATTGTTTTTTTATGGTTATTTTTTGCTTTTTTAATCAGTCATTTTATAGTTAAATATGTTTATCATTATCTTAATTTAGTTAGAGACAATGAAGATATCTTACAAAAAGATTATCAAATGGTCATAGAAGGTCATAAAGAGTTAAATTTAAGCATAAAAAGAAGTCAATTGTTTTATGAAAAAGAATTTAAAACTCATGCAAAATTAAAATGTATTAATGCTATTAAGGCTGATACTTTACACAATTTGGCTAATAATCTTTTAAATGCTATGATCTTAGCTTTGGCTGGTTTAATTATTTATTTATCTTTATCATTTTCTTGGATAAAACTTAATGAAGCTACTATGGTAGTTTTTATTATTTTATTTATAAGAACACCTTTAATTTCTGCCATAGGTGCTCTTCCTATGATCTTAAGTGCAAAACTTTCTTTTGATAAAATCAATAAATTAAATCTTGCTTCCTATGAGAAAGATTTTAAAGAAATAAAAGAAGATTTTTCTTCTTGGAAAAGCATAGAATTAAAAAATATTAGTTTTAATTATCCAAATTCTTCTTTTGCATTAAAAAATATAAATTTTAAAATAAATCGTGGAGAACTTGTTTTTTGTATTGGAAAAAATGGCAGTGGTAAATCAACTCTATCTTTAATATTATCAGGAATTTTAAGAGCTTATCAAGGGGAAATGAAATTAGATAATATTTTATTAAACGAAGAAAATATTCATATTTATAGAAAAGAAATTGGTGTTGTTTTCTCTGAATTTTTTCTTTTTGATAAAGTTATTTGCGAGGAAAAAGAAAAAAATAATCTATCTTGTTGGTTGGAAATTTTAGATTTAAATCACAAAGTTAAAGTGCAAAATTTTACGCTTTCAACCACTTCATTATCTCAAGGGCAGAAAAAGCGTCTTGCTTTATTTTTAACATTGATGGAGGATAAAAAATTTTTAATTTTAGATGAATTTGGTGCAGATCAAGATCCTTTATATAGAAATTTTTTCTATACTAAACTTCTTCCTTTACTTCAAAAACAAAATTATACTATCTTTGCTATTACTCACGATGATAAATATTTTTACTTAGCAGATAGAGTAATTTTAATGAAAGAAGGAAATTTAAAAGAATTAAACCAAAAAGAAATAAAAGAGTTAAATAGCAATATTTTTGATCAAATTTGAAATTATTGTTTTTAAATTGTTCTTTTGATAAAATTAAATTTTATAAAAATTGTTTAAGGTATGAAAAATTAATGCAAAATATTAGAAATTTTTCAATTATAGCTCATATTGATCACGGAAAAAGCACATTAGCGGATAGAATTATTAGTGAGTGTGGTGCTATTAGCGATAGATTAATGAGTAATCAAGTTATGGATACTATGGATATAGAAAAAGAAAGGGGTATTACTATTAAAGCACAGTCTGTGCGTTTAGAATACACTTTTAATAATCAAGAATATATTTTAAATTTAATAGACACCCCAGGTCACGTTGATTTTTCTTATGAGGTTAGTAGATCATTAGCAAGTTGTGAAGGAGCTTTGCTTGTTGTTGATGCTACTCAGGGTGTTGAAGCACAAACTATAGCTAATGTATATATAGCTTTAGAAAATAATCTTGAAATTATTCCAGTGATCAATAAAATTGATCTTCCCTCAGCTAATGTAGAAAAAGTAAAACACGAAATAGAACATATTATAGGTATAGATTGTAAAGAGGCAATTTGCGTAAGTGCAAAAACAGGTCAAGGTATAAAAGAGCTTATAGAAGCAATTATTACCAAAGTGCCAGCTCCAAAAATTAATAATGAAGCTCCCACAAAAGCTTTAATTTATGATTCTTGGTTTGATAATTATTTAGGTGCTTTAGCTTTAGCAAGAATTTATGAAGGACAAATTGCTAAAAATGATGAAATATTAATTATGAGCACAGATAAAAAACATTTGGTTCAAGATCTTTTTTATCCTCATCCTTTAAACCCTATAAAAACAAAGACTTTAAATTCAGGTGAAGTAGGGGTTGTAGTCTTAGGTTTAAAAAATGTAAGCGATGTTCAAGTTGGTGATACAATAACTCTTGTAAAAAATAAAGCTAAAGAGCCTATTTCTGGCTTTGAAAAAGCAAAAGCTTTTGTTTTTGCAGGACTTTATCCCATAGAAACAGATAAATTTGAAGATTTAAGAGATGCTCTTGATAAATTAAAGCTTAATGATAGTTCTATTACTTATGAGCCAGAAACTTCTTTAGCTCTAGGTTTTGGCTTTAGGGTAGGATTTTTAGGACTTTTGCATATGGAAGTGATCAAAGAAAGGCTTGAAAGAGAATTTAATCTTGATTTGATTGCCACTGCGCCAACTGTAACTTATGAAATTCATCAAACAGATGGAGTGATATTAAAAATTCAAAATCCAAGCGAACTTCCACCAGTTAATAAAATTGATTTTATCAAAGAGCCTTATGTTAAAGCTACAATTATAACACCTAGTGAATTTTTAGGAAATTTAATCACTCTTTTAAACCGCAAAAGAGGGGTGCAAGTTAAGATGGATTATATTACCACTCAAAGGGTTTTACTTGAATATGATATACCTTTAAATGAAATAGTAATGGATTTTTATGACAAATTAAAAAGCCTTACTAAAGGTTATGCAAGTTTTGATTATGAGCCTATTGAATTTAGAGTAGGAGATCTTGTTAAGCTTGATATTAAAGTAGCAGGAGAAAATGTTGATGCACTAAGTATTATAGTTCCAAATGAAAAAGCACTTTCAAAGGGAAGAGAGCTTGTAAAAGCTATGAAAGAGATAGTTCCAAGACAACTTTTTGAAGTGGCTATCCAAGCAAGCATTGGCAATAAAATCATAGCAAGAGAAAACGTAAAATCTATGGGGAAAAATGTTACCGCAAAATGTTATGGTGGAGACATTACAAGAAAAAGAAAACTACTTGAAAAACAAAAAGAAGGTAAAAAAAGAATGAAAGCCATTGGAAAAGTGCATTTACCACAAGAAGCATTTTTAAGTGTTTTAAAAATCGATTAAAGAATTATCTAAAAATTTTAGATAATTCTTTTTATATTTTAATTTATCATTTCTTCAATCTCCTCATCAATGACTTCTGCAATTATTTCTTTATTAAAAGTATGCAAAGGAAGTTTGGTTCTATTGGATACAATTAACACAACTATAGGTTTTAGAATTTTATTTGAAGAAGCTAATATCATAGAAGCATTTAATTTGTCTTTGAAGAAATTTTTATCTTCTTGAATCATTTTATCTACAATCATACTAAATTCTGAAGCTTCTGCATTTGAAAGTTTAAATAGAGTGCTTAAAGTTATAATATGATTGAAAAATATTCTTTGTTTTTTAGTTAAATCATCCTCTATATAATTATCTAATATATTTTTTGTAATTTTAGAAACACCGATTCCACCTATCATACCTCCGACAAATCCTCCAACCAAATTTCCAACGCCAGGAACAACAGAACCTAATGCTGCACCTGTTATAATAGCACCAGCCACTCCACCAGCAATTGAACTAGAATTAACTATTATATTTTTCACACATTGCATAGATGATATCTTTCCTCTCATCATCTGATGAATTTCTATACCAGAAGTAATTGCCATCATAGTTGCTGCAACAACTACTTGCCCTCTTAAGGCATTATTAGCTGCATTTTGCATAGCAGTAGTAGTTTTTATGGCTTCTTTTCCGGAAGATAAAGCTAAACCTTGAGCTATTCTTTGACCTAATGCTCCTTTAAAATTAAAATTTATTACTTGCTGTAAAAATTTATTAACAAGTTCAATTCTTTGCACTTGAGTTGCAATCATATAAACAGTAAAAGCTTGCCCTCCTGATTTAAATGCTAAAATTGCAGATTGTCTTATAGCTTCTTTTATATTTTGATTTTGATAATATAAAACATATGTATTAATAACAAAACTTATGCCAAAAGCTGTGCTTGCAACTACAGCTCCATTTTTTGCATCAAATTTTAAGCTTTCCTTGGAGCAAAATTTAGAATAATTTTTAGCTTCTTGATATGTTACGCTACCTTTTTTTATAATATTTTTAGCTTCACTTGGATCACTTATTCCTGGGACTTTACCCTGTGCTATTTTCTCTTCCATATTTTTTACAGCATAATCATATTGATCTTTTGGAACTTCCAAGGTCATAGGTTTATTATCCTTTGTATAATAACGATAATTTCCATTTCCTTGATTGTCAAAAGCAGAGTTTATTGTTTTTTGAGGAGTTTTGTAATATTTAGTTTGTATTTCTACACCATTTACAATCCTATCAGCTCCATTTTTTGCATTATCTCCTCCAACAATCTTGGCATTTTTTGTTATTTGATCAATAATTTTTTCATTTTGATGATTCATAAGTTCAGCCGCTAAACCGTGTCCTGTTTGTTTATTTTGAAAAATTGCGAAATTGTTAATCCAATTTTTAGATACTCCAAGCATAGTAGTAATTGTTGTGGAAGCATTAGAAATCGATTTAGCTATTCTTTGACTATATTCTTGAAGACTTTCATTTTCATTTAATATAGGATTTATTTCTTCGCTTAATTTTTCGCATATTTTTTCTGTTTCTTCGCAAATAGGAGAACAAAAGTATTCTTCAGTGTCATCATCAGTTTTATTTTTATATTTTGCCGCTAAACAACTTTCACAAAATTTAAATTTATATTTATTGATATCGTTTATATAATATTCATCTGTATTAAAAAAGTATTTTCCAATTTTTTCTTGATTTGTAATTAAATCATCAAATTCTTCTTCATTGAAAAAAGGCTCTTGTTTTTTATTTGTTAAAGTATTTTTATTAAATGTTTTAAAAAAGTCTTTTTTGGTAATTCTATCAACATTTTTTGTTATATCATCTAAAATAAAAAATAAATTTTGTAAGAAATTTTCATTAAAAATAAAATATTCTTGTCCTAATTTTATTCTTGTAACATCATCGTATATATCTATAGAAGAAATTATAACATCTTCATTTGTTTGTAAAATTAATTTTTATTCTTTTTTGTTGTCTTCTTTTTCTTTTGAAAAAGAGTATAAAATTTCACTTTCCCTGACAAAAGATAAAACATTATCATTAATATTTTTTAATTTTATATCAATTGCTAAGATTAAATCGGTTAATTTTCTTAATTCTACAAAAAAATAAATAAAAGGTATAAAAAATATTACACTAAGCAAATAATCATAATTTTTGATTTTGATAAGGAATGAATATATAAAAGGGGATAAACATATACATATATTTAAAAAAGTATAAGTTTTTAAAAAAGTTTTTTTGGTTTGAGTTTGAATCTGCCATTGTTTTTTTATTTTTTTCGCAAGTGTATCGATATGTAAATTTGCAAAACCTAGTATAACAATAACAATAAATAACCCATCTTTTAAAAAATCAAATTTGAACGGATTAATATATATTAAAAGCTCTAGCATTGTTAAACAGATTATTTTTAAAATTTTCATTTTGCTCCTTTTTTTATAAATTGAATGTATTATAAAAAAAAAAAAACATAAAAAATTGATTAAATCCAATGAGTTTATAAAATACATATTTTAAATTTGGCTTGAAATTTGCTTGATTTTTAAATACAATTAAAAATATAGAAAGTTAAGGAGATGTGATGTTTATCAGACTTGTGATTTTTATAGCAAGTATTTTTATTTTAAGTGCTTGTGCAAATCGTCAAGATACTTTTGCTCAAGTAAATCAAGTTTCTAAAAATTCAGGATGCACCTCTTGTGAAAGTCCAAGTGGTTTTGAAGCAAAAATAAAAGGACTTTTGTATATTAGTGATGTAGGTATTGAATGTTGTGCTAATAAAAGAACTCTTGATACTGGTGTAGCTTTAAAAAAAGTTTATTTACATAGATTTTATGATTTAAGTGAAGATAAAAAAACTTTATTTACTAATAATCAAAAATATTTTGTTGATACTCAATTTAATGCTGTTTTTTATGTTTATTTAAAACAAGAGCTTGAGTCAAGAGGGATTGTAGTATTGGAAAACAATAATGACAATTCTCCTTATGTAACTAAAGTTGATCTAGCTTTTATTGACTATAATTCTAAAAAAGATTCTACAGGGCTTCATTCTAGACTGGTTGGAGTTTTATCTCTTTATGATGTAAATAAAAATAGAAAATTTACCATACGCACAAAACAAGATGTACAAGGTTTTGATAACCTAAAAGAAATCACTTTCTATACTCATCTTTTGATTAAACAAATGGCTAATAAAGCAGCAAGTATCATTGCCTCACTTTGAAATGTTTTAATTGTGAGGAATTTGCTCTTTTAGGATTCTGTGATAAATGCAAGGAAAATTTAAAAGAGCTTTCCTTAAGCATAAGAATGCTTGATAAAAATTTTAAAGTTTATTCTTTTTATAAATATGAACAAATCAAGCATCTTCTTTATTCTAAACACCATTTTTATGGATATTTTGTTTTTAATATGCTTGCAAAATTAAGTTTTAAAAAGTTTAAACATTTTTTTAATCCAGATATAAAAATTAATGCTATAGCTTTAGATGATAAGGTTGAAAATTTGCTTTATTCTCATTCAGCAATTTTACTTAGATATTTAAAAAGCAAAAATATTAAACCAGTTTATGGAGCACTTCATGCTCAATCTAATGCAAAATATTCAGGTCAAAATATGCAATTTCGTCAGCAAAATAAAAGAAATTATAAGCTTTTAAAAAAAATAAATCATCCTGTAATCTTAGTTGATGATGTTGTAACTTCTGGTTCTAGTTTATTGGAAGCTAAAGAACTTTTAGAAAAAAATAAAATTTTTGTTCTTTTTGCTCTTGTTTTAGCTGATGCAAAAGAATAATTTGATACAATAATCATTTTTTAGGCTTTAAGGATTTTTATGGAAAATATTTTTAACAAAGATACTGATATTGATCTTATTGATATAGAAAATTCTATTAAAAGTAGTTATCTTGATTATTCTATGAGTGTTATTATAGGACGTGCTCTACCTGATGCAAGAGATGGTTTAAAGCCAGTTCATAGAAGAATTTTGTATGCAATGAATGATCTTGGAGTAGGCAGCAAAAGTAAGCATAAAAAATCAGCACGTATTGTGGGGGATGTAATAGGTAAGTATCATCCTCATGGAGATAGTGCTGTTTATGATGCTCTTGTAAGAATGGCTCAAGATTTTTCTATGCGTTATCCAACTATAGATGGACAAGGAAATTTTGGATCTATTGATGGAGATAGTGCTGCTGCTATGCGTTATACTGAAGCTAAAATGACAATTTTAGCAGAAGAGCTTTTAAAAGATATTGATAAAGATACAGTTGATTTTATTCCAAATTACGATGGAACAACTACAGAGCCAGATATATTACCTTCTAGGGTTCCAAATCTATTGCTTAACGGATCAAGCGGTATTGCAGTGGGTATGGCAACAAATATTCCACCGCATAGTTTAAATGAATTAATAGATGCAATTTTATATTTAATTGATCATAAAGAAGCAAGCTTAGAAGAATTAATGCAATTTATTAAAGGGCCTGATTTTCCAACAGGAGGTATTATTTATGGAAAAAAGGGGATTATAGAAGCCTATAAAACAGGAAGAGGGCGTATTAAAATTCGTGCTAAAACACATATAGAAAAAAAAGTAAATAAAGACATTATAGTTATTGATGAGCTTCCCTATCAAACCAATAAAGCAAGACTTATAGAACAAATTGCTGATTTAGTAAAAGAAAAACAAATTGAAGGAATTTCAGAAGTTAGAGATGAAAGCGATAGGGAAGGAATACGTGTTGTTATAGAACTTAAACGTGAAGCAATGAGTGAGATTGTTTTGAATAATCTTTTTAAATCAACAACAATGGAAAGTACTTTTGGTGTAATTATGTTAGCTATTTATAACAAAGAGCCAAAGATATTTTCTTTAATAGACCTTTTAAATTTATTTTTAACTCACAGAAAAACAATTATCATTAGAAGAACGATTTTTGATCTTCAAAAGGCAAGGGCTAGAATGCATATTTTAGAAGGATTAAAAATTGCACTAGATAATATCGATGAAATCATAGCTTTAATTAAAAATAGCCCTGATAATACAAAAGCTAAAGAAGAATTAGTTATAAAATTTAATTTAAGCGAAATTCAAGCAAGCGCTATTTTAGATATGAAGCTTGGACGTCTTACCGGACTTGAAAGAGAAAAAATTGAAAATGAGTTAAAAGAACTTATTTTAGAAATTGATAGACTAGAAAAAATCTTAAAAAGTGAAGTTTTATTAGAAAATTTAATAAAAGAAGAGCTTAAAGAAATAAGAACTAAATTTGATGTTCCAAGGATTACCCAGATTGAAGATGATTATGATGATATTGATATTGAAGATTTGATACCAAATGAAAATATGGTTGTTACCATAACTCATCGTGGTTACATCAAACGTGTGCCAAGTAAGCAATATGAAAAACAAAAGCGAGGAGGTAAAGGAAAACTCGCAGTTACTACCTATGATGATGATTTTATTGAAAGCTTTTTTACTGCCAATACTCATGATACTTTAATGTTTGTAACTGATCGCGGCCAACTTTATTGGCTTAAAGTTTATAAAATACCTGAAGGAAGTCGCACAGCAAAAGGAAAGGCTGTTGTAAATCTTATCAATCTTCAAGCTGATGAAAAAATTATGGCTATTATTCCTACTACAGATTTTGATGAGAGTAAATCTTTATGCTTCTTTACTAAAAATGGTATAGTAAAAAGAACAAATTTAAGTGAATACCAAAATATTAGAAGTGTTGGAGTAAAAGCTATCAATCTTGATGAAAATGATGAGCTTGTTACCGCCATCATCGTTCAAAGAGATGAGAATGAAATTTTTGATAAAAATGATGAAGAAAATATACAAGAAGAAGTAAATGTTTTAGAAGAAAATGCAGACTTAAACGATAATATTCAAGGAAAAATGCTTTTTGCTGTTACTAAAAAAGGTATGTGTATCAAGTTTCCTCTTGCCAAAGTTAGAGAGATTGGTCGCGTAAGTCGAGGAGTAACCGCTATTAAATTTAAAGAAAAAAATGACGAATTAGTTGGGGCTGTTGTCATAGAAAATAACGAACAAGAAATCTTAAGCATAAGTGCTAAAGGTATAGGCAAAAGAACTACTGCTGGAGAATATAGACTTCAAAGTAGAGGTGGAAAAGGTGTTATTTGTATGAAGCTTACAGATAAAACTAAAGATTTAATTAGTGTTGTTATTGTAGATGAGAGCATGGATTTAATGGCATTAACAAGTAGCGGTAAAATGATACGCGTAGATATGCAAAGTATAAGAAAGGCTGGAAGAAACACAAGTGGAGTTATCGTTGTAAATGTAGAAAACGATGAAGTAGTTAGCATAGCTAAATGTCCAAAAGAAGAAAATGAAGAGGAGGAGGAAGAAGTAAATTTAAATTTGGAATAGTTTTTGCTTTTTAACTTGGAATTACAATATATTGAAGGTGTATATATGAAAAAATTATTTTTTATGCTTATTATAGCAATGGTTTTTGGTGGATGTGTTCCTAATACAACAAAAATGAACAATACAACTGCAAATAATACAGTTGCAAATAACAATCCAGATATTATTGTTCAAAAAGTTGATAAAGATGATGTAAGAAATATCATCAAAGAAGAAAAAATGTTAGCTCCTGATGTTAGCGAAACAGAACTTAGCTTTACAGCTGTTGGAGAAGGAATAGCTCCTTTAAATACCGTATCTTCCGCTCAAGCTTTAGCGCTTGCTAAAAGAGCTGCAATAACTGATGCTTATAGACAACTTGCAAGCAAACTTTATGGAGTGAAAGTAAATGGTAAAGATACGGTAAAAGATGCTATGCTAAGAAGTTCAACAATTACTGCTCAAGTTAATGGACTTATAAAAAATGCAAGTATAATTGATGAAAGTTTTAATCAAGGACTTTATAGAGTTAATGTAGAACTTAAAATAGATGCAGACAAGTGGAAAGAATTATTTGCTTATTAATTTTATTAAATTTAAAACTATTTGCCCAAGATGAATTTATATTTTGGGCTGAACTTTCTAGTAAAAATTTAATTCTTTTTCATCAAAGTCAAAATATATCCTTAGCAATGACAAAAAGTGATAATTTTCTTAGTGATTTTGTATGCGAACTCCCCTATACTCAAAAAGACTATCTTAAATTTCCTAAAAATTCTTTAGGATTTATTGATGAAAATATGCCAAAAAAGATTAAATTAGATTTTTTAAATGCACACAAAGATGAATTAAATGAATGCTTTATAGGAGCTAAAATTCAAATAAAAAGTTTTACCCAAACAAATCTTTTAAAAGCTCAAAATGAAATTTATATAAAAATTTTACCCCTTCGTTTTAGTGTTGATTTTGGTTTAAATAGTGCACTGATTTACTATCTTAGAAAAAAATAAATATAAATTATTTTAAATAAAATTAATTTTTAATTATCTTGTAATCAACAGATGAAAATTTTATATATAAAAATAATTTAAAAATTAACAAATACTTAATTTTACCTTTTTTAAAGTTCTATTTTGCTAATATCTAAGAAAAAGTTAAAGGTTGATTTATGAATTTGGTTATAGTCGAAGATGATATCAATATGCGCAAATCTCTTGAAATTGCTTTGGCTGAATATAAAGAATTTACAATCAAATCTTATAAGTCTGCTACAGAAGCCTTAAAAAAACTTGATGATAATGTAGATTTAATTATTACAGATATTAATATGCCTGGTATGGATGGGCTTGAATTTATAAAAGCTTGTCAAAATAAATATGATTTTATAATAATGACAGGTAATGCTACATTAAATCGTGCTATTGAATCAGTAAGACTTGGCGTAAAAGACTTTTTAACTAAACCTTTTGATATTGAAACATTAATTCAGGCTATAAAAAGAGCTAAAATTATTCAAGAAAAAACAAAAAAAAATCCAAGAAAAAAAGAAAATTTAGATAATAACACTAAAGATTTTTTTGCCTCTTCTGAAAAATTAGAAAAAATTTTAGATTTAAGCTTAAAAGCGGCAAAAACTGATGCTTCTATAATGCTTTTTGGAGAAAGTGGAGTTGGAAAAGAAGTTTTTTCAAGATATATACACAAAAATAGCAAAAGATCAAATATGCCTTTTGTAGCTATTAATATGGCTGCTATTCCTTCAAATTTGATTGAAAGTGAATTATTTGGCTTTGAAAAAGGAGCATTTACTGATGCTAATTCATCAAAAATGGGACTTTTTGAATCAGCTAACGGCGGAACGCTTTTTTTAGATGAAATTGGGGAAATGCCTTATGAAA
The DNA here is from genome assembly GCF_016599045.1 of Campylobacter sp. TTU_617. GTDB lineage: Bacteria > Campylobacterota > Campylobacteria > Campylobacterales > Campylobacteraceae > Campylobacter_D. The sequence goes on from NZ_JAENKV010000001.1 coordinate 51,939, forward strand.
TTCAGGCAAAACTTTTAAGAGCATTACAAGAGAAAGAAATTACAAGATTGGGATCAACTAAGAGTATTAAAATTGATATTAGATTAATTTGTGCAACCAATGCTAATTTAGAAGAAAAAATTCAAAAAGAAGAATTTAGATCTGATTTATATTATCGTTTAAATACTATTCCTATTAATATTCCGCCTTTAAGAGAAAGAAAAGAAGAAATACTTGATATTGCTAAGAAAATTTTAGAAGATACCTGTAAAGAATACGACTTTAAAAATAAAAAATTTTCCAAAGAAGCAAAAGAAGCGCTACTTGATTATGATTATCCAGGGAATATTAGAGAGTTAATTTCAATTGTTCAAAGAGCTTGTATTTTAAGTGATAGTGATGAAATTTTGACTCAAGATCTTTTTTTAGAAGCAAGAAAAACAAAAAAAGAGATTAAAAATCTTGAAAAAGATTTAATTATTGAAGTTCTTCAAAGTGTTAATTTTAATATAAAAGAGGCTAGTGATATTTTAGGAATGCAAATTCATATTCTAGAAGAAAAAATTCAAAAATATAATATTAAAGGATAAAAAATGCCAAAAAAGCAAAAAATTGCCATAGTTGGAGCTACAGGTGCCGTTGGTGAAGAAATTTTAAATGTTTTAGATGAATTAAAATTTCCAGTAGAAAGTATATTGCCTTTAGCTAGTGCCAAAAGTGCTGGGAGTGAAGTTGAATTTCAAAATAAATATTATAAAGTTCAAGAACTTAACGAAGAAGTTTTTAAAAATAATAAAATTGACATAGCTTTTTTTAGTGCTGGAGGTGAAATTTCTAAAAAATATGCCAAAATAGCAGCAGAAAATAAAGCTCTTGTGATAGATAATACAAGTTATTTTAGGATGGATAAGGATATTCCTTTAGTTGTTCCTGAATGCAATAGCGAGGATATTAAGCTTTATAAAAAAACCGGAATTATAGCAAATCCTAATTGCTCCACTATTCAAATGGTACATATTTTAAAACCCTTAGATGATGTTTTTGATTTACAAAGGGTTGATGTAAGCACTTATCAGGCCGCAAGTGGTGCAGGAAAAGAGGGAATGAAAGAGCTTGTTGAAGCAATGCAAAGTTTTTTTGCTTTTAAATTAGATGAATTTCAAAGCAAAACTTTCCCATATACCTTAGCCCTAAATTTGATACCACAAATTGATGAATTTATGGAAAATGGTTACACAAAAGAAGAATTAAAAATGATCAATGAGACTCAAAAAATTCTACATAAAAAAATTGATATTTCAGCAACTTGCGTTAGAGTTCCGGTTCTTCGAAGTCATAGCGAATCTTTAACTTTACATTTTAAAAAAGAAGTTAATGTAAATAAGGCAAAAGAAATTTTAAAAAATGCACCAAGTGTTGTTTTAATGGATGATATAAAAAATAAAAAATATCCTATGCCTCTTTTCACAAGTGATACAAATGAAACTTATGTTGGACGTATCAGAGAAGATATTAATCATAAAAATATATTGCATCTTTGGTGTGTAGCTGATCAGATTCGTGTAGGAGCAGCAACAAATGCAGTAAGAATTGCTCAAAAATATTTAGAATTGATTAAGTAAAATTTTAAAAGGAGTGCAATGTTAGAAAAATTTTTTGAATCTTTACTAATTAGAAGTCGTATTGTTACGATTTTACCTGTTATTTTTGGACTTATTGGTTCTTTTGTTTTATTTATTATTGCAAGTTATGATATTTTAAAAGTTATTCTTTTTACCTACCAGTATTTTTTTATTAGCAATTCTCAAATAGATTTACACGATGATGTTATAGGTCTTATTATTGGTGCTGTTGATTTATATTTAATGGCGCTTGTTTTATTTATTTTTTCTTTTGGAGTATATGAGCTTTTTATTAGCGAAATAGAAGAATTTAAACAAACAAAACAAAGTAAAGTTTTAGAAGTTCATAGCTTAGATCAACTTAAAGATAAACTTGCCAAAGTTATTATTATGGTTTTAGTGGTTAATTTTTTTCAAAGAGTGTTGCAAATGAAATTTAGCTCTCCACTTGATATGAGCTATCTTGCAGCATCTATTTTAGCTTTATGTATAGGACTTTATTTTTTACATAAAGGCGGTCATTAATCAGTGGTTATTTTTTTTTGCTATAATCAAAAGTTATTTTTAAAGTGATATTGATGAAAATAATATTTGTCTTGATAAGTTTATTATCTTTTTGTTTTAGTACTCCTTTGGATGAAATTTTTAAAGATATTAATGTTTCTGGAGTTATACGCTACAGATATGAATATCATAAGATAAATGGTTTTAATCAAAAACAACAAAAATATCACAATAAAACAAATATTGAATTTTCTATAAAATAAAGGTTTTGTAATTATGTTTAGATTGATATTGCTTATATTAGTTTTTAAAAGTCTGCTTTTTGGTATCAATTTGAAGTCTATTTTTGATTATACTTTTAATACGAATAAAGAATATGATTCTCAAAGAGGAGAAGAAATTTATTTTCAAAAAAAATGTAATGTTTGTCACGGCAATCAAGGAGAAAAAAAATTTTCTAACTCTAAAAGATTAAAAGATATGACTCCAGAACAGATAAAAGCTTCTTTAATAGCTTATACTCTTGAGCCATCTAAAACAAATACTCAAATGGCTTTATATGCAAGAGAATTAAGTCATAATGATATAGACAATATCATTGCTTATCTCAAAGGTGGGGATTTTGCTTTTAAAATTCAAGAAAAAGAGTTGTTAGAAGAAGAACCTCCTAAAAAAACTGAACACGGAACTTTTATAAAATAATATTTTAAGGAAAATATTAATGAAAAAAAATGTTTTTATATTATGTATTTTACTTCTTGGTAATTATATTAATGCAAAAGAAGTACGTCTAGGAGTTGCACTACCTCTTACGGGTTCTGTTGCTGCCTATGGGCAAGATATTTTATCTGGAATAGAAGTTGCAAGTAAATTAAATTCTAAGCTTTCAAATGGAGATGAAGTAAAGGTTATTCTTATTGATACTAAAGGGGATAAGCTTGAAACATCAAATGGTCTTAATCGTCTTATTTCTCAAGATAAAGTTTTAGGACTTATTGGAGAAGCAACAACTCCAAATACTATTCAAGCTATTTCAATTGCTGAGGATAAAAAAGTTCCTATTATTGCACCAGTGGCTTCTGGTGATAAACTTTTAAACAAAAAACAATATGCAAGTAGGGTATGTTTTAAAGATAGTTTTCAAGGAGAAAAATTTGCCTCTTATATTGCTAAAGAGCTTAATTTAAAAAATGTTGTAATTATCATAGATCAAGGTAATATTTATTCCTTAGGTCTTGCTAAAGCTTTCGAAAAGGCCTTTGAAGAAAATGGTGGAAAAATAATCAAAAAATTAATTATTAATTCTGGAGATAAAGATTTTAGAGCTATAGCTTCTCAGTTAAAAAGCTTAAATCCTGATTTTGTTTATATGCCTATTTATCACCCAGAAGCAGCTTTAATTGCAAGGCAAGCTAAACAAATTGGATTTGATAAAATTTTAGCCGCTGGAGATGGAGTAGCAAATCAAACTTTTATAAAACTTGGGGGAAATTCTGTGGATGGAGTGATTTTTACCGATAGCTTTGATTTTAATAATCCCACAACAGAGCTTGGAAAAAAATTTATATCAGCTTATGAAAAAGAAAAAGGAACTAAAGAAGTTCCTGCATTTTCAGCTATGGGTGCTGATGCTTATTTTGTAATGGTAAATGCTATGAATGAATGCATTGCTAATCTTAATACAGAATGTATTAATAATAAAATTCATCAAACTAAAAATTTTCAAGGTGTTAGCGGGATAATTAGCATTGATGAAAGTGGAAATGCAATTCGTTCTGTAGTAATCAAAGAAATCAAAAATCAAAAACAAGTTTATAAAACAAGTATAAACCCATAAATATTAAAAGGTAAAATAATGAAAAAATTTCTAATTTTAATAAGTTTTTTGACTTTATCCTTAAATGCGAAAGAAATAAATTTAGGAATTATACTCCCATTAAGCGGTTTAACTGCTGCTTATGGGCAAAGTGCTCTAGAGGGTATTAAACTTGCTAATGCTTTAGAAAATACACTAAAAAATGGTGATAAAGTAAATTTGATTGTTATTGATACAAAGGGAGATAAAATAGAATCCTCAAGTGGAACCAATCGTGTTATTTCTCAAGATAAAGTTTTAGGACTTATTGGAGAAATGGTTACAGCTAATACTTTACAAGTTATGAAAATAGCTGAAGATAATAAAATTCCACTTATTGCACCTGCTGCTACTGGAGATAGATTGCTAGATAAGAAAAAATATTCAAGTAGGGTGTGTTTTAGTGATAATTTCCAAGGCTCATCTATGGCCAAGTATGTTTATAATACCTTAGGTTATAAAAATGCTGTAATTATAGTTGATCAAAGCAATGATTATTCTTTAGGTCTTGCTAAAGCCTTTGAAAAAGAATTTAGTTCAAATAATGGTAAAATTTTAAAAACAATTAGAATTAATTCTGGAAATAAGGATTTTAAAGCTATTGTTACTCAGATCAAAAGCATCAATCCTGAATTTATATTTTTACCTATTTATTATACAGAAGCATCTTTATTTGCAAGACAAGCTAGAAATTTAAATCTTAACACCCCAATGGGTTCTGGAGATGGAGTAGCAAATCAAACCTTTATTAATTTAGCTTTAGAAGCTAGCAATGGCTACATTTTTACCGATAGCTTTGATTTTAATAATCCCACAACAGAGCTTGGAAAAAAATTTATATCAGCTTATGAAAAAGAAAAAGGAACTAAAGAAGTTCCTGCATTTTCAGCTATGGGTGCTGATGCTTATTTTGTAATGGTAAATGCTATGAATGAATGCATTGCTAATCTTAATACAGAATGTATTAATAATAAAATTCATCAAACTAAAAATTTTCAAGGTGTTAGCGGGATAATTAGCATTGATGAAAGTGGAAATGCAATTCGTTCTGTAGTAATCAAAGAAATCAAAAATCAAAAACAAATTTATAAAGATATTATTAACCCTTAGGAATATTATGGATTTAACTTTATTTTTGCAACAACTTATTAATGGTTTAAGTTTAGGAAGTATGTATGCGCTTATTGCAGTAGGCTATACAATGGTTTATGGTGTTTTACGACTTATTAATTTTGCCCACGGGGATATTATGATGGTAGGTGCTTATATAGCACTTTTTAGTATATTAAATTTTCAAATTCCTTTTTTAGGGGCTTTATTTTTAGCAATGATTTTTGCTGCGTGTGTAGGTATTGCAACTGATAAGGTAGCTTATAAGCCTTTAAGAAATGCTCCAAAGATTTCATTACTTATAACAGCAATTGGTATAAGCTTTCTTTTGCAAAATCTTTTTAATATGTTCTTTACTTCAACTCCAAAAGCATTTCCAGTCCCGAGTATTTTTGAAGAAAATATTGTTTTTTTTAATATTAGCATTACTTTTGGAAGCTTACTTGTCCCTATAATAACATTTGTTATTTTACTTATTCTTCTTTTTATTTTACACAAAAGTAAATATGGTATTGCTATAAGAGCTTTAGCTTTTGATATTCAAACCGTAAATTTAATGGGAATTAATGCAAATCGTATTATTGCAATTGTTTTTGCATTAGGTTCTTCTTTAGCAGCTGTTGGAGGAGTATTTTGGGCTACAACATATTATTCAATTGAACCTAGCATGGGAACTCTAATAGGTCTTAAAGCTTTTGCAGCTGCTGTATTAGGTGGTATTGGATCAGTTGTTGGTGCCGTACTTGGAGGACTTATTATAGGGCTTACTGAGGTAATAGTTGTAGCTTTTTTTCCAGATCTTTCTGGCTTTAAAGATGCCTTTGCTTTTATTTTTTTGGTTTTTATTTTGATTTTTAAACCAACAGGAATTTTAGGCATTAATTTTGAAAAAAGTAGGTTTTAATATGAGTAAGACTAAAAATTTGCATATATTATTTTTAATTATCTCAATTTTATTTATATTTTTATCTCCACAAATTTTTAATGATTATGGAATGAATATTATTAATCAAATTGCTATTTTTATTATTTTTGCAGTAAGTTATAATCTTATTAATGGTGTAACAGGACAATTTTCTCTTGAGCCTAATGGCTTTGTAGCTATAGGTGCTTATGTGACTGCTTTAATGCTTTTAAGTGCTGAAGCTAAAAATGAACAATTTTTTCTTGATGGACCTAATTCTTTTATTTTAATGATGCATACAAATTATTTTATTGTTGCTTTATTACTTTCTGGAATTTGTGCTTGTTTATTATCTTTGATTCTTTCTTTTGCCGTTTTTAGAGTAAGAGGAGATTACTTAGCAATTGTAACTTTGGGTTTTGGTATTATTATTAAATTATTAGCACTAAATTTTTATTCAATAACAAATGGATCGCGTGGTTTTATTGATATACCGCAATTTTCAAATATTTTTTGGACAGGTTCTATTGCGATTATTTCAGTTATTTTAATTTTAAATATAGTTTATTCTAAATATGGAAGAGCTATGAAAGCCATTAGAGATGATGAAGATGCGGCTAGTGCAATGGGAATTAATACCTTTTGGATTAAAACCTTAGCTTTTGGAACTTCAGCATTTTTAGAAGGTGTCGGAGGAGGTTTATTAGTTTGTTTGCTTACAACTTTAACTCCAGATCAATTTGATTTTTTATTTACTTTTCAACTTTTAATTATTATAGTTTTAGGAGGACTTGGTTCTACAACAGGAGCTATAATAGGTGCTATATTAGTAATCGGAGGAAGTGAGTGGCTTAGATTTTTGGATGAAAGTATGAATATTTTTGGCTATCAAATTGACGCTATGCCGGGTTTTAGAATGGTAGTTTTTTCTCTTATTTTAATTTTAGTAATGCTTTTTGCTAGAAAAGGTATTATGGGGAATAAAGAGTTAATTGATATTTTATTTTCACTAAAAAAATATCAAAGAAGGAGAAAGAAGTGATTTTAGAATTAAAACAAATTTCTAAAAATTTTGGCGGTGTTCAAGCTATCAATGAAACTTCTTTTAAACTTAAAGAGGGTGAAATTTTTGCTCTAATTGGTCCTAATGGGGCAGGAAAAACAACTTTATTTAATATAATTACAGGAAATTATAAACCAACAAGTGGTGAAGTTTATTTTAACGGGCAAAGAATTGATACATTAAAACCTTACAAAATAGTACATTTAGGTATTGCAAGAACCTTTCAAAATATAAGACTTTTTTCAAGTATGAGTGTGCTTGAAAATGTTTTAATAGGCTTTAATCATAAAATGAAATACAATATTTTAGAAGCTTTTTTGCATATTGGAAGATTTAAAAAAGTAGAAAAAGAATTTAAAAATAAAGCTTATAAAATCTTAGAAGAGCTTGGAATTGAAAAATTAGCAGAAGAAAAAGCTACTAATTTAAGTTATGGACAACAAAGAAAAGTTGAAATTGCAAGAGCTATGGCAACTGAACCAAAATTACTTTTACTTGATGAACCTGTTGCAGGAATGAATGGATCAGAAAGTGATGATTTAGCAGAGGTTATTTTTAAGCTTAGAAATGAGCATAAAATTAGCGTTTTATTAATAGAACATGATATGAAATTTGTTAATAAGCTTTGTGATAGAGTTTTGGTTCTTGATTATGGAAAAACTATTTTTGAAGGAAAACTAAATGATGCTGTTAATCATAAAGAAGTTATTGCTGCATATTTAGGAGATTTTGATGTTAGTAGTTAAAGATTTACACGTTTACTATGGCTTAATTGAAGCGGTAAAAGGAATTGATTTTAAAGTCGAAACAGGTCATATTGTTTCTTTAATAGGTTCCAATGGTGCCGGTAAAACTTCTACTTTAAATGCCTTACTCAATTCTGTAAAAAAAACGGGAGAGGTTAATTTTTTAGGATACGAAACTTCAAGACACCTAACATATACTTTAGTTCAAAAAGGAATAGCCTTAGTTCCAGAAGGTAGAAGAGTTTTTATTAATCTTAGTGTAGAAGAAAATTTAAAAATAGGGGCTTTTAATAATGCTGAAAATTATGAACACTTAAGAGAACAAATGTATAGACTTTTTCCAAGACTTGCTAATAAAAAAAATACATTAGCTGGAAATTTAAGCGGTGGAGAAGCTCAAATGCTAGCCATTTCAAGAGCTTTAATGAGCGAACCTAAACTTTTAATGCTAGATGAACCTTCTTTAGGCCTTGCACCTAAAATAGTAGCAGAAGTTTTTGATATTATTGTTCGCTTAAAGCAAGAAGGGATTACCATACTTTTAGTAGAACAAAATGCTTATTCTGCTTTAAAAATTAGTGATTATGCTTATGTTTTAGAAAATGGATACATAGCTATGCAAGGAATTGCGAAAGATTTAATTGGCAATGATGAAATTCGTAAGAAATATTTGGGACTCTAAGGATAAAAATGAAAAATATTATTAAAAGCATTGGAGATTTAAAAATTTCTATTTTACTTTTTTTACTTTTTGCACTTTTTTGTGCTTTGGCAACTTTTATCGAAAGTTCTTATGGTACTCCAACTGCTTGGGCTATGATTTATGGAACATTTTGGTTTGGTTTAATTCAGTTTTTATTAGGGATTAATTTATTTTGTGGAATGTTAAGATATAAAATGTTTCAAATTAAAAAATTGCCTTTAATGATATTTCATTTTTCTTTTTTATTTATTTTAATAGGTTCTATTATGACAAGATATGGTGGTTTTGAGGGTTTACTTCATATTAGAGAAAATGATTCAAACTCTTATATTGAAAGCTCTAAATCTTTTATCAAATTTTCAGCACTTAAAAATCAACAAATCTATGGAGTAGCATCTGATAAAGATATAGCTGTTTTACCTTTTGCTAATTCTTTAAAACTTGAACTAAATATTGATAACAACAAAGCAATTTTACAATATAAAGACCTTATCTTAAATGCTAAAGTTTCTTATATAGAAGATTTAAATTCTTCTAATGCTTTATTAATCTTAATGCTTGCTAAAAATGGACAAAATCAAGAAATTAAATTAAAGCAAAATGAAATTAAAAATATAGATGGTATTAATTTTTCTTTTATGAATGATGAAGTTAAAGCTCCTTTTGTTAAAATTAATAAAAATTTAGAATTAATTTCAAGCCAAAGATTGAATTTTTTAAGTATGCAAGATGGAGTTAATTCTCATCTTGAAATAGGTTCTAAAGTAAATGCTAAAGAAAAAAGGCTTTATGAAATTAATGATTTAAGTTTTGTTATAAAATTTGCTTCTTTACATGCTAAAGAAATTATAACTGGAGATAATAGACCACAAGATGAGAGTTTTTTGATTTGGTTTAAAAATATCTGGCTTGAAATTTTTAGGACTTTAATTATTTCTTGGTTTGGAGAACCTTATAATTGGAAAGCATCGTGGTTAGAAAATTTAAAACCTTTTGCTATGAGCACTCAATATCAACCACTAACTTTAAATGGTAATAATGCTTTAAAATTTGAACTTTCATATCAGGGTAAAAAACAAGAATTTTATATTTTTCAATATGATAAACCAAAAGTTATTGAGCTTAATGGACAAAAATTCTTTATTTCTTGGACAACTTCTTTTCAAGAATTACCTTTTTCAATTTATTTAAATGATTTTATAATTGAACGATACCCAGGTTCAATGTCTCCGGCTTCTTATGCAAGTGAAATTAGACTCGAAGATAAAAATGCAAGTTTTGATTATAGGGTTTTTATGAATAATGTTTTAGATTATAAAGGCTATAGATTTTATCAAAGTTCATATGATCAAGATGAAAAAGGAACCATACTTTCAGTCAATAAAGATCCAGGAAAAATTCCAACTTATATTGGATATTTTTTATTATGTCTTGGTATGTTTTTAAATTTTTTAAATCCACACTCAAGATTTAGAGTTTTAGCAAAACTTATCAATCAAGATGCTCTTAAAAATTCTGTAAAAATTTTATTATTTGCTTTTTTATTTTTAGGTATTAATAAATTACAAGCTTTTGAAAATAATACAAGTAATAATATACCAATAATTAATAAGGATCATGCTAAAAAATTAAGTCATCTTATAGTTCAAAAGCCTAGCGGGAGAATGGTTCCATTTGATACCTTAGCTAAAGAAGTTTTAGAAAAAATTTATAAAAAAACAAGTTACAAAAATCAAGATGCAAGTGCTATAATGCTTTCTATGCTTATAGATGTACAATCTTGGGCAAAAGAGCCGATTATAATTATGCCTAAAAATAAAGCAATTAATGAAGAAATCTCTAAAATTTTAAATATTCCTAGTAAACCTTATATCAGCTATATAGATTTTTTTACTAAAGATAACAATTATGCTCTTTTAAAATATGTTGAAAATGCAAATCGCAAAAATCCAAATACTAGAGGAGTTTTAGATAAAGAGATTATTAAACTTGATGAAAGAGCAAATATTGTAAATTTAATTTTTAGTGGAGAATTGTTTAAATTTATTCCTATTCAAAATGATAAAAATAACACTTGGCTTGCACCTTTCTCAGCTATGCAATTTACTAAAGGAGAAGAAAATTTAATTGTTGTAAATTTAATAAAAAATTATTTTTTATCTGTGGAAAATAGCATTAAAACAAATGATTGGTCCAAAGCAGATGAAGCATTAGAATTAATTGAAAAGTATCAAGAAAAATTTGGTAGCAATGTTATACCAAACAAGACTAAAATCTCAATAGAAATTTTTACAAACCATTTACAATTATTTGTAAAATTAATCCCTGTATATTTACTAGCAGGTCTTTTACTTTTGATTTTGGTTTTAACTAAAATGCTAAATTCTAATATTAAAATTAATTTAATATTTAAAATTGTATATATTTTAAATATTATTGTTTTTATTGTTCATAGTATAGGATTATGTTTAAGGGCTTATTTAGCAGATCATGCTCCTTGGAGTAATGCCTATGAAAGTATGGTTTATATATCTTGGGCTTTAGCATTATCTGGAATTTTCTTTTCTAAAAAAAGCCCTATAGCCCTTTCTTTAACTTCTATTTTAGCGGGTATAGTCCTTTTTGTAGCACATTTAAGTGAAATGGATCCTCAAATTACAAATTTAGTGCCAGTATTAAATTCTTATTGGCTTACAATTCATGTTTCTGTTATTACAGCAAGTTATGGATTTTTAGGACTTTGTGCTTTACTTGCTATTTTTGTCTTGATTTTAATGTGTTTCCTTAAAAATAAAGGTAAATATAATGCAAATATCTTAAGAAATATTACAGAAGCAACAAGAATTAATGAAATGGCAATGATTTTAGGACTTTGCTTACTAACTGCTGGAAATTTTTTAGGCGCTGTTTGGGCTAATGAAAGTTGGGGGAGATATTGGAGTTGGGATTCCAAAGAAACTTGGGCATTAGTGAGTATATTAGTTTATGCAGCTATACTACACATTAGAATGATTCCAAAATTATGCAATCAATATGTCTTTGCAGTCAGCTCAATGTTTGCTTATTGGGTAATCATTATGACATATTTTGGAGTTAATTATTTTCTAGTCGGTATGCACTCTTACGCTGCTGGAGAAGCTGTACAAATCCCAAGTTATGTTTATTGGGGATTTTTTACAATGATAATTTTAAGCTTACTGGCCTATAGAAAACGTCATTTTATTAGTAAATTATAATGCATCAAGTATTTTTTATTATTTTAGTAGCAGCTATTTTACTTTCAATTTTTTTAAGTATAATAGCTTATCTTATTATTAATGATGGTAAAAAAAGTGAAAAAACTAAAATAAAAAATGATAATTCTAATAAAAAAACTAAAATATTTAATACAGATTTAGACAAAATGATAACAACTGCTAAAGATACTTCTTTAACAGATCAAGAGCTAAAAAACCTTGCTCAATTATTTATAAGCACACATAAACTTGGTAGCAAACAATCAAAAGAGTTAGATGAGACAACAAAAAAGAAATTAGAATTTATTACTGCTCTTAGTTCTAATGATAATGCAAGCCCTCAAACTATAAGTTTTTTAAATAAAGAATTAAAGAAAATTTCAGCTTCTTATAAAAAAGAAATTGATGCTTATGAACAAATGGGTCTTGCTAAAAGAAAAATAAAAGAAGATAAAACAACAAGTTCATAAATTTATAATATTTTTCATATATAAAATTAGCTCATCTGCTCCATTTGGTTTTAATATATTAATTAAACCTGTAGATATTTGTTCTAAATTTAAAATTAAAATTGTTTGCAATAACCTATCTTCGTTTAAATTAGACTGTAAAAAAACTTCACATAAATTTTTATCTTTTAAAAATTTAGCATTAAAAAATTGATGATTTTTAGCTGCATATGGATAGGGGATGAAAATAGTTGGGATATTATTAGCACAAAGTTCAAAAAGAGTACTAGCTCCAGATCTTGAAATGGCTAAATCTGCTTCTTGTATTTTGGTATAAATGTTTTTATCAAAAGCAAAAATATCTACTTTTATATTTAGTTTTTCATAAGCTTTCTGGTAAAAATCAAATTCTTTTTCTCCACACTGATGTATAATTTTAATATTTTTTTTACTTAATTTTGGAGCCAATTTTAAAGCCAAAGCATTGATAAAACTAGCACCCTGAGAACCACCTAAAAATATAATTGTTTTAAGCTCTTTTCTTATTCTTGCTGTTTTAAAAAATATTTCATTAACTGGATAAGAGCAAAATATAGGCTCAAAAGCGCTAAAAAAAGCTTTAGAGAAAGGTTTCAAAAGAGAATTTAAAGCTCCTTTTTCAGAATTTTGTTCATGGATAAAAAGAGGGATATGATTAATAATCGCTCCAAAAGATGCTGGAGCTGAACTATATCCACCGACGCTAAAAACAGCTTTTATTTGATGTTTTTTAAAAATTTCACGACATTTAAAACTAAGTTGTAAAATTTTAAATAAAGATTTAATTTTTGCTATTTTTTTTTGATTAACAACACCTCTTGAATCCAAAAAATATTTTGCTTTAAAACCTAATTCATTTTCAAACCAAAGCTTATCCTGACCATAGGTGCTCCCTATATAAATACATTCTATATTTTGTTTTTTAGCACTTTGCAATAAACATTTAGCTATATTTAAATGTCCTCCAGTTCCTCCACCTGTAATTGCTATCATAATTTCACCTTTTTAGAAATCATTAAAACATAGCCAATTCCTATACAAATAGCCCACATAGAACTTCCCCCGTAACTAAGAAGTGGCACAGCAACACCTTTTAAAGGGGTTAAAGAAATAATACCAAAAGCATTCATAAAAAAAGAAAATAAAAGAAGTAAAGCTATACCTGAACAAAAAATAAAATCTTGTTTTCTATCACATCTTCCGGCAATTCTAAAAATTCTTAAAATCATCCAAAGATAAAGGATGCAAATACAAGCTAATCCAAAAAGTCCAATTTCTTCAGTAATTCCAGATAAAACAAAGTCTGTATGAACCTCGCTTAAAAAACCTAGTTTAAAAATTCCAAGCCCAAGACCTTCTCCAAAAAATCCCCCATGTGCTATAGCATTGAGCGAATGAGAGATCTGATAAGGTTCATTATTAACGCTTACTCTTAAACTTGAGGCAATCCAATTAGGAAATAAAGGCAAAAAGGCATCTTGTATATTTCCCCACCAGCTGATAATTCTTTGAATTCTTCTTTGATTGCTAAAAATTACCATAATGCCTATCATCATAATAATAATAGTACTAAAAGCAAACAATCTTTTACTTGTTCCAGCAAAAAAAGCTAAGGCAAGAATAAGAAAAAAAGAAATAACACTTTGTCCTAAATCATTTTGTGTGATATAAATATAACCAATCACTATACTAGCAACTATACAATAAGGTAATAAAATTAAAATTTCGTGTTTAATAGCCTTTTTATTATCATCTATTCTTCTTGTATAAGACCAAGCAAGAAAATAAATAAGTCCTATTTTAAAAAATTCAACTGGAGAAACTGAAATAGGTCCTATTCTAATCCATCTTTTAGCTCCACCGCTAGCTGTAGCTAAAGCGGTTGGCAAAAAAGGTAAAATAATTATACAAATAAAAGAAATTATAAGTAAAGCTAAAATAATTCTTTTCGCATTATTGGTATCAGGATTAAGACGTGAAATAAAAAACATAATTAAAATTCCACTTACCCCAAAAAAAAGTTGTCTTATAAAAAAATGAAATTCGCTATATTCAAAATAAAGTACAGTAAAAGCAGTCAAAGAGTAAGAAAAAACAATACCTATAATAATCAAAACAGAACTTAAATAAAATAATTTTTTATCAGCTAACATTAAATTACAACTTTAAATATTAAAATATTTTTAAATTCTAAAATCATTGTTATGGATATGCTTTCGATTAGAAATTATTAAAATATTTATTATATAAAATTATTACTAATATTTTTATATAATAGATTTATTATTTTAAATTAAAAGGCGAATAAATGATATATAAGATTTTAATTGCAAATCGAGCTGAAATCGCCGTAAGAGTTATAAGAGCTTGCAGGGATTTACATATTAAAAGTGTTGCTGTTTTTACAGAACCAGATAAAGAATGCTTACATGTTAAAATTGCTGATGAAGCATATCGCATAGGAACTGATGCTATAAGAGGGTATTTGGATATTGCAAGAATTATTGAAATTGCCAAAGCTTGCAAAGCTGATGCAATACATCCAGGATATGGATTTTTAAGCGAAAATCACGAATTTGCTAAAGCTTGTGAAGACGCAGGTATTATTTTTATAGGACCAAAATCAGAAGTTATATATAAAATGGGCAATAAAAACATTGCAAGAGCTTTAATGAATTCTAATGGAATTCCTATAGTTCCAGGAACTGAAAAATTAAATAATTATTCCTTAGATGAAATAAAATCTTTTGCACTAAAAATAGGTTATCCAGTAATCTTAAAAGCTAGCGGAGGAGGGGGAGGACGCGGAATTCGCGTTGTATATAAAGAAGAAGAGCTTGAAAGTGCTTTAGAATCTTGCAAGAGAGAAGCTCTTAGTTTTTTTAAAAATGATGAGATTTTTATGGAAAAATATATTATCAATCCGCGACATATTGAATTTCAGATTTTAGGAGATAATTATGGTAATATTATCCATCTTTGCGAGAGGGATTGTTCTATACAAAGACGTCATCAAAAAATAATAGAAATTGCCCCTTGTCCTGGAATTTCAGATAATCTTAGAAAAACAATAGGTGTAACTGCTGTTGCTGCAGCTAAAGCAGTAGGATACACAAATGCAGGAACAATCGAATTTTTACTTGATGATTACAATCGCTTCTATTTTATGGAAATGAATACAAGAATTCAAGTAGAACATCCTATTACAGAAGAAATTACAGGAGTTGATTTAATAGTGCGTCAAATTCGTATAGCTGGAGGAGAAATTCTTGATATTGAGCAAAGCGATATTAAGCCCAGAGGATTTGCTATAGAAGCAAGAATTACTGCTGAAAATGTATGGAAAAATTTTATTCCAAATCCTGGAAAAATTAATGAATATTATCCAGCTCTTGGCCCTTCTGTAAGAGTTGATAGCCATATCTATAAAGATTATGTTATTCCACCTTCTTATGATTCTTTACTTGCAAAACTTATTATTAAAGCAACAAGTTATGATTTAGCGGTCAATAAACTCGAAAGAGCTCTTAAAGAATTTGTTATTGATGGAGTTAGAACTACTATTCCTTTTTTAATTGCAATAACTAAAACAAGAGAATTTAGAAGAGGATATTTTGATACATCTTTTATTAATACTCATATGCAAGAACTACTTGAAAAAACAGAAGATAGACATCAAAACAATAAAGAAGAAGTTATAGCTGCTATTGCTGCAACTCTTAAGAAAATTAGAGAAGAAAGGGGGCATATATGAATTTTTTAGATGATTTAAAAAGCATTAAAAAAGAAATGCAGAAAGAAAATAAAAATTCTATGTTAAATCATAAAAATTTAAAAAATATCCAAAAAAAAGAAGTAAATGAACAAGATAAATTTTTAGAGGAAGTATTTTTAAAAGAAAAAAAACTAATTGATGAATTTAAAGAATTTATTAACGATTCAGATATTAAGAAAATTTATTAATGAATGAAATAGATTTTTGCACCTTAGAAGATCTTTGTCCATATCTTAATGATAGAAATTCAAGAACCGAATATAAATATATATTTAATTGCTCAAAAGAATTAAATCAAGAATTGATCTCTAGAGGATGGAGGCGTTTTGGCAGATATTTTTCAAGACCAATATGTCAAAATTGCAATGAATGTTTAAGTTTAAGAATTAAAGCTTATTTATATAAATTTTCTAAAAACGAAAGAAGAATTTTTAGTAAAAATTCTCAAACAAAAATAATATTGAGAAAACCTACCTTAAGTAACGAGCATCTTTTTTTATATGAAAAATATCATCGTTTTATGGAAAAAAAAAGATCTTGGAAAAGATATGATTTAAATTTTAGACAATATTACAATCTTTATGTTGATGGAGCATTTAACTTTGGTTATGAGCTAGCTTTTTATCAAAATGATTTATTAATTTGCGTTGATTTAATAGATATTTTAAATGATGGAATTTCTAGCATTTATTGTTTTTATGATCCTGATTTTTCGCATTTATCTTTAGGAAAATTTTCTCTTTTAAATGAAATAAAACTTGCCCAAAATCAAAATTTAAAATATATTTATTTGGGATATTTTGTTAAAGAGTGTCAATCTTTATCTTATAAAGTCGATTTTATACCAAATGAAATTTTAAAATCTACTAGCACACCTTATGAATGTGCTAATTTATGGGAGAGTAAAGATGCAAGTTGTTCAAACTTTAGAATCGATAAATGTTAATACCGATGATATTACCGTTTTTCATTATTTTAAAGGTTTGATTACTAAAAATTTTTCAAAAGTTATAGGAAGAAAAAATAAGATTTTTTCTTTTTTTGAAGAAAACGAAATTCCACAAAGAAGATACTTTTTAAAAGTTCTTGATCAAAAATATAGAAAAAATACCAATGAAAGTATTAAAAATTTAGACGAAGCGCATTTTAAGACTTTTAGATTAAATTTTGAACAAAATAATGTATTAAAACCGATAATCTTTATAAAAATAGATTTTATCCCAGGAAATATTCTTATGAAATTAAGCTCAAATGAAAAAATTTTTATTATTTATATAAAAAACTATTTTAAAGATTTTAAAATAGAATATAATGAATTAAATTATACTTTAAGTCTTGAATATAAAAATGAAAATACTTTAAAGCTTTTTGAACTTTTTGTTAATGAAAATGAACATTTAAAATATTGTGTAGATTTTTCTATTAATCAAGAAGAATATAAACAATTTTGTGAGAATATAAAAAATAAAGAAAATCTTAAATGGAAATTTAATGCATTGGCCAAACTTTTTAATAATTATTTTGAGACTTTACAATGCACTCCACAAAATGACTTAAGCGAAATAAGACAAAAATATCTTATGCTAGTGAAAATATATCATCCAGATTTTAATCAGGATAAAAGTAAAATGGAAAGATTTTACGCAAGAGAACAATTTGAAAAAATTCAAATTGCTTATAATAATTTAAAAGCGTTATATAAAAATAACGCTTAATTAATCCATTTGTCTTCTTAAAAAAGTAGGGGTTTCTAAGGCATTAATCATTTCTTCGTCATAACCTCCACTTGCTTTTCTAATAATATAAGAGTTTTTCTTAGAGGCATTTTCTTCATTTGTTTTATTGTTAGTATTGTTGTTAGTATAAGTTTTATCTTCAAATCCGGTAGCAATGATAGTTACTTCTACTTTATCCTCCATACTATCATCTGTTGTTGTGCCAAAAATAATTTTTGCATTTTCATCAACAATTTCTTCTATACTACTTGCTGCAGCTGAAATTTCTATCAAAGAACAATTTGAACTAGTTTTAAAATGTAAAATAACGCCTTTAGCACCTTTAATATCCATACCATCCAATAATGGAGATTCAATTGCATTAGCTAAAGCTTCTTCTACGGCATTTTCACCTTGAGCACTTCCAACACCCATTAAAGCTAAGCCTCTATGGCTCATAATAGTTCTAACATCTGCAAAATCGACATTAATATCACCATTATCTAAAAGTATAGAAACCATACCTTTAACAGCACGGGCCAAAATGTCATCAACAAGTTTAAAAGCATCTTTGATTCCAATTTTTTTATCAGCAATGCTTAAGAGTTTTTCATTTTGAATAACAAGAATTGAATCACTTTCTTTTTTAAGCTCTAAAAGACCATTTTCAGCTAATTTTTTTCTTTGTTTTCCCTCAAATTTAAAAGGCATAGTAACTACAGAAACAGTCAAGGCACCGATTTCTTTAGCCGCTTGAGCTATTACAGGAGTGGCACCTGTTCCAGTACCTCCGCCAAATCCAGAAGCAATAAAAACGATATCACTTTGACTTAGTGAAGTTTTAATTTCTTCAAAACTTTCTCTAGCACTCTCAGCACCAACTTCAGGAAGCATTCCTGCTCCAAGTCCTTTAGTCTTTTTTTCACCTAATTGAATTTTAGTTTTTGCTAAAGAATTTGATATTGCCTGCGCATCAGTATTTGCAGCAATTAGATCTAAATCATTTAAGCCCATTTTTACCATATGGTTAATCATGTTTCCACCACCACCACCGCAGCCTATAACTTTTATTTTAGCACCTTTTGAATGTTGCATTTCCTCTACTAAATATTCACTCATATAAAAACTCTCCCTTAGAATTGATTAATAACTTTATGCCAAAGTTTAGTAAAAACACTTGATTTCTTTTCTTTTATATCTTTAGAATCATATTCTTGTTCTTGTATGAAAATTGTATCATTTTCTTGTAAATTTTTACTAAAATTTTCATTATTTATTTCATCTACATTTTCAATAGCGATATTTTGCTTTATTTGTTTGTTAAAATTTTCAATTTCTCCTTTATATCTTAATTTTTCATTAGAATCTAACTCATAAGGCGTAAAGTATCCAGCCCCATAAAGACACAAACCTATAGCGCAAGTATTTTCAGGATCTGAAAAAATTTCATTAAAACCACTAATAAGCTCTTTTCTAGCTGTTGCTAAACGTACGGATTTATTATCAAAAGTTGCTGGGGCAAGTTCATCAATTCCGGCTAATTTTGTCATTCCGCCAGTTAAAACTATACCACCACCTATTGAATTTATATAACGATTATCGCTTAAAATTTTTGCTAAAATCATTAAAGTTTCTTCAGCTCTTGCATAAATAACATTTGAAATTACATCTAAAGATACCTCATTAACTTTTCTCTCATCTCCCATAGAAGGAATTTGTATTAAAGCATTTGGTTGTTGGCTTAAAGATATATAGTTTAATTTTATCTTTTCAGCTTCTCTTAAAGGAGTATGCAAAGCCATAGAAAGATCTTGAGTAATATTAATAGAACCAATTTGCAAGCAGCTATTGTATCTTATAGAATTTCCAGCATGAACAATCATATCGCAAATTGCACCTCCCATATCGATAAGAACGGCTCCTAATTCTTTTTCACTATCATCTAAACAAGCAATAGAAGATGCATAACCTGATAATACTATATTATCAACTCTTAAATCTGCTAATTCTACAACTTTTTTGAGATTTTTAATATGAGATTCTTGAGAAATTACTATATGAGTAGATACCTCTAAACGATTTCCATTCATCCCCAAAGGATCATCTACAAATTCATGATCATCTACCTTAAAATTATAAGGTAAAACATGAATTATCTCATATCCATTTGGCAAATTTGCCGTATGCTTTGCAGTGCCTACAGCACGATGAATTTCTTTTATAGTAATTTCGCCTTTTGGGATATTAACAACACCTGTACTATCAACACTCTTGGTATAAGCTCCAGATATAGAAACTACTACTTTGTCATAGTGAACACCTGACATCATTTCAGCACTTTTTACGGCATCTTCTATTGATTTTGATGCAAGCTCTATATTGGTAATTGCGCCTTTTTTTACCCCATTGGTTTTTGCTTTTGCAAATCCTATAACTTTAAGCCCTTCATCATCTTTTTGAGCAATAATTGCACAAGTTTGTGTTGAACCTAGATCAATTCCTAATATATTCAAAATTAATTCCCTTTATAATAAATTTTTATCGGATATTCTTTTTTTAATTGTTCTACCAACTCTTTTTTTAACTCGCTACTTTTTAAAGTTTTTAAATTCTGCTCCAAAACATTTTTATACTCTTTAAATTTTGCTTCATTAAATAATTCTTGTTTATTTATTTTATAAACAACTGCCTTTGTATCATTTAAAATAACATATGAGCTATTTTGATCTGAATTAAAAACATTCATTAAAAAATAATTAAATTCTGTATCATTTAAAATATTTTCACCTAGTTTTTGAGAATCTCTAGAAGAATCTCTACTAACAAAACCTATATTAATCCCTTTAAAATTTCCTATTTTACTTTGAGCTATTTCTTCAATTTTTTTTCTTGATTCTTGATTTAGATATTGCTCTAAAACATCATTTTTTGCTTCTTCAAAAGTTTTCAATCTTATAGGATCTACTTTATTTAATCTAATGATCATAAATCCTTCTTCAAATTCAAAAGGTCTAAGAATTTCATTTTTGGTTGTTTTTGTTAATCTTTCAATTGGATATTTTACATCATCTTTAGTGATATTTATATCTTTTTGAAATGAAATTTTTCCAGATTTTAAATCTAGAAATTTTTTATTTGCAATTTCTTTAAGCTCATTTAAGCGATAATCTTTTATAACTTTTTCTTTAGAACTATTAAAATCTAATAATCTTCCATTGACATCTTTATATTTAAATTTATTATTTTTATCGTTATAAAAATAATAAAGCTCTTCATCGCTATATTGTTTTGTATCAGGTTTTATATAATATAATGAAATTTCGTATATTTTTTCGGTTTTATAGTTTTCTTTCGTTTCTTGCCAAAGTTTCTCAACTTCTTTTTCATCAATATCTATTTTATTTTTATCATAATTTATTACTTCAATATTTAATAAATCTTGCATAAAAAAACTTGAACTTAGCATTTTTAATTCTTCAGTTTGGTTTGATAAATTAAAAATACCATTAAGTTTATCAATTAGCAATTCATTATAAATACTTTGCTCATATTCTTTTGGAGTAAGATTATTTTGTTTTAAAATATTATAGTAAAATGTTTTGTTAAAATCTCCCTGATTATCCTGAAAAAATCTAGTTTTAATTAATTCTTGTATAATTTCATTATTACTAACATTTAAACCTATATCTTTAGCAAAACTAAGCAAAAGTTTATCTTCTATAAGAGAATTTAGCACAATAAGATCGATTTGTAATTCTTTTGCTTTTTGTTCATTGAGAGTATTATTGCTAATTTGATTGTAATAATTATAAATTTGATTATATCTAGTATTAAATTCACTAAATGTGATTTTTTCATCTCCTACAACTGCAATAGATGAATTACGATTAAGATTAAAATCGTAAGCACCCCATCCAACAAATCCAGCGCCTACAAAAGCAATAACACTAATCCATATAGTAACAACAAGATATTTCTTATGATGTTGCATCCAAGTAAGCATAAAACTCCTTGACAATTTTTATAGCTTATAATTATATCGAATTAGTGTTTAAGTGTAGTTTAATTTTATAAATATTTTTAGTATTTTAAAGTTTTTTCGTTATAATTAATTTAAATATTTTTACTTAGGATTTAAATTGCATATACCCCATATACCTGTTTTACAAGAAGAAGTTAGCACTGTCTTTGATAATTTAACCCAAGGAGTATTTTTAGATTGCACTCTAGGTTATGCAGGTCATAGTAAAATGATACTAAAAAAACATCCAAAAATTTCTTTAATTGGTTGCGATCAAGATAAAACCGCTTTAGAATTCTCTTCTCATATATTAAGAGAATTTAAAGATAGAATTATATTACACCATTGTAATTTTAATGAAATTTTAGATAAAGTTGATATTAAAAATATAAGAGGAATTTTAGCAGATATCGGAGTTTCTTCTTTGCAACTTGATCAAAATAAAAGAGGATTTTCGATAAATTCTGATTTTTTAGATATGCGTATGGATCAAGATAAATCTTTAAGTGCATTTGAAGTGGTAAATTTCTATTCACAAGATAAACTTGCTTTTATTTTAAAAGAATATGGAGAGTTAAGTGATGCTTGGAATTTAGCACAAAAAATTATTCAAGCAAGAAATAAAAAACAGATTACAAGCGCAAAAGAATTAAAAGAAATTATAGGTTTTAGTAAGGTTAGTTCAAGAAAAATTCAAAAAGCAACTTTAGTATTTCAAGCTATACGCATAGAAGTAAATAAAGAATTAGAGGTTTTAAAAGAATTTTTAACCCAGATTGAAAATTTAAAATTACAAAATTGTATTTTGGCTATAATTAGTTTTCATTCTTTAGAAGATAGAATTGTTAAAAACTTTTTTAAAAAATGGGAAAAAAAATGCATTTGTGATGATAAAATGTTTAAATGCGAATGCAATAAAAATAATAATTTAGGCAAAATTATTAATAAAAAAGTAATTACCCCTAAACAAGATGAAATTAATTTAAATCCAAGATCAAGTTGTGCTAAATTGCGAGCTTTTTATTTTAATAATATGGACTTTTAATGATAGATGATAATTTTCTAAAAGAAAAACAAAGCATTCGTCAAAAAATGCTTAAATACTCAAGAGCAATCAATCAAAGAGAGCCTTTAGATGATGAATTAAAAGAAGAGCTTAGTGATACTGATGATATTTTAAGACGTAGATTTAATAAAAGACGTCAAAATATTTTAGATCAATTTAATGAAGAAGTTAAATCATCTTCTATTAAACCCAAAAAAGCAAATATTTATCTAAAAAAAGATTTAATCAATGTTAAGCTCGAAGAAAAACCTTCTTTAACTAAAAAAATTTTTTTGCATTTAAAGGAAAAAAAAGCTAAAAAAAATACTCAAACCAAAACTAAAAAAACATTATTTTTAAATTTTAAAAAAGACAAAAAAAAAGATATATTAATACCAAAAAAACATCATGATAAAGAAGAAAAAGAAATAAAAAATGAAGATAAAATATTAAATCAAATTTCAAAAACAAATTCTATAAACAATGATTTAAAAAATCAAAAACCACCTTTTTTAGAAGATATAAATAAGCCCTTATTAAATCAAAACTTAAATACTCTAGAAGAAGATACTGAGGCAACAAAAAATACTCTTTTAGAAGGTTTTAGCGATGCAACCAAAGAAGATAGAAATTTAAATTTTAATCATTTATTTTTTGTAGCTTTGTTTATTAGTGTTGTTTTATTTTTATTTATCCCTCAAATTTATATCAGAAATCAAATTTATTATTTAAGTAGAGAAATAGCTATTTTAAGAGCAGAGGAAAGTGTTCTTAATGAAGAAAATAAAGAATTAAAAAGAAATTTAGAAAATATACGTTTTCAAAATCAAATTTTAGATTATTTAGAATGATCAAGAACAAGTTGTTCAAAAATATATTTTCTAAGTGAATTTTGAGGAATTTGCTCTTTTAAAGCTTGTTTATATATATTTTCTATAGTTTTTGAATATTTTTCATAAGAAAAGCAAGGAAAATGATTATTCCAAGCCTTTTTAATTAATTT
The DNA here is from genome assembly GCF_016599045.1 of Campylobacter sp. TTU_617. Classification (GTDB taxonomy): domain Bacteria; phylum Campylobacterota; class Campylobacteria; order Campylobacterales; family Campylobacteraceae; genus Campylobacter_D. The sequence continues at coordinate 75,708 of NZ_JAENKV010000001.1, forward strand.
TTTTGTTGCAATTTTTCTTATATAAATTTTAAATAAATCAAAACCTATAAAAATACAAGAAGTTACAATAATTGAACTGACAATACTTACATGAAAATCAAGCAAGGTTAAAAAATAATGTGTTGCTAAAAGTAAAGGGAGTAGAATAAAAGCACATAAAACCCCATAATAACAATAGCAATTTAAATTTTTTATTTTATAATTTAACTTCGAACAATCGACCATTATATCTTCATTAAATAAAATATTAGCTTCTAATAAATCTTTAAAAAGCACTGGTTGCTCTGAAACCTTAAAAAGAAAATTAAAACTAAATTGTTTAAATTTATTCATAAATATAAGCCTTATTTTAATCGAAAATGTGAATTTTGAAATTATAGTATTTTTAAAATTAATTATCAATTTAAACTATAATTTTTACTAGATTTATAAAAATTTTTATATTTTTAACAAATTATTAAGTCTTTATCTAGGTTTTTTTATTATAATTAGTTTTTTAAATATAGTTATTAAGGATAAATAGTGCTTCTTACAAAAGCTAGTGAATATGCTTTACTTTCTTTAATTTATATTTCTCGTCAAAACAAATCGCAAGATGTAGATCATATGTCTAATGAACTTAATATTCCAAAAAGTTTTTTAGCTAAAATTCTTCAAACTTTAGCAAAAGATGGACTTTTACACTCTTTTAAGGGTGCTAAAGGTGGATTTAGTCTTTCTAAAAATCCAAAAGAATATACACTTAAAGAAATTATAAATAGCGTTGAAAAAAAAGAAGTAAGTGTATTTGACTGTAGTGGAGGGATCTGTCCCAATAATAAAGAAGAAAATTGTTTTTTAATGCCTATACTTGTAAAACTTCAAAATAAAGTTGATAATTTTTTAGAATCTATTACTTTAGCAAGTATTATAGAAGATAATGGCAAAAAATAAAATTATAGATCTTGTTTTTCCTTTTTTGGGTCCTTTAATAGGTCCCATTGTTAAAGCCAAAAGTCTTACTATTGTTGGTTTTATAGTTTGTATTTTAGCAATTATCATAGTTCCATTACCAGGGCCAATACTCGATTTTTTCTTAGCCTTAAGTATTGCTTTATCTGTATTAATTATTTTAATATCAATTTACATTCCAAAACCCACAGATTTAACAACATTTCCAACCCTTATTCTAATCATTACTCTTTTTAGACTCTCCTTAAATATTGCAACAACACGTATGATTTTAAGTGAAGGTCAAAAAGGTCCCGAAGCTGTAAGCGAGATTATAGCTGCTTTTGGAGAATTTGTTGTTGGCGGAAATTATGTTATAGGTGTGATTGTTTTTTGTATTTTAGTTTTAATAAATTTTATGGTTGTAACCAAAGGAAGTACAAGAGTATCAGAAGTACAAGCAAGATTTACTCTTGATGCTATGCCTGGAAAACAAATGGCTATTGATGCTGATTTAAATGCAGGACTCATTGATGAACAAACTGCTAGAGCAAGAAGACAAGAAGTTATTGCAGAAGCAAATTTTTATGGAGCTATGGATGGTTCTTCTAAATTTATAAAAGGGGATGCTGTAGCTGGAATTATAATCACAATTATAAATTTAATAGGTGGTTTTTTAATCGGCTCTTTTCAGCATGATTTGTCTTTATCGCAAGCAGCTTCAACTTATACAATTTTAACTATAGGAGATGGACTTGTTTCTCAAATTCCAGGACTTATCACTTCAACTGCTACTGCAATTATTATTACACGTGCAAGTAAAGATGAAGATAATTTTGCAGAAGGAACACTTAATCAACTTTTAAGCGAGTATCGAACACTTTTAATTGTTGGTTTTGTTCTTTTTATTTTTGCTTTAGTTCCAGGTTTACCTCATTTTTCTTTGGGATTTATGGCATTTGTGTTTTTAGGACTTGGATATTTAACAAAACAAGTTAAAGAAGGAAAAATCGATGTAAAAGTAGGCAAAAAACCAGTTGCAAATACAGCAAATAACACAAATTCAACACCAGTAGCAACACCTAAAAAAAGCGAGGAAGAGATTATCAAAGAAGAAGAACATAAAATTAATGATATTTTAAAAGTAGAAATTCTAGAACTTGAACTTGGATATGGTCTTATAAAACTTGCTGAAAATGAGCTAACAGAAAGAATTAGATCTATGAGACGTAATATTGCTCAAACTTTAGGTTTTTTAATGCCCAAAATTAGAATTAGAGATAATTTACAACTAAAGCCTAATGAATATAATTTTAAACTTAAAGGCGTGCCTATAGCTAGTGCAGAAATTTATCCTGATAAATATTTAGCTATGGATAGTGGTTTTATAACAGAAGAAGTTGAAGGTATAGCCACAAAAGAACCAGCTTTTAATTCTGATGCACTTTGGATTGATGCGAGTTTAAAAGATGAAGCAACTTTAAATGGTTATATAGTTATTGATCCAGCTAGTGTTATTTCAACGCATATGAGTGAATTGATAAAAGCTCATGCATCAGAACTTCTTACAAGACAAGAGGTACAAAATTTACTTGAAAAACTTAAAAATGATTATCCTGCTATTGTTGAAAGTGCTTTATCTTTAGTTCCTGTAAGCTTAATACAAAAAGTTCTTAAAGATTTATTAAGAAATCAAATTCCAATCAAAGATATGCTTACCATTTTAGAATCAATGAGCGATATTGCAGAGGTTAGCAAAAGTTTTGATATGATTATAGAGCACGTAAGAGCATCTTTAGCTAGAATGATAACAAATATGTATCTTGATGATAAAGGAAATTTGGATATTTTTATTTTAGATTCAGCTACATCTAGCATTTTAATGGAAAATGTTCAATTTAGAGATGGAGGCTATCATTTACCTCTAAGCGTAGCTCAAACGGGCGCTTTAGTGGATACTTTAAGATCTGAAGTTGCTGCAGTGGCTAATGGACGTATTAAACCGTTTATATTATGCGTTGAGCCACAACTTAGAAAATTTATAGCTGATATTTGCTTTAATTTTAATATTAATATTATTGTTTTAAGTTTCGCAGAAATTGCTGAAAATACTAATTTTAATACAGAAGGTATTATTAAAATAGAACTTTAAGGAAAATAATGAAAATTTATCATCTCTCTCATACAGACTTAGATGGTTACGCGTGTCAATTTATTGTTAATTTTTATTTTAAAAATGTAATTTTTTACAATTCTAATTATGGAAAAGAAATAAATGATAATTTTAGTAATATTATAAAAGATATACAAGATACAAGAAAAGAAAATGAAAAGATACTCTTACTTATCACTGATTTAAATTTAACCCTTTCTCAATGTAAAGAATTTGATGAAGTATGCAAAGAAAAAGATATTAAAATTTTATTATTAGATCATCATCAAAGTGGTTTAGAATGTATGCAGAAATACTCTTGGTATTTTTTAGATAGTTCAAGATGTGCTGCAAAAATTGTTTATGATTTTTTTAGTAAAATTTGTTTCAATGATCAAAAAATGGAAGATTTTATCAATATAGTAAATGCTGTTGATATTTGGCTTAGTAAAGATAAAGATTTTGAACTTGGTAAAGTTTGTTTAGGTCTTATTGCAAACGCAAAAGAAATTAATCGTGTAATGTTTAAAAAGGAACACACTTCTTATATGTTTTATCTTTTAGATCGTGCAAAAACTTTTATACAAAAAGAGAGATCTTATATTTTGCTTGATAATGCTTTACATTTTATTAAAAAAGATTATTTTACAAAAGAATATGATGATACTTTAGCAAATTTAGTTTCTAAATTCATTGTTGAAAAACTACAAAATCATAAAGAAGATTTTACTATTTTTTATGAAAACCATAAAGGACTTTTGACTTCAAATATAGGTAATACTTCAATAATAGGCAATGAATTTTTAATTAATAATTTAGACTATGATTTTTTTCTTGATATTAGTTCAAAAAAAACTTTAAGTATTAGAGCAAACGGAAATTTAGATGTAAGCTTAATGGCCAAAAAATTAGTCGGTGGGGGAGGGCATAAAAATGCTAGCGGTGGATTATTTGCTAATTTTAAAGATAGTACAAATTATAATTATATCAAAGCTCAATTTATAGATTTAATTAAAAGTAAAGCAATTAAAAAGGAAGAAAATGTACAAAAATGATAAAGAACAAGAAATAAAAGATTTAACTTATGAGCTTAATGTTGTTTTGGAAGCAATGCTTTTATATGCTGGAGTAAAAAGAAATAAACTTGAGGAAGCAATTGAAATTTATATAGAAAATATTGATACAATTTTAGAGCATTCTACTAAAGAAGGGGTAGATGAAATTTTGGAAGTTGTTGAATATATTAGAGAACATTATAAGCAACTTTTTATATAATGAAACATCTAATAATTTTAATTTTATCTTATAATTTCATTTTTGCTAATATTTATGAAACTCTAAATGATTTTGCTTATGACAAAAAACCTAATAAAAATATTAGTATTAAAAAAGCAGAGATTTTAAGTTTTTATGACAATAAAAATCCTTGTATTCAACTCTTAATTACAGACAACGAGGTAAGCATTTTAAAAACATTTGATTCTTGTAAAAAATTAAACAATGCCACTTTTTTGGAATTTTTAAATAAAGACTTTCTTTCTCTTTATCAAGATAAACAACTTACACTAAAAAAAGAATTTAAAAATCTAAAAAATGCCATGCAGGATATTATGATTTATTACAAATTACATTACTCATTTTCTAAAGATATCAAGGATATGAGTAAAAATCAAAATTTAACTATTTTAAATATAGATGAAAAAGAAGGTGGTGTTTTATTATATAAAATAAACAATCAAGCTTGCATTGGTATAGAACTTCAAAAAATAAACAATAGAATGTCTATGAAAGTCTATGGAATAGAAAATTTAGATAGACAATGTAAAATCTTAATTGATTCGCCTTCTTTTAAAAATCTTTCTTACTCAAAGAAAGATTTTAATTTATATTACTTAGAATAAAAAATACTTTTAATTTTTAAAAATAAAATTTGAAAAAAATTCATTTCTTTTTTTGATAAAACATTGAAAACACATTGATCTAAATCTTTTTTTTCTTGAAAACTTAAATTTTTCACATCTTTCCTTTATAAAATACTGCAAAAATTATTCTATCTAAATAAAACTTTGCTATATATAAAATATATTAATTTATTTTAATTTTAATTGACTTTTTTTCTTTAAAGTTCTATACTTTATTTACTCACAAAAACAAAAAAAGGAGCTTTCCATGAAAAAAACTTCTATAATATTAGCAGTTTTATTGGTTGGAAGTTGTGCTTTTACACTTGATAAAAATTTAGCTAAAACCAAAGCTCAAACAGGTATTAATTTACCAGAAGCTGAATGGAAGCTACCTGAAGCCTTAAATGAAGATGGCACAATAGATGAAAGCAAAATGCCAAAGTCAAAATATTCTGAAATGGTAATTTTAGGAAATAAAATTCTTAACGAAACTTCAAATTACTTAGGCCCACAAGCAAAAGATAAAAATAAACGTTTTGCTGGTAATAATCTTTCTTGCTCAAGTTGCCATGCTGCTGCAGGAACCGTTCAAAATCAATCAGGATTTGTAGGAATTTGGGCAAGATTCCCACAATATAATGCAAGATCAGATAAGGTTATTACTTTAACCGATCGTATTAATGGTTGTTTTGAAAGATCTATGAATGGTAAAAAAATGCCTGAAAATACTCCAGAAATGAAAGCAATGCTAACCTATATGCAATGGCTATCTCAAGGTATTCCAACTGGCGCAAAAACAAAAGGACAAGGACTAAAAAAAATAGATTTTATTGATAGAGCAGCTGATCCAAAAAAAGGTAAAATTGTATATAATGAAAAATGTATCGTTTGCCATCAAGAAAATGGACTTGGAGTTAAAAATGAAGACAAAGTAGGGGCTTATTATATTTATCCACCTTTATGGGGAAAAGATAGTTATAATACTGGAGCTGGTATGTATCGCTTAATCAAAGCAGCATCTTATATTAAAGAAAATATGCCAAAAGGGAATACTGATTTAACCTTGGAAGAATCCTACGATGTAGCAGCTTATATAAATTCTCAAACGCGTCCTATTAAGATAAATAGAGATAAAGATTTTCCTGATAGAAAAGTAAAACCTCTAGATATGGATGTAGGACCTTATGATGATGGCTTTTCAACTACCCAGCATAGGTATGGACCTTATAAACCTATGATTAAAAATTGATAAACTTTCCTATTAAGTTTTAATAAACTTAATAGGAACTTAAATTTATTTAGTATTAAAAGCTTTTTCTACATTAAAAGGCATAGCCTGATATCCTGTATTTGTTCCGCTAAATCGGATTTGAACTGAGGGTTCTTTCGCTCCCCAGATAAATTCATCAATTTCTGGTTTAGGATCGCCAATGCTTATACCCTTACTTAAATCAAAAGCCATTCCAGCAGTTGCGCTATATACCATTATAGAATTTTTGTCTTGTTGATATTCCACCAAAGAAGTAACCGGAGAAAACCACTCATTGCCCCTTTCTTTTCCATATTCCCAAATTTGCTCTACTGTTTTATTTTGTTGATCAATCTTATATATAACAGCACGAGAATATTTTTGCGATACAAAAGGTGGTTGTTTGGCTCCTCTTGCATCACCATTATCAAAAACACTTAAATATAAATAACGCTTATTTGATTTTGAGTCAATTCTCCAAGCTGTATGCTGTGTCCAAGTAAAATCAAATCCACCTTTTTCATTTTCATATCCTGGGCATTTAGAATATTCATCTTCACAAACTATTTTAGCGCCATTAGAATTTATAGGTTGCAAAAGATATTGTTGAAATTTCTTACCCCATCCTTTATGAGTTCCTAAAATCCATTTGATTTTTTTATCCCTACCTATTTTAACGATAGCACTTTGGTGACGACTTGAGATGATAATACTATCATCACTTGGATCATAATCTATACTATTTATATGAGCCCAATTTCTACCTATACCTGTTCCAGCTATATCACCAAATTGATTATTTTCATCCATTTTTGCGAGCTCTTTATCACTTAAAGTTGTTCCAGCTTTATTAGCATCTATATTTAAACACACAGCTCCTTGATCAAGGGCTTTTATAATAGTACTTCTATAGGGATCTAAAATATCATATAATCTCCAATCATCCACTACATTACCATTTTGATCAACTTCAACTACAACATCTCTAACACTTCTTACATTTTTGCCATCAACTCTTTTAACATTTGCAGAAGCTACACGTAAAAGATAATGACCATTTTGCATATTATCCATAGCATGAGAAAAATCAATATAGCCCAAAGGCAAAACTCTATTAAAAATTTCCCTCCCCATAACATCATATTTTACATATCTTTGACCAAAACCCCAACTTAAAGCTCCATCTTTATTTTGCTTAAAACCCATCATAATGCCACGATTATAGATATTATTCCAATCCATAAGCTTATCATTATCAAAATACCATCTAATTTCACCTTTGGTATCAATAATGAAAACATTAGAATTTTCATCCCATTCTAAAGCTCCGCCAATTGGATTATTCCATACAGCTTGAGAACCTTTTCCTAATTGTTTGCCAGGCGTATTATTTATAAGATATAATCTATCATTAAATTTCTCATCCATTTTTATGATATTAATACTACCAAAAGGAGAGCCGGTTTGAGCACTATTACCGCTTGGCATTATACTTACTGCGGGAGTTGTTATCTTGTAAATTTCATCAACAATTTTTTCGCTTTTATTGGCCGATACTTTAGTATAGCTTACTTTTACATTATTTAAATAAGAAGGATAAAGACCAAAAATAGGGATTCCTCCATAAGTTTTAGCCATATTTTCACTCACACGATAAGAAATTGTTTGTCCATTTGGTTTAGGAAGTATAGTAACTTTTATATCTTTTAAAATATATCCGCCATCCATTATAATAGCAGTTAAAGGAGATAGATTATAAGGATTAAGTTTTATAGCACCAATTTGCCCTTGAATTTGCCAATCAATCTTAGATCCGCTTGGACCTCCTATCGCCAATAAAACATTTGGGGTAATTAAAGTTGCACTCGTTACTAAAACTATTGCACAAAAAGATTTATTTAATTTCATTTTTATTCCTTAATTTATCAAAGCAATAACACAAATTTATGCATTATTTAAAAATAAACTTATCTCACAATTATCATTGATACTTACCAAAACTGGTGTTCTTGATTTTCCAGTAATTTTTAATGTAACAATAAATATAAAAATAATTATTGCTAAAACTCTTGCTCTTTTTTTACTAAAAACAAAAGAAATAAACATTAAAAAGAGCATTATAAAGCAACATATAAAAATTATAAGACAACACATTGCCATATTAAGAAATTGCCATTTTGGAATTAAATACCACCCATTACTATAAAGTCCATCTTCAAAATTTGGTGGATTTCCAATGAAAATTTTCTGAAAAAAACTAAGAGTAGCATAAGCAGACTCTGGGACAACTGGAGCATCTATTCCACATTCTCCACTAGGAAGAAACCATTGTGGAAGCCATTCATATAAATGCAAATTAAAAGGATAAATAGGAATTTCTCTGCATCCACTAGTTCCAGTAAAAGGGTTCCCAGAATGAACGGCTTCATGTATATGATTTAGAAGCAAACAATGTTCAATTCCAAGCCAAATTCCATAAAATCCAAAAGTATAACCAAATATTTTAGCAATATCACTTTTAGGACTTATGAAAACTATAATAGCACCAAGAGCTATAACAAGCATATCAAAACGTATATAAACACATTGTTCGCAAGGTTCCATAAAAAGATATTTTTGAAAAAGAAAATGTGCTATAAATACAAGTGCTATAGTTATAAAAATAATTATAGCCCAAGGCATTCTAGTATCTTGCCATTTGCAAATTTTTTCTAAAAAATTATAGGACATAATATACTCCTATAATTTACTAAGTTCTTCTATAGCCTTGATAAGAGCTTGTGGAGATGTAATTGCTTGTGGTGTAATTTGATATTTTCCATTTATAACAAAACCTGGGGTTCCATAATTTTTAGAAATATCATTTGCATATTCATATGATTTTAAAATTTTATTTGCTTCATCGGTTTTTAAAAAAAATTCTAAATCATTTTTAGTTACACCCATAGCTTTTAATCCAACATCATAAAAAGCTTCTGGATTTTCTCCATTTTCCCATCTTTCTTTCTTTTTAAAGTAAGCACTAAAATATGCATCAGCAACTTTATAAGTAAAACTATTTTGATCTGTAGAATCTATATTGTTTTCTTTATCTTTAGCATACGCAAAAGCAAATACTTCATTGGCTTGTTTACCATAATCTCCCATAGAACTTACAGGATAAAAACTATAATTTAAATTTGGAAGTTTTTCTTTAATTTTTTCAAGGGTATTAAATTTATGATGATCATAACAATGTGTACAACGATAAGAAAAAACTTCTATAACAGAATTAGGAACACTAGGAATAGGGGAGTGTAATACTATATATTCCTTTCCTTCAGTAAGGGCGCTTGCATTAAAGTGCAACAAAAAAACCGCTATAGTAGAGAATTTAACAATTTTGCTAAAAACTTTCATACAACCTCCTTTAAATTTCAATCTCAATAAATACAATTTAAATAAAAATAAAATATTTATTTAAAAGATTGTTAATGTTTATTTTAGAACTATTCACTTAATATAATATTAAAAAATACTTTAAAAATTTTTCAAATAAAAATATTAAAAAAAATGTTAAAAATATTACACTATTTTTTATGGATAAATAATTTTACTCCAAAAAGTAAATTTCTTATAAAACCTAAAAATAGCGTTTTGAATTATTAAAATAGAGTATTTTTTAGTATTTTTATAAAAGTTTGAAAATTATAGTTTTCAATACAAAATAATAAATTTATAGTGTTTTTACTTTTTATCATACTAATTTACATACTTATTATTATTTACTTTAATATATTTTTAATTTTCAAATAAAGATAATTTATAAATAAAAAACAAATAATTAATTTTAATAAATTTAAAAACTAAATAAAAATACAGATTAATAATTTAGAATAGAAAAAAATCTTAATAAAGAAAAAGATATAATAAAAAATAAAAATATACATCTAGGAAAACCTTATGAAATATCCTTTAGATTGCGAAGAGAATTTTGAAAAATCTTTTTTATTTTGGTTATGTAAATATATTAAATTTAAACTCAATTCCCTTTCCAATAAAGAACTTAAAAACCCTCAAAATCTAGCAGAAGTTAATTTTACTCTTACCAAAGGGGTAAAAAATATACAAGAACTTGATGCTCTTGTTAAAAAAGCAAGAAATGCTGGACTTAGTGGGGTAAATACATATTTTAATCCTTTAAAAAAATTCTTTGAATATTTAAATTTTTATAAACTTTATTCTTTAAAACAAATTGATGAGGAACTTATAGTTGAAATTTTAGCAAGCATTACAGGCACACTTTCTGATGCAAGTAAAAAAAATCACCGCATTGCTATAATTAATTTTTTTGATTTTTTGGACAAGCAAAATGAAGAGGATTCAAAATCTCATATTTTTGATATAAATCTTAAGAACTGGGCAGGTATTAAAGGACTTAGCGGAGTTAAGCTTCCTGAATTTATGAGTGAAGAAGAAATAAAAAAATTCCTAAAAGCTATAGATACAACAGATTTTAAAAATAACACTATTCGCAATAGACTTATTATCAAAATCATCATTTTTACTGGAATACGCGTAAGCGAAGCTATCAATATAAAAATGGGTGATATTAGCGAAGAAAATGATTTATACCTTATAAGAATTCGCGCCAAAGGTAATAAATATCGTATAGTAATGATTAAAAAAGAACTAATAGAAGATTTACTTAAAAATGTAAGTATCAATTATTTAAGTAAAGATGCCCTACTCTTTGTCAATCGCAAAGGAACAGCTCTTACTCAAGCTTATGTGAGTCGCATAGTAGAACAAATTCTTTTTAAAGCTGGAATTCGCAAACAAAAAAATGGAGCTCATATGTTAAGGCATACTTTTGCTACTTTGCTTTATAAAAAACAAAAAGATTTGGTATTGGTTCAAGAAGCCTTAGGACACGCAAGTTTAAATACTTCAAGAATTTACACTCATTTTGATAATGACAAGTTAAAACTTGCTGCACAAGTTGCAAAGGAACTTAGTGAAAAATAAACAAGATTTTGCTGTTTTTGGTGATTTTTTGTATTATGATTTAAAATATACATTAAAGGCTTTTAATCAAAAACAAAGTAAAAAAATATTTAATTTTGTAGAAAAATATAAAGATAAATTTTATTTTTTAGCTTTTTTTAGATATGAATTTTATAAATATTTAGAAGATAAACACTATAAAAGCACGCTTCCTTATTGTTTATTTTTTGCTTATAAAAAAAGAAAAACATTTAAAGCTTTAAAAATAGATGAAGAAAAATATATGCCTAGTTTTGTAAAGAAACTAGATAAAGAAAAATATTATAAGAATTTTAATAAAGTAAAAGAAATTATTGCAAAAGGACAAAGTTATCAAGTAAATCTTACTCAAGAACTAAAAATTTTTAGTCATCTTGATTCTTTTGATTTATTTAACCTTTTACTAGATAAACAAAATACAAAATATAAAGCTTATATAAAAAATGACCTTTTAGAACTACTTTGTTTTTCCCCAGAACTTTTTTTCAAAATTCATAAAAGAAAAATTACCACAAAACCTATGAAAGGAACTATACAAAGAGGAAAAAACGAGCAAGAAGATACAAAAAACAAACTTTTTTTAAAAAATGATATGAAAAATTTAAGCGAAAATGTTATGATAGTAGATTTATTACGCAATGATCTTTCAAAACTTATCAAAAAACATAGTATGCAAAGCAAACTTTTTGATATAGAAACTCACCCTACTCTTCATCAAATGACTTCGCTTATTGAAGGAAAGTTGAAAAAAAATATTAATATTTATAAAATTTTTAAAGCTCTTTTCCCTTGCGGGTCTATAACCGGTGCTCCAAAAATAGAAACTATTAAAGTTATAAAAAAATTAGAAAAAAGACAAAGAGGAATTTATTGTGGATCTATAGGTTTAATCCATAAAAATAAAAGTATTTTTAATGTAAGCATTAGAACCTTAGAAAAAGAAAACAATTATTTTAAATATGGAGTTGGTAGTGGTTTAGTTTGGGATTCTAATAAAGAAGAAGAATTTAAAGAACTCGAGCTAAAAACCAAATTTTTAAATGCTTGTGATTTTTATCTTTTTGAAACTATGCTTTATAAAAATGGTAAAATTTTATTTTTAAAAGAACATCTAAAAAGACTACTCAACTCAGCACAAATTCTAAATTTTAATACTCAAAAATTAGAACAAGATTTTCAAACAATTTTAAATCAATCTTCAAATTTGCAAGATTTTAAAAAATTAAAACTTTTAGAACTTAATAATAAAATTTTTAATCAAGATCATTTCCTTTTTTATCCTTTTGTTATTAACAATTATCATCAAAATGAAGGAATTTTAAAGCTTATCTTATATAAAGAGGGGCATTATAAATTAAATATAACAGAGCTAAAGCATGCTTTTAATGATAAGCTTATTCTAAGTAAAGAAAAAATTTCTTCTAAAAACGATGCACTCTTTTTTAAAAGTTCCTTAAGAAAACTATACGATGACAAATCTTCTCTATGGAAAAAAGATAAATGTTATGATATAGCTTTTTTTAATGAAAAAAATGAACTCTGTGAAGCAAGTAGAAGCAATATAATCATTAAAAAAGAACAAATATTTTACACCCCTGCTCTAGAAAGCGGATTACTTGATGGAATTTATAGAAGATTTTTACTTAATTTAAAAATAATAAAAGAAAAAAAACTTTTCAAAAAAGATTTATTAGAAGCGGATGCAATTTATTGTATGAATTCTGTAAGAGGTTTAAAAAAGGTTGTAATTTTATGAAGCGTATTTTAATCATTGACAATTACGACTCTTTTACCTATACTATAGTTTTTTACCTAAAAGAGCTAGGTTATAAATGCAAAGTAGTCAAAAATGATGAATTTAAAAAAGTAAAAAAACTTAAAAAAATACATTTTTCACATTTGATCATATCACCAGGCCCTAATTCTCCCAAGGAATCAAAATTAAGTTTAAAGGCTATTAGATATTTTAAAAAAAAGAAAAAAATTCTAGGAATTTGTCTAGGACACCAATGTATTGCCAAAGCTTTTGGAGGAAAAATTGCTAGATTAAAAAATCCAAAACATGGTAAAACTACTTTATTAGATCACAATCAAAAAGATATATTTAAAGGTGTAAAAAATAATTTTGAAATTTGTCTTTATCATTCTTTATACGTCAAAAAGATCTCTAAAGAACTTATGATTATAGCAAAAAGCAAAGAAAATATTATTATGGGAATAAAACATAAGCTTTATCCTATTTATGGCATTCAGTTTCATCCTGAAGCTATTTTAAGTCAAAAAGGTAAAAAAATTCTTAAAAATTTTATAAATCTTTAATGAAACTCCTTATAGACTTTGAAATTAATTTTTAAGGTAGGAAAATGAAAATATTATTTTCTCCAAGCGAAAGCAAAAGCGAAAATTGCACTGAAAAACCTTTCAATAAAGATTCTTTTATTTTTAAAGAATTATTTGATTTTAGAATGCAAGCTTTAAATTCTTTTTATGAATATATTAAAAATACCTCTATAAAAAATTTAAAAGAATTTTTTGGCATAAAAGATGAAAAAGAAATTGAAAAATTTATACAAAATTTACACAATCAACCAACAAAAAAAGCCATAGAACTTTACAATGGCGTATCATATGAATATCTTGATTTTGATACATTGGACAACAAGGCTAAAGATTATATTTATAAAAATACTTTAATTTTTTCAAATCTTTTTGGCGTGGTAAGAGCTGATAATCTTTTGCCTTTTTATAAATTTAAACAAGGTGCAAAACTACCTAATTTTCCTTTGGAAAAATTTTATAAACAACATTTTTCAAATGTTTTAGATGAATTTTTAAAAGAAGAAACTATTATTGACTTAAGAGCTGGATATTATGATAAATTTTATATTCCAAATAAACAATTTACTACTTATAAATTTATAAAAAATGGTAAAATTGTGAGTCATTTTGCAAAAGCTTATAGAGGAATTTTGTTAAGAATTTTAGCTCAAAATAACATACAAGATAATAACACTCTTTTATCTAAACTTCCTACAAATTTGAGACTAAAAGAAATTAAATACATAGACTTAAAAGAAGAAATTTTGTTAGAAATTATTGATTAAACAAGGAGAAAAAATGGGATTTTTATTGATCTTAATAGTGCTTATATTTTTATTTATACTTTTTATAATTATAAATCGCTATGAGCGTAAGATTAAAATTTTTACAAAAAATATACAAAGTATTAAAGAAAAAATGGCAGAACTTGAAGCAAAAATCGAAAAGAATAGTTCATTAATAGAAAAGAATCGCTCTAATATAGAAGATATAAATAAAATTAATCAATTATCATAGCAATTAATTCCAAAGGATGTCTAAAGATAGTTTGAATTTTTTCTTTCTCTAAAGAATTTGAAATTTGCATTCTACAAGCAGAGCATTCAGCACTAACAAAATGTGCTTTTGTTTGCTTAATGTTCAAGGTTTTTTTATCTGCTATTTTTAGACTTTCATTATATAAATTTATTTGAGTGTTAATACCGCCAAAACCGCAACATACATCACTCTCGTGCATTTCTTTTAAAATAAAATTATTTTTTAAAAGTTCTCTTGGTTCTTTAAAAATACCTTGAGTTTTTTTAGAATGACAAGGATCATGATAGGTTATAATAAAATCTGTTTTCTTTTGCTTACTTAATAATTCTTTTAAAGAAGTTTTATGATAAAAATATTCTGTTGCAAGATAAATTTTAGAAGAAAGTTTTTTTGCTCTTTTTGCCCATTCTTTTTGATTAATAGAATTAAAAAAATATTCATAATCTTTTCGTATCATTGAAGAACAAGTTGCTTCAGCGATAATAATAGCATCTAAATTTTCAAGTTTTTTTTCAAAATACTCTATATTTTTTTTTGCAAGTTTTTCTACACTTTTAAAATCACCATTAAAAAAATGTACTACAGCACAACAATTTTGATCTTTAAGTAAATCTACATTAATTTTTAATTTTTTAGCTATTTTAAGAACAGCCTTAGCGCTTTCATCATAAAAATAATTTTGTAAGCATCCTACAAAAAATCCTATAGTTTTTTCTCCTTGATTATCAATAAAATCTGCATTAGATTTTAAAAAACTTTTTTTAGTAAAAGAAGGGAATAAGCGATCTTTTTTGATAAGAGATATGTTAAATTTAGATTTCATTCCTAAATTTCCATTTTGTATTTTAAAAATGCAAGGATTAAAAATATAGCCTAATTTTGCAATAAAATCTAATATTTTTCTATTTCTTAAAAAAAATAAAATTACTTTTTTATATAAAGATAATGATCTTTGGAAATCTTTATGACGAAAATCTATTATAGCTTTATCAACTTTTAAATCAAAGGGACAAATTTCAGTACAGCTTGTACATAAAAAACAAGAATCAAAAATATTTTTTAAATCATTATCACAAGAAATTTCTCCTTTATTATAAGCAGACAATAGTTCTAAAAAACCTCTAGGATTATGAAGCTCATCTTTTTTTACCTCATAAATTGGACAAGTTTGGATACATTTACCGCATTTAACGCAAGCGCTAGTAATTTTATCAATCATCATTATAAAGTTTTTGAAAAAACCTTTTTATCTTCATCTATTTTTCTTAAATAAACATCAAAACACATTGCAATATTTCTTATAAGCAAAACACCTGTTTCATTCACTTTAATCATTTTGGAATCTCTTTGAATAAAATCTTTATATTCATCTAAATTTATCAAATCTTCTTTAAAGTATTCAAAAAAATCTATATTAAATTCTGTTTCTATCATTTTAATATCTAAGCAAAAATTTGCCATTAAACTCATAATAACAGCTTTTCTTATCTTATCATCTTCATTTAAAATAATACCTTTTTCAAAAGGTAATTTTTTATTATCAATAGCTTCTTGATATTTTAATATATCCTTATAATTTTGAGCATAATAACTCTCGCCCTCCCCTATGCTAGTTAGCCCTACACCAATTAAATTAGCACCTTTTCTAGTGGTATAACCTTGAAAATTTCTATGTAAAGTATTATTTTTTAGAGCTTTAAAAAGCTCATCATCGCTCTTTGCAAAATGATCCATTCCTATCATCTTATAGCCATTTTGAGTTAAAAATTTTTCACAATATTCCAAAATAGAAAGTTTGATATCAGGAGTTGGTAAAGTACTCTCATCAAATTTTCTCATATTTTTCTTAAGCCAAGGAACGTGAGCGTAATTAAAAATAGCTAAACGATCAGGATTTAACATAATAACTTTTTCTAAAGTCTTGGAAAAACTATTTAAATCCTGATAAGGCAAACCATAAATAAGATCAACATTGACAGATTTAATCCCTCTTTCTCTTACCATATTAATAGCATTTTGTGTCAATTCAAAAGGTTGGATTCTATGAATTTCTTTTTGAACTTTTTCATCAAAATCTTGCACTCCAAAACTAATGCGATTAAAATGATTTTGTGCTAAAGTATCTGCTTGCTCTTCATTTAAAAATCTAGGATCAATCTCGCAACTAAGCTCTGCATTTTCATCAAAATTATCAAAAGTATTCTTAATCTTTAAAATTAAATTTTTTAATTGCTTGGCGCTAAAAAAAGTAGGAGTACCACCACCAAAATGCATTTGAACAACTTTACGTTTAGTATCTATTATATCTTTTAACAATTCTAACTCTTTAAAAAGATATGTTAAATATTTTTCTCTATTCTCTTCTTTTGCAGTGTAAATCACGTTACATCCGCAAAAATAACAAGCACTTCTACAAAATGGTAAATGAAAGTATAAAGAAATATCTTGTTTTTGTTCTTTTAAAAATCGAATATATTCTTCATATTTAAAATTTACATTAAATTCAACAGCAGTAGGATAAGAAGTATATCTAGGTCCAGCCTTAGAGTATTTTGTAAAAGCCTTATAATCTCTCATTTTCTCACTCTTTCCATCATAGCTTCCATATCAACAAAAAGATTTGGATGTTCTTTTTTTATATCAGCTATAAGTTTTTCTAAATCTATATTAATTTCCATTAAAGCACCATTTTTTGCTCTTTTTTTTATCTCATCCATAGCAACCGTCCAAGCATCATTAAAATCAATTGGAATTTGTTGGTAGATAGCTTTTTCAAGTTTCAATTCAAAATTCTCTTTTTGTGTTTGTTTTAAACTTTCTAAAATATTTTTTAAACTTTTTAAAGATATAAGAGTATGAATTTCATCGTTTTCATCTACCATAAACCAAGGTTCTGGATTTTCAAAACTTCCGTTTTTTAAAATTAAAATTTTTTCATTATTATCTGTTTCTTTAAGCTCTAAAATAGTTTGTTCTTCTTTTTTTAAGCCTAAATTCTGAGAAAATTCATCAATGCGTTTTAAACAAATAGCGTGTTTATTTGATTTCATTTAAGCTCCTTTATTTTGTAAAAGTTTAGCTAATTCTTTTGCATGATAAGTAATTATAAGTTTTGCTCCAGCTCTTTTAAATGCAATCATAGTTTCTAAAACTATTTTATCATAATCAATAACTCCAGCTTTTTTACCTGCTTGCAATAAAGCATATTCTCCGCTAACATTATAAACACAAATAGGAAGTTTTGAACTTAAACTTAATTCTTTAACAATATCAAGATAAGCTAAAGCTGGTTTTATCATTAAAATATCTGCACCCTGCTTTTCATCTTCTAAACTCTCCATTAAAGCTTCTTTAGCGTTAGCAAAATCCATTTGATAAGTTTTTCTATCTCCATAACTTGGAGCTGATTGTGCAACATCTCTAAAAGGACCATAGTAGTTTGAAGCGAATTTAGTAGAATATGCCATAATAGGTAAATTTTCAAAACCATTTTCATCTAAAGTTTTTCTTAAAGTATAAATAATACCATCCATCATACCGCTTGGCGCTATCATATCAACTCCTGCCTTTGCGTGTATTAAGGCTTGTTTGGCTGAAATTTCTAATGTAGCATCATTATCCACACTCTTTGTTTTCATATCAATAATACCACAATGACCATGATCTGTATATTCACAAAAACAAAGATCACTTATAACAATTAAATCAGGAAATTCCTTTTTAATAGCTTTAATACTTGTAGCAATCAACCCATTTTCATCTAAGGCATCACTGCCACAACTATCCTTTTTATCAGACTCTAAAACTCCAAACAATATAATAGCCTTAATGCCTAATTCTTTAATTTCTTTGCATTCTTTTAAAATTTCATCTAAACTCATTTGAAAAACTCCTGGCATTGAAGGAATTTCTTTTTTTATACCTTTAGAATTTACAACAAAAAGTGGATAAATTAAATCATCAATATTTAAAAAATTTTCTCTCACCATTGATCTTATATTTTCATTTATTCTTAATCTTCTAAATCTTTTAAACATAACTTTTCCTTTTTTTGATACAATATTAGCATAAAATTTATTATAGAAAGTATTATAAATGGACATAAAAATTTCAGAAATTGCAAACTTACCAACTAAATGGGGCTTATTTAAAATTCAAAGCTTCAAAGAAAATGACAAAGAACATCTTTGTATATTTAAAGATGAACCTAAAAATACTTTAAATTTAAGAATTCATTCAGAATGCTTAACGGGAGATGCATTAGGGAGTTTAAAATGTGATTGCGGTGAACAGCTTGAATTTTCTCTTAAATATATACAAGAATCAGGTGGAATGGTTATGTATTTAAGACAAGAGGGAAGAGGTATTGGACTTTTTAACAAAGTTAATGCTTATGCTTTACAAGATAAAGGATTTAATACCATAGAAGCTAACCATCAATTAGGTTTTAAGGCTGATGAAAGAACTTACGAGATTGTTAAATTTATCTTAGATTTTTATAAAATTACTAAAGTAAATTTAATAACCAACAACCCAGAAAAACTTCAATGTATTAAAGACAATATAGTTGCAAGAATTCCTATACTAATAGAAACTAATCGTTTTAATGAAGAATATATTCATATTAAACAAACTCAAATGGGTCATCTAAAATAAATGCATTTATATTTAGAAAATTTAGATTTTTTAAAAGAATATGATATCAAAAATTTTGAAAACAAAATTCAAATTTATAAAAATCTCTTAAACAAATATAATCGTATTCACAATTTAACCCAATTTAAGACTATTGATGAAAATATCATTGATAGTCTTAAAATACTAGATTTTAAAGACTTAAATTTTGCTAAAAATATTATAGATATCGGAAGTGGAGCTGGATTTCCTGCTATTTTTTTAGCTTTTGTTTTAAAATCGCAATTTTATCTTTTTGAACCAAATGCCAAAAAAGCTGCTTTTTTAAGAAATGTTAAAATAGAATGCAAGCTTGATAATGTTTTTATTGTAAAAGAAAAAATACAAGATTATAAATCTCAATTAACAGCAGATATTATAACTTCAAGAGCTTTTAGTGATATTTCTTCTTTAATAAAACTTTGTAGAAATTTTTATAACGAACATACTCTTTTTTTACTTTATAAGGGAAGTAAAGTTTATGAAGAATGTAAAATTTTAAAAGAATATGAAATTATAGAAAGAGATTTTAGAAAATATTGCCTTTTTAAAGGAATTTTACCACAAAATTCCTTTAAAAGCTAAAGTTAAAAAATATCCTATTACAATCAAAGAAAAAGCCAAAATTAACGCTAAAGCAAATACCTTAAAACCGCTTTTTAAGAATTTTTTAAAATCTATTTGAAGCCCTAAAGCAGCCATAGCATAAACAATACAAAGAGTACATAATAGCTTTCCTGTACTAATAATAAAGTGAGTATCAATACCTAAAAAATACTCTTGTTTCGATAAAAAAGTATTAACGGCAATCATAATTAAAAAAGCAAAAGCAAAATAAGGAATAGTAATTGTTTTTGAAGTTTTTTTAGAATTTTGATGTCTTGTTTTTGTAAAAAAATATGTTACGATTAACAAAAACGGAACAAGCAAAATAACTCTCATCATTTTAATAATAATAGCTAAATTAGCTGCACCTTGACTAAAATTTGACATATCTTTTGCCATTTCAGCTGCTCCAACAACATTAGCCACTTCGTGTAAAGTAGCTCCCATATAAACACCCATAGCATTTTGATCAAAATAAGGAATTAAATCGAAAGAAAAGAATATAGGATATAAAAACATAAATATAAGACCGAAAATTACAACCGTTCCAACAGCTAAAATTCCTTTAAAAGGATCAGATTTTAAAGAAGATTCAAGAGCCAAAACGGCAGCAGCACCACAAATTGAACTTCCAGCACCCACAAGCATTGAAGTTTCTTTATCGAGTTTAAAAATTTTCGTTCCTATTACAACAGAAAGTAAAAATATAACTACAATAATCAAAAAAGAAAGTAAAAATCCCCATAAACCTACACTTAAAAGCTCTGTTAAAGTAATATTAAAACCATATAAAACAATACCGAGTCTTAATAATTTTTTAGCACTAAAATGCACTCCAGCTTGAAAAGTATGTTGATATTTAAAAAACCAAGGAGAAAGAAGCACTCCTATAATAATAGCAAAAGCAGTGGCAGCAAGATGAGTAGAATCTTTAATGCTTTGTAAACTAGAAAGATACATTGAGCAAGCTACAATACAAGAAACAAAAAACAGACCTTTAAAATTTGACTTTACTATTATCAAACTTTTTATAAAAATATTAGCTTTCATTCAAAATTATCCTTAATAAATTTTTGATTATTATATTTTTTTTGTAATAATTATAAAAATATATTATTTTAATATTTATAATAATTTTATTAAATCTTTATATTAAAACAAGGAGACATCAATGAAAATTAAGGATATGGAGATTTTTTTAGATCTTTTAAATACGCAAAGTCCAACTTTAACCGCTAGTAATTTTTCCACATCTCAACCTAATGTTTCCATTATTATTAAAAATTTAGAAGAAACTTTATCAACAATACTTTTTGAACGCTTAGGAAAAAAACTTCTTCCTACATCAAAAGCTTTACTTATAGGAAAAATTTGGCTAAAACTTGTTGAAGATTATTATAAAAGCTTAGAAATAATAAATGATGATACAACTTTATTAGGTGAAATTAATATTGCATCAACTCAAAGTATTTCAGAATATTTTGTCAATGAAATTTTATTTAAATTTAAAGATAATTTTCCAAAAGTAAATGCACATCATCAAACACAAAATACACAAAAGAGTCTCCATCTTTTAAAAAATGGCTTAATTGAAATGGCTATTATAGAAACAAATATAGCACAAAGCTATATAGATCACGAATCTTTCATAAAGAAAGAATGGTATGAAGATGAATTAATCGTTGTAAGTGCCAATGAAGAATTAAAAAATAAAGAATTTTACATTGATGAACTTTTAGATAAAAAATGGATTTTTAGAGAAAAAGGTTCTGGCTTAAGAGATGCTTTTTTGAAAAAAATTGGCAAAGTATCTAAAAATTTTCCAATCTTTCTAGAACTTGATAGAGCAAATGCCATAAAAGAACTTATTTTAAAACAAGATGCTATTTCATTTTTTTCTAAAAAAGCTGTTGAAAGAGAGTTGCAAAATAATATACTTTACCCAATTAAAATAAAAAATATAAATTTAAAAAGAAAATTTTACGTGGTAAAAAGAAAAGATTATAGTTTTAACAGAGCTTTAGATAAATTTGAAGATTTTTTATTTGAATATAAAAATTTATAAGCTTAACTATGAAAAATATAATATAATTATTTTATATAAATCACTATTTTAAGGTATAAAAGTGTTATTTTTTGGTCATAAACTTATAAAAACGAAAAATTTTTTTCATGTAAAAGAAACGTATTTTCAAAATAATGCTATTAATTATTTTTTTTATAATGAAAATTTAATAGAAAAAGCTAAAAAAAATAATTATGAATTTGCAATACTTGCTCAAAAAAAAGATGATTTTTTCCTTTCTAATGCACTTGGGGCAAAATATATTATTTGTAAAGATGAAAAATTAGCTAAATTTGGAGCTAAAGTGGCTGAATTCTATCTTTTTGATTCTAAAATTTTGTTAATAGTTGATAATTTCAAAAATTTAGATAAAGTATTTAAACTCAAAATAGATGGTGTTATTTTAAATACTTTGATTAATTTTTATCTTCAAGGAAAATAATGACTTATTTGGAAATCGAAGGTGTTAATTGTTTATCAGGTAATATAGAAATTAGCGGAGCTAAAAATGCTGCTTTGCCTTTAATTGCTTCAAGCATTCTAGCAAAAAATGAAATTAAATTATCAAATATTCCTAACGTTGCTGATATTAAAACCTTATTTAATCTTCTTCAAAATTTAGGTGCTTATTGTGAATTTAAAAACAATACTGCCATTATTGATACAAGCACACTTAAAGAAACTGTAGCAAAATATGATATTGTAAGAAAAATGAGAGCTTCGATTCTTACTTTAGGACCTTTGCTTGCTAGGTTTGGAAATTGTGAAGTATCTTTACCTGGAGGATGTGCTATAGGACAAAGACCTATAGACCTACATCTTTTAGCGCTTGAAAAAATGGGGGCTAATATCCAAATAAAACAAGGTTATGTTGTAGCAAGCGGAAATCTTAAAGGCAATGAAATCATTTTTGATAAAATCACTGTTACAGGAAGTGAAAATATTATTATGGCAGCAGCACTTGCTAAAGGCAAAACAAAACTTATTAATGTTGCCAAAGAACCAGAAGTTATTCAACTTTGTGAAGTTTTAAAAGAAAGTGGATTAGAAATTAATGGCATAGGAACTGATGAAGTAGAAATTATAGGCACAGATGGAGAACTTTTAGAATTTAAAGATATACAAGTAATTCCAGATAGAATAGAAGCAGGAACTTATCTTTGCGCAGGAGCTATTGTTAATTCTCAAATTTCAATTTCTAAAAGCAATCCTTCACATTTGAGTGCTGTATTATCAAAACTTGATCAAATGGGTTTTAAAACCTTAATTGAAAAAGATACTATAACCCTACTTCCGGCAAAACAAATTTATCCTATTGAAATTTTAACAAGTGAATATCCTGGCTTTCCTACAGACATGCAAGCACAATTTATGACCTTAGCCTTAAAAGCTAATGGAACAAGTATTATTGATGAAAGATTATTTGAAAATCGATTTATGCATGTTAGTGAACTTTTAAGAATGGGTGCTGATATAAAGCTAAATGGTCATATCGCCACTGTTGTTGGGGGTAAAGAGCTTAATGCTGCTGATGTAATGGCAACTGATCTAAGAGCTTCTTCTGCGTTAATATTAGCAGCACTTGCAGCAAAAGGAACAAGTAGAGTGCATAGAATTTATCATCTTGATAGAGGCTATGAAAATTTAGAAGAAAAATTTAAATCACTAGGTGCAAAAATCACAAGGCTGGAAGAATGAAAAATATATTTCAAACTTTAGAAATTTTAGAAAAAAATATCAAAAGTATAAATGAATTTGAAATAATATCATTAGAAAATGCCAAAGATCGTTTTTTATTTGAAGATATAAAATCAAAAAAAAATCTTCCTTCTTTTGATAATGCAGCACTTGATGGATATGCTTTTAGATTTGAAGATAGGTTTAATGCCTTAAGTGTAAAAGGAACAATCTTAGCGGGAGATAAAGAAGATAAAAAAATAGAACAAAATGAATGTTATAAAATAATGACAGGATCTAAAATTCCTAGCAATGCTGATACTATTATTATGCTTGAAGATGCTTTTCTTGAAAATGACAAACTTATTATAAAAAAAGATATTAAACAATACAATGCTTATCGCTTTAAAGCAGAAGAACTTAAAGAAGATGAAATTATTTTAAAAAAAGGGGAAAAATTAGACAGTGCAAAAATTACCCTACTTGCATCTCAAGGAATTTACAAAATCAAAGTCTTTAGAAAAATTAAAATAGGAATTTTTTCAAGCGGAAATGAGCTCAAAGAACCTTGGCAAGAATGCGATAAAGATGCTATTTATAATGCTAACGCTCTTGGTATTTTTTCACTTCTTTTATGTCCTAGCTGTGAAATTTCTTATCTTGGAATTATTAAAGATAATTTTTTAGATACAAAAGAAGCTTTAGAATTTAATAATTTTGATCTTTTATTAACAAGTGGCGGAGCAAGTGTTGGAGAAGCTGATTTTATGGAAGAAGCTTTAAAAAAACTAAATTTTATTCCTATTTTTAAAGGAATAAAAGCAAGACCTGCTAAACCTAGTAAACTTTATTGTAAAGATAAAAATTATATTTTAATACTTCCTGGAAATCCTATGGCAGCTTATTTATCTTGCTTTATCCTTGCTTTAAAAATCATACATCTTTTTTGTTGCAATACTCAAAGTTACTTAAGCATTGAAGCTAAAATGGGAAAAGATTTAAAACTTAAATCGGGTAGAAATAATTTGATATTAGGAAATTTAGAACAAGATTTTTTCTATCCTATAAAACAAAATTTTGGTTCAGGAATGATTATGCCACTTATAAAAAATAATTTTTTATTTATAAGCAATGAAGAACAAGAATATATTAAACAAAATGAAAAAATTAAAATAATACTACTTTAATTTTTTCATTTTTTAGGACGAAACACTTTAATAACTTCTTCATTTGCTTCTATATAAGATCCACCAATTAAATCTATACAATAAGGGATAGCTGGAAAAACAGGCTCTAAACATTCTAAAATTGCTTTTGGATTACCTGGTAAATTTAATATAAAAGTTTTATTTCTAATCCCTGCAGTTTGCCTTGAAAGTATAGCTGTTGGAACATATTTTAAACTTTGCATTCTCATAAGTTCTCCAAAACCAGGCATCATTTTATCACATACAGCTTCTGTAGCTTCAGGAGTTACATCTCTTAAAGCAGGTCCGGTTCCTCCACTTGTTACAATAAAATCACACTCTTTTTCATCACTTAAAAAAAGTAATTTTTTTATAATTAAGTCATAATCATCTGGAATTAATTCTCTATGATAAATAATTTCATTTTTTATATATGAATTTAAAACTTTCTCAATTTGTGAAGTTGCCTTATCTTCATAGACACCACTACTTGCACGATCACTTAATGTTAAAATTCCAATATTAATTTTTTGCATTTTTTCTCCTTATAACCAACCTTTTTTCTTAAAAAATACTACTGGTAAAATAATAGAAATAATCATAATAAACAAAACCATAGGATAAGCATAATCTAGCTCAAGCTCTGGCATTTTTTTAAAATTCATACCATAAATAGTTCCTATTAAAGTTGGAGGCATCATAGCAACTGTTGCAACTGTAAAAAGTTTAATGATTTTATTTTGTTCTATATTTATTTGACTTGCTAAGATAGTTTGAATATTATCTAAAATATTTAATTGAGATACACTAAATTCAACTAAAGAATTTAAATCTTTTAAAACTATAACTAAATTTTGTTTAATATCTTTATCTATTTTATCACTTTTTAAAAGCGAAGTCATAGTTCGTCTTTTATCAAACAAAGAATCTCTTACTTCCATATTTAATTCTTGTAAATTAGAAATATCTTTTAGCATTTTATCATAACTATATTCATCCTTTTTTTCTAGGACACTGATTCTTAATTTTCTAGCTTCTTTATCAATCCACTCTAGTAAATCAGCATCTTTTTCGACCCTTACTTCAAAAATCTTATCAATAATATCAAAACCATCTTCAAAATTTTTAGGACTTGCTAATATTCTTGCTTGTATTTCTGCAAAAGTACTAAATTCACTATATCTTATAGTAAATAAAACACTGCTTCTAGTTATAAAAGTAACAATTTCTGTATTAAAATTAATATCTTTTCTTTTATTGTTATTTAGTTCTTTTATTAAAAAATGTGCATTTATTGTAATAGTAGCATTATCTTCCCAATACTTTGCACTAAGTTCGATTTCTTCTCTTTCTTCCTGACTTGGAAATTCGATATTAAACTTTGATGAAATGTATTGTATTTCATCAATACTTGGATAAACAAGATCAATCCATAAAATATTATCTGGTAATTCATCTTTATTAAATTCAAAATCAATTCTTTTAACTAAAGTATTTTGTTTAATATAAATATGCAACATTTTTTTTCCTAAAAAAAATATAAAATTAAAATAGCTCTTAAAAAATTAAAAAAATATTATTATTTATATCCTTATTTAATTTAAATTTACATAAATAACTTATTATTTTATTTTAAAATATTAAAGGAGTAATGAATGAAAAAAGCGATATTAAATTTTTGCTTAATTGCCCCATTAAGTCTTTTAGCTGCTACTAAAACTATTGAAGTTTATGAAAGTCCAACTTGTGGTTGTTGTGATCTTTGGGTTTCATATATGAAAAAAAAGGGTTATGAAGTTAATGTCCATAAAACAAACGACTTTCTAAAAATTAAAGAAAATTATAAAATCAATCCATACTATCAAAGTTGCCATACAGGTGTTATTGATGGCTATGCCATTGAAGGGCATGTTCCAGAAGATGCTATATCTTGGCTTTTAACTAATAAACCAAAAGATGTAATTGGAATTTCTGCGCCTGGCATGCCACAAGGAAGTCCGGGAATGGAACAAGGTTATGAAGAAGAATATCCTGTAATCTTAATGTATAAAGATGGATCATATAAAATTTTTGCATATTATAAGGGTGAAAAAATTGTAAAAAACGTAAACAATAAATAAGCTTAGCAAAAAAGCTAAGCTAAAGACTCACGAAAGATTTGTCGCAAGACCACCTAGTGAAGTTTCTTTATATTTATAATTCATATCTTTACCTGTTTCATACATAGTTTTAATCACTTCATCAAGAGTAACCATTGGAGTGCTTTTTCTGGTCATAGCCATTCTTGCAGCTGAAATTGCTTTAATTGCTCCAAATGCATTTCTTTCTATACAAGGAATTTGAACAAGTCCAGCAACAGGATCACAAGTAAGCCCTAAATGATGCTCCATAGCAACTTCTGCGGCATTACAAGCTTTAAAAGCATTGGCCCCTAAAACAGTTGCCATAGCTCCAGCTGCCATAGAACTAGCACTACCTATTTCTGCTTGACAACCAGCTTCAGCACCACTAATACTTGCATTTTTCTTATAAAAAGATCCAATAAGCATTGCACTAAGTAAAAATTCCACAACCTTATCATCATTAAAACCAACAGTATGATGTTTAAGATAAAGCATAACAGCTGGAACAACAGCACAAGCTCCGTTAGTAGGAGCTGTTACGACTTTTGCCCCACTAGCATTTTCTTCTGCAATTGAAATAGCATATAAAGAAATAAAATCAATAATACCAATAGGATCAGTAGTTAATTTTACTCTCTCTTTTAAACCTTTAGCTCTTCTTCTTAAGTGAAGTTTTCCTGGTAGGTATTCTTCTGTTGGATGTGTACCATTATGATACGCCTCTTCCATTACCCTCCAAATTTCTAAACAATAATTTCTTATTTCTTCTTTAGTATGAAATTGTAATTCATAATTGTAAGAAAGTTCATATAAATTCCAATTATTTTTTTCACAAAGCTCTAGCGCTTCTTGAGCATTATTGATTTCTAAATCTAGTTTTTGTTTTTTAACTTCTGAACCGGAATTTCTTTGTTCTAATTGTTCCTTAGTTAAAACAAAACCACCGCCAATAGAATAATAAATTTCTTCATCTATAAGCTCATTTTTATCATTAAAAGCTTGTATTTGCATACCATTTTCATGTAAAGGTAAAAATTCCTTCGAAAAAATTAAGTCTTTATCATAAAAAAAATCAATCTCTTTTTTATTGCAAAGATTAATTTTATTATTTTTTAAAGCATTTTCATTGACTTGACTTTGAATTTGAGAGTTTATATTTTTCGCTTCTAGGCCATTTAACCCCCAGATTACAGCTTTGTCAGTTAGATGTCCTCTGCCTGTTAGAGACAAAGAACCATAAAGAGTAATTTTAAGTTTCTGAATATTTTCTAGTTTTTGTTCAATTTTTTTACAAAATAAATTTCCTGCTAACATAGGTCCTAAAGTATGCGATGACGATGGACCTACGCCAATTTTAAAAATATTTAAATTACTCATTTTTGCCACCTTTTAAGATAAAAGTCCATGAATCGCAGCTGAAATTGCAATAAGTCCAATGATAACAATAAAAATATCTAAAGCTTTACTTCTAAATTTTTTCAATAAATCAAAACGATAAATACAATAAACAGGCATTAAAAAAAGTAATATCGCTAAAACAGGACCTCCTATAGACTCTATAATACCAATAGCACTAGGATTTTTATATGCTACAAACCAAGCAATAAGAAAAGTAAAAATACCTGTAATAGTATTAGCAATTTTTCCTTGAATTTTACCATCTGAAATTTTATATAAAACTCCATTCAAACCTTCTTGAGAGCCAAGATAATGACCTAAAAAGCTTTTACTCATTGCAACAAGTGCTATAATTGGAGCAATGTATGCTAAAAATACAGCTTCTGGAAAACGATTAGCTATATAAGTTAAAATATTAACATTTTGCATTTTAGCCTGAGTAAAATCTTCAGGAGTTAAACATAAGGCACAAGAAAATACAAAGAACATTACCACTACAACCATTAACATAACAGAACGTGAAATGATTTTAGAAGCTTTTATTTCGGCTTGATCGCCATATTCTTTTTTACAAAAACAAGCCAAAGAAGAAATAATAGGAGAATGATTAAAACTAAAAACCATTACTGGTACCACTAGCCATAATGTTACCCAAAAATTTGACTCTCCTAAAGAACTAAAACTAACATTTTGAAAAATAGCACCATTCCAATGAGGAATTAAAAATAGAGAAATTACAACAAGCATAAGAATAAAAGGAAAAACCAAAAGACTCATAGCTTTAGTTACAATTCCTTCGCCAAGTATTGAAACAAGCATTAAACCAGCTACAATAAAAAATGAAATTACTAATCTTAAACTATTAATATATTGTGCTTCCATTCCAATTTGATTGATTAAAAATTCAATTAAAGTAGTTGTTAAATTAGCACTATATACCAATAATATAGGTAAAATTGCAAAAAAGTATAAAAGGGTAATTAAGAAACCACCGCCTTTTCCAAAATATGTTTCCGCAACAAATGTAATATCATCTCTAGGATTTGAACTTGACAACACAAAACGAGAAAGGTTTCTATGAGCAAGATAAGTCATAGGATATGCTAAAACAAGTATGACAAGCAAAGGGAATAACCCACCTAAACCAGCATTAATAGGTAAAAATAAAACTCCTGCACCAATAGCAGTTCCAAATAAAGAAAGAATCCATCTTAGATCATGTCCTGTTAATTTACAAGAATCCATATTAATTTCCTTTTTATTTAATATCATTTTATTCTATCAAACTATTAATAAATACAAAATGTTTTTCTAAGTAAATTTCTTAAAAAATGTAACTTTTTGAAACAAAAAATAGTAATTTTATATAATTTATTTAAAATTATTTAATAAATATTTATTAAATATTTAATGATAGAATTTCAGCTTTATTATTAATTATAGCAATACAATGTTCATAATGTGCCGTATTAAGCTCATCTATACTTCCAGCATCCCATTTGCCATTAAAATGTTTTGGAGTTCCTTCTTTTTGGCAAATCATAGGTTCAATACAAAAAACCATTCCATTCTTCATTTTAGGTCCACTCTTAGCATTAGCACCATTTTCAAGATAATTTAAAATTTCTGGTTCACTATGCGGTTTTCTTCCAATTCCGTGTCCACAATAACCTTTTAATGGAACAAAACCTCTTTTTGCTATAAATTCTCCCAAAGCTGCAGAAAGTTCTTTAAAACGCATTCCTTGAGAAATTATATCAATAGCATAATACAAGGTGTCTTTGGCACAAGAAATTAATTCCTCATCTTTTTTGGAAATTTTACCTATGGGAATAGTTCTAGCAGCATCTCCATAATATCCATCAAGAAAAGTTCCAACATCAATACCTAAAATATCGCCTTCTTTAATGATTTTTTCATCAGGAATGCCATGTATGCAAACTTGATTCAATGAAGTGCAAATAGCACCAGGAAAACCATAAAGTCCTTTAAAAGATGGTTTAGCTCCATTTGAAAGTATGAAATCTTCAGCCATTATATCGATCTCTTTTAAACTCATGCCAGGTTTAATTTGCTGTTCTAAAAAATCTAAAGTTTTAGCCACTATTTGATTTGCTTTTCTTAATTTTTCTATTTCTGCTGGTTTTTTAATTTCTATCATTATTTATCCTTTTTAAAAATTAAGCCATTTTTTAGCAGCAATTTTTAAATAATCAACATTGCTAGAAGCATAAAATTCAATTTTAGACTCCTTAGATGGTCTTAAAGTGTAATATTTTTTTAAAAATTCCACCATAGAGTCGCCAGAATGTATTAATTTTATATCATCTCCAAAATATTTTTGCAAAGGTTTTGCAAGAAAAGGAAAGTGAGTGCAAGCCAAAATTAAAGCATCTGGATGTTGGATATCTTTAAAATAATAATCAAATATACTACTCAAAACCTTATTTTCAAAAATTCCCTCTTCTACCAAAGGTACAAAAAGTCCTGTTGCTAAAGCTTGAATTTGAGTAAATCCTTCTAATGCTAAACGCTTTTGATATTCTTTTGAATCAATTGTTGCTTTAGTCGCTATAACTAAAATTTTTTTATTTTTATCTATGATTTGTTTTTTGGTTTCGTTAATACCAGCTTCAATTACTCCAAAAATAGGAAAGGAAGAATTTTGACGCAAAGTATCTAAAGCATAAGCACTGGCTGTATTGCAAGCAATAATTAAAAAATCAACCTTATGTTGTTTAAAAAAATCAAGAGCTTCAAGACAAAATTTAATAATAGTTTTTTTATCTTTTGTTCCATAAGGAACGCGTGCAGTGTCTCCATAATAAATCATTTTTTTAAATAATTTTGAATTATATAAAGATTTTAAGACGCTAAGTCCCCCTATACCGCTATCAAAAACTCCAATTTTCAAAACTAAAAAACCTTTAAATTATAACGTCTAGCTCCAATATAACGCTTTTTCCAATATGCATTATTTAAAGAAGCCTCTTTTGCTCCACCTTTGGTAGATAAATGAATAAATTTATTATTACTTAAATAAATTCCTACATGCATACCATTTGGACCTCTACCAGTTTTAAAAAAAACTAAATCTCCAGCTTTAAGATTTTTTTTTGAAATACTTTCTCCCGATTCAAGTTGTGTTTTTGTAGTTCTTGGAATACGAGTTTTAAATTCAAATAAAACGCTTTGAGTAAACCCTGAACAATCGGCACCTTTTTTTGTGGTTCCACCAAGTTTATAAGGAGTTTTTTTCCATTCTTTTGCTATTCTTTGAATTTTGGTTTCAACGATATTATAATTTGCAAAACCTAAGCTATTATTTTGTTGATAAATACTACATCCAGAAGTAAGAAACAATACTCCTAAAAAGAAAATCAGATAAATTTTATTCATCTAAATTTCTTTTTTAGAATTTGCAAAAAATTTTAAATAAATAAAACCAAAAATTCCAGAACAAAAAGAAGCAATTAATACAGATAAATTATCAGCATAATGAAAAATATCACTTACTTCATAAGCTAAGCCATCTATAAATAAGCTCATAGTAAAACCGATACCTGTTAAAATACAAACTCCATAAAGTTGTTTTAAATTAGCTCCATAAGGTAAAGAAGCTAATTTAAATTTAATAGCCAAATAAGAAAATAAAAATACTCCAACTTGCTTTCCTAAAAAAAGTCCTAAAAATATACCTATGCTAACTCCTGAAAAAATAGATCCGATTGTAATATTTGATAAATTCACTCCCGCATTAGCAAATGCAAATAAAGGTAAAATAATAAAAATTAACCAAAATCTTAAACTTTCATCAATTTCCTTTAAAAATGGCTGCCCTTCTTTTGTATGCATTGGAATAAAAAAAGCTGTAATAATACCAGCTAAAGTAGCGTGAACTCCACTTTTTAAAACACTTAGCCAAAGAATAGCTGAACAAATAAAATAAAAAGATTTTCTTGTATTCCCAAGTAAATTTAAAATAAACATAACAAAAATAGCAATACCTGCCACAATAAAAGCAACAATAGAAAGTTCAGTTGTGTAAAAAATAGCTATAATTAAAATAGCTCCAACATCATCAAAAATAGCCAAAGATAGTAAAAATACTTTTAAAGATGCCGGAATTTTTTTACCGACCATCATTAAAATAGCTAACGCAAATGCAGTATCTGTAGCAGTTGGTATAGCCCAACCTTTAAGAGTATAAGGATCTGTTATATTAATTAAAACAAAAATAGCCGCAGGAACTATAATACCGCCCAAAGCTGCAAAAAAAGGCAAAACAATATTTTTAGGATTTCTAAATTCTCCCTGAATAAATTCTTTTTTTAACTCAAGTCCTATTGAAAAAAAGAATATAGATATCAAACCATCATTTATCCAAAGTAATAGTGGCTTATCTAAAGCAAAATTTCCTACACTAAAACCAACATTTACATTAAGAAATTCTCTATAATGTTCACTTAAAAAACTATTTTGGATACATAGAGCAAAAATAGTACAAACTATTAGCAAAACTCCACCAAAAACTTCACCAGATACTATTTTTTTTATTTTATCCAAAGTTTCATTCATTATTTACTTACCACTTTTAAATAAATATAACCAAATACAGCACTTAAAAAACTTGCTATTAATATAGCCAATCGATCGCTATGTTCAAAAATGTCACTATTTTTATAAGCTAAACCGTCTATAAATAAACTCATAGTAAAACCAATACCCGTTAAAATACAAATACCATAAAATTGTTTATAACTTACTTTATCAGGCATTGAAGCTAATTTAAATTTTATAGCCAAATAAGAAAATAAAAATACTCCAACTTGCTTTCCTAAAAAAAGTCCTAAAATAATACCAAGACTTACAGGAGAAAAGACAGAGGCTAAATGCATACTTTTCAAATCAACACCAGCATTAACAAAAGCAAATAAAGGTAAAATAAAATAAATCACCCAACAATTAAGGCTTTCATAAACTTTATGTAAATAAGGCTTATTATCTTTTGTATCCAAAGGGATAAATAAAGCTATAATAACCCCAGCTAAAGTAGCATGAACTCCGCTTTTTAACATCGCTACCCAAAGAATAACTCCAATTAAAACATAAAAAGGAAGATGCGTTATATGAAAATAATTCAAAAAAAGCAAAGCAATAATACATACCAAACAGATAATTAATGCAAATAAAGAAATTTGATCAGTATAAAATAAAGCAATGATAATTATCGCACCTAAATCATCAAAAATAGCTAATGAAAGCAAAAAAAGTTTTAAACTAGAAGGAATTTTATCACCTAAAAGCATTAGAATTCCTACAGCAAAAGCAATATCTGTAGCTGTTGGTATAGCCCAACCTTTCATTGCAAATTCATGCGAGTGATTGATTATTGAAAAAATTAAAGCTGGAAGTATCATTCCGCCTAATGCACCAAATATAGGTAAAGAAACAGACTTAATATTTTTAAGCTGACCTCTTAAGATTTCATATTTTAATTCAAGCCCAATACACAAGAAAAAAATAGCAATCAATCCATCATTAATCCATAATACTATAGGCTTTGAAAGCTCAAATTCATTAAAGCCTATAGTAAATTGTATGGCTAAAAATTTATCATACAAGTCTATAAAAGAAATATTTTTGCAAAATAAAGCAAAAAAAGTGAAAAATATCAATAAAATTCCAGGAAATGTTTCACTTAAAATAAATCTTTTAATAGCTTGCATTTTACTCCTTAAAATAATACTCAGGCATAAATATCAAGGTTAGAATTTAAAGCCGGTTGAGAACTATTTGTAGGAATAGAGCCTTGAGGATTTGCTGCCTCTAAACCATTAATAAGTTCAGCCATTAAAGCTTCATTGGAGTCCATTGTCTTTTTTAAAAGCGAAGTATTTATTGTCGCCATTAAAGAAGCATTACTTATATCTGAAATCATTTTTTCTCCTTTATTTGAGCTTATTTGATATATCGGAATTCTATCATATTTTTTAATTATTTTTTGGAAAATTATAACTATTTTTTTTATAAATTTTATTTTTTAATTCTATGCAATCAAAACCTTGTCGATCTAATGTTACAATTCGTAAAAAACCACCCTTATCAACTTTTGCTTCGCATAAAAAAACTTTAGAATTTAACCTTATAGGCAATTTAAAACGATTTCTATGACCAAAAATTTGATAATAGTTTTTTGGAGTATTTTTTTTAAATTCATCTGCAATTATTTGACTTTCATCATAAGTTCCAATTCCATTAATAAAATTATCACTTGAAATTAAACTTAATTTTTCTTCCTTTGGCAAGAAATTAATTCCTCCGTGACAACAGAAAACTTTTTTATCATAATATTCATACCAAAAACACTCTTTTAAATATGAATAAATTTTTTTTGCATCTTTTTGTGTAATTTTTTCTTTATAAAAATCTTTTAAAGTAAAATTATTGAATTCTTTAGAATATATATTTTCATTGTTTGCCCATTTTATTAAATTTCTTTCATGATTACCTTCAAGCAAGCAAACATTAGGTAAATAATAAAGTTTTAAAAGCAATTTCATAACTTTAGAATTTTCAATTCCTCTATTTATATAATCACCCAAAAAAATATAAAATTCATCTTTTTTAATTTTTTTAAGATATTTCTTTAACACACTATAACATCCTTGTATATCACCTATATGATGAATTTTCTTATAAGAATTTAAATTTGTTATTTTATATAAACATTGCTTCCATTCATCTGGTTTTAAAATAGGATATTTTTTAGGAATTTTTTGTAAAAAAAGATGAGTCTTTTTTAAAATTTCTTTAGGAATTAATATTTTATGATTTGTAGCATATTTAACACTACGCTTATAACATTCTTCTAAATCCAAATTTGTAAAATCTATAAAAAATACTTTATAAAAATATTTTTTTGCCAATTTTTTATAAAATTTATAAGAAATTTCATAAGTATTTAAAATACAAAATTCTCCTTTTTCCATTCTAAATTCCAAAAAATTAAGTAAAATGGGTATTAATTTTATATCATTATGAAATTCAAATATCTCATAATGATTTGCAAGCTTTTTTGTTTTAGAACTTAAAAATCTTAAATGATTAAGATCAATCGTATAATCTTTTAAAGAATATTTTTCTATCCATTCTTCTTGTCCGCAATGATAATTTCCTCTTAAAATTAATAAAATTCTCATTTTTTAATTTTATTTTTTTCATTTAAAATAACCAAAATTTGAACAATCAAAGAAAAAACCATAGCAACGTAAATATAAGCTTTGTTAATATAAATATCAAAACTTTGAGCAATTAGAACAATTCCTATCATCACTAAAAAAGCTAAAGCTAAAATTTTAATACTTGAATATTTTTCTACAAAATCAGCAATAGGTTTTGATGCAAAAAGCATAACTAAAACAGCAATAATCACAGCTAAAATCATAATACTAATATCTTGAGCTATTCCCACAGCAGTTATAATGCTATCAAGAGAAAAAATAATATCCATAATAGCAATTTCAGCAACTATAATCCAAAATTTACTCGCTGAAACCTCTTGTGTATTTTTATCTTCTTCTTTATAAGTATGAGAAATTTGTTCTTTGATTTCTTGAAAAGATTTAAAAACTAAAAATACTCCACCAAAAAATAAAATTAAATCCCTCCACGAAATCTCTTGATTAAAAATACTAAATAAAGGATTAGTAAGTCTCATTACCCAAAAAAGAGATAAAAGGAGTAATATTCTTGTAATCATTGCAAAAGCTAAACCAAAAATTCTTCCTTTATTTCTGTATTCTTTAGGAAGTTTATTTACTAAAATTGTTAAAAAAATAATATTATCAATTCCTAGAATTATTTCTAAAGCACTTAAAGTAACAAGGGTTACCCAAGCATCGATACTAAAAATCCAATCAAACATTATTTTCCTTTAATATTTTTTCACTTATTTCTATAATAACTTGAATTAGAATTTGATGTTCAAGAATGTGAATTTTATCTTCAAATTCTTTAAAACTCAAATTTTTCTTTTCAAATGCTTCTTGTGCAATAATCTCTCCTCCATCTAAGGTTTCATCAACCCAATGAACGCTTACTCCAGCTACTTTCATATTACTTTCATAGCTTTGTTTAATAGCATTTGCGCCTTTAAAAAGTGGAAGTAAAGAAGGATGAAGATTAATAGCTTTGATATTTTGGGTAAAAACAGGACTTAAAATTCGCATAAATCCAGCTAATATAGTCAAATCTGCTCCACTTTTTTGAATTTCATTTACTAAAACTTCATCAAAATCTTCACGCTTAATATAATTATTATGCTCAATAATCATACTTTCAAGATTATATTTTTTAGCTCTTTGTATGCCAAAAGCATTTTTATTATTGCAAATACAAAGCACAACTTCAAAATATATTCCTTTTACTTTTTTTCTATGAAGTTTTTTTAAAATATTTTCTAAATTACTTCCATTTCCACTAAAAAGAATAGCAAGCCTTATATACATTTTAAACCTTTAACAAGCTTTAAAGCATCAAAACTATTTTCATTAAATTTATATTTTTTAGCTACAAGCGCGTGAGCCAAACAAGCATTTTTCGCTGCCTCTAATGGAGAAAAATTGGCTCCCAAAAGTGCTGCTATCATACCACTTAAAACATCTCCACTACCACCTTTTGCTAAATTTGGAGTTCCTAAATTTACAACAAAAAATTGATCTTTTTGGATTATAATAGAATTAGCTCCTTTTAAAAGCAAAACACATTCAAAAGTATTGGCAAATTTTTTGGCATAAAAAAAACGATTTTTTTGTATTGTATCTATAGTAATATCTTCTTGAAAACAAAGCTTTAAGAGTCTTGAAAATTCTTTAGGATGTGGAGTTAGTACCACATCTTTTCTTTGTAAAAAATTTAATAAATTTTCACTTAAAAAACAATTTGCATCTAAAACTAAGGGAATATTATTTAAAATATCATCTTTTAAAATATCTAAATTTTCAAGCCCCATACCTAAAGCTATAGCACTAGCTTTAGATTCTATTTTATCTTTTAACATTATAAGTGGAGAAAAAGTTTTTTGAGCTACCAAAGAAACAAGACCAGCGCCAAAATTTAAAGCTCCAAGTGCTGCTAGTGTTCCAGCGCTTTCATTGCCTGCGATATAAATATGTCCAAAATGTACCTTATTAGAATTTACTCTTCTTTTTATAATATTTAAATCTTTTTTGTTAAGTAAATAGCCTTGTGCTTCTTTTATGAATTTTTTATTTGAAACACCTAAGCTAGCAATTTTAATTTTTCCAACAAATTCTTTGGTAAAATCTTCTAATAATATTTCCCTTAAAGCGCCCATACAAAGAGTAATATCTGCTTTAAAACAAAATTCTATACCTAAACCACTTGGAATATCACAAGCAATTTTTAAAGCTTTACTTGAATTAACTTTTTTAAAAATATTAATAGTTTTTGTATCTAAATTTCTTTTAAATCCACTTCCAAAAACAGCATCTATGATAATATCAAATTTATTAAATTTTGGTTCTTTTTTTAAAAATTTAAAGCCGTAATTTTCCAAAATTCTACTTTGTTTTTTAAAATTTTCATTTTCTTTAAATCCAAGCTTAAAAGCTTTGCATTTTTTTAAATGTCTTATAGCTACAAGTGCATCACAAGCATTATTGCCTCCACCTAACAAAAAAAGAATTTTAGCTTTATTGAATTTCTTTTTTTCTTTTTTTATTAATCTTGCTAGAGAAATTCCAGCATTTTCTAATAAAATATCCTCATTTAAGCCATTATCAATAGCGTATTGATCTAAAATTTGAGAATTATTATAAATAGCTTTCATTATCTTTTTTAACTAAAAAATAAATATTTTTTTCTCTTTCTTCTTTAAATTTTTTCATTTTAGGAAGAAAATATTGTATTAAAGCTCTAAAATTTCTAAAACCATAATTTTGTGGATTAAAATCTGAATATTTGCGATTCATATTCATTCTTATTTGAGCATATTCCGCTCTTGCTTTTTCTTCTATTAATTGTTCTATTATATTAATTAAATCCTTTAAATTGTTTTTGCCTAAAGTATTTTGATCTTTATTTTTATCTTTATCTAAATAAAAAAATTCATTAAAAGCATTTACATAAGATTTTATAGATTGTTTTAAGCCTATGCCTATAACTTGTTTTTTATTTTCTTTTAATTTTTGTATCAAACTTGTATAATCACTATCGCTAGAAACAATGATAAAAATATCAATATCCTTTTCATAAAAAAAACTTAAAACTTCTGTAACTAAATACATATCGCTTGAATTCTTTTGCGCTCTAAAATTAAACTGCTGCATAGCTATAATAGAATGATCACTTACTTTTTGCTTCCAATTTTGCACACTTTCTTTAGTCCAATCAGCATAAATTCTTTTAATAACTAATTCTCCGTAATTTGAAGCTATATTAAAAATATCATCAGCATATTTTTCTGGAATATTTTCAGCATCAATGAAAACGGCAACACTTTTATTTTCCATTTTATCCTCTCATTCTAAAGCTTAAAGCTTCCAAAATATGATTTTTAAGAATTATTTCACTTTTTGCTAAATCAGCGCAACTTCTTGCAACTTTTAAGGTTTTATTTATCCCTCTTTGAGAAAGATTATATCTTAAAGTTGCCTTATAAAGCGTTTCTTTAGCTTCATCATCTAAAATACAAATTTCTTTTAAGTCTTCATCTTTTAATTTTCCATTAAATTCTTTTTGACCTCTTTTTTTCTGAAATAAAAAAGCATCAAACACTATATCGCTCATCTGCTTTGAGCTTAAATCTGCTTTATCATTGGCATCTATTTCATCCATAGCCACATATAAATCTATTCTATCTAAAATAGGCCAAGAAATTTTATTTTTATATCTTTTAATCTCGTTGTCATTACAAACACAATTTAAATTTTTAGAAAATAAATTTCCACAAGGACAAGGATTTAAAGCAGCGGCAAAAATAAACTTTGTCTCATAGCTTATTTTAGAATTTACTCTTGAAATATTAATTTTATAATCTTCCAAAGGCTCTCTTAAACTCTCAATAACTTGTTTATTAAAATGTGGAAATTCATCAAAAAATAATACACCTTTGTTAGCTAAAGCAACTTCTCCTATTTTAGCCCCATTTGCACCACCTCCAAAAATACTTGCTCTAGTACTTGTATGATGAGGATTTCTAAAAACTCTTACTTGACTTAAGTCATTATCTTTTGAAATTAAAGATTTATAAGCACTTTGTATTAAAATTTCATCAAGATTTTGTGGAGGCATTATATAAACAAGCCTTTTAGCACACATAGTTTTTCCACTTCCTGGACTTCCTTCAAATAAAATATTATGCATTCCCAAAGCTGCAATTAAGCAAGCTCTTTTGGCCTGTTTTTGTCCTTTAATATCTTTAAAATCATATTCGAAAATTTCATTGCGAACGTATAATTCTCCATTTATGGAAAAAGAATTTTTAAATAAAGGGTGTAATTTTTTAAATTTAAATTTTTCATATTGTTTTTCTTTAAAAAACTCTGTTATATCGCTAATATGTTCCATACCATAAATTTCTAAATTTGGAATCATTGAAGCTTTAGAAGCTATACTCTTAGGAACAATAATCTTTGCTTTTTTGATTTTAGTACTTAAAAATAAAAGCAAGGAAAAAAGTTCATTTGTACTTTTTATACTTCCATCAAGCCCAAGCTCTCCAACAACAAAAAAATCATTTAAATTTTCATTTTGCAATAAAATAAGTGTAGCAATTGCCAAATCAAAATGAGAACCTTTTTTTGGTATTCCAGATGGACTTAAATTGATTGTAATTTTTTTTGAAGGAAAAACAAAATTACAAGTAGCAAGAGAAGCTTTAATACGTTCAACACTCTCTTTAATTGCTACATTTGCTAAACCTACTATAGTAAGATTTGGAATTCCTCTTGTAAAAGTTGATTCAACATCTATGATATCTAAACTTTCATCAAAACTTATGCATTTTAGATAATTCATTTAGATTTTTTTTGTTTTTTAAATTCTTTATCGAATTTTTGTCTTTTTAAAAAAGAAAGTTTTTCTATAAACAAATGTCCATCTAAATGATCGTTTTCGTGCTGAATTGCTACAGCTAAAAAACCTTTAGCTTCAAGTTCTTTATGATTTCCATAACGATCTTGATATTGAAGCAAAATATGTTTATATCTTTCTACTTTTTCAAAAAAATCAGGAACACTAAGGCAACCTTCCGTGCAAACAATTTTTTCTTCACTTAAAAATTTAATTTTAGGATTTATAACTTCTATTAAGTCTTCTTTTTTTTGCTCTTCATTTTCATCTAAAATATTTACAATAAAAACTCTTAAAGGTATATCAATTTGTATAGCCGCAAGCCCTACTCCATTGCTTGCTATCATAGTTTCATACATATCATCCAATAAAGAATGCAACTTTTCATCAAAAATCTCTACTGGTTTAGATTCTAAAAAAAGATTTTTATTTGGATAAGTAATGATTTTTCTTATCAAAATAACACCTTAAATTTTCTTTTCTAAAACTTTATCAATAAGTCCATATTCTTTAGCTTCGTTTGAACTCATAAAAAAGTCTCTCTC
Organism: Campylobacter sp. TTU_617; assembly: GCF_016599045.1. Lineage (GTDB taxonomy): Bacteria > Campylobacterota > Campylobacteria > Campylobacterales > Campylobacteraceae > Campylobacter_D. Next base: position 116,696 of record NZ_JAENKV010000001.1, read on the forward strand.
AGTGTCTTTGACGATTTTAGCTAATTTTTGCTTAGTATTTTTAGCTAAAATCTCGTTAAGAATTGACTTTAATCTTAAAATTTCTTTTGCTTGAATTTCAATATCGCTCGCTTGTCCTCTAGCTCCACCCAAAGGCTGATGTATCATAATTCTTGAATTTGGCAAAGCAAAACGTTTTCCCTCTGTTCCACAACTTAGCAAAAATGCACCCATAGAAGCAGCTTGTCCTATGCAAATAGTACAGATATCAGGCTTTATATAATTCATAGTATCATAAATACTAAATCCACTTGTTATTACTCCTCCTGGAGAATTAATATAAAGATAAATATCTTTTTGAGGATCCTCAGCTTCCAAAAAAAGAAGTTGCGCAACTATAGAAGAAGCCAAATCATCATTAATTTCTCCACCAAGCATAACGATTCTATCTTTTAAAAGTCTAGAATAAATATCATAGCTTCTTTCACCTCTGCTTGTTTTTTCAATAACATAAGGTATATAAAGACTCATTATTTTTCAACCTCTTTTTTTGTTTTTTTATTATTTTTTGGCATAAAAATATCACTAAAAAGTTTTTCCTCAATTAAAGCCATTTTAACAGCAGGTAAAGCACCTTGTTTTTTATAATTTTCTAAATGCTCTTTAGGATTCATACCATAACGATAGGCTTCAAAATAGACAGCTTGAATAAGTTCTTGATCACTTACTTCAATTTTTCTAATCTTTGAAAGTTCATCGATAATAAAAGTAAGTTTAACACTTTTTTCAGCATCCTCTTTAAAGCTATCTCTTTTTTCTTTATATTTTTCTTTATTATTTCTAAGCTCTTCTATTTCTTTTTCATTAAAATTCGAAAAAGCATTTCTAAATTGCATATCTATTTCTTGTTCTACAATGCCTTTTGGCAAATCAAATTCAAATTTTTCGATCAAGGCATCAGCAAATTTAGCCTTTAATTCATCATTAACCAATTTAAAAAGTTTTTCATTTTTAATTTGTTCTTTTAATTTTTCATCAAGTAATTCTTCTGTTGGTTCTTTTTCATTAGGAAGAAGAGTTTTGAGACTTTTTTCATCAAGTTTTGGTATATTTAATTCTTGAATTTCGTGAAGTTTTACTTTAAAAATAGCCTCTTTTCCCGCTAAATTAGCAGCACCATAATCTTTTGGAAAAGTAACTTTTATGTCTTTTTCTTCTCCTGCTTTTAATCCTATCATACCCTCTTCAAATCCTGGAATAAATTGCTTAGAACCAATTTCCAAAACATAATCTTGAGCTTTACCACCATCAAAAGCTTTATCATCTATAAAACCTTCAAAATCGAATTTAGCAAAATCGCCTTCTTTTAAAGCTCTTTTTGTTTTAATTGCTTCTGGGGTCGCAAATCTTTTTAAAAGTTCTGCTTTTTTATCTTCAATCTCTTTTTTGCTTACTTTTGGAGTTTGATACTCTGGTATTAATTTTTCATAACCATCAAGTTTTATAATAGGTTTAAATGAAAGCATTAATTCAGCTTCAATTTCTCCATCTTTTCTATCAAATTTTTCAAAATATGGATTACCAATAAGTTCTTTATTTTCTTTTTTTAATTCCTTTAAAGCACTATCAACAGCGTATTTAAAAAGATTTTGCTCAGCATCTTTCATTAATTCTTTTTCATAACGTTTAAGTACAGCGCTAACTGGAACATGTCCTGGTCTAAACCCATCCATTTTAATATTTTTAGAAGCTTTTTTTGCGAGATTTTGAACTTCATTTTTAATGCTTCCTAAAGGGATTTTTACATTAGCAATTGCATTAACAGAATCTAATTGCTTTGCTTTAATTTCCATAGTTTTTCCTTCAAAAATAAAAAGTTAATTATTGAAATATAACAAATTTTTCCTTATTACTTGCATAAAAATTTCAATATATTTATGATAATATTATATTTAAATTTAGACTGAATTATTTATTATTTTAACTATTTTGGAGAAAAAATTGCAAAAAAAATTTGAAAATTGTGTTGCAACTATGCTAGAAATTATAGGAGAAGACCCAAAAAGAGAAGGTCTTTTAAAGACTCCAACAAGAGTTTTTAAGGCCTATGAATTTTTAAGTAAGGGTTATAATGAAAATATTAATGACATTTTAAACAATGCCCTATTCGAAAGTTCTAATAATGAAATGGTTTTAGTGAAAGATATAGAATTTTATAGCCTTTGTGAACATCATCTTTTACCTTTTTTTGGTAGAGTAAGCGTAGCTTATATACCTGATAAAAAAGTTGTAGGTCTTAGCAAAATCCCACGTTTGGTAGAAATGTTTGCTAGAAGACTTCAAATTCAAGAACAACTCACAGAACAAATTGCAGATGCTCTTATGGATGGAGTTGGAGCAAAAGGCGTTGGCGTTGTAATAGAAGCAAGACATATGTGTATAGAAATGCGCGGGATTCAAAAAGCAAATTCAATTACTAGCACTTCAGCTTTAAGGGGTTTATTTTTAAAAAACGAAAAAACAAGAAAAGAATTTTTTTCTTTAATTAATTCTCCAAAGCAAGTAAGATTTTAATGGAACTTAATAAATTAAGACAAAAACTAAAAAATGAAAATTTAAATTCCATCTTTGGAGAAATTACAAAAATTTCTGCTACAAGTATAGAGATTAAAGGACTAAAAACTGGGATTGGGGATATTATAAAACTTGTCTCAAATGAAAATGAACAACTCCAAACTTTGGCTATGGTGGTAGAAATTAAAGATAAATTTAGCTATTTGAGTCCTTTTAGCTTTATAGAAGGTTTTAAAATAGGAGATCGTGCATTTTTAAGTGATGCAGGAATGCAAATTGGGGTAAGCGATGAACTTTTAGGACGCGTTGTAGATCCTTTTATGAGACCTAAAGATGGTAAAGGTGCTATTGAGGCAAGTAAATTTATGCCTATAATGAGAGCTCCTATTGATGCAATGAAAAGAGGACTTATAGAAGAAGTTTTTCCTGTTGGAGTTAAAACTATTGATGCGCTTTTAACTTGCGGAGTAGGACAAAAATTAGGGATTTTTGCAGGAAGTGGTGTTGGTAAATCTACTCTTATGGGTATGATAGTTAAAAACTCTAAGGCTCCTATAAAAGTTGTAGCTCTTATTGGAGAAAGAGGGCGTGAAATTCCTGAATTCATCCAAAAAAACTTAGGTGGAAAATTAGATGATACAGTTATAATCGTTGCAACAAGTGATGATAGTGCTCTAATGAGAAAATATGGAGCCTTTTGTGCTATGAGTGTAGCAGAATATTTTAAAGAACAAGGAAAAGATGTTCTTTTTATTATGGATAGTGTAACACGTTTTGCTATGGCACAAAGAGAAATTGGTTTAGCATTAGGAGAACCACCTACAACTAAAGGTTATCCTCCAAGTGTTTTAAGTTTATTACCCCAACTTATGGAAAGAGCTGGAAAAGAAGAAGGCAAAGGCACAATAACGGCTTTTTTTACCGTTCTTGTTGATGGAGATGATATGAGTGATCCTATAGCTGATCAAAGCAGATCTATACTTGATGGACATATAGTATTAAGTAGAGAATTAACTGATTTTGGTATCTATCCTCCCATTAATATACAAAATTCAGCTTCAAGGGTTATGGGTGATATAATCACAAATGAACATAAGCTTTTAGCAAGAAAATTTAAAAGATTAAATTCACTACTTAAAGAAAATGAAGTTTTACTCCGCATTGGAGCTTATCAAAAAGGAAGCGACAAAGAACTTGATGAAGCTATAGCCAAAAAAGAATTTATGCAAAATTTTCTAGGACAAAATCCTGAAGAAAGTTTTGAATTTAATAACACTATAGAACTTTTAAAACAAATAGACACACCTATAAATACTCCTAATAATCAAAATCTTGGTAGTTCAAATGCAACCTTACCAAATCCTAATCAAAAATAATTTTTAATTTTGGTGTAAAATTTTATGTGCATTTAAAGCTTGGAATAAATCACTATCATTAACCCAAATAAGTTTTTCATTTATAGAACAATCCCATTCTAAAGGCAAAGCTTTTAAAGTATTTTTAAAAAGAAATTTTTCCCAGTATTTTTTTATCTGCTCATCTTCTTTTTCATATAATTGTAAAATATCTCCCTCATAAACATAATCTTCCCACTCTACAAAAGGAACTAATTTAATAAAATCACTTTCATATTTTTGAGAAAGTATGCCTTTGGAATCTATATCATTTAAATCTTGTTGATAATTTTTAATAAGAATATTCATTCTAGCTTCTAAAAGATCATCTTTATCCAATAAAGATAATATTTCTTTAGAATAATAATTAATGAAAAAATTTTTTCCATATTCATTAATAGTATCAATCATTGTATCCTTATAAATAATATCTTTAAAATTTTGCAAATAAGGATTTAAGATATTATTTTTAGAATTAATAGTGTAATCATATCCAGAAAAAAAATAAGTAAAATCCATAAAAGCATAATCAGCATTCATTCCATTGCAAAGTAATAAAAATATATCTTTAAGTTCTTCTAAAATTTTATTTTTATTGCTTATTTGGTCATTGTTATTTTTATGAAAAAAATTATTTTTAAATTTTGCATCATAATTTTCAATAAGATAGTCAAGTAATTGCTGTGTAATATTATAATTTAACGCCAAACAAGAATTAAAATAAATATCACTTGAATTAAAAAATGGAGGTAAATTTCTCTCTAAAATGAAAGTATTAATTTCACTTTGAGAAAAATTTTTTCCATTGGCATTCCAAAAAGGAAAATGGGGAGAAAAATTATATAAACTCCCTATTTTTAAGTATTTATTTTGAAATTTTTTGTAAAGATTAAATTTGCTTTGATCTTGACATAATCTATCATAAATTTTAATATAAGCTTTTTCATTAAAACTAAAAAAATCATCCTCTTTATGTAAATTAATACCCTTAAATTTATCAATGCTAAAATATGAATTTAATTTCATTAAAGTATTTAATATTTTTTCTAAATTAATATTATAAAACTTTCCTAAATTTTGATTTTTAAAGTCAAACCATTCTTTCATATCAAAGCGATGAGAATCTAAACTCCAAGCCTTGAGATTCTTATCATCACTAAAAGAATTTTTTGAAAAAAACAAAAAAGAAATTTGATTACTTGTTTGAAATTCTTCTAAATATTTCATCAATAATTAACTTTTATTTTTAATTTCTTTAATAAATTTATCATTGATTATTCTAGCTATATTCATCATATCTTCACGTGTTAAATCCTCTTCTTTAATGCCTTTATTTTTTATATATTCATCTTGAAATTTAAAGATTTCATTTTCCATTTTCTTTTGACTTTTAGCTCCAAATTCTAATAGAATTTTTTTGACTTTAGAAATTTGACAAACCTCTATTATAGAAGTTAATCTTGGCCAACGCACATGATTTGGATTTGCTCCAAGTTCTAATAAAACTTTTATAGTATTATAATTTTGCTCATCATTGCTTTCTACAATAGACATTAAAGGGGTTGATCCTGCAAAATAAAATTCTTCTTCATATTCTTTAGATTTTTCATTAAATTTTTGATAAATCTGACTTTGTATTTCTAAGTTTGCTCCATATTTTAATGCAAGTTTTATTTCATCAATTTCTCCTCTTATAGCCCAATCATGCAAAATACTATCTCCTAAGTGATTAAAAACATTAAATGTTGCTCCTTTTTGAATAAAATATTTTATCACTTTTTCATCAAGCCCTATTTGATCCATATAAAAAGTTAAAGCATTATAATTATCTTTTGTATGTTCAAATTTAAAATTAGGATTTATGCCACAAATATCTATAAGATAATCTAATAATTTCGTATCTTTTCCTTGCTCTATAGATCCAGCAGCGGCATTAGCAAGAGTATTGTCACAAAAGAATAAAGGAGTTTTTATACCCTCTTCTTCGCATAATAATTCATAAAAACTTTGCTTTATAGGATAATCTTTTAAGAAATTGACTGTTTTTTCAAAATCATTTGCAAAAACCAAATCACAAAGCTCATCTCTTAAATCATCTATTTCTTTATCGCTTAGAGCACTAATTCTTTCTCTAGCCTCTAATTCTCGTTTAGATATTTCTTTAATGCTCACACATACTCCTTATCTTGGTATTTGCAATTGTTGATCTTTATTTAGCTCATCTTCTATGCTTAATGGATCGTTTAAATTTAGTCTTTTAATTACTATTTTATTTGGAGCATTATTTTTTAAATGATCTAAATAAAGTTCTTTAAAAATAGTTTTTATACTTCTATGCATATGTCTATGATAAATAAAACCTTTTCTACTTCCCAAATCTCCTTTTATAAAAACTCTAAGATTTAAAAAAGAAAAATTAGGATTTTCTTTTTTTAGCTTGTTAATGATTTTTTCATTTTTTTCTTTATCAATAGCTATACTATCACTTAATTTTGTATAATGATTACACAAAAATATATAATCAAGCTCGTATTCTTGTGCAAGTTTTAATTCAAAACTTATTTGCTCTGTTAAATCTTGTTTTTGAACATTTTTAACTTCTATAATACTTCTTTTATCATTTACTACAACTAAAAAATCAGGAATGGTAAAGTTGTAACTATTTTGATTAAAATTTGCATCAAATTTTCTTCTATTTGAAATATATCTTGTAGATCCTTTACTAAATAGCATAGAAGCTGCATATTCGCCTAATTCTCCTATGTCTTTTGGATTGGGATTTTTTTCTTTTAAGGAATTACTTTTAAATTTTTTAACTTTTTTTTGGGTTTTGGATTCCTTTTTTTCTTCATAATCTTTTATTTTTTTATCAAAACTTTTAGCATACTCATATTTTCCCATTTGAGAACTCTCTCTTGCACTTTTAAATTTTTTCTTACTTATTACTTTTTTTAGCATATCTACATTATAAATTTTATCTTTATTAATGCTATCAAAAAGTTCCTCTTGTCTTTTTTTAGCATAAATTAATATACCTTCTCTTTGTTGCTTTTTAATCTCTTCTTGTGAAAGATTTTCTTCTCCATTTAAAACAGCTAAAAATTCTTTTGGACTTTGAAGATTTAAAGCATCATTTTGAATTTGAGCTATTTTTCTTTGAAAGGTTAATGTTTTTTCTTTTATTTTCCTAAGCTCTGTTAAAATAATAGCCCTATCTTCTAAAGGAATAGGATCAAAAACAAAACCTCTTTTATTTTTTTGTTTAGGAATTAATCTCACAACTAAACTTCTAATACCTTTTTCAAATTGTTCTGTTAAAAAACTAGCAGGAATAGTAACTTTACCATCTTTTATTTCAAAACTTCTAATTTCTTTTTCTTCTTTAGTGTATCTATCATAAAAAATATCAAATTCATCACCTTCATCAAATCTTGATTTTAAATTACCTAGCTTTTTTTCTTCAAAATTATGATTTAATGATGCATCATTTATTTGAGAGTCTATATTTTTTTCATATTTAGCAATATCTTTAAAATCTATATCTATATTTGCATCGTCTTTAACCTCTATAGAATCTTGCTTATAAAGTTCCATCTCTTTTAAAAAAATACTACTTCCATCTTTTTTATTAAATTCTAATTCTTTTATTTTTTTTAAATCTGCATTTTTTCCTTTTTTTCTTTTTTGTGAAGGTTCTTTTACTTGTATTTCTTTTTCTTTAACTAAAAAATGCTTAGGTTCATAAAAAGCAAGTTTACAATTTGACAATATAAAAACTTTTCGAAATTCTTTAACCAAAAAAACAATATCATTAAATTTTATAAGTTCAGGCATAAATATTTCCTATTTATTCAATTCTTAAATCTCCGCCTTTGATTCTAAGTCCATTAGAATCTATAATTACCTCTACCCCATCTACTTTTATAATAACTTCTTTTTTAGTATGAATAATTGCAGAACCACTTTCTATTTGTGTTACAGCTTTTTTCTTTGCGACTATAATATTTTCTTCATTAGCCAAAAAATTAACAAAATCAGCATTAAAAGAACAATTTTTATCCGTTCTAAAACCTAAAGAATCTTCAGCTTGAATTTGTAAATTTTCCTTGCTTAATAAAACTATATCTTTAGAAGAGTCTATTTTTATGCCATCTTTAACCCTAAGAGTATAAGAACCTTCAATCGTTTCATTTTTATTATTTCCTACTCTTTGTATATAATCATTTGAAATATCTTTTTCAAAATTATTCTTTATCTCTACTTTTTTATCATTACCTATATATTCTTCACAATCCTGACCTATATTAACTTTATGAGTTACACCTACATTTAAAGTATTACTAAGCCCTACATTGGTATCTTTTGAAAGTAAAGTATTTTCTAAATATTCTGCTCCAACATTAACATTTTTAAAACCAGCAATATTTTGCATATGTCCTAAAATAATAAATTCACTAAACAAACCACCAATTTCTGAAGTTTTATTGTTTTTTATAACTTGCTCACGATTGTTGGTAATTTCTTCTTTATAATCTTTTTGTGCTAAAAGATAAATTTCTTCTTTTCCAGCTTCATTTTTAAAAGTTAATTCATTTCTCTCATAAGATTTTAAATTTTCTTGCCCCAAGGTTGAATTAGATATAGTTAAAAAATGATTATTTGTATAATTTAAGGCATAATCTTTATTTTCTTGTATATTAAGCTCAGGTAATCCTTCATATCTCATTAATGGAATTTGTTTTAAATAATTTAAAGTATTATTAGCAATTTCTCTTTTAAATTTAGGATAAGAATAAAGTGGTAAAGCATTATTTTCATTATAAAAACTTCCACTTACAAAAGGCTTATCGATATCATTTTCCAAAAATGAAATTAATACCTCATCTCCAACTCTTGGTATCCTAAAAAACCCAGAATGACTTGAGGCTATAGGGGAACTTATTCTTAGAAAGCAGCTATGATGATATAAATTTTCTTTTTTATCAATTGCTTCTTGATTAATAAAAGCATCAAATCTTACTTTTACTCGACCATATTTATCTGTAAAAATTAAATTACTTTCATTTGAAATTTCATTATTTTGACCTATAACTATTCCTTTTGTTTGACTAGGTGCTTTAGGTTTTGGCTTAAAACTTGGTGTATATGTTATATGGCTTGGTAAAAAAGTGATTATATTAAAATAAGATTTTGTAAATTGCAAATCTTTAATTTCTTGCTTATCATTTGTATTTATAGAATTAGCCAAAATTGCATCATCAACTAAATATTGCTCTAATTTTATAATAACAAAATCTTTTTTTTCGCTTTTTAGGTCTCTTGTAAATGAAGGGTTAAAATTTATATTGATACTATCATTTAAAAATAAATTGTAAATATTGCTTTTTGCTTTAAAACTTTCACCTAAAAGCTTATATCTTCTTTCTTTTAAATAAATAGGGGTTTTTAAGTCTATATCTTCTGTAAAAGAATTGGCGCTTTCATAAATATGTTCATTATAATATTGCGAACTTTTATTTTTTTGATCTACTATGTTTAAATTTAAAGAATTTAAATTTAAAGGATAGTTAGCATTTGCGCTCGAATAGGTAAATTGGTTGGGAAAAATAGAACTTTCTTTTATAAAAGAATAAATACAAGGTTCATTTAAAATATTATTAATATTGGAATTAAATTGAATGTTTTGATGCTTAGATGCCACAAAAACATCGCAAAAATAAATTTTTTCATCATCCTCGTAAAAATATATGCCGTTATTATGAGCAAGTCGTGTAATAAATTTTAAATCGCTTTCATTGTATTGGACAATAAGTTCTTTTTTAGAATAATTATGCTTAAGTTTTGAAAAATCAATTTCTTTATTAATAAACTTTCCTTGATAAAATTCTAAAGTGATCCTAATAACCTCTAAAATACTTAAATCTGTATAGATTCTATTTGCTCTATTAAAAGACATTCTGGCTAATACAGAAGTAAGAGTAAATTTAAAAAAATGCTTGTAAGAAAGATGTTTTATTTCTGAATTAACTATATTATTGGCGCTTTCATTACTTAAACCCAAATAATTAACATAAGAAATAATACCCTTATAAATTTTATTTTCTTTATGTGTAAAATTAATTGTTTTATTTTCATAAGGATTTTTGATAATAAAATGAGCCTCTTGATCAATTAAAGAATTAGGATAAAAATTTGTATTTTGATTATTAATCAAATCTTCTTCTAAAATTTCAATATAACCTTCACATTCACAAACAAATAAATCTTCCAAACTTTCTTTAATATAAGCCTTAGTGATTTTAAAAGAAGCAGATGGATTAATAATATTTAAACTAAGATATGAATTCATAATTACCTTCTTTTATAATCAATTTAGCTCGTAATTATAAAAATTATATCATAGTTTATCAGCTAAATAATAAATTTTATTAAATTAGTAAGATTAATTTAATGCTTTAGCTACTTCTTGAATCATAACTTCTAAAGATTCAAGCCCGCCGCCTGAAAGATACCAATATTGTGGATCAAGATAAATAATTTTATTATTTTGTGCTGCCTTGGTTTTTAAAATCAAGGCATTATTTAAAATATCTTTAGCTTTTGCTTGATTTCCAACAATAACATTTCTATCAATAACAAAAATAAAATCTGGATTCTTCTCTAAAATATATTCTGAGTTAATACTCTTACCATGTGTGCCAACTTTTAAAGATTTATCCACAGGTTCAATACCTAAAATATCATGTATTAGACCAAATCTCGAAGAAGATCCAAAAGCTGAAATTTTATTAGAATTAGTAAGTACTATCAGGGCTTTTTTATCTTTATTGATTTTACTTTTTATTTCCGAAATTTCTTCTTTTATTTGTGATATTTTATTTTTTGCTTCTTCTTCTTTATTATAAAGTTTTGCAATGCTTAAGACATTATTTTCAAAAGAAGATAAAAAATCAGTATTGTCTATACCAAAATATATAGTAGGTGCAATTTGATTTAATTTATCATAAAATCTAGTTTGACGTCCTGAAATAATGATTAAATCTGGTTTTAATGCATTAATAGCCTCTAAATCTACTTGTTGAACACCGCCTATATTATTTTTATCATCATATTGCTTCAAATAAGTAGGTAAATTTTTAATAGGAACTCCAACAACTTTATCATTTAAATTTAAAGAATCAAAAGTATCTAAGGAACCAAAATCTAAAATTACAACCTTTGAAGGATTTTTAACAACCTTACTTTCACCCAAAGAATGCTTAATTAAAAAAAAATCTCCCTCATCGATTATGCTTATAGGAGTAATAGTTAAAGCATTCTCATTGTTATCTTTAGCCTTATCATTTGAACAGCCACTAAAACCAAACCATAAAAACAAACAAAAAAATAGTAAAATATTTTTCTTTTTCATATTTTCTCCTTAAAAATAAATTAAAAATAAAGACATATTTTTTTATTTTTAAATTCCATTAAAGGAATTTCCATATCATAAACTTCTTTTAAAATTTCACTATCAATAATCTTTTCTGTATGATCAAATTTAACAACCTTTCCATCTTTTAAAGCAAGAATTTCATCAGAATAAATTGAAGCAAAATTAATATCGTGCAAAACAACTATGATAGATTTATTAAAATCTCTAATTAAATTTTTCATCAAATTCATAATCTGAACACAATGCTTCATATCAAGATTATTTAAAGGCTCATCAAATAAAATAAATTCAGTATCTTGAGCGATAATCATTGCTATAAAAGCTCTTTGTTTTTGTCCACCGCTTAAAGTGTCTAAGTATTTATCTTTTATTTCATAAAGCCCTGTGTAATTTAAGGCTTCATTGATTTTTTCTTTATCTTGTAAATTAAGTCTTCCTTGAGAATAAGGAAAACGACCAAAAGATACCAACTCTTCAACACTTAATCTCAAATTTAAATTATTTTGTTGTTTAAGAATGGAAATTTTTTGGGCTAATATATTTTCTTTATAAGAATTAATATTTTTATTATCAATATATATTTCACCGTTATCAGGTTTCATCAAACGACTAATAAGAGAAAGTATAGTACTTTTACCAGCTCCATTAGCACCAATTAATGAAATAAGTTTATTTTTAGGAAAAGTTAAATTTAAATTTGAAACTATGCTTTTTTTATTATAACTTTTACTTATATTTTTTAACTCTATCATAATTTATTACCCTTAAAAACAAGATATAAAAAATATATTCCACCAATGAAATTTATAATCACGCTTATAGTTGTGTTGTATTCAAAAACTCTTGAAACAAAAAAGATACCTATAACTAAAAATATTATTGCAATTAAAGAACAAGCTAGGAGTAAAAATTTATGCTTAGAAGTCTTAAAGAGTTCATAAGTGATATTACACACTAAAAGCCCTAAAAACGTGATAGGACCGACTAAAGCTGTACTTATAGAAGTTAATATAGCTATAATTATCATAAGATGCTTTATAGTTCTATGATAATTAATTCCTAAATTGATACTTAAGTCTTTACCCAAAATTAATGGATCTAAAAATTTTAAATATTTAATAACAAAAATAATACTAATTAATGTAATAATACTTGCTAAAAATAAAACATCAATTGCAATATTATCAAAACTAGCAAACATTCTTCCTTGGATAATCATAAACTCATCAGGATCAATTAAAACTTCAAAAAAAGTTCCCAAAGTAGAAAAAAATGTTCCAAAAATAATTCCTAAAAGCATAATTAAATAAATATTTCTTTCATTTTTAAAAAGAAGCTTATATAAAAGTAAAGAAAAGATTATCATACAAAATAAAGAAATTAAGAAATTAATATTTTCTTTATATACAATTAAATTTGTAGAACCTAGGATAAAGATTAAACAAGATTGTAAAAGCATATATAAAGAATCAAGTCCTATAATGCTTGGTGTAAGAATTTTATTATTACTAATGGTTTGAAAAATAATACTTGAAACAGCAATACATATACCAACAATGATAATCGAAATAACTTGCAAACTACGATTTTTTAAAGCATAGTCGCTAAATTCTCCTATAAAACTAAATAAATAAATACCTACGCTAAGTAAAGTAATAAAAATTAAAAAATATATTTTTTTAATCATTTTTTCTCTTTAATAAAATCCAAATAAATATCAAAGATCCAAGAGCTCCAGCTACTATACTAATTGGCATTTCAAAAGGAAAAATAATTATTCTTGCAAAAATATCACATATAAGTAAAAACAAAGCTCCACTTAATGCAATATAGCTAAGATTTTTTTTAAGATTATCTCCTTTATAAATAGAAATAATATTAGGTATAATAAGACCTAAAAAAGGTATAACTCCAACAGTTAAAACGATTACTGAAGTAATAACTGAAACGATAAATAAACCTATACTAAGAATAAAATTATAAGAAACGCCTAGATTAATACATACTTCTTTTCCCATACCCACAATAGTAATTTTATTAGCAAATATATACGCAATTATCAATAAAGGCAAACTTATATAAATTAACTCATAGTTTCCTTGCATAACATTGGCAAAACTTCCTTGTAACCAACCTTGAATATTTTGAATATAATTTAAACTATAGGCAAAAAATGTTGTTAAAGAACTAATAATTCCACCAAACATTAAACCTACGAGAGGAATAAAAATACTATCTTTAAATTTTATATTTCTTAAAATTTGTATAAAAACAAAACTTCCAAGCATAGTAAAAATACAAGCTATTAAAGTTTGAAATAAAAAAGAATAAGTATGAAAAAATATTAATGAAATCAAAATTCCAAATCTTGCACAATCCATAGTTCCAGCGGTAGTTGGTGAAACAAATTTATTTTGAGTAATTTGTTGCATAATAAGACCACAAATTCCCAAACTCATTCCTGTGATAATAATAGCTATAATTCTTGGAATTCTTGTTATGAATAAAAGTTCTAAATCTTCCTTATCTAAAGAAAATAAAGAAATATCTTTTACTCCTATAAAAATACTTATTATAGATAAAATAAAAAGCATTGATAATAAAACTCTTAGTTTTATAAAACAACTAAACAAAAATTTCCTTAATTAAAATAATGATAATAATTATTAAAAAATTATATACTATTTTTCTAAATTTTTTATAAAAATGATATTAATTTTCAATAAATATTTTAATATATATTTAATAAATTCAGTTTATTTTTTGATTTTATAGGTATAATACCAGTTTTAAATATACCAATCAGGAGGTCAAAATGGCTTTAGATTCGGCTAAAAAAGCAGAAATTATTGCTAAATTTGCTAAAAAATCAGGAGATACAGGCTCTACAGAAGTTCAAGTTGCACTTTTAAGTGCTAGAATTTCAGAATTAACTGAACATTTAAAAATCTACAAAAAAGATTTCTCTTCACGTTTAGGTCTTTTAAAACTTGTAGGACAAAGAAAAAGGCTTTTATCCTACCTTAAGAGAAAAGATCATAATAGTTATATAAAACTTATTAATGAACTTAAACTTAGAGATAAATAATTTTTAAATTATTCTTGGGATTTGCCTATAAATCCCAAATTCTTTTATAGCCTTTTCTTTTTATATAAGGAATGTCATGAAAACAAAATCCTTAGAAAAACAATTGAAAAAAAATCATTTATATGCTTCAATACAAAAAATTAAAAAATTAAACTTAAATTCCAAATTTTTTACTACAAGAAGCATAAACATAAAAACAAATCAAAAAGTAAAAGAGCAAATTAAACAGATTGCAATAGAATTAAAACCCTGGAGAAAAGGTCCTTTTAAAATTGATGACCTTTTTATAGATTCTGAATGGCAAAGTTTTATAAAATTTAATATATTAAAACCTTTCATGAAAGATATTGAAGATAAAGTTGTTGCAGATGTTGGATGTAACAATGGTTATTATATGTTTAAAATGTTAAAATACAATCCAAAAAAGATTGTAGGTTTTGATCCTTCTATAAAATACAAATTACAATTTGAGCTTATTAACGCTTTAGCTAAAACAGATATTAAATTTGAACTTTTAGGAGTTGAAGATTTACCAAACTATCATCATAAATTTGATGTTATTTTTTGTCTAGGTGTGATTTATCACCGCAGTG
The DNA here is from genome assembly GCF_016599045.1 of Campylobacter sp. TTU_617. Taxonomy (GTDB): domain Bacteria; phylum Campylobacterota; class Campylobacteria; order Campylobacterales; family Campylobacteraceae; genus Campylobacter_D. Next base: position 131,759 of record NZ_JAENKV010000001.1, read on the forward strand.
ATCCCGTTAAAATGCTAAAACAATTAAAACAAAGTCTTAACAAAGATGGAATTGTATTTTTAGATACTATGTTTATTAAAGACAAAAGGGAGGTTGCTTTAATTCCTAGAAAAACTTATTCTAGAATATCAAATATTTTTTTCATTCCGTCGATATTAGGTCTAAGAAATTGGTGCGAACGTGCTGGATTTAAAGAATTTGAAATTTTGGCTATTAAAAAAACAACTAAAAATGAACAAAGAAAAACAGAGTGGATTGACTCTTATTCTTTGGAAAATTTTTTAGATCCAAACAATCGTAATTTAACTTATGAAGGTTATGAGTCACCTAGAAGAATTTATGTAAAATTAAAGGTCTGATAATGGCAAAAAAAGATAATTTTGAAGAGTATGCTCAATTAGAAGAATATGCATCACAAGAAGACATATCACGCATTAAAACAGAACTTGTAACATGTCCTGATTTAAACAATTCTCTTTCTGGGACCATTATTGAACTTTCAAAAAACTATGCAAAATCAATCTTAATTACCTCTCCAGAAATGATAGTAGATAATCAAGGACTTATATTTGATGCGTTTGTTTTTTCTGCAGCAAATTATGTTGCACAAGCTGCTATAAACAAAGAATATTCTGTTCTAATAGGTTCAAAATGCTTTTTTTATGCCCCTTTAAAACTAGGAGATATTTTAGAACTTGAAGCTCATGCTCTTTTTGATGATTCATCTAAAAAAAGAGAAGTTAAAATTATAGGATATGTGAGTGAAATTAAAGTCTTTGAAGCAAATTTACAAATTGTTACTATGGATGATCATATATTTAAACTCAAAAGACCTCCTTCTAGTACAATAAAACAAGAAGCTAAGGCAAATGAAAAAGAAACTAGTGCAAATGCAAACCCAGAAGCAATGGCTGCAACATTAATGGCTTCAATGGGAAAATAGTTATTTTGGATCCAAGGGAAGATCAACCCAATTATTAGGACATTCTTTATGGTAAATTCCGCTTGCATCATAGTATTCCTTACAATCACTATAATACCTATTTGAAATTCCTCTTTCATTTACAAAACATCCAGAAAATAATACAAGTATAAAAAAAATTATATATCTCATCATATTTATTGTCCAAAAATTAAAATTTATTTTGTTTTCTCCATTTATAAGGTTCTATAGGATTTTTATCTTCCCAAAGACCTAAATGATTTTTTTGTGCGAATTTTTGATCTTTTGTATAAATATCACTATAAAAACTATATGACCAAGCAAAACCTTTAGAAACCATTATTTGATTAATATCTAAATTATCAAATTCTACAATTGCTAAAATTCTATCATAAATATCTTTATCTTTATAAATTATTTTAACCTTCTTATCTTGAATTATTGATCTAAGATAATTTTTAGCTTCTATTCCAAATTTTTGTTTAAGTTCTGGAGCATCAATTCCGAAAAGTCTTATTTTATTTTTATCCCCTTTTAAATTTAAAACTTCTATAGTATCTCCATCTATAACTTTTATAACTTTTGCATCAAAAGATTTTGTTTGTGCTATAAAACTCTCTATAAAAATTAATATAAATATCAAAATTAAAAAAGAAAAAAATTTCTTAGGATCACTTAAAATTTTTCTTAAATTTAATATTTTTTCAATATTTAATCTCATTTTAAACCCAAAAAATAAAAATTATGTATAATTTTATCTAACAAAAGGAGTTAAAATGCAAAATATCATAAAAAATTTTAAAAAATTATGTGAAATACCGCATTGTAGCTATGAAACAAATCAAATGAGAGATTTTTTAAATGCTTATGCCAAAGAAAAAAACTTTAAAGTAAATATTGATTTAGCTGGTAATATTCACTGCATCAAAGGCGATCCTAAAATTTGTTTACAAAGTCATTATGATATGGTCTGTATGGGAAATGCCCCAAAAATAGAAGTTTATGAAGATAATGGTTATTTAAAAGCTAAAGATTCATCTTTAGGAGCTGATAATGGCATCGGGATAGCTATAATGCTAGAAGCAATGCAAAAATTTTCAAATTTAGAATGTCTTTTTACTAATAATGAAGAAGTTGGACTTATGGGGGTTAATGATTTAGAACATAAACTTCATTCTAAAATGCTTTTAAATCTAGATCACGAAAATGAGAATGAAATCATTATAGGTTGTGCTGGCGGAGTAGATATTGAAGCTTTTTTAGAATATGAAACAAAAGAATATTTTGGAAAAGTTTATGAACTAAGTGCAATAAATTTTAATGGGGGTCATTCTGGCATTGATATTATTGATAATCCAAAAAGCTCCATAAAGGAAATGGCTCGTTTTATTAAAGAAAATAAAGGAAAAATTATAAATTTTGAAGGCGGAGAAAGAGTAAATTCTATACCAAAATATGCAAAAGCTTTAGTATTATTTGATAATGATGTTAAGTCAAATAAATATATTCATTGTCAATTTATAGAAGAAAGAAAAGAAAAAATATGTTTAAAATCTGATATTTTACTTAACGTTTTAATTTCTTTTTCTCAAGGAGTTAGAAGCTTTAATAAAACATTAGATATAGTTCAAACAAGTATTAATTTAGCTATTTTAAAAATGAGTGAACAAGAAATAAGAATTAGTCTTTTTGCAAGATCAAATTTATTAGAAGATTTAAAACAAGTTGAATTTGAAACTTTAACACTTTTTGAAGCCTTTAATTTTAAAGCCCGATCTTTTAATTTTTATCCACCATGGGAAGGAAAAGAAAATGAGCTTAGCGATAACTTATTAAAAATATTTAAAAAAGAAAATAAAAATATTAAAATTTCAGCAATACACGCAGGTTTAGAATGCGGGATTATCGAAAAAAAACAAAAAATTTTATGTTGTTCTATAGGACCAAATATATATAATCCACATTCTACAGACGAAAGATGCGAACTTGCTTCAGTTGAAAGAATATCAAAAATTGTTTTTGAACTTTTAAAAAATTATCAATAATTAAAATATATTTCTTGCATTTTTTGCAAGAAAATATTTTAATAAAAACACACAAACTAAGGCACTAGAACCTACAAAAATAAAATAAAATTTTAAATAAGTATTAAAAAATAAATCTACTATAAAAGGGGTTATAAAACTTAAAATAGCATAAGAAATATTATAAGCAAAAGAAAGACCACTAAATTTTAATTCATTTTTAAAAATTTGAGTCATAAACACAGGTGCAAAAGTTACAATCCCTTGAGAAAAACAAGCTAAAAAATAAAATAAAATAAAATAATCATTATATAAAGAAAATGATAAAGAAAATACAATAAACATTAAGCTAAATATAATACAAATTTTATAAGATCCAAAAAATTTAGCCAAAATTCCTTGTATCAATGATCCCATCATCAAAATAAAAATTGCCCAATTTTGGATATAAAGAGCTTCCATGTTATTTAGAGATAAAACTTTATGAAAATATTTTGGCAATATCATTAAAGTTGCAATAGCACTTGTTAATACTACGCTCATTAAAAAACAAACAAGCATACTAGTTTTATGGGTTTTAAAAGCTTGTTTAAGAGGAAATTTTAAAATTTGATTATTCTTTTTTATTTTCTCAAAAATAGGAGTTTCATCAAGATGTTTTCTTAAAAAAAGTGCTAAAAATCCAAATATTGCACTTATAATAAAAGGAATTCTCCAAGCATAAGATTCTAAATCATTTTCACTAAAAGTATTTTTTAAAATAATAAATGTTAAACCACCCAACAATAAACCAAATGTCAAAGTCATAGAAATAAAACCTAAAGCTAAGGGTATTTGCCTACCTCTAACAAACTCACTTACAAACACCCAAGAACCACTCACTTCAGCACCTATTGCTAAACCTTGTAAAATTCTCATAAAAAACAAAATAATGGGTGCTATAATTCCTATGCTTTCATAATTAGGTAAAAAAGCAATAACAAAATTAGGCAGAATCATCAAAAGCATACTTATATAAAAGATTTTTTTACGCCCTACTTTATCACCAAAATGCCCCATAAAAATAGCACCCAAAGGGCGTATTAAATAAGCAATACCAAATAACAAATAAGAGCTGAATTTTAAAAAAGATTCATCTTGAGGAGGAAAAAAAATTTTAATAAAGATATCAAGAAAAAAAACAAATAAAATGAAATCATAAAATTCTAAAATGCCTCCTAAAGAGGCATAAACAATATTTTTTATTTTTTTATTTTTCATTAAAAATTAAATTTTTCCACCCTCTATAACAACATCTTCAGCGCTTATATCACTTGAAAAATGATCTTTAAGTGTTGCTTCATAGTCTTTGTGAAAAAACTGCTCATTAGAAAGCTTTATAATTAAATTATCAAGAAATTCTTTTAACTGTATATCACCTTTTTTAACAGCTGGAGCTATTACATCATGATTGCCTAAGTCCTTAATCGCCATTTTAAAATCAGGATGATTTTTAACCCAAGCAAAAAGCAGAGTATTATCATGACTTAAGGCATCTCCCCTTTTATCAAGCAAAGCAGCAAAAGTTTCTGTATTTTGATCATATTTTAAAGTTCTAATATTAGGATAATTTTCTGTAAAATATGCATCAGCTGTTGTGCCTTTATTGAGCAATAAAGTTTTATCATTTAAATCTTCAATTTTAGATATAGTAGAATCTTTAGGCACGACTACTCCAAGAGAAACTTTCATATAAGGCAAGGCAAAATCAACTTGTTCTTCTCTTTGGGGTGTTTTAGTAAAATTTGCCAATATAATATCAACTTTATTAGATTTTAAAAACTCAACACGATTAGCTGCTTCAACAAGAACAAAATGAACTTTATTTTCATCACCAAAAAGCTCTTTGGCAATACGCTTAGCAAAATAAACATCATAACCTTGATTTTCACCTTTTTCATCTATATAACCAAAGGGAGGTTTATCTCCAAAAACCCCTATTCTTACAAAGCCATTCTTTTTAATTTGCTCCAAAGAATTTGTATTATTAGAATCAAAACAAGCTGATAAAATCAATGATGAAATTATCATTAAAAAATATAAAAATACTTTTTTCATAAATAAACCTTTCTTTTAATAAATGAAGCTTACTATATAAAAAAAGTGTAAACAAAAATAAATTTTATAATTTATTTTATCATTTAAAAGTAGTTCCACCATCTACAATAAAAGTATGACCACTTACCCAACTTGCTTTAGATGAACAAAGAAATAAACATGCACCAGCTAAATCTTCTGGCTGTCCCATACGATTTAAAGGGCTTAGATTAATTGTGGCTTGTTTTACTTCTTCATAATTTGTAAAAGCCCTTAAAGCATCTGTTTCTATTGGACCACCGCTTACTACATTTACGCGTATATTTTTTTCTCCTAATTCGGTAGCAGCATATCTTGCCATAGCTTCTACTGCAGCCTTTGCAGTGCCATGCCCTGCATAATTTTCTATATAAACTAAATTTCCAGTTGATGAGATAGAAATAATACTTCCTCCCCCTACTTTCTCCATTCTTTTAGCAGCTTCTTGAGAGCCAACAACAAAAGCATTGACAGTTGCTGTAAAGATATTATTGATTCCTCTTGGTTTAAGTTTCATAAATTTAGTATATCCACCAACTACTGCACGTCCAGAAATAATAGCATTGGAAATAAAAAAATCTACCCTATCAAAATCTTGATCAATTTTTTCAAAAAGTTCTTTATAAGTTTCTGGCTCTAAAATATTAAATTCATAAGCTCTAGCTTTGATATTGAAATTATCTTCTAAATCTTTTACTATATCTTTAGCTAATTCAGCATTAGAATTATAAGTAAAAGCTACATTTACGCCCATTTTTGCAAATTCATATACGATAGCTTTTCCTATACCTCTTGTTCCGCCACTAATTACTAAAGTTTTTCCTAAAAATTCATTATTCATCAAAATCCTTTAATGTTATAATTTTTTAATATATTTTCAATTTTTTTAAAATTTTCATTACTTGGAGAGCAAAGAGGTAAACGAAATTCTAAAGAATCTATAAGCCCCATAATAAACATTGCTGTTTTAATAGGGATAGGATTACTCTCACAAAATAACACTTTATTTATATTATAAAGTTTATCATTAATTTCCTTAGCTAAATTATAATTACCTTTTAAAGCTTCATGAGTTAACAAAGAAATTTGATCAGGTAATAAATTTGAACTTACAGAAATAACACCTTTACCTCCATTAGCAAGGATAGGATAATTAATAACATCATCACCGCTAATTAAAACAATATCTGGCTCATTAGCCAATAGATCAACGCATTTTTCAATATTTCCACTAGCCTCTTTTACGCCGAAAATATTATCACAATCTTTAAAAAGCTTTATTATAGTATCTGTTACAATTTCACAGCCTGTTCTACTTGGAACATTATATAGTAACATAGGAATTTCTATACTATTTGCTATATTTTTATAATGTTCATAAAGTCCTTTTTGGGTTGGCTTGTTGTAATAAGGTGTAACACTTAAAATACCATCAGCTCCACATTTTTGTGCAAATTTAGCTAAATCGATAGCTTCGTGAGTAGCATTGCTTCCTGCACCTGCTAAAACTTTAACAGAAGTATTTTTACACGTTGCAACAGCAAGCTCTATACAAGTTTTATGCTCATTATGGGTTAAAGTTGCACTTTCTCCTGTTGTTCCTACTGGAACTAAAACATCTATACCGTTATTAATTTGTCTTTTGATAAGTTTGATATAATTTTGTTCATCAATTTTACCATTTTTAAAAGGGGTGATTAAAGCAGTCATTGCTCCGATTAAATTCATCATTTTTTCCTTAAGATCATTGTGGTAGAATTATTATCATTAAAATATTTTTTAGCACACTTTATTAAATCATCTATAGTTAAATTTTCAATATCTGTTTCATAATTTAAAAGAGGTTTTAAATCTCCTCTTGCCAAATAAGAACCAAAAAGATTTGAGACTTCAGTTGCAGTGCTAAGCGAAAATATAAAATCACTTTTAGTATTATTTTTTATTTTTTCTAAATCTTTTATTGAAATTTCCCCATTTTTTATATTATTAATAATTTTCCACAATTCCTTCTCAACTTGTTCAGCTTTGATATTTAAATTACAATTGCAAATAAAAATAAATAAATTTTCATCAATGGTATCATTAACAAAAGCGTAATAATCATTGATTAAATTTAATTTATCTACAAGAATTTCATTCATTAAAGAACTTTTCCCATTACCCAAAAGTTCAGCTAAAGCATTAAGAGCTGGAATATCTTTATGTTTAAAATTAGGAATTTTAAAACCGATGGCAAGAATTTGGGTTTGAGAATTTTTTTTAAGAACTATTCTTTTGGGACCATCTTGTTTTGGTTCTTTCATATAAATCTTTGGAATAATTTTTGTATTTTTTATATTTTCAAAATATTTTTTAGCCTGATTAAAAACTTCTTTGCTATCAATATCACCGCTTACAAGTAAAATAGCATTTTTAGGCTGATAATAAGTCTTGTGAAATTCTCTAATATCTTCTATTGTCCAATTTTCAATATCTCTTAAAAACCCAATAGGAGTCCAATGATAAGGATGATAAATAAAAGCATGATTAAAAAGTCTAAAATACAAATATCCTAAAGGATTATTATCTGTTCTCCATCTACGTTCTTCTAAAACAACTTTTCTCTCCGGTTGAAACTCTTCATCTTTTAAAGTTAAATTTTGCATTAATTCTGCAAAAAGCTCTAAAGCTTTATTTAAATTTTTTTTAGCACATTTAATATAATAATGCGTATAATCAAAACCTGTACTAGCATTATCTACACCACCAAATCCTTTGATAATTTCATCAAATTCTCCAGCTTTTAAATTTTTAGTACTTTTAAAATTTAAATGCTCAAGCATATGTGCGATACCGCTTTTACCTATAAATTCGTTTCTAGAGCCTACTTTATAAAAAATATCAACACTAATAACTTCGCTATTCTTATTTACAGGTAATGCATAGACTTCAAGTTTATTTTTTAGACTTATTTTTTTAAAATCAATCATTTAATATTTACTCCAACTGCTTCGCTAATATGCATAAAACCATCCTCTCTTAATAAAGTAAGCAATTCTTGATTGATATTCCTAACAAGAGATGGGCCTTTATAAATAAGCGCTGTAAAAACTTGAATCAAATGGGCGCCATTTTTAATACGCTCATAAGCTTCCCTGCCACTATCAATTCCTCCACAAGAAATTAAAAGAGTATGAGAAAAAAGCTCTTTGGCTAATTCTTTAAAAAATTTACTGCTCTTTTCTTGTATAAGCTTGCCGCTAATTCCTCCAAAAGTTCTACCATTATCAAGTAAAGAATAATCAGTACTTGTATTTGCAATTATAAATCCATTAACACCTTTTTCTATAGCTTTTTTACATAAATCAATAGCTAAAGGTATTTCTAAATCAGGAGCTATTTTAATTAAAATTGGTTTTTGGGTAATCTTTTTTGCTTCACTTAATAAATCATTTAAAAAACTATGATTTTGTAAAGATCTTAAATTTTTAGTATTAGGTGAAGAAATATTAATAATAAAATAATCACATAAATCTTTAAATTCTTTTAATAAAACAAAATAATCTTCTAATGCATTTTCGCTATTTTTATTTTTTCCTATATTAGCACCCAAAGGCAAAATAAAAGGATAAATTTTAATTAAATTTGAATAAATCTCTTTAGAGCCTTTATTATTAAAACCCATGGCATTTTGTATGCTTTCTTGCTTTACTAATCGAAATACTCTTGGTTTTTCATTACCTTCTTGTGCTTTAGGTGTAAAAGTTCCAAATTCTAAAAAACCAAATCCTAAAGCACTCAAAGGTCTTATCATGGTTGCATTTTTATCAAAACCTCCAGCCAAACCAACAGGATTGCTAAATTGAAGACCTAATAAATTCTGACTTAAACTTTCATCTTGAATTATAAAGCGATTAGCTAAAAAACTAAGCGCACCCGGAAAAATGGTATTAAGACTCCTTAAAGAGTATTCAACCAAATTATGGGCACATTCTGGATCTAATTTAAAAATTAAAGGCTTTATGTGTTCATAAATCATTTTTTTCCTTAAAAATTTTAACTTAAATTCTAACTAAATTAAAATAAAGTTAAGCTTTTATTTTATGTTCTTTGTTTTTAAATTTTTGATAAAGAGTGCAATTTTGCATTAATTCTTGATCGGTTCCAATTGCTAAAACCTTTCCTTTATCTATCACGGCAATTTTATCAGCATTTTCTATAGTGCTAAGCCTATGAGCAATCATAATGATTAATCTATCTTTTTTTAAATTTTCTATAGTTTGAACAATAATTTTTTCACTTTCATTATCTAAAGCTGAAGTAGCTTCATCAAAGATAAGCATATTGGGATTCTTATATAAAGCTCTAGCAATAGCAATTCTTTGTTTTTGACCACCGCTTAAATTTTTACCATTTTCATAAAGCTTTGAATGAATTCCTCCCATTTGCATACTAAATTCATAAGCATTAGCTAATTTTAAAGCTTCAATCACTTTATTTTCATTAAATTCTTCATTATAAGCAACATTTTGAGCAATAGTATCATTAAAAATATAAATATCTTGGGTAACTAAAGATATTTTAGATCTTAAAGATTGCAAAGAAAAATCATCTATGGAATGGTTATTGATAAAAATATCTCCTGAATTTCTACTAAAAAAATGAAGAATTAATCCCACAATAGAAGATTTTCCTCCCCCGCTAGATCCGACAAAAGCTAAAATCTCTCCTTTATTTAAAGAAAAACTAAGTCCTTTTAAAATTTCTTTTCCATTTTCATATGAAAAATAAACATCCTTAAAAACAAGGTTTGAAATATTTTCAAGTTTTTTGTCTCCTCCTTTAATTTCTGGTTTCAAATCCAAAAGATAAAAAGTTCTTTCACTTGCAACAATAGCAGTTTGCAATACTCCATATAAATAAGAGATCCTTTTTATAGGAGTATAAATCATAAAAAGTGCAGTAATAAAGCTAAAAAACGTTCCCACGCTCATATTGCCAAGTATAACTTCTCTTCCCCCAACTATAATAACTATAGATACACCCAAAGAACCTATAATCTCCATAATAGGACTTGTTAAAGAAGTTACACGAACACTTTTTAAAATAACTTTACTTAATTCATCATTTTCTTTTGAAAATCTTAGTTTTTCTTTGGTTTCAGCATTATTTACTTTAATAATTTCTATATTAGAAAAAATTTCACTCAAGCGAGATAAAAGATCTGAATTTTTTTCTTGAGTTGTTTTTGCATATTTTTTAAGTTTTTTAGCAAACCAAACAAGTGGAAAAATAGCTACTGGCAAAACAATTAAAGCAAAAAAAGCTAAAATTGGACTTTGATAAATTACAACACTTATAAGTCCAATGGCAGTAATTACTTCTCTTAAAAAATCAGGAATGATATTAGCCACTACACTTTGCAAAGCATTGATATCATTGGTACAACGACTGATTAACTCCCCTTTTCTATATCGTTTAAAAAACATCATATCAAGCTTTAAAAGATTTTCGAGTACTCTAGATCTTAATACTCTTAATATATCAATTCCAATAAAACTTGTATAATAGCTTTGCAAATAAGCTCCCAAATTTTTAAAAAAATAAACTATAAAAATAAAAAAAGGAGTTATATACAATAAGCTAAGATTTTTATTTACAAAAATATCATCTAAAATTGGTTTAATTACATAAGCACTTGCAGCGGTTCCTAAAGATGCAAAAAGCATGCCTATAATAGCAAATAAAAAATATTTCCAATATTGCTTATAAAAAGGCTTAAAACGCATTAAAACATCAATTAAAGTCATTTTTTTATGCATTATTTTTTTCCCATAAGGTTCCATTTTGAGTATCCATTAAAATAATATTTTTTTTAAGTAAATTATCACGAATTTCATCTGCTTTATTGAAATCTTTATTTTTTTTAGCTTCATTTCTTAAAAAAATTTGCTCTTCTATAAATTCTTTTTCCTCTAAACTTACTCCAAACTGAAAATACTCACTAGGATCTAAAAAGCCAAAACCAAAAATCAAACAAAGTTCTTTAAGACTTCTAGAAAGCTCTTGTTTTAAATTTTTATCTTTATTCTCCTTATCAAGCCTTAGATTTACATTAATAATAAATTCATCAAGCAAGGATAAAGCTTTTGAAATATTTAAATCATCTTCCAAAGCAAATAAAATTTCTTGACTTATTTTACTTTCAAATTTTTCATTTATAAATTGATTATCCCACTTTTGAAGTGCTATTCTTTTTTTAAGTCTATAAAATTTATCAAGTCTTTTTTTACTCATTTGTAAATCTTCTAAAGAATAATTAAAATGGGCTCTATAATGAGTGCTTAAAAGATAAATTCTAAGAACTTCTGCAGGAAATAATTTTAAAGCATCTTTAATAAAAAAACTATTATTAAGACTTTTGCTCATTTTTTCATTATTAATTTTTACAAAACCATTATGAAGCCAATAGTTGCAAACTTCATAATCATATGCACAACGACATTGTGTTGCTTCATTTTCGTGATGTGGAAACAATAAATCAATCCCACCAGCGTGTATATCAAGCTTATCTTGAAAAATGCTTTCTATCATAGCTATACATTCACTATGCCAACCGGGTCTTCCTTTACCAAAAGGACTTTCATAAAATTTTTCATCAAATTTCCATAAAACAAAATCACTTTCATTTTTTTTAAAAACTTCATTTTCTAAACGACTTTGATTTTGAAAAGCATCTCTTTTAGAAAGACTAAAATACTTATTATCTTTACTTGTATCAAAATATACCCCATCTTCTAAAATATAAGCATAACCCTCATTATAAAGTTTTTGAATTAGTTCTATCATCTCTTTTATAAAATGAGTAGCCCTTGGTTTATAATTTGGTTCTAATATATTTAGTGCTTTCATATCATCTTCATAGCTTTTAATATAATATTCGCTCAATTCCTCTAAACTTTTATTTTTTTCTTGCATTTTTTTTAGAATTTTATCATCTATATCAGTATAATTTCTCGCAAAATAAAGCTCATAACCTTTGGCTTTAAAAACCCTCATTAAAAGATCAAAACACACACTACTTCTAGCGTGACCTAAATGAGCATCATCATAAGTTGTAGGACCACAAAGATAAATATTTACTTTTCCTTTTTCTTTTGGAATAAACTCTTTTTTTTCTTTTGAGACACTATCTGTTAATTTCATTAAATTATCCCTTTTATAAACTCAAATATATATAAAAAAACAAAAATTATATTTGATTTAAATTCAAATAATAAAACAGCAATCAAAGCAAATATAACAATAAACAAAATGCAAAATTTCCAAGAAATTAAAGAAAAAAATTCTTTAAAACCGAATTCTTTAATATTAGCCAATAATAAATAAAAAGCACTAATAGACGAAGAAAAAGCAACTGCTAAGATCTTATTTTTTTCATCTTCAATAAATAAAATAAAAACTATAGAACATAAAGCACTTAAGGTTAAAGCCTTAAAAGCTATAAAAGCAGCTATCTTTTGTTTAAATTTAGCATAAAGCCATAAAGATAATATTTTTTGCAACCCAAAAGGCAAAAGCCCTAAAAGATATGCTATTAAAACATAAGCTGTTATTGTGGCATCTTCATTAGAAAAATTACCTCTTTCAAATAGCATTTTAGTAATTTCTTGAGAAAAAATTATACCAATCATAGAAGAAAAAACAAGTAAAATACTTAAAAATGCTAAAGCTTTTTTCATAAATTCTAAAGCCAAGTTTTCTTGATTACTTTTTAAATATTTTAAAATTTTAGGAAAAGAAACTTGCGTTAAAGCAATAGCAAAAAGGGCTAAAGGAAGTTGAAAAATACGATTCGCATAATAAAGATAAGAAATACTTCCAGTGATCAAAAAACTGGCTATAGTTGTATCAAGTAAAGAGCTAAATTGTGTAGCAGAAGAACCTAAAATTCCATGAAAAAAATTTTCATAAAAAGATTTCAAATTTGTTTTTGTTTTTTTAAATTTTAAAGAAAGTATTATAGCTTTTAAAATTCTACTATTATAAAAAACAATCATATGCAAAACCAATTGCGCCACTCCACTTAAAACTATAAAATATGAGAAATAATAAAGCGTTTCATAAGGATTATTTTTATCCACAAAAAAAGCTGCTATAACTATACTAAGATTAAACAAAGAAGATGAAAATGAAGTAATAAAGAATTTTTGTTTATAATTTAACAAAGATGCTAAAAAAGTTACAATAAAAATAAAAAATAAATACCAAAAATTTATGGCTACCAAAGGAGAAGCAAGTTTTATAGTTTCTTTATCAAAACCAAAAGCAAAAATTTTTGTAAAAAACGAAGAGAAAAAACTTACTAAAAGGCAAAATAAAAATACAATAATACTAAATTGATAAAGTACGTTTATGCAAAAAGCTCCTTTTTTTGTTACTTTTGTAAAATTAGGCAAAAAAGATTGATTAAACGCACCTTCAGCAAAAATTCTTCTAAAAAAGGCAGGCATTTTAAGTGCCACAAAAAAAATATCACTATAAAGCCCCGCTCCTAAAAATAAAGCAATTAAAATATCCCTTATTAAACCTAAAACTCTAGAAAATAAAATTCCCAAAGCATTAATAATAAAATTTTTAAACACTAAATTCTTCATAATACCATAGAACCAAGATTTTAATAATTTTTTAGAATAAATATTTTAACCAAAATTGATTAAAAATTTACTATAATATATAATTTATATGAAAAATAGCGGAGAACAACTTGTTAGAAAATGAAAAAATTATTTCCTACACTTCAAACCCTTATAAAGAATTATTAGCAGTTGCTTCACGCACAAATATAGATATCAATGAACTTGACTATAATCTTCTTGCGTTTTCAACTTGGTATCGTTTTGGTAATGAAGAATGGAAAAAAATTAGCGAAAAAGAACTCAATATTTTTGAACAAGATGAAATTTTTTTAAAAAATAATTTAGAAATTAAACAAGAATATAAAATAGAAATTATTCATAATGAAAATAAAAATATTAATGATGCTATTAAGCTGATTGCAAATAAAAATTTAACGAAACTTATAGCAGAAATAGAACTTCAAAAAATAACGTATCATGATAAAATAGCATTAGAATTGCTTCAAAATATTTATAAAAAAATGATTAAATTGAAATTTCTAATTGGTATTCGTATTTTTGACTTTAAAAAACAATTACTTGAAAGTGTTGCAAAAATTAAGTCTTCTTCACATAATTTTACTCAAATTACCGTTGCAAAAGGGATCTCACCTATACAAGCCCAAGATGAAATATTAGTTTTTAACTATAAAGAAAAAACTAAGAATTATACTCAAGATGAAAAAAGATCAGGCATTATTGTAGTTGATGAAAATGAAATCATTCTTACTCATATGAAAGCAAAAAATGGAAAAGAAGGAAGAGATTTAAATTTACATTTATTAAAAGTTCTTGATCCTATGCAAAATAAATTTAGTATTTCTCATACAGATGCTATAAAAATAAATGAAAAAGAAGATCGCATAGAATATATAGCGCAAAAAAAAGGATTTGTCGTTGAAGATGGAAATAAATACGATATCCAAAATGTCTTAGATTTTCAAGAATTAGATTTTAAAAAAATAGGAACTATTAAAGCTGGACTTGATAAAGAAATTATTATCAATGTTAAATTTCCTTCAGATCTCCACGATGCTATTAACTCAGGAATTAAAATAGAGTGTCAAGAGCTAAATGTTGAAGGAAATGTTGCTGCAAATACTTTTTTAAATGCAATAAAAATAAATATCAAAGGAACAACGCATAGCAAAAGCAAAATAAATGCTGAAGAAATTTATGTTAAAACACATAGAGGTTATATTGAAGCAAAAGAAGTAAATATAGATCTTTTAGAAGGTGGAAAAATTAAAGCTCAAATTGTAAAAATTAAAAAAAGCTTGGGCGGGATCATAGAAGCTGATAAAATTTATATAGATGAGCTTTTAACAAATAACACCTTTACTTTTTATCAAAATATAGTTTTAGGAAAATGCGAAGGAAATAATAATAAATTTAACGCAAAAATAAAAAGTTTAAATAAAAATTATACTGAAGAACTTTTTAATAATAAAAATCAAATTTTACAAATTGATCAAAAAATAGATATTTTAAAACAAAATATAAATTCCAATCAAGAAGAGATATATGCTTTAGAAAAAAAAGTTCTTGAGCTTAAAAATTCAAACCAACCTATCCCTTTACAATATGAAAAAATTATTAAAGACTTTCATCTTTACAATCAAGAGCTAACAAAACAACAAAATCAAAGACAAAAATTAGAAGATGAAAAAAATCAGATTTTACAAGAATTAGATCTTTTACAAAATGAACTTTTAAGAGCAAAACTCATTAATAAAAGTGGCAAATGGGGAAATATGAATGAGATTAAATATGAATTTTTACACCCAAAAGTAATGGCTTTTTACTCTATCTTAGAACACGAAGAAACAAAATCTATAGGAGTTATAAAAAAAGAAACAACTATAGAAATTGATAGGAAATTAGATTATGATGAAAAGGATATACAATGATTGTTGGTATCGAAGGAATAATTACAAAAAAAGAACCTACTTTTATCATACTTAAATGTATTAATGGGCTAAGTTATGGTGTATTTATTTCTTTATTTTGCTCAGCAAAAGTTGAGCTTGGACAAAAATATGAATTTTTAATTACTCAAATCATTAAAGAAGATTCTAATAAATTCTATGGCTTTTTAGATAAAGAAGAGCAAAAAATTTTTGAAATGCTTTTAAAAGTAAATGGCATAGGTGCTAATACAGCTATGACTATATGCTCAAGTCTTGATGTAAATTCATTTTATAAGGCTTTAAGCCTTAATGATGAAAATATTTTTAAAAAAGTACCTGGAATAGGACCAAAAAGTGCTAAACGCATACTTATAGAACTTAGCGATGCTAAAACCCATTTAGAACAAATTAGTGATGATAAATCACAAGCTTTAGCTGCTTTAATCTCTCTTGGTTTTAAACAAGATAAAATCATTAAAGTTTTATCAAATTGCACTTCAAACAACACAAGTGATTTAATTAAAGAAGCGCTTAAAAAATTAAGCTAAAGGAGAAAATAATGACTTATGCAATACTTTTTGGAGGAAATTCTTATGAGCACGAAATTAGCATTGTTAGTGCAGTAGTTCTAAAAAAAATCTTAAAAGAAACTATTTTTATATTTTGTGATTTAGAAAGAAATTTTTATCTTATTCCAAGTGAGAAAATGAACTCAAAAACTTTTTGTAAAGGCTTATACAAAAAAGAAAAACAAATTTTTCTTAAAAATGCAGGTTTTTATCAAAAAAATATTTTTAACGAAAAAAAAATAGAATTTGATTGCGTAATTAATCTTATACACGGAAAAGATGGAGAAGATGGCAAAATAGCAGCTTTATTTGATTTTTATAAGATAAATTATATAGGGGCAAGATTAGAGGCAAGTGTTTTATCATACAATAAAGAATTAACAAAACTTTATGCACAAAAAGTTGGAGTTAAAACCTTACCTTATACTATGATTAAAAGATATGATGATCAAAAACAAAATATTGAATTTCCGGTTATTTTAAAGCCAGCTAGACTTGGAAGTAGTATAGGAATAAGTGTTGCAAAAAACGAACAAGAACTTGAATACGCTAAAGATGTAGCTTTTGAATTTGATGATGAAATTTTAGTAGAAGGTTTTAAAAATAATATTAAAGAATATAATCTAGCAGGCTGCATGATAGATGATGAGTTTATTTTTTCAATTATAGAAGAACCAAAAAAACAAGAATATTTAGATTTTGAACAAAAATATCTTAGTTTCTCTTCTCATGCAAAAGTTCAAGAAGCTCCTTTAGAAGAAAAACTTAAAGAAAAACTTAAAGAAAATTTTAAAAAAATTTACAATCCTCTTTTTAAAGGAGCATTAATACGTTGTGATTTTTTTATTATTGATGATGAAATTTATCTTAATGAAATTAATCCAAATCCAGGATCTTTAGCTAACTATCTTTTTGATAATTTTACAGAGCTTTTGCAAAAATTAGCACAAAATTGCAAAAATGAAAAATCACTTTCAATTGAATATAAATTTTTAAATTCTATCAACGGACAAAAAGGTAAATTATAGGCTTTTTAAGGCAAAATATGTTAAATTTTACATAAAATTTAACATATTTTAGGATTGTTATATGCTTTCTTTTAAAAAAGATGAAATTTACACTGCCACAGAAGTTGTAAGGAATTTTAGTCCCATTATAGACAAACTCAAAAAAAGCAAATCAGGAAAAATAGTCATTTTAAAAAATAATAAATTTGAAGCTGTGATGCTCAATATAGAAGAATACGAACGCTTACAAAATGCTTTAGAACTTTTAGAAAAAATCTACACAGATCAGAAGGTTTAAAATGGCATTAACTAGTATAATATTTAAAGAAAAAAAATATGAACTCTCTTATGAATTAATTAATCAAGATAAAAAACTAAAAATTTTAATCCTTCACGGATGGGGGGCTAATAAAGAGCTTATGAAACAAGCTTTTGAAAAAAAACTTAATTCTTTTTGTCAAATTTATTTAGATTTGCCAGGTTTTGGAAAATCTAGTATAAGTGAAGCTTTAAATTCTTATGATTATGCTTCAATTGTTAAAGAATTTCTAATCCAAAAAAAACTAGATATTGATGTTTTTTTAGGGCATTCTTTTGGAGGAAAATTAAGCACTTTGCTTTGTCAAGAAAATCAAATATTAATCTTGCTTTCAAGCGCTGGTATAGTTCCTAAAAAATCATTAAAAATAAAAACAAAAATTTATATTTTTAAATGTTTAAAATTTTTAGGTCTAAACTCTTTTTATAAATTCTTTGTAAGTAAAGATGTAGCTCATATGAATAGTTTAATGTATGAAACCTTTAAAAAGGTAGTTGATGAAAATTACGAAACTATTTTTAAAGAACAAAAAGCTAAATCATTAATTTTTTGGGGTATTGATGATAAAGATACCCCATTAAAGAGTGGAGAACTTATTCATTCTTTTATAAAAAATAGCGAATTTTATCCTTTAAATGGAGATCATTTTTTCTTTTTAAAACACGCTGATTTTATTGCTCAAAAAATACAAGGAATTAAAAATGCTTAATATAATTTATTATCTTAATACTTTAATTTTTAATTTTTGTGTTGCTTTTTATCTTATTAGTGCTTTACAGTGGTATTCTTATAAAATCAAACGTATTATATTTCACTATCATAAACCTTTATGGCATTTATATTTTTTATTTTTACCCTATTTTTTATTTTTAGCTTTTCCATTTTATTCTTTGTTTTATTTTCTAATTCATATTGTTATTTTATACTTTTGGAATAAAAAAATTGACAAAAAACTTGTTTTTACTCAAAAAGTTAAAATATTTTTTATGTTTGTATTTATTTTTAATACTTTATTTGCTTTATTATCTTTTCATATATCTTTTTTATTTAATCTTTTTAGCCTACCTTGCTCTTTAATTTGTTTAAAAATCTATGATTTTTTTGGAGCAAAATATTTTTATTCTAAGGCAAAGAAAAAAATTCTAAATAACAAAAATCTTACTATTATACTTATTACAGCAAGTTTTGGTAAAACAAGTATTAAAAATTTTCTTTATACTCTTTTAAAGGACGATTTCAAAGTTTATAAAACCCCAAAAAGCGTTAATACGCTTATGGGTATAATACGCGATATTAACGAAAATCTTAATGAAACATTTGATATTTATATAGCAGAAGCAGGAGCTAGAAATCAAGGAGATATAAAAGAAATTACTGAACTTTTAGAGCCTCAAATTTGCATTATAGGAGAGATTGGAAATGCTCATTTGGAGTATTTTAAAAATTTAGAAAATACAAGAAAGACAAAATTAGAAGCTCTAAGCTCCAAAAGGCTTAAAAAAGCATTTTTACATACAAGCACTAAAGAAAATGAAAATAATATTATAAGTCTTTATGATAAAAAAATCTCAAAAATTGAGACCTCTTTAGAAGGGATAAAATTTGATCTTTTCTTAAACAATGAAAATCATTCTTTTAAAAGCATTATTTTAGGCTCATTTAATGCTCAAAATCTTTGTGCTTGCATACTTTGTGCTAATTTCTTAGGTCTTAATTTAGAAAAAATTAAAACACAAGTTCTTAAAATTAAATCCGTTAAACATCGCTTAGAAATACTTTCAAAAAAACCTAAATTTATCATAGATGATGGTTTTAATGGAAATTTTAAAGGAATGAGTGAAAGTTATAAACTTTGTAAAACATATAAAGGGCGTAAAATTTTAATAACACCTGGTATTGTTGAAGTAAATAAAGAAGAAAATATTAAACTTGCAAAAATTATTAATGAATGTTTTGATTTGGTTATAATTAGTGCTAAAATAAATCAAGAGATTTTTAAAGAAACTCTTACAATTTCAAGTCTTTTTTTAAAAGAAAAATCAGAACTTATCAGTATTTTAACCAAAGAAACAAAAGATGGAGATTTAATACTTTTTTCTAATGATGCACCAAGTTATTTATAAGGATGGATATGGAAATTTTTTATAAAAATATCAATGCATTAAGTAATATTACCCTAAAAGAAAAACTTCTTAAACTTAAAGAAAATACTCATTTTGAAAATGAGTTTTATATTTTACGAGGAAAAGATAATTTAGATATCAATATTCACTCTAAAATGGGGGGGGGTATATATCAAAATCCTTTAGAAGAATTAAAAGAAAGATTAGAACTTTATAATCATAAATATTATCTATACCCTGTGCTTTATTTTTATGGCTTTGGTAATGGAATTTTATATAAAATTCTTCTGCAAAATAAAAATCATCAAAAAATTGTTATTTTTGAACCTAATATTCCCTTGCTTTTTGTTTTATTTAATTCTATTGATTTTTCTAAAGAACTTGCTAATTTAATCATACTTGATCCTTATGAAGAAAATTTTTTTGGTGATCTTTTATCTCTTAGTCAAGAAGAGCCGTATTTTAAATTTTTAAGAGTATATTTTTTAGATATTCATTCTAAATTTTATGCAAAAAATCATCAAGAAAATATTCTAAAAATAAACAAAAAATTTACAGAACTAATTAAAAATATATTTATAAGTCACGGAAATGATCCAGAAGATGTTTTGATTGGAATTAGACATAATTTACAACATCTTGTTCCTATGCTTACCAATTCTTCGTTATTAGATCTTATAAAAGAAAGAAAAAACAAAATGCAAAATGCTATTATAGTTTCAACTGGTCCCTCTCTTATAAAACAACTACCATTACTTAAACAATATGCTTCTAAAGCTTCTATTTTCTGTGCTGATGGTTCTTATACAATTTTAGCAAATTATGGTATTAAGCCTGATTATGTTTTATCTACAGAAAGAGTTTTTGCAACTTCTAAATTTTTTGATAATGATTTTAAAGAATTTGATCAAGGAATTTTGTTTATACTAAGCACTCTTACACATCCACAAACCCTAAAACATATTCAAAATGCCAATAGAAAATATATTTTAACTCCAAAAGATATGTTCTTTAGAAATTTTAAATTTAAACAAATTTTAGATCCTGGACAAGGACATAGTGTTGCACATATGTGTTATGATTTAGCTTTAATGTTAAATCATAAAAATATCATTTTAATAGGACAAGATTTAGCTTACGATAAAGAAGGAAATTCTCATCCTAAAGAATACTTATACGGAGCCAATGATGAGCAAGATCCTAATGATATAAAATATAAACTTCAAACTACAGCTTATGGTGGAAAAGGTTTAGTTTATACACGAGAAGTTTGGAATATTTTTAGAACCACCTTTGAAAGAAATATAGTCCAAAATCCTCATATCAAAGTATATAATTGCACTGAAGGGGGTGCTAGGATTGAAGGAAGTATAGAACAAAGTTTTAAAAGTATTTGTGCAAATTTATTAAATGATGAAAAAAATTTTAAAGAAATACCCATACCTAGTATTGCAAAGCAAAATGAATATCTATTAAAAGCTTATGCTAAAATAAAAAGTCTTATAAAACAATGTAATGATTTTATAAATTATTTTGATAAAGAATTAAAACTACTTAGAAATGATTTTTTAAATCTTAAGTTAGAATATAATGAAAATTTATATAGCAAACTTATTAAAAATATCGATGAAATTAAATTAAAAATTGATGAAATTGGAAACAATTATTATAGTATATATATGGCTTTTTATCCTACCATTAATCAATTTGAATTTAATTTAGCAAAAATTTTTGTTCTTAATCCAAGTAATAAAGAGGAACTTTTAGCCAAAAAGAATTTATGGATAGAAGATCATTTATATTTATTTACCCTTATATTTTCTCAAATAGAAATTTTTAAAAATTTATTAGAACAAAATATTAACAATTTAAAAAATGAACTTATTGCTAGAAATCTTGAAAAAAGAATTATAAAATTTGATAAAGATTAAACCTTTTTAGGTTTAATCTTTTAATTAAAATGGCCAAATAGCTTCTATAACTTTACTTCCCCAAGGTTTTCTTGTGCTTCTATCTACTTCGCCTTCGGTTTTATAAAGAATTTTAGCATCAGCAATATAGCGACTATCTATGGTATTATCTTGACCTATATCATAAGGGCGTATAACCCCGCTAAGTTGTATTATTTGTTTTTCTCCATTTATAAGTAGTTCTCTTGAACCTTCTATAAAATAATTGCCATTAGATAAAATTTTAATTACCCTTGTTGAAATAGTTGTATTGAAACTCTCATTGCGACTTTGAGAGCCTGTTCCTTGATAATTAGAAGTGCTATTGGTTTGAAAACCTATATTAGAATAAGCATTAACTTTATTAATAGCATTACCAACAACTCCAGTACTTCCGCTTAAAGCTCCTCCACCTAAATTCGCTGTATTTGTTCTACTAGTTGCTTTATTAGCTTGTGTGCTTTGTGTTGTGCTTTCTTGTATTACAACAGTTACAAGATCATTAACATTCATAGCTTTTTTATCAGAAAATAAAGGATTATCGCCTTTTCCAAATAAAGAGCCAGGAGCACTTTCTATATTATTACTTTGCTTTGGAGCCAACTCTTCAACATATGCGGGTGGCTTCATAGAAATTTGTGGATCTACAGTAGCACTACAACCAAAAAATACAATTGGTAACATATAAATTATCTTCTTTTTCATTAATCTATCCTTTGAATATGAAATTTTCTATAAAATCAATTTATAAAAAATACTTCCTTTGATCAAATTAGAAGCAAATAAAGTTCCAAAATAATTTTTCATTTTTAAATTAAGTATTAAGTTAATATTTGTTTAAATTAAGCTATTATTTTTAAAAGCATAGGAGAAAAATATGAATGGAATTTATATTATTAGATCAAACAACAAAGAACTAAATTCTAAAATTCTTACAAAAGTGTTAGAAAAATACTCTAATAAAAAAATAGGACTTTTTTATCCTGTTATCAATGAAAATGAAATAAACGACATACAAATTTTAATGCAAAAATTCAATATACAACAAGAATTAAATCGCACTTATGTTTTTAAATCATCAGAAGCTATAAAGCAATTTAATGATGATGAATTTATTTTCTTTAATACTATTTTAGATAAATATGAAACATTAAAAAATAAATATGACATAGTTTTTGCAATAGCTTTTAATGAATTTGACATTTTAGATACTTTAGATTTAAATATAAATTTAGCTAAAAATCTTAATACTCCTATTGCAGTGATTACACAAAATAATATACTTGCAAAAAAATATTTAGATCAAGCATTAAAAAATAAAAATTATGTACTTATAAGTGAAAATTCTACTTTAAATGAACTTGATACTTTAAAAGATTATGATTTTTTAACCCCTTATCGTTTTAAATATGAATTAATTAAAAAAAATATTAAAAATAAAAAAACTATTGTTTTACCAGAAAGTGATGATAAAAGAATTTTACAAGCGTGTGAAATTTTAATAAAAAATGATTTAGCTAATATTATTTTATTAGGTGATGAAGAGCAAATTAAAAAAGAGGCTAATTTTGATACTAGCAAAATTCAAATTCTAAATCCTAAAAATTCTATTTTTAATGAAGAATTTGCCACTATGCTTTATGAAGCAAGAAAAGCTAAAGGTATGAGCTTAGAAGAGGCTAAAGAATTAATCAAAGATAGGACTTATTTTGGCACTTTACTTGTTCATAGCCAAAAGGCTGATGCAATGGTAAGTGGAGCTTCTACAACCACAGCTGAAACTATACGCCCTGCTTTGCAAATCATTAAAACAAAAGAAGGAATTACTTCAGTTTCTGGCATATTTTTTATGGGGCTTAAAGATGAAGTTTTAGCTTTTGCAGATTGCGCTGTAAATCCAAATCCTACTCCTCAAGAACTAGCGCAAAGTGCTTATGTTAGTGCTTTAAGTGCTAAAGCATTTGGATTAGATCCAAAGATTGCTTTTCTTTCTTATTCAAGTGGAGATAGTGGAAAAGGAGTAAGCGTTGATTTAGTTAAAGAAGCTGTAAAAATTGCTAAAGAACAATATCCTGATTTAGCTATTGAAGGTCCTATACAATTTGATGCAGCATATGATCCTAGTACAGCAAAAAGTAAAATGCCTCATTCAAAAATAGCAGGATATGCTAATGTTTTTATCTTTCCTGACTTAAATGCTGCAAATATATGTTACAAAGCAGTTCAAAGAACTGCCAATGCTTTAGCTATAGGTCCTCTTTTACAAGGTCTTAAAAAACCAGTTAATGACTTAAGTAGAGGTTGCTTGGTTGATGATATTGTAGATACAGTAATCTTAAGTGCAGTTCAAGCACAATAACAATAAAAGGAGAAAAAATGAAAATTTTAGTATTAAATTCGGGTTCATCTTCTATCAAATTTAAACTTTTTGATAATGAAGTTGTAAAAGCTAGTGGATTGATAGAAAAAATAGGAGAAAATGGCTCAAGAGTTGAGTTAAAAAACACTTTAACGGGTGAAGAATTTGAAAAAAAGGTAAATATTAAAAATCACGAAGAAGGTTTAAAAATCACAAATGAACTTTTCAAAGAATCTGGAATTTTAACCGATCTTAGTGAGCTTGATGGTTGTGGTCATAGAATTGTTCATGGAGGAAAAGAACTTAGCGAACATTGTTTAATTGATGATAAGGTTTTAGAACAAATTGATAAAGTTAGTATTTTTGCACCTTTACATAATCCTGCAAATTTAGCAGGGATTAAAACAATGATTAAAGCTGCGCCAAATGTTAAAAATGTAGCTGTTTTTGATACAGCTTTTCATTCACAAATGCCAGAATTTGCTTCAATGTATGCCCTGCCTTATGAATATTATGAAAAATATAATATTAAAAAATATGGTTTCCATGGAACATCTCACGCTTATGTGAGTAAGAAAGCTGCTTTATTTTTAAATAAAGATTACAATAATTTCAATGCAATTAGTGCGCATCTTGGAAATGGCGCAAGTGTTTGTGCAATAGAAAATGGAAAAAGCGTAGATACTTCTATGGGCTTTACTCCTTTAGAAGGTCTTATTATGGGAACAAGATGTGGGGATATTGATGCTGCTATTTTACCTTTTATAGCACAAACTCAAAATCTTAGCATGCAAGAAATTGATACTTTAGTTAATAAAAAAAGTGGTGTTTATGGAATTTGTGGATTTAATGATTTTAGAGATATAGAAAATCAAATTGAAAAAGGTGATAAAAAAGCCAAACTCGCTCTTGATATGTTTTGCTATCGTCTTGTTAAATATATAGGCTCTTATTTAGCAGTATTGCCAAGAACAGATGCTTTAATTTTTACAGGCGGTATTGGAGAAAATGGAAATTTAGTAAGAAAACTTGTTTGTCAAAAACTTTTACATTTAGGATTTGAGCTTGATGAAAAATTAAATGATGAAAGATCAAAAAAAGAAAGAGAAATTAACAAAAACTCTTCTAAAATTAAAATCCTTGTTGTTCCTACTGATGAAGAATTAGAAATAACAAAAATTACCCAAAAACTTATAGCTAAGTAAAACCTTTAAGGTTTTACTTAATCAATAAATCTTTTATTTAATTCGTTAAAATATTCTATACGTCTATCCCTTAAAAAAGGCCACCAACGACGCACATTTTCGCTTCTTTTTTGATCAATTTCTACAACTTTATATAATTCACTTGTATCATCAGCTCTAAAAAGTTCCTCTCCTTGAGGTCCTACTATAAAAGAATTTCCCCAAAAATTTATACCTTCTTCTACCCCACTCTTATCTTTTTCAAAACCAACACGATTGATACTAACAACATATAAACCATTTGCGATAGCGTGTCCTTTTTGAATGCCTATCCAAGCATCAAGTTGTCTTTGTTTTTCTTCTATGCTATCTTTATTAAACCAACCTATAGCTGTTGGATAAATAAGAATTTGAGCTCCTTTTAAAGCCATTAACCTTGCTGCCTCTGGATACCATTGATCCCAACAAATTAATACTCCTAATTTTCCAA
Source organism: Campylobacter sp. TTU_617 (assembly GCF_016599045.1). GTDB lineage: Bacteria > Campylobacterota > Campylobacteria > Campylobacterales > Campylobacteraceae > Campylobacter_D. Next base: position 157,408 of record NZ_JAENKV010000001.1, read on the forward strand.
TACTTGTATTAATAGGCTCAAACCCTAAATCTCCTGGGGTAAAATAAAATTTCTCATAAAAACAAGGATCATCTGGAATATGCATTTTTCTATATTTTCCAGCTATACTTCCATCTTTTTCAAAAACTACGGCTGTATTATGATAAAGTCCAGCACTACGCTTTTCAAATAAAGAGGTAATTAAAACTATATTATTTTCTTTAGCTACTTTAGACCAAAATTCAAGATCTTTTTCATAGTCATTAGCTAAATCAAAAAAATCAACATTTTCGCTTTGGCAAAAATACTCACTTTGATGAAGCTCACAAAGACAAACAAGCTCAGCTCCTTCCTTGGCACTTTTTTTTATAAGCTCGCAAGTATTTTCAATGGTAGCTTGCTTATTTTGGTGAAATTTTTGCTGTATTAAAGCTATTTTCATTTGTTTCCTCCTGCTCTTGATCATCATAAGGATCAAGATGAATTTGAATATCCCATTTTTCATCATTAAAAGCTTTTCTAATACTCATTTCAATTTCATCTGAAATCTTATGCGCATTATATAAAGAAATTATAGGACAAAAAACTAGATGAACACTAAGATAATTCATATTTGGACTTTTTCGAGTTTTTAAATGATGAAAACTTATAATTTCTTTATTTTTTTTAATCAACTCTCGAATTTTTTCAACTTTATTTTCTTCTAGTGCTACATCCATCAATAAACTTATACTTTTTTTTATAATCTTAAAAGCACTAAAAGCTATATAAAAACTTGCAATTATACCAAACAGAGCATCTATAATAAAATAGCCCGTTAAAGAAATTAAAACAAGAGCTAAAAGTGTTGCAAAATTAGTTAAAAGATCACTTTTATAATGCAAACAATCACTCTCTACGATTAAACTTTTTGTTTTTTTAGCTACATAACTTAAAAAAATAACTAAACAAAGAGTTAAAATCAAAGAAAAAATCATTATAAAAATACCGATATTAATATCTTGAATTTTCTCTTGATAATAAATCTTTAAAATACTTTGATAAAAAATAAAAATGCCAATTCCAGCTATAAAACAACCTTCAATAAATCCCATAATAGCTTCAATTTTTCCATAACCAAAATTATAGTTTTCATTTGGCTTTTGAGCTGATTTACGTATGGCCAGAAAATTAAAAGCTGAAATAACAAAATCCACCATAGAGTCAATAGCACTAGAAAGGATAGCTATGGAGCCACTCATTAAACCAACAATCAATTTACATAAAGCAAGAAAAAAAGCACAAGAACTTGCAATAATAGTTGCTTTTTTTTGTAAATTCATTTTAAATTCTTAAAATAATTTTGACAAGAACAATGCAAAGAACCATTTTGTCTTAAAAATACTCTTGCATCAACTCCTATAATCTTTCTATTGGGCAATGCTTTGGCTAATCTTTTGGCAACAATTTCATCGTTTTCATCTTTATAAAAAGGCATAATTAAAGCATTATTAATGAAAACAAAATTTGCATAAGTAGCACCGAGTCTTTTTCCTTCATAAAACAAAGGCTTAGGTAAAGGAAGTTCTAAAAGATGAAATCCTGTTTTTAAAAGCTCTTCTTTCATTTTTTTTAAAGGTTCATAATGAATATCTTTTTTATCTTCACAAGTACAAAAAGCTATGGTATTTTCATCAATAAAACGTGCTAAGGTATCGATATGATGATCTGTATCATCGCCTTGTATAAATCCATTTTCAAGCCATATAATTTTTTCAAGTCCAAAAATATTTTTTAATTTTTTATCTAATTCTTGTTTATTAAGATGTGAATTTCTATTTGAATTTAAAAGACAATTTGAAGTAGTAAGCATTACACCTTTTCCATTAAAATCAATACTTCCTCCTTCTAAGATTAAATCAATTTTTTCTAATTTCTCTTTAAATTTTCTTAAAAAAAGCTCTGTATTGACTTTATTATCTAAATTACTTTGAAATTTATTACCCCAAGCATTGAAAGTAAAATCTAAAGCTTTTAGCTTATTCTCTTCTAAAATCGCAATGGGTCCATAATCTCTTATCCAAGTATCATTAGTATCACAAATAAAAAATTCAACGTTATTAAATGATAAATAAGGAATAAAATCTTCTTTAGAAGGAGCAATCAATAATACTTTTTGAAAAGGAATAATTGCTTTTATAAATTCTTTATAACTTTTAAGAATATCATTTAAATAAGGCTTCCAATCTGTATTTTTATGAGGGAGTGCAAGAATTAAATATTCTTGCTCGCTCCATTCAGCAATAGTTTTTATCATTTTTAACCTTTTTTGATAATAAAAGGCGTATTTTACTCATTAATGGATAAAATATTATTTAAAAAAGATTTTCATTGATCCATTTTCATTACTCAAATTAAGTTTTCCATTTTCATTTAAAATTTTAAATTTCCCTTTAAAATTAGATAAAAAAGTATTTTCAAAATCCATTACTTCTTGTGGATGACAATACATTTGAGTAGAGGCTACACGATCACCTTCAACTGTAAGAATTTTTCCATCACTTTGATAAGCGCCAAAGAAACGATTACATCCTGAATAACCATAAAATTTATTATTGTCAAAACTAATATTTGGATCCTCTTCTGTATTTTTAGGAATAAAAGTTTTATCATTTACAACTATTTTTTCAATTTTTAAAATTGCATTTTGAGGCAAAATATCAAAAGACATATTATTTTCCTTTGTTGCTATATTATTTGATGCACATCCTGCAAATAAAATTGTAGCTAAAGAAGCTATTTGAAAAATTTTTTTCATTGAATTATCCTTTAAATTTGAAATTGTTTTAATTCGCTTTCGAGATTATGACATACTAATTTTAATTCGTCTACAACCTGAAGTAAAATTTTAGAAATTTCTTCATTTTTTTCACTCGCTTCAACATTTTCTTGCATTCTCATTAATAAATCTTGTATGCTTTCTTGACAAGTTTTTATTTTATTAGCGCATAAGATTGCAAGATTTTTAGAATCTTGATTGCAAATTTTTACTTCATTGGCATCATTTACAAGTAAATTTGTATTTTCATGTAAAGAATGTATGCTTTGAGAATTTTTTCTTAATTCGCTAGCTATTTCTTCTATACTATCCAAAAGCTCTTTTGTAATAACTGCAACATTAGTTAAAAATTCTTCACTATGATTAGCAAGAGTTCTAATATCTTCAGCTATAACAGAAAATCCTCTTCCAAAAGCTCCTGCTCTTGCAGATTCAATTCCTGCATTTAAAGATAAAAGATTTGTTTTATCTGCAATCTCATCCATCATTTGAGTGGTTTTTTGTATATTTTTTGCTTGCAAAACCATATTTTCGACTTTTTTGGCTAAATTATTTTCATTTTCTGCTACATCGGTAACTTTTTGTGCCACTTCAAATAAAGATTTTAACATCTGTTCTAAAAGTTTATAAGATTTATCATTTGCGGCATTTGCATCACCTGATAAGTTAGCTAACTCTGTTAAATCAGAACCGATATTTGCCCCTAGTTGAAAACTAGAGTCAATTTTTTGATGACTTAATTTAGAATTATCATTTAAAGAAATAGCATTTAAATTTAAAAGCTTGCTTTGTTGTTCTACACTTTTAGAACTTAAATTTACACCACTTACTGTTTTATGTGTTTTTTCTATAAACTGATTGATATAATCACAAGCCTTTGCTATCTCATCTTGACCTTTAATTTTTATTCTAGTTTTTAAATTACCACTTCCTTGAGCAAGTTCTTTAGCATGTTTTAAAAGTTCTAATATAGGATTGCCAACAACTATTTTAAAAGTTATAAGCGCAACAATAAGTGTAAAAATTAAAGCCAAGCCAAATATAATAATATAAGAACGACTAGTTTTATTAATATCTTTTTCAATACCCTCTAAAGAATGATAAACATCCATAACACCTATAACACTACCTTCTTTAACATTTGCATGACAGGTAATACAGGTTTGATCAGCTATTAAAGGGCGTATTAATCTTAAATGATTGATATTATTAATTTCTTCTTTTAAGGATTTTGATTGAGGGTTTATAAACTGATCTAAGATGATTTTTTCATTTGAAATAAGAGGATTTTTCATATCAAAAAGCTCTATAGTTTCTTTAGAAGGATAAATTTTTATATCACTAATTCCTTCAATTTTTTTTGCCTCTTTAATGGCATCTTGAATTTGTTCAGGATCTCCTAAATTCATCGCCATCCTCATAGTCTGAAAAACAGAAATGCTAATACTATTTAAATTAGCTTGACTCATTTTATTTGCTGTATTCTTAAAATCCAAATTTATAATTACTTGCACAATAATAAAGCTAATTAATAAAACAAAAAACATAGAGATTGAAACTTTAAAACCCATACTTTTAAGCATTAAGCACTTCCTGAAATAAAATATTATTCAAAATTGTAATATTTTATTAATTTAAAATTAATAAAATATTAATGTAAAAAATGTCTTACCCCTGTAAAATAAAGTGCTATACCATATTCATTAGCTGCTTTTATAACCTCATCATCCCTTATGCTTCCACCTGGTTCAACTATAGCCCTAACTCCTATCTTGCTAGCCTCATCTATACTATCTCTAAATGGAAAAAAAGCTTCGCTAGCTAAAACACAATCTTTTAAATCAAGTTTCATTTCTTTAGCTTTAGCAATAGCAGCTTTACTTGCATCAATTCTACTTGTCATTCCCATACCAATAGCTACCATAGCACCATTTTTTACATAAACTACATTATTTGATTTTGTCAAAGCAGCGATTTTTATAGCGATCTCTAAATCTTTTAACTCATCTTTACTGGCTTTTCTTATACTCATACATTTAGCATTTTTAAGTTCATTTATATCCACTTCATCACTATTTTGATAAACAAAACCCCCATTTATATGTTTAAAATCATATTTATCAAAACCACGTATTAAAAAAGGACTTTCTTGTGTAAAAATTTTAATACGCTTTTTATCATCAAAAACAGCTAAAGCTTCTTTATCAACATTAGCAGCAATAATAACTTCTATATAAATTTCATTAATTTTTTGAGCTAAGGCAAGATCTAGTGTTCCATTTATAGCCACTACCCCTCCATAAGCACTTATACTATCACATTTTAAAGCGTGAATATAACTTTGAAGAAGATTTTCCTTTATAGCAAAACCACAAGGATTAGCGTGTTTAACAATAGCAACTGCTGGAGCCTTATCAAAACTACTTGCTAAATTTAAAGCTGCATTAATATCTGTTAAATTATTAAAACTTGCTTCACCCTTTAAAGCTTTAAAATTCTTGCTAAAAAAATGTTCAAACTCATACAAAGCACCTTTTTGATGAGGATTCTCACCATATTTTGTATCAAAAACTTTTTTTCCCATTATAAATTTATAATTTCCAAAACCTTTATTAAAACGCTCATTCATATAATTAGCTATATAAGAATCATAATTTGCAGTATGCTCATAAGCTTTTATCATTAAACTACGTCTCATTATTTCATCATCTTTTTTTTCTTTTATACTTTCAATTATATTTTTATAATCTTTAACATCACAAACAATTAAAACATTTTTATAGTTTTTAGCTGCACTCCTTATCATAGTAGGACCGCCGATATCTATATTTTCAATAATTTCATCAAAATCATCTGTTTTAAGCGTTGTTTCCCTAAAAGGATATAAATTAACACAAACTAAATCTATATTATTAATACTATATTTTTTTGCTTCTTCTTGATGCTTTAGGCTATCTCTTTTGTATAAAATTCCTCCGTGTATTTTTGGATGTAAAGTTTTAAGACGCCCTTCAAAAAGCTCTGGACTATTAGTAAATTCGCTTACTTCAATAGCTTTAACACCCTGCTCTTTTAAAAGTTTAAAAGTTCCGCCTGTAGAAAGGATTTCAAAACCTAAATTTTCAAGTTCTTTTGAAAATTCTACTATACCTTCTTTATCGCTTACACTTATTAGAGCTCTTTTCATATTATTTCCTATTTTTTAATATCAATTATTTTTATTTATTTATTTAAAAATTATTATCTATTTTATTGTTCTAAATATTTTTTAATTTTTTCATAAGCTTCGTTGATTTTTTGAAATTTTTGCACTCCTTTTTCTAATTCTTCTTTGGAAACATTATTGGCATTTAAAATATCAGGGTGATATTTTTTGGCTAAATTTCTATATTGTTTTTTTACTTCATTAAGAGTGGCACTAGAATTAAGTTCTAAAACATTATAAGCTTCTTCTATGCTCATAGTTTTACTTTGGCTTTTAAGATTATTAATTCCTTGAATAAATTCTTTAAGTTCCCTATCAGAAATTCCAAAAGCTCTAGCAATCTGATTTAAAATTTCTTGTTTTTTATTGTGAAATTCTCCATCAATCAAAGCCATAAAAACAAGAACTCTTAATACGTTTAAACGCTCATTTTTTGGTAAAGGAACTTCTTTTAAAAAGTCTTTTGCCACTTCATAAGCATCATTGAGATTATTTTTATGTTCATTAAAACAACTTTTTAAAAATTCCCTCTCTCTTTCATTTTTAGCATTAGCATCTAAAATTTGAGAAATCATATCAGCTTCGCTTTGACTTACCCTGCCATCGCTTTTTGCAATTTTTGCAAGTAAAGCTATAACGTAATAATTCATTCTTTTTCTAAATTCATCAATTCTTTCTTCCATTACACCTTTTGCAAAACCTCGCATAAAACTTTTGGCCCCGCGAGTTGTTGAATTTAATAAACCTTGTTTATCCCAAGTTTTATAATACCAATAAAACACCAAAACAACAAATACAATAAGAATAAAAATCATAATAACATTTCCCTAAAATTTGAAAAATAAATTTTTTTAAGATCTTTAAGCTCTAAAAAAATATCATCTAAAATAAATTTTTCTTCCTTAGTAGTTTGACCTAGTTTAAAAAATGGAATTTCCATTGAAGTTGCAAGCTCTAAAAAATCTTTTTCATTTTTAACGCCTACTATTGCCCTAGTTGGACTTTCCTCAAAAAGTAAAGCTTTATCTTGAAAAGAAGTTTTTAAATTTAAACCCACACAAGAAATAGCACACATTTTTGCTAAAGTTATTGCTATGCCACCTATACCAACACTATTTGCACATTCTAATACTTCTTGTTTACAAGCTTCTTCTAAAAATTTCCAAAGTTTTAATTCAGATTCAAAATCAAAATCTTTTAATTTTCCTTTAACTACTTTATCTTGTATTTTAGAAATTAAAGATCCTCCAAATTCTTTATAAGTCCTACCTAATAAATAAACACTTGTATTAGAATTTATAAAAGCACTTTTTAATAATTTATTTGCATCTTTTAATAAGCCTACATTTACTATAGTGGGGCTTGGATAAATATTTAAATCTTTACTTTGATTATATAAAGAAACATTACCACTTACAACAGGAATATTTAAAGTCTTACACGCTTCTTTAATACCTTCACATCCTTTTGCAAACTGCCACATTACTTCTTCATTTTCAGGATTTCCATAATTTAAACAATCTGTAATAGCTAAAGGCTTAGCTCCGGTGCAAGCCACTTTTCTTCCTGCATTTGCTACAGCTAAAATAGCACCTTTTTTAGGATCAATATAGTTTAATCTTGAATTACATTCTATGGCTATACTAAGAGCACTATTATTTTCTTTTACCCATATAGTGCTTGCTCCTAAAACCCCATCTGCTTTTAAAGTATTAGTTTGAACACTTGAGTCAAACTGATCATAAATATAAGACTTATCATTAATATTTTCATTTTGCAACATTTTTATAAAAATATCTTGTACATTTTCCTTAAGCTTAAACTCATAATCTTTAATTTCATCCAAATACTTGGGTTTATTTATAGGACGATTTAAAATAGGTGCTTTTTCACTTAAAGGGGCAATAGGAATTTCTCCTACTAATTCATTATGCCAAAAAAGCTCCATTTTGCCACTATTATTTACCTCTCCAATCACAACAGCATCTAAATTCCATTTTTTAAAAATCTCTAAAACTTTTTTTTCATACCCTTTTTTAGCACAAATTAACATTCTTTCTTGAGATTCACTAAGCATCAATTCATAAGGGGTCATATCTTTTTCTCTTGTTGGAACCTTATCAAGATAAAGCTTCATACCACTACCGCTCCTTCCAGCCATTTCAAAAGAACTAGAAGTAAGTCCAGCAGCTCCCATATCTTGAATTCCTATAATACAATCACTTTTAAAAAGTTCTAAGCAAGCTTCCATTAAAAGCTTTTGACAAAAAGGATCTCCAATTTGAACAGTAGGTCTTAATCTTTTGTTTTCCTCATTAAAACTATCGCTAGCCATCACAGCACCACCAAGACCATCTCTACCTGTTTTCGAACCAACGTAAATGATAAGATTGCCTATACCTTCAGCTTTGGCATAAAAAATATCCTCTTTTTTACAAATTCCTAAAGCAAAAGCATTGACTAATATATTGCCATTAAAACATTCATCAAAAGCACATTCGCCACCTATAGTTGGAATTCCCATACAATTTCCATAATGAGCAATACCATTTACAACACCTTTAACAAGATATTTTTGATATTTGCCCATTTCTTTATCATGAATATTGCCAAATTTTAAAGAATTCATTAAAGCCACAACTCGCGCACCCATTGTAAAAACATCTCTTATTATACCACCGACCCCAGTAGCAGCACCTGCAAAAGGCTCAATAAAACTTGGATGATTATGGCTTTCTATTTTAAATACAGCTGCTAAGTTATCGCCTATATCAATAACCCCTGCATTTTCTCCAGGACCTTGTATCACATAAGAAGCTTGAGTAGGAAAACCCTGTAAATATTTTTTACTTGATTTATAAGAGCAATGCTCACTCCACATAGCACTAATAATACCAAGCTCTAAAAGATTAGGTTCTCTATTTAAAATTTTTAAAATTTCTTTATATTCATCTTGACTGATTTTATGAGCTTTTATAGTTTTTAAATCCATTTCATTCCTTAAATAATCATTTTCCTAAACAAAAATTACTAAACATTTCATCTAATATCTCATTTCTATCAAAATCTTTGCTAAATTTAGAAAGCTGATTTATAGCTTCATTAATTTCAAAAGCAAAAAGTTCCAAACTGGATTCTTTTAAAAGAAATTGAGCCCTACTAATAGCTTCACTTGCTTTTTTACAAGCTTCAATTAAACTTAAAGAACTAACCATTATCCCATCTGTATCAAAACTATCTAAATATTTTTTTAATTCTTGTTTTAAAATATTTATATTTTCTTGTGTACTTAATTTTATAAAATTTTTTATCTCGTCATTTTTAAATTTAAGTTCTAAATCAATTTTATTAAGAATATAAAAAACTTTTTTACCACTTTGCTTTGCTAAATTTAAAATTTCTAAATCTTCTTCTTCTATCTCTTTAGAAGCATCAAAAAGTGCTAAAACAATATCTGCTTCTTGTATGCTTTTTTTACTTAATTCTATACCAATACATTCTATTTCATCATTACTTTCTCTTATGCCGGCAGTATCAATGATACGAAGCAAATGGGTTCCTAGTTTAAAGCTTTCTTCTATAGTGTCTCTTGTTGTTCCTTTAATATTTGAAACAATAGCCCTTTTATAACCTAAAAATGCATTTAAAAGCGAACTTTTACCTACATTTGGTTTTCCTATAATAGCTAATTTAAAACCTTCGATTAAACCTTTTTTACTTTGGGAAAGATCATAAATTTCATATAAAATCTTTGCATTTTCTTCGCACATTTTTTCAATTTGCAAAAGCAAATCTTGTGGCAAATCTTCTTCTGCATAATCAATAGATGTCTCAACATAAGCTAAAGTTTTTACCAAGTCTGTTCTTATTTTTTCTAAAAGATTTCCTAAATTTCCATTTAAATTTCTAGCTATAATTTTTGCAGCTAAAGCTGATTTTGACAAAATTAAATCTTGTATGCTTAGAGCTTTTATAATACTCATTTTATTATTTAAACAAGCTCTTTTGCTAAATTCTCCAGGTTCTGCTAATCGTGCTCCTAAACTTAAAAGTTCTTCAAGCACAATCTCGCTTACACTAAAGCCGCCGTGAAGTTGAAATTCAACTACATCTTCTCCGCTAAAACTAAATGGGGCTTTAAAATAAATAACAATAGCCTCATCTATAAATTCTTGATTTTTTGTGTAAAGCTTGCAAAAATGAGCATAACGCACTTTAAGCTCTTTTTTATTTGTTAGAATTAAAGCAAATTCTAAAGCTTTTGTCCCACTCATCCTAACAATACTAATAGAGCCTATACCGTGTGCTGTAGCAATAGCTACTATTGTTTCATTCATGTTTTTTAAAAAAATCACTAATAATTATAAATTTTTGATCATTATTTTGCTTAATGGCTACATACTTATCTGGAAATTGTTCTCTAAGTTTTTCTAAGGCAATTTTAATCAAAACTCCATCCAATGGCTTAGTTTGTGCTCTTCCATAATGTTTTACTTTTTCAATAATCCCGCATAAATAATTATCCATAGCTTTGCTTTGATTTTCTAAAAATTGTGCAATTTCAAGACGAATATTAAGCTTATATTTATCATTAATCCAGCTATACAAAAGATAAGAAATTGCTTTATAACGATGTGCTTCTTTTCCTATCATTAAAGCAGAATCTTCTCCATCAAGTCTAATTAAAATACAATCTTTTTCATACATACAAAGTTCTAGAAGTTCAATTTTAAAATCAAAAGTTTTAAGAAGATTTGTAAGCTGAATTTTAATTTCTTCTAAAATACTATCTGTATTTTCTAAATCTATTTCCTCTTTATAAAAAGCATCAAAAATTTTTTCATTTTTTATTGTATAAGATGGCTTTTCTAGTTCTATTTGATATTGGTCTAATTTTTCTTTATAATGTTCTGTTTTTATAAACTCATCAATTTTTTTCAATGATTTTTCAAAATTATTATCATAATGAGATTTTTTATGAGATTTATGATCTTTAATTTTTTTTTTAATATTAGCTTCTATAATAGCATTTTTTCTTCCAAAACCTAAAAAACCATTTTTAGGATATTGTAAAATTTTATATTCAAGATTTATTACAGAACAATTTAAAGTTTGAGACGCCTTTGTTAAGGCGCTTTGCAAATCTTTTTCTTCAATTATCATTTGATACTCTCTTTTTTATTAGAGTGTTCCTTTTGAAAGATTTTATTAATGATCCATTGCTGAATTAAAGAACAAACATTATTAACAAACCAGTAAAGAGTAAGTCCTGCTGGAAAAGTTATAAAGAAAAAGGTAAAAATTAAAGGTAAAAATTTCATAATTTTAGCTTGCATAGGATCTTGTATGCTCATAGGTGTAATTAATTGTTGCAAAAACATTGTTAAACCCATTAAAATAGGCAAAATAAAATAAGGATCCATTATAGATAAATCATGAATCCAAAATGCCCAAGGAGCCGCTTTTAATTCTATGGCATTTAAAAGAACACGATAAATTGCAAAAAAGATAGGAATTTGTAAAAGTATAGGCAAGCATCCGCTCATAGGATTGGCCCCGTGTTTTTTATAAAGTTCCATCATATGAATATTCATTTTTTGTGGATCGCCTTTATAACGTTCTCTAATTTCTTTCATTTTTGGAGCTAAATCTTTTAATTTATTCATAGAAATCATAGACTTATAAGTTAAAGGAAAAAGCACAATACGTACGATCAAAGTCATAACAACAATAGCCCAACCCCAATTGCCTATATAATTATGTAAAAAATCTAAAAATTCAAACATTGGCTTAGCAATAAAAGTAAACCAACCATACTCAACTACTGCTTCAAGCTTTGGATTAATAGATCTTAAAATTTTGTGCTCTTTAGAACCTATATAAGCACCTGCTTGAAATTCGTTTTCGCTATATGCAAATATCAAAGGATTATTCTTTGAATCTTTAGTTATGGTGATATTTAAAGGCTTCTCAAAATTATAAAAAAATGTTGCATAATATCTATCAAAAGCAGAGGTCATTAAAACATTTTTAAAATTCTCATCTTGTTTTACATCTCCATCTTCAATAGTATGCAAAGTTTCTTTATCATCAAGCACTAAAGCTCCATGTACTGTATAGCTATCTACTGCTATATTAGGACGATATCCAGGAGAAATAAAATAACTAGCATTTTTGTTTAATTTTACCTCAATTTCATAATTTCCCTTAGAATAAAAAGTAATTTTTTTTGTTACTTCAATGTTGGATAATTTTTGGGTTAAATATAAAGATTTACTTTCATTTTCATCTATAAAAAGTTCTTTTTTATCAGCAGTATAAGCTACTTTAAACGCTTCTTGATTAAGAGCACTATCGCTAAATCTTATTTCTAGCGGATAAGGCGCTAATTCCTTTGATACAAGATTAATAAATTCATTATTTTTATCTTGAAATTTTTTATCTTTCAAATAAAAAGCAGTAATTCTTCCCAAAGAATCAATTTGAGCTTCAAAATGATCACTTTTAACTATAGAAATAATCGAATCTTGATTGCTAAAATTTAAATCTGAATTTATATTTTTACTTTCTATACTTGGTGCAAGATTTTCTTGAGTTTGACTTGCAATTTGATTTTGAGTTATATTCTTTTCAATGATATGATTATTTTTTGGAATAAAAAAATAATCATATATAACAAAAAATAAAAAAGATATAATTACTGCTAAAAGTATGCGTTTTTGTTCGAAAATATTATTTGAATTGTTCACTATTATTCCTTTTATATTATTTTAATAATAAAAAAACCCTTATCCTTACAAGGGATATATAAAAAACTAAGTCTTTTTTTGGCTAAAAAAATAGGCTTAAAGCAGAAATTTGTATGTTTAATTATTTTATAAATTTTAGGATAATCTATACCGCCTTTAAAAAAAGGATTACACTTTAAAATTCTTAAAAATGAAAAATAACAAGCGAATAAAAAATGATTTTTTTGAAATTGCCAAGATGTATATTCCGAGCAACTTGGATAATATCTGCAAACCTTTGGTTTTAAGGGGCTTATATTTTTTTGATAGAATTTTATTATTGCTAAGCAGATTCTTTTAAACATTGTATTTTTTTTAAACCCCATCTGAAATTTTTTTCCAGCTCAAAAAAAGAAAAATCTTTTATTTCTGCTTTGGCAACTATTATGTATTTTCCATATTCAAGCTGATTTTTTATGCTAAAAAATAAAGCACGCAATACACGTTTAGATCTATTTCTTACTACAGCTTTCCCAACTTTCTTGCTTGCAACAAAAGCAACCTTTTTTTCTGGACTTTTAAGATAAAAAATAATAGCTCCTTTACAATGCCATTTTTTACCTTTTTTATAAATAAGCGAGAATTCTTCAGACTGATTAAGTCTTGAAAATTCTTTTATACCGCTAATCTTTTTCTCCCTTTAGCACGTCTTGCATTAATAACTTTACGACCATTTTTAGTTTTCATGCGCATACGAAAACCATGAGTTCTTTTTCTTGGAGTATTGTGTGGTTGATAAGTTCTTTTCATAGTCTATTTTCCTTAATTTTAATAAAATATGTTATAAATCAGGTATTATATTTAATCTTACTTAAAATTGCTTTTAATTAAAGCTAATTTTAATTTATTTTGATAAATTTTTACGCAAATTATCTTAAATAAGGTACTAAAATGCAAAATTTTGCAATACAAGTTTTAAAAGAACAAGAATTAGATATTTTAATAGAATTAATTAAAGAATTTGCTTTGCATGAAATTATGCAAGATAAAATAAAATGTAATAAAGAAAATTTATATCACTCTATTTTTAAAACAAAAGTAGCCAAAGCTTTTTTGTTAAAAGAAAATAATAAAACTATAGGCTATATGATTTATTTTTATACTTTTTCTTCATTTTTGGGTGCCAATGGAATTTATCTTGAAGATATTTACCTAAAAAAAGAATATAGAAATAAAGGCTATGGAAAACAAGTTTTTAAATTTTTGGCTGATATTTGTCAAAAAGAAAATTTGCAAAGATTAGAATGGCTTTGTCTAAACGATAATAAAGAAGGTATTAAATTTTATGAAAATTTATCTTCAATTCATTTAAATCAATGGAGAATATATCGTTTAAACAAAGACCAATTAAATAAATTAAGTAATAATGATTAGGGATTTACATTATCTTAAAGCTATGGGTTATAGTTTTTTAAAAGACTTTCCTTATAAAAATGAATATAATATCAGCTTTGCAAATTTAAATAATAATGTAAAACAATGCACTTTATGTCATTTTTCTAAAAATAGAAAAAATTCTTTAATGGAAAAAGTGCAAAAAAAAGTCAATTTAATGATTTTAACTTCTCATGGAGATAAAAGTGAAAATGAAAGTGGAATTTTGCTAAATTCTCACAAAGGTTCTCTACTTAAAGAATATCTTAAACTATATTTAAATTTAGAAGAAAAAGATTTTTATTTCTCCTATCTTTTTAAATGTTTTGATTATAGAAAAAATGACGATTTTTCGCTACAATCTTGCTTACCTTTTTTTTATAATGAATTAAATCTTATAAAACCTAAAATTTTATTATGTCTTGGAGAGTATGCTTTCCAAAGCTTGGGTCTAAAAGATTTTAATATTTTACGTGGTGAAATTTTTTCTTATAAAAATTTTTTTATTTTACCAAGCTTTGAGCTTGATTTTATAGAAAAAAATCCAAGCTATGAACAAAAATTTATTGAAGATCTAAAAAAACTTAAAGGATTTTTATGAAAAAAATACTTTTAATCATCTCTTTTATGTTTTGTTTTTCATATTCAAAAGAACAAAAGCTTATAGAAGGTGATTTAGTGCAAAATTTTTATCCTAAATTGAATACAAATTTTTGCGATTCTAGTTGTTTATTTGAACTTTTAGAAACAAAAATGTATCTTAGTTTTTTAAGCGAATTTACAGATAATAAAGATAAATTTTTATCAAATATTTATTCTAAACTTCTTAACTCCATTACTGACTTTGAAACAAATTTACAAAAAATTACTTCTGTAAAAATAGCTATTATTATTCCAGAAAAAACAATTAAAAGTTATTCTAATACTATAATTAATGCAAGCATTGCTTATCTTTTAAAGCAACGTGCCGAAATTAAAGTTAAAGTTTTTTTAATTGGTACAGAAGATGAAGTAAAGATTAAACAAACTTTATCACAAATTGAAAATCAAAATTATAAATATCTCATAGCAGGATTTACCTTAAAAGGCGTTAATGCTTTAAATGATTATAAAGGAAATTTAAAAATATTTATACCTACTATACATAAAAGCAATACAAATATAAACAATGAAAATATTTATTTCGGAAGTATTGATTATAGTGAACAAATTAAAAAATTACTAGAATATTCTAATTCTAACATAGCAATTTTTAGTGATAATTCTATCTTATCAAACAATTTAAATACTCAAATCTTAAGTCAAAATAATCAAGCTAGAGTTTATAAAATTGAAGGTGATAAGCTCGATTTTGAAAAACTTTTTAAATCTCAAGGAAATTTAAATGATGCTTCAATATTTTTTAATACTCCACTAATTAAAACAGCTTTAAGTAGTTCTCAACTAAGATTTTATGATATTCATCCTTTTGTTTTATTATCTACCCAAATAAACTACAATCCTGTATTTCTTAGTCTAACTCAACCTAATGACAGAAAAAATTTCATCATAGCTAATTCCATTAATAATAACGATGATAATCTGTCCTATCTCAATGAAATTTTTAATCAAAATATTGATTATAATTGGATTGCTTATGCAACAAGTGTTGGAATAGATTATTTTTATACAAAATTTTTAAATTCAAAAAGTCAAAGAATTTTTGAAGAAGAATTAGAAAATTCTCAATTTATATATAAAATCAAACTTGTAAAAGGCTTAAAATCAAATTTTGAAGAATTACATTAATTCTTCAAAGATTTCTTTTAATTTCTCATCTATTCTAGAAATTTTAGAATCCTTTAAAAAGGCTAAAGTAAAATCAGCATCAAAAATTTTTTCATTATCTTTAAAAATTTCTTGTCTTATAAGCGCTGAAACATTTTTAATTTCTAAAAGTTTTGTTTTAACTCTTAATATATCCCCGAGTTTTGCTGATTTTAAAAAACGACAATTTACTTTAGTGACCAAAAAATGACCTGTTTTTTCATTAAAAATATCTATATCTTTTTTAAAAAACAATTCACTTCTTGCTCTTTCACAAAATTTTAAATAATTACTATGATAAACAACTCCTCCAGAATCTGTATCTTCATAATAAACACGAATTTCCATTAATATCCTTTATATTTAATTTTTCATAAAAATATTATTTATATTTTATAAAAAAATAATAATTAGTATAAATTATCAAAAAAATTTTATATAATTAAAATTATTTTAAAATTTAAAGGAGAAAAATGAAAAAACAAATTCTAGCCCTAATGTTTGGTATCGCTTTACTTTTTAACGCTTGTGATTCTTCAAAATCTAAAAATGAAATCTCAAATCACATTTTAAAGGTTGGGATAGAACCAACTTATAAGCCATTTGATTACAAAGAAAATTCAAAACTTACAGGTTTTGATGTAGATTTATCAGAAGCTATTGCAAAAGATTTAAATATTAGTTTAAATTGGGTAGAAATGAATTTTGATGGATTAATTCCTGCTTTAAAAACTGGTAAAATTGATATGATAGCTTCTGCTATGAGTGTTACAGAAGAAAGAAAGAAAAATGCTGATTTTAGCAATACTTATTATATGACTAAAAATCTTTATATCAAAAGAAAAGATGATACAAGCTTAACAACTAAAGATGACTTAGCAAATAAAAAAATAGGTGTTCAACTTGGAACCTTGCAAGAAAATGCTGCTAAGAATATTAAAAATGCAATAGTTGAAGCAAATGCTGATTTAAATGTTGCTATATTAGCTCTTAAAAATAAAAAGATTGATGCAATCATCTTAGATAAAGATGTTGCCAAAGGATACTTAGAACAAAATACTGATCTTAGTTCTTTTTTTGAAGAAGATGATGGAAGCAGTGGATTTAGTTTTGCTTTTGACAAAGATAAACAAAAAGAACTTATAGAAAAAATTAACCAAACTTTGGAAAAACTTAAGCAAAATGGCATATATGAAAACTTGCTTATAAAATATCAATTAAAATAAGAATTATCTTAATCTTAATAAGGCTTTCTCTAAAGCCTTAAAAAAATAATCAATATCCTCTTTTGTATGTGTATAATGCAAACTAACTCTCAACCATCCTGGTCTTTGTGTAATCTTAGCATTATCTTTAAGATTTAATAAATCATGCCCATAAGGTCCAGCACAAGTGCAACCTGCTCTTGTTTCTATGTGAAATTTTTTACTAAGCTCGTAAGATAGATCAAAAGGTGAAATTCCTTTAATATTAAAAGAAAAAATAAGTAATCTTTTATATAAATTTTCCGCATAAAGCTTTAAATCATTAATCTCTTTTAACCTTAAAAAAAAGTATTTTTTTAAATTTTCTTCAGCTTTGTGTATTTGTTTTAATCCAATTTCATCTTTAATCTTAAAAGCTAAACTAGCTCTTATGAGTTGTAAAATTCCAGGAGTTCCACCCTCTTCCAAAGCTTCTTCATTGCAAAGATAGCATTGAGTTGTTCTTGAAACATATCCAACAGTTCCTCCTGCTGCAAAAGATGGTTTAGAGCCACAAAGATTTTTTTTAATCACCAAAATTCCGCATCCTCCAATACCGCCTATTAATTTATGAGAACTTATAAATAAAGCATCATAAAATTTACAAGATATATTTTTATAAGGAATAAAACTTGTAGCATCAAAAGCAACAATACCTTTATAAGACCTAACTAATTTAGAAATTTTTTCATAATCACTTAAAACACCTGTAACATTAGAAGCTAAAGAAAAACTTGCAATGATTTGTCTTTTTTTATTTTTTTCTAAAAGTTTTTCTAAAAAAATAAAATCAATTTCTCCGTTTTTATCAAGTGGAACTCTAATACATTCACAAAGCCCTTCTCTAAATGATAATTCATTGGAATGATGCTCATAAGGACCTACGATAACTAAAGGTAATTTTTTAATATCCATATCTTTAAAATATTTTTCTTTTATTTTAGGTGGAACATAAATTCCTAGCAATTCTTGGAATTTTTTTATAGCACTTGAAGATCCTGTACCACAAGAAATTAAAGCAAAATTATTATCCAATTTTAAACTTTTTTTAATATCTTTTCTTGCATTTTCATAATGCATTTGAATTTTAAAAGAATGCAAAGAACTATCAGAATGGGTATTAGCATAAAAAGGCAAAATCTTTGAAATTTTTTTTTCTACGCTTTTTAGTGCCAAAGCACTTGCTGCGAAATCAAAATAATAACTTCCTTTTTTTAAAATAATATCTTTTCTTAAATCTTCAATTTCCAAATACAATCCTTTAAAAATTTGCTAAAATTATACAATAATAATTTTTATATAAAGGAAAAATATTACTTTTAGCACATTTGCAAAAACACATTCTTATCTACCAGCTGAACAATTATTTGATTTTTATAGTGTTTTTGATGGATTAAATATTTCTTATTTTTCTTTACCTTTTTTTGAAAGTATTGAAAATATACTTCTTAAAAATTATACTTCGTTAAATCAACAATTTTCTTTTGATTTTTTAAGCTCTTACGCTTTAAATCTTTTAGCAAAAAATAGTAGAAAAATTTATTCTATTAACAGAAAAATCAATCATTTTAAAGCAAAAGCTATTAGCAATCATTTATTAGAAACAGGGATTTTAAAACTAGAAAAAAGCAAAGAAGAAAAAATAAAAAAAGATAAAAGAAATAAAATAAAAAAAGAGCTAAGAGGGTATGTTATACAAGATAAATTTATTTTTAAAAATCATTTTTTAAGATTTTTTTTTAGATTTTTAAAACCTTATGAACATTTAATTTTAGAGAAAAAATTTGATTTTATTTTAAATTTAATTCAAAAAGAATTAGAGCATTATCAAGGATTCTGTTTTGAACAATTAGCAAGAGAATTTTTAGAAAAAAAATTCAATATCTATCCTGTTGAAAGTTATTGGGATAGAAAATTAGAAATTGATTTATATTACAAAGATAACAATTTAAGTTTTATTGGGGAAGTTAAATTTAAAAATAAAAAAATTTGCAAAAATATTTTCAATGAACTTCAAAAAAAAGCTGAAATCTTAAATTTAGATGTTGATTATTATATTATTTTTTCAAAAAATGGCTTTAGCAAAGAGCTCAATAAAAAACAAAATGAAAAATTACTTTTATTTGAACTAAAAGATTTTGAATTCTTATTTAAGGAAGATATATGAATGAAAATATACTTAAAAGTCTTGATTCTAATGAAAAAGAAACTTTACAAGAAGGACTAAAAAATTTAATCGAACAAACCTATGTAATAGAAAATGAATATAAAATTTTAAATGAAAGCTATAACTCTTTAAGAGCAATGGTAAGCGAGATTATAGAAGTTTTACCTACTTGTTTATGGATATTAGATCCTAAAAAAAATATCATCTTGCAAAATCATCAAGCTTTAAAAAATAAAAATTTATTAGAACAAATTAGTTTAGATAAAGAGCATTATGAATTGGAATTTGAGACAAAATTTTATACAATTAAAATCATTAAACAAAGTGATAAAACTATCATAAGTGCTACAGATATAAGCGATGAAAAACGTAACGAAAGACTTGCTAGCATGGGGAGCGTTGCTGCTCATTTAGCCCATGAAATTAGAAATCCGATAGGTTCTATTTCTTTACTTGCCTCTACTCTTTTCTCAAGAAGTGAGTTAAAAAACAAGCATATTGTACTAGAAATTCAAAAAGCTATTGCAAGAGTTGAGCGTATAGTAAATTCTACCCTACTTTTTACTAAGGGTGTTCATATAAATCTTCATACTTTTAATCTTTTAGAATTAAAAGAAGAATGCGAACAAGCCATTAATTCTTATAATTTTTATTCGGACATAGAATTTGATATTTCTTTTTTTAGTTTAAATGTCCAAGCAGATAAAGCCCTTATTAGCTTGGTTTTGCAAAATTTAATTTATAATAGTATTGATGCAATTGAAGAAAATGAAAGTAAAAATCCTAAAATCCAAATTAAAGCTTCTTTGAAAAAAGAAACTCTAATTATAGAAGTTTTTGATAATGGAATCCAAATTAAAGATGAAAATTTAGTTTTTGAAGCATTTAAAACTACCAAACTTAAAGGCAATGGACTTGGACTTTGCCTTTGTAAGCAAATTATAGAAGCTCACAAAGGAAAAATTGGCTTTAAAAAAGATCCTAAAAATTTTTATTTTACCCTACCTTTATGAGCTACATCTATTAAGAATGTGTTCGCTAATACTATCAGAAATAATAAAATCTGTATGATAAAGCAAACAAGATCCAGAATTTATAATCCTTAAAACCAATTTTTTATTTCCTTTTTCATTTGGATTGTGTGCGTTTCTAGCAATTTCATGTATCTCATAAACAAGTTCACGATTTAATTTACTTAAATCAAGCTCTATAATATTATTTTCAAATTCTTTTGGCTCTTTAATAAAATCTTGTTTTTTATAATTTTTCGAATTTACTTTTAAAGCTTTATATTCTGTATTTTTTAACTCTTCTAAAGTTTTTACATCTTTTAAAGAAAAACTTACCTTACCTTCATCGCTTTTGTAATGAAGAAAAAATCCATAAGCTAAATTCTTGCTTTTTTCATCTTTATAAATTTTTTCTATTTTTTCAATATTTGATTCAAAAACAGTAATTTCATAAGAAGAATAAAAATCTAAAATTTCAAGCCTTGCAAAACGTTTATTATTTTTACTTACCATAGATTTAAAATCTTCCATTTTTCCAACATTTAAAAGCTCTCCACCTCCTTTTAACTCTGAAAAATCTATGCTTTTTGTATATTCTATATCTTTAATATCATCAAAAAAACTATCAAGTGGATGACCTGAAACATAAATTCCTAAGATTTCTTTTTCATAATTTAGTTTTTCCATCAAATCAAATTCTTCTGGAGTAGAAATAATATCAACTTTAACATCTTGAGTTAATTCATCTTCTCCAAATAAAGAATTAGCAATATTTCTTCTTATTTCTGCTACTTGTCTTGAAATATCGCCTAAATTATCAATATTATTAAATAAGCATTTTCTTGTATAACCAAATTCATCAAATGCACCTGATTTTATTAAACTTTCTAATGTCCTTTTGTTAATTTTAGTTGGGTCAATTTTACTAAGAAAATCAGTAATACCTTCAAATTCCTTATCTTTTCTTATCTCTAAAATATTTTCAACTGCAGGAATACCAACACTTTTAATCGCTCCAAGTCCATAAACAATAGCATCTTTACCATCTTCAAGCTCTATAGCACTAAATTCACGGATAGCTTTATTAATATTAGGGGGTAATAATTTTATGTTCATTCTCTTCATCTCTTCGATATAAGTAGCAACTTTATCAACATTATTTTCTTCGCTTGTTAAAAGCGCTGCCATAAATTCACTTGGATAATAAGTTTTTAAATAAGCCGTTTGAAAAGTAATAAGTGCATAAGCGGCAGAATGAGATTTATTAAAACCATATCCTGCAAATTTTAAAATAAGCTCCCAAAGATCTTCGGCATCTTTTCTATTGTAGCCTTGATTTTGCGCCCCATCTGCAAATTCATCTTTAAGCTTTTTCATTTTTTCGGGATCTTTTTTTCCCATAGCACGACGTACTACATCAGCACCTCCTAAAGAAAAACCTCCAATAATTTGAACTATTTGCATTACTTGTTCTTGATAAACTATAACCCCATAGGTTGGTTCTAAAATATTTTTTAATACATCAAAAGGATATTTAATATCTTTTAAGCCATGTTTTCTATCGATAAAATCATCAAGCATTCCTGATTCCATAGGACCTGGACGATAAAGAGCTAAAACCGCAATTAAATCTTCAAATCTTTCTGGCTTTAATCTTGCATTTAAACTTTGCATTCCATCAGATTCTATTTGAAAAATACCTAAAGTATTTCCACTTTGTATAGTTTTATAAACTTTAGGATCATTTACATCTATACTCTCCCAAATAATATCTTTGTTATAGCGTTTTTTTATAAGATTAATAGCATTGTTAATTACTGTTAAAGTTTTCAAACCCAAAAAGTCAAATTTAATCAAATCAACATCTTCTAAATGATCCTTAGAATACTGAGTAACTAAATGTCTTTCGTCATTTTTACTCTGTCTAAAAAGAGGGGTTTTTTTCCATAAAGACTCATTAGAAATTACAACACCAGCTGCATGCATACCTGCATTACGATTTAATCCCTCTAATGCTTTTGCATATTCCCAAACCTCTAAACCTTTAGGATGTTTTTCTATAAATTCTTTAATTTTTGGTTCTTTTTCATAAGCTGCTTCAAGAGTTATCTTAAGCTCTTCTGGAATAAGTTTAGCAAGTTCATCTGCATCAGCTATACTCATATCACAAACTCTAGCAACATCACGGATTACACCACGTGCTAAAAGCTTACCAAAGGTAATAACTTGTGCAACTTTATCAGAACCATATTTATCAATCACATAATCAATTACTTCAGAGCGTCTATCTTGACAAAAATCAACATCAATATCGGGCATAGAAACACGCTCAGGGTTTAAAAATCTTTCAAAAAGCAAATTATAGGGTAAAGGATCAATATCGGTTATCTTTAAACAATAAGAAACCAAACTTCCAGCAGCTGAACCTCTACCTGGACCAACAGGAATTCCTTTATCTTTAGCCACCTTAATAAAATCATGGACTATAAGCATATAGCCTGAAAACTTCATATTTTTAATAATTTGTATCTCTAAATCTAATCTTTTTTTATATTCTTCATGTTTCTCTTTGTCAATAAATTTAAGTCTCTCATCAAGTCCTTTTTTACAAAGATATTCAAAAACTATATCATCATTATCA
This sequence comes from Campylobacter sp. TTU_617, assembly GCF_016599045.1. Taxonomy (GTDB): domain Bacteria; phylum Campylobacterota; class Campylobacteria; order Campylobacterales; family Campylobacteraceae; genus Campylobacter_D. The sequence goes on from NZ_JAENKV010000001.1 coordinate 180,440, forward strand.
AAACTAAATTCTTTTTCTTGATCTTTTAAAACTAAACCATATTCTTTTGCATATTCGCGCGTAAATTTAAAATTTGGAGGAGTTGGATTGCCAAGATTTAATTCTAAATTACATTTATTAGCTATTTCTTGTGTATTTTCAATAGCCTCTGGAATATCAGCAAAAAGTTCGCTCATTTGTTGTGGAGTTTTTACATAAAATTCATGAACACTATGACGCATTCTATTAGGATCATTAAGTTTTTTTCCCATAGCTATACACATAAAAACCTCATGTGCTGCGGCTCTTTCTTTGAAAGTATAATGCGTATCATTAGTGGCTATAATTTTAATATCTAATTCTTTTGAAAGTCTGATAATATCATCATCAATAATCCTTTGATCATTGATACCATGACGCATAATTTCTAAATAAAAATCATCTTTAAAGACTTTTTTATACCAAAGAGCTGCTTCTTTTGCACTTTCATATCCCTTTGCACCAAAACGAGCATTTCTTTCATTTTGGTTATTTAAATGCCAATTTACCTCGCCTTGTAAGCAAGCAGAAGAACAAATTAAACCTTCGCTATGTTTTTCTAAAATTTTTTTATTGATACGCGGATAATAATATAAGCCTTTTATATAACTTTGAGAACTTAAATACATTAAATTTTGATAGCCTATTTCATTTTTAGCATACAAACAAAGATGAAATCTTTGTCTTGAACTTTTATCACTGATATCATCGTGATTATGTAAATAAGCTTCAAGTCCTATAATAGGCTTTATACCTTTTGCTTTCATTGTTTGATAAAAATCAATAGCTCCAAACATATTGCCATGATCTGTCATAGCAACACTAGTTGCACCCTGACTTTTCAAAGTATCAGCAAGTTCTTTAAGCTTATTAGCTCCATCAAGTAAAGAATATTCTGTATGTAAATGAAGATGGGTAAATTGACTCATTAATTTCCTTAAAAATTAAATTCTTAAGGAAATTATAGAATTCTAATTCTAAATTTTTTAAAAAAGTTATATAAATTTAAACTAAAAATTTTAATTTATACTTTTAAGCAAAGGAACAAGCATAGCCTTGTATAAAACTTCATAAATTTCTTCACCACATAAAGCTTTTACAAGCTCTAATCCAAATAAAACAGCAGTTGCAGGTCCAGCACTTGTGATAATATTTTTATTGACACATACAGCTTTATTAACCCAAACTCCATTAAGCATTTTTTCACAACCTGGATAACAAGTAAATTCTCCTTTTAAAACTCCAGCTTCATTAAGGACAATAGGCGACGCGCAAATAGCGCCAATAATTTTTCCATTAGAATTGAGTTTTTTAATGATATTTAAAATTGTAGTATTTGTCTTAAGATTACTCATGCCCTCAAAACCACCGGCCAGAGCAATAGCATCAAATTCTTTATCTTCAATATCATCAAGAATAAAATCAGCCTTAATTTGAATACCGTGTGCTCCACTGACTATAAACTCTTTATTTAAAGAGCTTATATATATCTCAAGATTATCACTTAAGACGCTAGCTCTTTTTAAAACATCACTTATCCCTATAAATTCAAGTTCTTCAAAACCTTGAGCTAAGGGAATTAAAACTTTTTTAATCATTTTATTTCCTTTTATATCTTTTTTCTCTTTCATTTCTTAATTTTGCTTTTTCTTGAATTTGGTGGTTAAAACCTACAATCAAACATATCATAAAAATAAAAAATAAAGTCGTAATAATCCAATCAAACATAGCTAAAACCACTAAAAATTTATAAAAAATTGTAACACAAAAATTTAAATTTTAAAGAAAAAATCAAGAGATTTTTTAATAAAATAAGTCCTTTTTATTTTGTGATTTTAAGGTTGAAAATTGACTCAAAAAAATATCAAAACTTTTATTTTTTTTGCAATAATAATTCTTTGGGGTTATTTTTCTTTTCCTATAGAAATTTTACAAATTAATGTAAATAATGAACTTCAATATACCTATACAGCAGATGCTAAAGCTTATGTTAAAAGTTATTTTACTACTTTACTTTTAACCATTTCTAGCATTATTATTGGTATAGTTTTAGGATTTTCTTTGGCTATCTTAAGATTTTCAAAAATTAAATTTTTAAACCTTCTTATAGATGAATATATAGATATTATTCGTGGCACACCTGTAATTTTACAGCTTATGATTTTTGCCTTCGTTATTTTTACTTTTGTTGATAATCTCTATGCAGCTATTTTAGCTTTAGGACTTAATAGTTCAGCTTATATTGCAGAAATTGTTCGTGCTGGAATTAATAGTGTAGATAAAGGACAAATGGAAGCAGCAAGAGCCATGGGATTAAGCTATAAAATCACTATGAAAGAGATTATTTTACCTCAAGCTATAAAAAGTACTTTACCTGCACTTGCAAATGAATTTATTTCTTTATTTAAAGAAACTTCCGCTGTTGGTTTTATAAGTGTTTTAGATATCACAATGCAAAGTAAAAGCTTACAAGCTTTACTTTATAATCCAAAACCTATTATATTTACAGGACTTATATATTATATCAATGTAAAAATATTTACTCTAATTGTACAAAAACTTGAAAAGAGATTAAATAATAATGATTAAAATAAAAAATTTATCAAAAAAATATGGAAATTTAAATGTTTTAAAAGATATTAATATACAAATTAACAAAGGTGATATCATTGCTATTATTGGACCTAGTGGTAGTGGTAAAAGTACATTTTTAAGATGTATTAATAAACTTGAAATAGCAACTAGTGGAGAAATTTATATAAAAAATCAAAATATTTTAGATCCATCGGTTAATATTGATCTTATTAGACAAAAAGTAAGTATGGTCTTTCAACATTTTAATCTTTTCAATAATAAAAATATTTTAGAAAATTTATGTTTAGCACCTATTAAAACAAAAATTTTAACCAAAGAAGAAGCTATTAAAAAAGCTAGAATACTACTTAAAAAAATAGGACTTAGCGATAAAGAAAATACTATGCCCCATCAATTATCTGGGGGACAAAAACAACGTATAGCTATTGCAAGAAGCTTAATGATGAATCCTGATGTAATTTTATTTGATGAACCAACTTCTGCACTTGATCCTGAAATGATAGGAGAAGTTTTAAATATTATGAAAGAAGTTGCTAAAGAGGGTTTAACAATGCTTGTGGTTACCCACGAAATGGGATTTGCAAAAAATGTAGCAAATAGAATACTTTTTATGGAGCAAGGAAATATCGTTGTAGATGAAAATCCTTATAATACTTTTGAAAATCCCAAAAACGAAAGATTAAAAGAATTTTTAAATAAAGTTTTAAATCATTAATTAAAAAAGACCCATTAAAGTCTTTTTTAATTAATCCCAACACTCTGCATTTTTAATACCAAGTTTTGAAGCACTAAATTGTGGATCTTTACCTTGACTTTTTTGTAAATTGTAATCATTTAAAACTTTACTAACAATAGAACCTAAAAGCAATAAAGAAACTATATTTGTAGTTGCCATAAAAGCCATTGTTAAATCAGCTAAACTCCACGCTAACTTTAAATCCATTTGAGAACCTATAAAAACCATTAGTACAGCTGAGATTCTAAAAAGATTCATAACAACTTTAGAATCGCTTAAATATTTTACATTAGCTTGAGCATAATAATAATTTCCTATTAAGGAAGTAATAGCAAATAATACAATAGAAATAGAAATAAAATGTATACCTAATTTACCATAATACTCATCCATAGCATGTTGAACCAAAGGAAGAGCTGTAAAAATAGGTTTTCCATCTACTCCTATATTGTTTAAATAAGTTAAAGAAAATAATACTAAAAAACCAGAACTTGTACATATTATAACATCAATAAGAACGGAAAAAGCTTGAATAATTCCTTGTTTTGCAGGGTGACTAGTAAGCGCTGCTGCTGCTGCATTAGGAGCAGATCCCATACCTGCTTCATTAGAAAAAAGTCCTCTTTTAATTCCTATAACTAAAACAGAACCAGCAAAACCTCCAAATATAGCCTTAAAATCAAAAGCACTTTGAAAAATCATATGAAAAACCATAGGAATTTTCTCAAAATTCATTAATACTGCAATAACCGCAAGGCAAATATAAGCTAGTGCCATAAAAGGAACTATTAAAGAGCTTATTTTTCCTATTTTAGTATGATGAGAAAAAAACATCCAAATACTAAATAAAGTTAAAATACCACCTACAATTAAAGGCCAATGACTTTGCATAAAAGAAATGGATGAATTTGGATTAGCCATATTATAATAAACTTCAAATGCTGAAGTAATATTTTGACTTTGCAGACCATTGAAGCCGTAAGCATAGGTAATAATTAAAATAAGAGCAAAAAATGCTCCTAATGATTTTGAACCCAATGCCTTTTTTATATAATAAGCTGGACCACCTTTATAACCCCCTGTTCCATCTTTTGATTTATAAACTTGTGCTAAAGTACTTTCAGCAAAAGCTGAAGCTCCACCAAAAAAGGCCATAAGCCACATCCAAAATAAAGCACCAGGACCGCCAACAACAATTGCAATGGAAATTCCTGTAATATTTCCTATACCTACTCTTGAAGCCGTAGAAATCATCAATGCTTGAAAAGGAGAAATATGCTCTTTTTCGTCAGATCTTTCTGTTAATATTTTTAAAACACTACTTAACATTCTAAATTGAACAAAACGCGTTTTAAAACTATAATAAAGACCGCAAATAATCAATAAAACAACCATTATAATATCTGTTTTAGGTAATATTTTATCTATAAAATTGCCAACTTCCATTAAATTCATTTACGCTCCTAAAGTTAATAAAATATTTTACACAATATTATTCTAAAAAATCAATAAGTAAAAAAAGAGAAATTCTGTCTTAATGCTTCATAAGTTATAATTCCTACACTAGTAGCCAGATTAAGACTTCTTCCATAAGCTTTCATTGGTATAGTTATTGCATTTTGCCAATTAAGCTGCATTAAATCTTGTGGAAGGCCAAAACTTTCACTTCCAAAAAATAAAAAATCATCTTTTTGAAATTGCACTTTAAAATAAGGTTTTTCACTTTTTGTAGTCGCAAAGAAAAAACGATCTTTATATTTTATATTTTTTTTCAAAAATTCATCAAGACTCTCCCATATAATAGGATTTAATTTATCCCAATAATCAAGACCAGCTCTTTTAAGCTTTTTTTCTTCTAAATCAAAAACAATAGGCTTTATAATATGCAAATTAAAACCTGCATTAAAACACATCCTACCAATACTTCCTGTATTTTGTGGAATTCTTGGTGAAACCAAAACTATATTAAACATTAGATTATTATCCTTTTGATACCAGGATGAAGCTTAACTAAAATTTCATAGTCTATAGTATTAAAAAAATTTGCCCATACTGATGCATCATCAAAAACACAAATTTCATCTCCACTATCCTCGCAAGAAAAACTATCCATAGACATTTTTCCAAGTATTTTCTTACCATTTGCAAGCCTTAGTTCCCCTTTAGCATCATAACGAAATAACCCATCACCATAACCTAAATCATAAGTTGCTATATTTAAATCTTTAAGTGTTGTATAAGCATTAGAATAACCTATGCTCTCTCCTGCCTTTAAAATCCTTTGACTTAATTTATGAGCATAAAGACTTAAAACCTTTTTTAAATGTAAAGCTCCATAACCAAACTGAACAAGCCCTACTCTACAATATTCATCTTCAGGAATTTGCGAATTAAACAAAGCTGCTGAATTAAAAGAATGAAAAATCAGTTTTTCATCACATTTTTTATAAAACCATTCTTTTACTTTTTTAAAATTATTTTTTTGCTTAAAATAAAAATCATCTATATTATCTGCACTCGAAAAATGTGTAAAAACGCCTTCTAGTTTTAAATTGTACTTTAAAATGCTATCATATGCTTTATCTAGATCTTGAAATTTAATTCCATTTCTATGCATATTTGTATCAATTTTTAAATGAATTCTGCTTAAAGGTTTAAATTTTTCAATTAAATCTATATCATTCAAAGCATAAATAAAATTTAGATTTTCGTTGCCATTTGGGCGATGCGAAAGAATTAAAATAGAATCAAAAAAATCTTTAAGTTCATTTGCTTCTTGCTCATTTTTAACAGCAATAAAATTAATGCCTTTATTTTTAGCAATAGGGGCTAAAAGAGTTGCTCCATGTCCATATGCATTATCTTTAAAAACACAAATAATACGATCAAAATTTCCAGTCTTATTAGCAATTTGATCTAAATTAAATTCATAAGCCTTTTGATTTAATTTGATTAAAGACATTATTGCTCTGCAAGAATTTTCATTTTGCCTTCTTTATCAAGTCTAACATAAAGAACCTTATTACCCTTAAACTGATAATTTTTCGTATAATAATCTTCATAAAAAGAAATTCTATACATAATTTTTCCTTCCAAATTTGGATAAGGACTTATGCTAATGTCTGAAAATTTAATGTCTTTTTTCTCATTTTTTGAAAAAATATTTTTTTTCATTACTGCAAACTGAGAAAAGGAAGTTTTATCAAATCTTTTAAATTCTTTTTCATCGTAAAAATTTAAATATGTTTTAATATCATTTATCGTCCAAGCATCTTTCCACTCAAACAAAGAAGCCAATAAAGATGCAATTTCATCTTTTTTTCCATAAACTTTATCTTTTTCTTCTGTTAAAACATAAACTTTTTTATCTTTAACAATTGCCGCAAAACTATCTAAATTTTTATTAAGCAAAGCAATACATCCTCTAGTTTTATATTCATCAATTCTAGTTCCATCTAAAGGATAACCATGGATCCAAATACCTCCACCTGTCTTTCCTTGTACTTTATCAAGCAAATTTGGATAAGTTGTTGCAAAAGCAAAAGGACCATAATAAGGATCACCTGGATTAAATTTTTTTCCTAACTCATAAAAACCAACAGGAGTTTTTAAATCTCCTTCTTTTTGCTTATCACCCATTAAACCAGTAATAACATCTTTTTGTTCAAATTTTTCTTCAACTTTTCCTTTATTGTAAGAATAAACTTTAAGAATTTTTTTTGTTTTATTGGTAACAACAATAATAACTTCATCTTTATAATATCCCAAAGAAACATTTTGATCTTTAAGCTCTTCTAGCCAAAAATCTTTGCTAGTTAATTTTTGCTCTATAGCAGTTTTAACTGCTTCTAAGCCATTATCAAGATAAATTTTTACAAAATCCGAAGCACAAACACTTGAAATAAAAAATAATACAGCAATGGTAATTTTAAACAACGATGATCCTTTAAAAAACTATTCAAAACTAAAATTATATATTAATTTTTCTTAAAAAACGATGTAAATTAAATTTTAAATAATTTCACATTTTATTTACGGTATACTAAAAAATCTCATCAAAATACAAATTGATAAACTAGGATACTTTATGAAAAAAAATATATTTATATTAGCTTTTATTTTTAGCATTGTAATTCTTTACATTATTTTTGATTTTTATATACTAGACAATACAAGATTAGCAACTAATGGCTTAATGACTCAAAAAAATACTTGTGATTTAAACCTTCAAGATTGTATATATGATTTTAATGATGAAAAAATTATAGTCTCTATCAATCCAAAGCCCATTAAACCATTAAATACAAATGAATTAAAAATGGAAATAAAATCAAATAAAATATACAACGATCTAAAAATTAGAATTTATGGAATCAATATGTTTATGGGAATAACAGAAATCAATCTTAATAAAACAAAAGACAATATTTTTGAAGGAAAAATAAGATTAAGTGCTTGTACAAAAGATATTATGCGTTTTAAGGCTGATATATTAGAAAATAATAAATCAACAAATTTTTCTTTTGAATTTGATCTTAAAAAGTAACTAAAAGGCTAGAAAATCTAGCCTTAAAAATTACTTTTTCTTTTTGCTAGTTCCTGCTTTTTTTGCAACAGCCTCTTTAAGATTTTTTCCTACTTTAAACTTAGCAACTTTAGTAGCAGGAACAGTAATTGTTTTACCTGTACTAGGAACTCTAGCTGTTCTGGCTGCTCTTTCAGTAGTTGAAAAAGTTCCAAAACCGATAAAACTAATGCTATCTCCTTTTGCTAATAAATCTGTAATTGCCGCAATAACAGCATCTGTAGCAACACCTGCGTCTTTTTTGGTTAGCCCAGAAAGTTGAGCAACTTGAGAAATAAAATCTGCTTTAGTCATGGAAAGCTCCTTTTTTTTAATATTAAAAAGCCTAATTCTAGCATATTTAAAAAGCAATAGCAAGAAAAAACATTAATTTTTCTTATCTTTTTTTATTTTTTTCTCTTTCTCTTTGTATTTTTCAAACTCTTTACTATCATCAAGTTCATTTCCAAGCTTTTTATATAAATCATAATAATATAAAACAAAATTTCTACACTCTTTATTTACAGGTAAAAATATCCCATTTTCCAAAATGCAAAAAATATTTAAAAATTCTTTAGCATCATTTTTTTGAGCATAGTGTTTAGCAAGACTATGATAATTTTGTAAAGTTAAATCTTTAAATTTCTCATAAAACTCTAAAGTAAAATTAACAAATAATTTTTCATCCTTAAAACTCAAAACACCACTTTTAAATAACAAATCAAGATGAATTAAACCCTCTGTATAATAAGGTTTTACTTCTTCTGCTTCTTGCCAAGCAATTAAAGAAATAGATCTTTTAATAAGTTCATAAAATACCGGCATTTTAAGCTCTTCAACTTCATGATAGAAAAAATTTATCAATCCTCCTGTGGTAGCTTTATATTCTTCTATATTTTTAAAATATCCACTCTGATTCATAAGCTTTTCGCTCTCTTGATCTATAAAGAAAATATGACCAAACTCGTGACCTATAGTAGAAATTTCATAAACCTTTTTCCAAATTTCTTCTTTAAAAAAAAGAATTTCTCTTCCATAATCTAAAAAATCTTTTTCAAAAATTACACTTGAAATTTTCATAAAAGGTTTGCTTTTAGCACTTTCATAAACAAAATTTAAAAAAGCAAAAATCTTCTTGCCCGATTTAGCACTTACAAATTCATCATTAGGAACAACTTGAGCAGAAAAAAGTCCTCTAAGCTCCGCTCCATAAAAAATCATAGGGGTACATATATAAAGCTGTGTTTTATTGATATTATTTAAAACTTCGGTTTTTAAATTATTGTTATTTAAATTGATATTTTTACAAACTTTTTCAAAACTAGTATTAATTTGATTGATAAATTCATTTACATCAAAACAACTCTCATCTTGCAATCTAATATCCCATTCTAGTGCTACAGCGTGGGTATAATTATCCTCATAATACTCTAAAGGATGACCAATTTGCAAAGGTGATTTTACTTCCATCCAAGCAAGCTCAGCATTTTGCCAAGCCTCTATAACTTTATTTTCTCGCTTTTCGCAAAAAGCAATTTTTAATTTTATTAGATATTCAATATAGGCAAATTCTTCATTTGAATTTGCAAAAGTTTTAAGCTTATCTATCATAGAATCAAATGCAAATTCAAGTCTTAAAATTTCATTTTCAAAGAATTTAGCATAAGGAACAAATCTCCAAATTTGACCAATTCTAACCAAAACCCCATAACTTCTTTCGCAAATTTGACCATTTCTATCAACCTGATAGAGTTTATTTTGCTTTAAAAATTCCAAGGCTAGATTAAGATCTTTAAACATTGAAGATAAAATCTTATTATTTTTTTCTATAATCTCTTTAGTCCAAGAACTTTCAAAATCATTGATAATTAAGCCTATATTATGAACACCTTGAATAAGAGTTTGATAAAAATTATTTAAAAGTTTTTTATTTTTAATTTCATTAATAAGTTCTTGGTGCTCTCTTTCATAAAATTTTCTTACTTCATCATAAAAAAGATGTTTTATTTTAGTAATTTTTTCTTCGCTAAAATTATTTTTTTCTAGTTCTTTTACTAAATTTTCTTCTTTTAAATCTACTAAACGTCTTAATATAGCCAAAATAGCATTTTTGTTTTTTTTCAAACCACTTAAATTGATTAAAGATTCAAAATAAGGACCAATATCATCTTTATCTAAAATCTCATATAAAGAATTAATTTGTTCTTTTCGTTTTTTTACAAGTAGTAACACTTCTTTAAAATTATTCATAATTTTACTCCTTATAGTTTTAAATTCTATTATAATTAAACATTAAAAATCAAGGAGAAAAAATGAAAGATATGGGAGAGCCAAAACTTAAAATAGTCGCAATGCCAAAAGATACAAATTCTGCAGGCAATATTTTTGGAGGATGGATTTTGTCTCAAATAGATACAGCTGGAGTTATAGCTGCTAGAGAACTTTCCCCTGAAAGAGTTGTAACAATTTCTATGGAGCAAGTCGTTTTTAAACAACCAGTTTTTATAGGTGATATTATTTCGTGTTATGCAAAAATTTTAAAAGTTGGAAATACCTCGATAAAAGTTCAAGTTGAAGTTGTTGCACAAAGAGTAGATAAGCTCGGTTGCATGGCTTGTATCCATGTAACCTCTGCTATTGTAACCTATGTAAGTGTCGATAGAGAAGGTAATAAAAAACCAATTAGTGAAGAATTAAAGAAAATCCATGGTTTTTTAAATTCCTAAATTGTATGATAAAACTTTATCCTAAAAAATTATCAACATTTACTTAATTTGCTATTATATTTATTTTCTAAGCATTCTTTAAAAAACTCTGCTCTAGTTTTGGGAGTTTTTTTAGGATGCTTTTCTTTCATATGCTCTACATACTTATCATAACTTGAAAGTCCTACTAAAGGATGAAAAAACCTTTCGGCTTTTTCATAATAAAATTTAATTTTCTTTAACATTTAAAGAACTGATTTTAATATAAGGACTTTCTTTTAACGGAATTTTTATCTTGCCTATGCAAATTCCTATACAAGAGATAATAACAAGTAAAGTAGTTAGCATAAAAAAGATACATAAAACAGCATCTAAAATATTTCCAAAAACGACGTGAGATAAATTAGAAATTTGTTGTTCTTTTTCTTTTATCTGTTGAGCAAAATTATTTTCATTTTCACTTAAATCTACTTTTTGTGATTTAAATTCTAAAAGCTCATTTTCTAATTTTTCTATATTTTTATTGGCTATTTGAGCAGTAGCTATATGGCTTACTACATTTCTTACCTTGGCTCCTTCTTCATAAGGTAATACCTTTTGTATTCCACCATAAAGAGTTGCCAATAAAACAAAACAAGCTGGAACCAAAGTAACCCAAAGAAATCTTTTTTTACCCATTTTAACAAGTATTACACTTACTAAAAGTAAAGCCATTCCAGCCAACATTTGATTACTTACACCAAAAAGCGGCCATAAAGTATAAATTCCGCCTTTAGGATCTATCGCACCTTGATATAAAAAATAACCCCAACAAGTTACACTTAAAATAGTAGCTAAAATTCCTGCAAAATAATTATGAGTATTTCCTAAAGGCTTATATATATTTCCTAAAATATCTTGAACCATAAATTTAGAAGTTCTAGTTCCAGCATCAACAGCAGTTAAAATAAATAAAGCTTCAAATAAAATGGCAAAATGATACCAAAAACCCATAAATTCAACTCCACCAAAAATTTTATGCAAAATCAAAGTAACGCCTAAAGCGAATGTTGGAGCTCCTCCTGTTCTTGATAATATACTTTGCTCTCCTATATCCTTAGTAAGTTGCATAATTTCTTGCGGTGTTACACTAAATCCCCAATCACTAATAATTTTTGCAGCACTTACTAAATCATTCCCTATTAAAGCCGAAGAGGAATTTACAGCAAAATAAATTCCAGGATGTAAAATACAAGCACAAATTAAAGCCATAATAGCCACAGCACTTTCAGCAAGCATAGCGCCATAACCAACCAATAAAGCGTGCTCTTCATTTTCAAGCATTTTAGGACTTGTTCCGCTTGAAATTAATGCGTGAAATCCACTAATGGCACCACAAGCTATAGTAATGAACAAGAAAGGAAAAATCGATCCAGCAAAAACAGGACCTGTTCCATCAAGATACTGATAATTAATTTTTGGCATCTGAAAATCAGGCATAACAATCACAATAGCCAAAGCCATTACGACTATAACACCAATTTTTAAAAAAGTAGCAAGATAGTCTCTTGGCGCCAAAAAGAACCATACAGGCAAAAGTGATGAAATAAACCCATAGCCCATAATCATAAAAGCCAATGTTGGGGCATCAAAAGTAAAAAATTTAGACCAATAAGGATCTGCTGCAACAACACTACCATAATGAATTGCTAAAATTAAAAGTACAAAACCTATAATAGAAGTTTCGCCTACTTTTCCAGGACGAATAAAACGCATATAAATACCCATAAATATAGCAATAGGAATAGTCATAGCAATAGTAAATAAACCCCAAGGAGAATTTGCTAAAGACTTTACCACAACCATAGCTAAAATAGCAATGATAATAATCATGATTCCAAAAATAGCTATCATAGCTACAGCACCGGTAAAATTCCCCATCTCATCTTTTATCATTTCACCAAGAGAACGACCTTTTCTCCTCATAGAAATAAAAAGAACTAAAAAGTCATGCACAGAACCTGCCAAAACTCCACCAATTAAAATCCAAATCATAGAAGGTAAATAACCCATTTGAGCAGCCAAAACAGGACCAACTAAAGGACCAGCTCCAGCAATAGCTGCAAATTGGTGACTAAATAAAACAATTTTATTTGTTGGAACAAAATTTTGTCCATCATTTTCAACTCTTGCAGGTGTAGCACGATTTCTATCAAGCTCTAAAACTTTATAAGCCACAAAACGACCATAAAATCTATATGCTATCATATAAATACATACAGCAGATACAACCAAATAAAGAGCTGAAACTTTCTCTCCATTTTGTAAAGCCAAATAGCAAAAACAACAAGCTCCAAGCAAGGCAACAAAAAACCATAAAATTTTATTAACCATTTTTGTTTATCCTCCTTTATTGGATAATCGTTAAATTATAATTAATAAAATATTAATTTAATTTAAATTTTTTTAAAATTTAAAATATTAAAATTCACAAATATTTTTTGCTTAAAAATTGGGCAATATTTTAAAAGGATAAAGAATGAGAAAAATTATTTTTATTTATATAGTTTTAAATGCTTATCTTTTTGCTAGCGATGAGTTAAATATAGACAATTTATTTAAAAAGCAAATAGGCTTAAGAAGTATTACAAGCTTATCACTTCTTAGCACAGGAAATTCTCATTCTTACTTTCTTTATCCAAATATAGGAATAAATGGGGATTTAAATGTTTGGAATGATACAAAACAACTTTATTTAAATCAAACTTTTATTTATACGCTTACGCCTAGTTTTGATTTACTTATCTCAGGTGGTGGAAATTATGCAAGATTAAGAGTATAACAATATTATTTCAGGTGCTTATACAAGCAAAAATACTTTAAATTTTGATTCTTTATGGATAGGCTTTATTTATACAGGAGAGAGTATTGCGGATTTTGTCCCACAGATTAAATTTCAAACAGCAATCATTCAAAGAGAAAAAACAGTTTTGCAAACTAAAAACTTTTATTTTCAATCCCAAAGTTTAGAAGCCAGTTTAAGAGGATATAGCGATCCTGTGGTATATAGCATTTATACAGGTTTTGGTTATAATCAAACAAGAAAATTTAAAATTGCAAAAATAAAATATGGAAATAGCATTTATGCAGGCGGGAGTCTATCCATTATCTTAAGCCCTAAAATTACTTTAGATTTGGGAGCAGAGCAAAGATTTCAAACGGCACAAAAAATTAATGGTATAAAAAACTCAGAATTAAGATCAATCCCTACAATTAGTGGTGGTTCTACTTATAGTATCAATCAAGATACAGCTATTTCAGTCAGTGCAAGTCTAGGCGGAAGCTCTGCTGCTCCTGATGCAATTTTTGGTATCAATCTGTGGAAAAAATTCTAAAAATAGCATTAATAGTTGCTCTTTTGCCTTTATTTTTAAAGGCAGAATTTGTAGTTAAGTCTTACCAAGAAATCAAAAATGAAAAAGTTGTAAGGCAAAATTATGAAGAATCTTGTGGCGCTGCTTCTTTAGCTACACTTATCAATATACTTGATGATAATAATTTAACAGAACTAGACTTGTTAAAAACTATGAGCAATCAAAAGCTTTATACAGATATGGTAAGCTTTGCAGATTTAAATGATGCAGTAAAAAAGCTTGGCTATGAAAGCAAATCTTATAAAGTCGATAGAAAGATTTTAGAAAATATTACATCTGTTCCTATTTTAGTAAAGATTGAAGATGATCCACGCTTTCCACATTTTGTAGTGATTATAAATCATAAAGGTAATTATTTACAAATACTTGATCCAAGCTATGGAGAATATATCAAATTTTATAAGGTATAATAAAGGTGGATTTGCTTTAGTTGTTAATCCTAAAAAACAACTCAAAGATTACAAACTCAATCTACCCAAATCTTTAAATTTTGAAATAGAACATTTTAGATTTTAATATCACAATTAAGCGATATTAATTTCTTTTTATTTACTTCCTAAACCCTAGTTTGTCCTATAAGATTATTAAGTCTATCCATTATAGAATCAGCATAGGAATTAATGGTGCTAGGTTTTGCTTTCCAGCCATTAGCAAGAGCTTGTTTAATTTCAGCATCTAAAGCCCAATTACCCATAGCAGATTCTTTAGGAATGTTATTTTCATACATATATAAATCACCTTCTGCTATGCCATGCTCTGCCCAGTATCTAAAAAAGCTTTTAAAGTCACTTTTACCTGTCATAATACTATCAATGTTAATTGCAAGACCACTAAAACTCTCCTTAGCCATAGCCCTATTATAAGCTTCTATTGTTGGATTAAGTGTGGTTTTTGGACTCTCAACGGGTTGTCCACCTTGAGATTTTAAAAAACTCATAAACAAAGTTTCTTTAGAATAACTTCCATCTTCATTTTGTGGATAAACTGACATATCAGGATTAAATTGCCAATCTTCACCTTTAGAAACATTTTTGATTTCTTCTAAGGATAAACCTAAAGTCTCAGATGATAATCCTTTGATCATACATCCTGAATCAAGCCAAATTTCATCAGCTTCTTTTGCTTGTTCAGGGGTTTTATAAACATTTGAAATTAAAGAATTTGAAAAATCTCTTAGGTGAGTGATATTCATTCTATTGCTTGGATCATTAAAGTCCATTGATTGCGTTCCACTTACACCATAACCACTAGGCATAGAATTTATATCTGCTTCACTAAAACTTGTTTTATCATTTGGAAAACTTTGACCTAAAGCATTAGAAAAAAGATTGTAGTATTGTTTAATGGTTTCAGCCATATCAATATTAGTATAATACTCGCTTACACCAAAATATTGTTTCATATCTGCAATATAAGGCTCATTTTCGGCAGCTTTTTTAATCTCATCCAAAGTAGATTTATGTATCTTAAAATCTTCAGGCAATCCTGCGGCTTTGTTAAAATCACTTCCCATATAGCCATCTTTATCTACACTATAACCATAAGCTGTATTAGTGCTTAAATCAGCTTGTTTATATTTTAAAGTATAAATAGAGTTTTTAAATTCACTTGATATATTATAATTAGGAGTATCGGTATAAACATTATTTTTATTGGATAATACTTCATTAAATGCTATATTTTGAGTATTCTTACTTTGAATTTCATTTAATTTAGTGACATTTTGTTTTAAAAAAACATTTGCAAAATTTATTTTTGAATTTTCTTTACTTTCTTTATTTGCTTTACTTTGTGAAAGTATAGAGCCATAACTTGAATTATCATTTATACTAAAGATGCTCATATTAAATCCTTAAACTCTAGTTTCACTCATTAGCTTATCTAATCTATCCATTATATTATTTACATAAGAATTTATACTTTCATTACTTGCTTTCCAACCATTAGCTTTTGCTTGATTAAATTCTCTATCAAACCAAGCTCCACCATAACCTATGCTTGTATTTTGCCATTTAACTCCTTTATCCATTGCATATATATCTGCATCAAGCCATCCATCTTGTGCATAACCTTTTAATAGCTTAGCAAAATCAACTTTACCTGTCATAATGTCATCTAAGGAGACACTAAAAGAAGGATTTGCTTTTCTTTCTAGTTCAAATTTTGCTTCTAAAGCTTTTGCTTCAGGGCTCAAAACAACTTGATTTGAAGATGGAAAAGGCGGATAGGATTTTAAAAAACTCATAAACAAAGCTTCTTTAGAATAGCTTCCATCTTCATTTTGTGGATAAACTGACATATCAGGATTAAAGCCATCTTCAATTGAATAACCTTGCTCCATACTTTGTGGAGAAAAGTCAAGTTTTGTAAGGTTCATGCCCAAATTCATAGTAGAATATTTAATTGCTTGTGCTTCGTGAAATTGTTCTGCATTAAATATATTTTTTACAATTTGTTCTTGGTTATCATTATAATCACTATTTAATCCTTTTGGTAATTGTTCCAAATCTGCTTTGCTAAAACTTGTTTTATCATTTGGAAATACACTTATTACTTGATTAAAGCTATTATAATAGGATTTAACAATAGAAGCCATATCAAAGCTATTATAATAATTCCCACTAGTTTCACTAGCCATATTTTCTTGATTAAATCTTTCTATCTCATCCAAAGTAGATTTATGTATTTTAAAATCTTTTGGCAATCCTGCAGCTTTATTAAAGTCTTCTCCCATATAGCCATCTTTATCTACACTATAGCCATAAGCTGTATTAGTATTTAAATCTACTTGTTTATATTTTAGAGTATAAATAGAGTTTTTAAATTCACTAGCTATATCATAATTAGGAGAATTTGTTTTAGTATAATAATTCTTATTGATATTATTGTTAGTAGAATTTAATACTTCACTTCTTATTAAAGTTTGTGAATTTGCACTTTGAATTTCATTTAACTTACTAGCATTTTGTTTTAAAAAAGTATTTGCAAAATTTATTTTTGAATTTTCTTTACTTTCTTTATTTGCTTTACTTTGTGAAAGTATAGAGCCATAGTTTGAGTTATCATTGATGCTAAAGATGCTCATATTAAATCCTTTATTTAGATTTTCTGCCTTCAATCTAAATATAAAATAATACAAGCAATATTTATTCCATTTTAGAATAAAATGGAATAAATATTTATTTTTTAATCTTTATATATTTTTATTAATTTTTAGATAAATAAAGAATTAACACTTTCATTATGATAAACACGGCGTATAACTTCTGCAAAAATTGGAGCTACACTTAATACTTTAATGTTAGGGAGTTCTTTTTTAAGAGGAATTGTATCTGTAACAACAAGTTCATCTAGCGCACTATTTTGAATTCTTTCATATGCTGCTCCGCTTAATACAGGATGAGTACAACAAGCCATAACCGATCTTGCCCCTCTATCTTTTAAAACCTCAGCAGCTTTTACTATAGTTCCTGCAGTATCTATAATATCATCAACCAAAATCACTTCTTTATCTTTAACATCGCCTATGATATTCATAACTTCGCTTTCATTAGCTCTTTCTCTTCTTTTATCAACGATAACAATATCAAGACCTAAATGTTTTGCAACACTTCGCGCTCTTGCAATCCCTCCTATATCAGGACTTGCAATGATTGCATTTTTAAAATGTTTATTTTTTATATAGTCATTAAAAACTATACTTCCATAAAGATTATCAACTGGAATATCAAAAAAACCTTGAATTTGACCTGCATGCAAATCAATAGTTGCAACACGATCAATTCCTGAAGTTTGAATTAAATTAGCAACTAGTTTGGCTGTAATTGGAACCCTAGGATTAGCTTTTCTATCTTGTCTTGCATATCCAAAATAAGGAACAATTGCGGTAATAGAATTAGCGCTTGATCTTCTTAAAGCATCTGTTAAAATCAAAAGCTCCATTAAATTATCATTTGTTGGAACGCAAGTGCTTTGTATAATAAAAACATCTTTTCCACGAACACTTTCATCAATTTGAACACTAATTTCACCATCACTAAAACGCTTAATACCTGCATCACTTAAAGGTAAAGAAAGATATTTTGAAATTTCTTTTGCGAAATTAATATTAGCTGAACCTGAAAAAATTTTATAACCACGCATAAATATCCTTAAAAGTTAAAACGGCATTCTATTAAAATAAATATTAAAAAATGCTGTAAAATAAAGATCTTCAAATGATTTATATTTTTTCGTAATATACACCTTTAGAAGAAAAAACTTTTTTAAACAATTCTATATCAGGAGCTAAATCGGCATTTCCAATATATAATCTTCCTTTATTATTTAAAATTTTATAAAAATGCTCCATAAGTTTTAACTTAGAATCATAATTAAAATAAATCATCATATTTCTCGATACAATAATATCAAATTTTCCAAGTCTTAAAAATTTATCTTCAAAAACATTACAAAGCTCAAATTTACAAGGACAAAGTTCGCTTTTATTGATAGTATATATTTCATCTTCTCTTGTAAAAAATTTATTTTTTTCAATCTCGCTAAGTCTTTGCAATGTCCTTCCTTGATATTTTCCTAATTTTGCTTTTTCTATAACATTAGAATTTATATCAATTCCTAAAATATCTATATCTTTAACGTAATTTTGACTAGCTAAAATAGCTAAAGAATATACTTCTTCTCCCGTTGAACAAGGAGCGCTTAAAACCCTTACACTTTTTTCCAAACTTTTAATATAATAAATTGCTTCTTTTAGTTGCTCAAGTTCTCTTAAAAAATATGTTTCACCTATGGTAACAAAATCTAAAGTTTCTTGTTTTAATTTCTGATTAACTTTTAATTTGAGCAAAAAATTTTGAAAATTATCAAATCCATGTTCTAATAAAAATTTAGATAATTTTAAAGATAAGGTATTTTTTTTATCAGTTAAATCTATACCGCTTATTTCGTTGATTATTTTTACAAATTCATTAAATTCAAATTCATTAAGACTCTTTGTTTCCATAGATACTCCTTAATATTATTCTTATTCAATAAAATCTAAAATCTCTTTTTTAATTTCTTTCAAACTCATAGGCTTTAAGTCAGGATTTAAATCTTTAGCTCTTTTGGGCATTCCATAAACTACAGAATCTGCTTCATTTTCACATAAACACTTTACTCCGGCTTTATAGAGCTTAAGCAAAGATTTTGCCCCATCATTTCCCATACCTGTTAAAATAATAGCTAGTATTTTATTTGTTTTACTAAGTTCAATTGCAGAATTAAAAAGTAAATCAACACTTGGTTTAAAATCTGACAAAATCTCATCTTGCCATATTGCAACTGGATTTAAAGAACCTGTTAAAATAGTATTTTTTTGGCAAATATAAATTTTATTTGACAGCATTTCTTTATCATTTATAATACATACTTCGCTTAAAGCTTCTTTGTTAAACTGATTTACAAAAGAAGGAATAAAACTTTGACTCATATGCTGAGCTATAATAATACAAGTATTTTTAATATTTACATCTTTTAGTAAATATTTAAGCTGATTAGGTCCGCCTGTAGAAGATCCTATGAGTATAAACTTCATTAACTAATTTCCCTTGATATTTATAAAGATATTTTGGAATATTATTGTATCACAAAAATATTTAGCATATTTTATATTTTAAATTAATTATTTTTATACTTTATTATGATAAAATAAATCTTAATTTTAGTTAGATTGGGTTTTTTAATATGCTTAAAGAACAAATTTATATTGCCAGTGATCACGCTGGTTTTAAACTTAAAGAACAAATTTGTATTTTTTTTCAAAACCAAAATATTACTTTTATCGATTTAGGAACGCATGATACTTCAAGCTGTGATTATCCTGATTTTGCTCATTTACTCGCTAGTAAAATTGATGATAAAAGTTTTGGAATTTTAATTTGTGGATCAGGGATTGGCATTTCAATTGCTGCAAATAGACATAAAAACATTCGCTGTGCTTTATGCAATGAAAGTCTTAGCGCAAAACTAGCTAGAAAACACAATAATGCAAATGTTTTAGCTTTAGGTGGAAGACTTATTGGGGTTGATTTGGCGATTGATATTATTCAAAATTTTATCCAAACACCTTTTGATCAGGGAAGACATATTAATAGAATTCAAAAAATTGAAATAGGATTATAAATGTTTTTAGATTGGCTTATATTAACTTTGCTTATTTGTATCAGTATTTATTTAATTGTTATGTTGTTTTATTATAAAACACTACTTCATAAAGAAAAACACTCTAAAGAGTTTATTAAACGTAATCTTGATGATACAGAAATCATCATAAGAAAACTTCAAGTTCAACTTCAAAGGAGTCTAGGAAATATAGATATTTTAACAGAAGAGCTTAATAAAATTAAAGCTGATTTAACTTCACTTAGAACTAGAAATTCTCAATATCGATTAGAGAATGATAAATTAAGACAAAGAATTAAAGAATTAGAAGCAAAAATAGAGGCATTATTATGATAACATTAAACACAGAAGAACAAAAATATTTACTTAATACAATTAGAACCATTGCAGATTTTCCTAAAAAAGGTATTCAATTTAGAGATATTACAACCCTACTTAATGACAAAAAAGCTTTATCTTTTTTGTTAAATCATTTACAAGAACGCTATAAAAATACAACTCTTGATTTTATTGCTGGGGCAGAAAGTCGTGGATTTATTTTTGCTGCTATGCTTTGTGCAAGACTTGATATTCCTTTTGTTCCTATAAGAAAACCTAAAAAACTTCCTTACAAAACATTTTCTTGCAAATATGAATTAGAATATGGAAGCGATACTTTAGAAATTCATCAAGATGCATTTAAAGGAATTCCAAATGCTAAAGTACTTCTTGTTGATGATTTAATAGCAACTGGAGGAACTGCTATAGCTTCTTGTGAGCTAATACAAAAAGCTGGAGGGCAATGTGTAGAATCTTGCTTTTTACTTGAATTAAAAGATTTAAAAGGGGCTGAAAAACTCTCTAGTATTACTTCAGTTTATAGTATTTTACAAATTTAGAAAGGCCTATTATGGAAGATTTTTTAAAAAATTTACTTTATAATTATAAAGATCTTGCCTATATTATCATCTTTGTATGGTGTATGTTAGAAGGGGAACTTGCTTTAATTTTAGCAGGAATTTTTGCTCATCAAGGTCATGTTAATTTAGGTTTAGTCATTTTTATAGCAGGTCTTGGAGGCTTTGCTGGAGATCAAGTTTATTTTTATATTGGAAGATATAATAAAAAATATATACAAAAAAAACTTAGAACGCAAAGGCGTAAATTCGCAGTAGCTCATTTGCTTTTACAAAAATTTGGTTGGCCTATTATTTTTATTCAACGCTATATGTATGGCTTTAGAACAATTATACCTATGAGTATTGGCATTACAAGATATAGTGCTAAAAAATTTGCTATTATTAATCTCTTTAGCGCTTGGGTTTGGGCAAGCATTACTATACTTTTAGCTTGGTATTTTGGAGAAGCCATTTGGAAGGCAGTTAGCTGGGCAGAAGAGCATTGGTATTATGCTGCTTTGATTATTATATTATTTTTATTGCTTTTATTATTTGGTTTTAAGCAAATGGAAAAATCTTTATTAAAAGAAAAAAGGAAGAAATGATGAAATTTGAACTTAGCTCAAAAAATATTGAAGAGATTGCAGCTGATTTTGAACTTATTTTTATACAAAATAAAAATATAAAGAATTTAAAAGAATATAAAAATTTCTTTGATCTTAACAATTATAAGGGTGAAGGATTATGTATTGATTTACATAATAAAAAATTGTTTATAGAACTTAAAAGCCTTAATTATGAAGATATAAGAAAAAGTTTTTATGAGGCCTATAAATGTCTTGAAAAATTAAATATTAAAACTATAAAAACCCCTTCTATAATAGGAGAATGTGTTGTTAGAAGCTTTGCTTCTTTGGTTGAGGGAATTATTTTTGCTACATATAAATTTGATAAATATAAAAGTGAAAAAAATCAATCAAATATTAAAAAAATCATTATAGCTAAAAATGATATTAATGGTAAAAAATTTAACCAAAATGAAGCAAAAATAGGAATTACAAGAGGTGATATTTTAGCTAATGCTACAAATTTCACAAAAAATATTGTTAATGAATTTCCAGAATTTTATACCCCGCTTCGAATGGCAGAAGATGCTAAAAATTTAGCAAAATCAAATAAAAATATAACGTGTAAAATTTATGATGAAAAATTTTTAGTCAAAGAAAAAATGAATGCTTTTTTAGCAGTTAATCGCTCATCTATCCATCCTCCACGTCTTATTCACCTTAGCTATAAGCATAAAAATGCAAAAAAACGTATTGTATTTGTGGGCAAAGGTTTAACTTATGATAGCGGCGGACTTAGCTTAAAACCTTCAGATTATATGGTTACTATGAAAGCAGATAAAAGCGGTGCTGCCGCTGCTATGGGAATTATAAAAGCAATAGCTGAGCTTGAATTGGAATTTGAAGTTCATTGTATCATCGGTGCTACAGAAAATATGATAGGTGGAAATTCTTACAAACCTGATGATATATTAATCTCAAGAGAAGGTGTTAGTATAGAAGTAAGAAATACTGATGCAGAAGGGAGATTGGTGCTGGCTGATTGTCTTTCTTTTGCACAAGATTTAAAACCTGATTTACTTATAGACTTAGCTACTTTAACAGGAGCTTGTGTCGTAGGACTTGGAGAATATACAAGTGCTATTATGGGAAATAACGAAGATTTACAAAATGAATTTTATATATCAAGTAAAAAAAGTGGAGAATATACAACTATATTACATTTTAATCCCTATCTTAAAGAACTTATTAAATCAAATATAGCAGATGTTTGCAATGTTTCATCGAGTCGTTATGGAGGAGCAATTACTGCTGGACTTTTCTTAGATAAATTTATACGCAAAGAATACAAAGATAAATGGTTGCACTTAGATATTGCAGGTCCTGCTTATATAGAAAAAAATTGGGGCTATATGAATTTTGGAGCAAGTGGAGCTGGAGTTAGAATGTGTGTAAATTTCTTAATTCATCTTTTAAGGAAAAATAAATGAGTCTTTCTGTAGGAATAGTAGGACTTCCTAATGTAGGAAAATCAACAACTTTTAATGCTTTAACTAAAACACAAAATGCACAAAGTGCTAATTATCCTTTTTGCACTATAGAACCAAACAAAGCATTGGTTGAAGTTCCTGACTCACGTCTTGATCAATTAGCCAAAATTGTTAATCCACAAAAAATTATAAGATCTTTAATTGAATTTGTAGATATAGCTGGACTTGTTAAAGGAGCAAGTAAAGGAGAGGGTCTTGGTAATAAATTTCTTTCTAACATTAGAGAAACTGAGGTTATTTTACATATAGTGCGTTGCTTTGAAGAGGAAAATATCACCCACGTTGAAGGAAGTGTAGATCCTATAAGAGATATTGAAATTATCAATACAGAGCTTATTTTAGCTGATATTGAACAATTAAATAAAAAAATAGAAAAACTTTCTAAAGAGGCAAAAGCCAATCAAAAAGGAGCTAAAGAAGCATTAGAATTAGCTTCACATTTACTTGATCATCTTAATAAAGGCTTGATGGCAAAAACTTTCGAAAAACAAGATAGTGAAATTTATCAAAATCTTATTAAAGAATTAAGATTACTCTCTGCTAAAGAAGTAATTTATGGAGCAAATGTTGATGAAAATACTCTTAATGAAGATAATCATTATGTAAAAACTCTAAAAGAATATGCAAAAAAACAAAATCAAGAAGTGATTAAACTTTGTGCTAAAATAGAAGAAGAATTAAGCACTCTTAGCACAGAAGAAAGTTATGAATTTTTAAATTCTTTAGGAATTAAAGAAAGCGGACTTGATCAAATTATCCGCACAAGTTTCCATAAGCTTGGCTTTATTAACTATTTTACTGCTGGAGTAGTAGAAGTGCGCTCTTGGACTATTAAAAAGGGCTGGAAAGCTCCAAAAGCTGCAAGCGTTATTCATAATGATTTTGAAAAAGGTTTTATTAAAGCTGAAGTAATTTCTTATGAAGATTTCATTCATTATGGAGGGGAAGCTAAAGCTAAAGAAGCAGGAAAATTGCGTTTAGAAGGAAAAGATTATTTAGTTAATGACGGAGATGTTATGCATTTTAGGTTTAATGTAAGTAAATGAGAGATTTTTTCCTAAAAAAAATTAGTCAAGTTTATATTCTTTTATTGTCAATATTTATAAATGTTTTTATTTATGCAACCCATAAAACAATAACCGAAAATATCATTTATAATACCTATGAAAAAGATTTACATTTTTTTTTCATTACATTAAATGATATTTTATTTTTTCTACCCTTTGTTTTATTTTATCCTATAATTGAATTTTTTAATATTTTTTATTTTAAAAAACATATTATGAAATTATTGGGTTTTTTGTTGTTTTTATTGTCTTTAATTATTTGCATATCTTATTATAATCATATTTTTTGGCTGATTTTATTTTTAAATTTTCTATTAGCTTTATTTAATTCTTTTTATTTTCCTATTTTTTATGCTTATATATTGAAAATAATTCAAAAACAATTTGTATTAAAAATTAATTTATTAATTGGCATTGGTAGTGCTTTGGCAATTTTAATTGCTTTTGGAATATCTTATTTTTATTTAAACAAAAATAATATTTTTAATTTTATAAATTTCATTGGTATTTCTTTTATTATTTTATCTTTAATAAATTTAGCTTTAAGCTATAAACTTTCAATTTTACAAGAAAAAAAGATTGCATATTCATTAAAGCGCTATTTAAAGAAAAAAATTTTTATAAAAAATTTAAAATCAATAATTAAAGAACCAATTCTTTTTCCTTCTATTTTAGGAATTTCCATATTTTTATTATTGCTAGAATCTTATATAATATTATTTCCTATATACGTTAGAGATATTTTACTTGAGGATAGTTTATTTTATCTTTATTTAAATTTTATATTTTTAACCATAGGATTTATCTTTGGTTCTTTTGTTTTTAAAAGATTTTCAATATCTTATCTTGAATTTGGATTTATTCCTTTTGCTCTTTTTGGTTCTTGCATTTTAACTCTATTATTGCCTTATATATTAAATCATTTTATAATCTTTTTTTTATTTGGGTTTTGCGGATCTTTTGTAATCATTCCTTTTTTTACCCTGATACAACTGCACTCTCAAGTAAAAAAAATACAAAAAGTTATTCTTGTAAATAATTTTTTACAAAGTACTATTATTTTAAGTTGTATTCTGACTATCTTTTTACTTGTATTTATTAAATTTAATTTAAACTATATTTTTTATATTCTTACAATTATTGCTTTTATTATGTCTTTATACATATTTAAAAAACTTCCTTTTTTATTGGTAAGATTTTTAATTAGTTTTTCTTTTTTTCACCATTATAAATTTTTAATCAATGGATTTGAAAATCTATCAAATCAAAAAGGGATTTTATTGATAGGAAATCATAATAGTTTTCTTGATTGGGCTATTATACAAATGGTTATTCCTAGAAAAATTCATTTTATTATGGATAATAATCTTTTTTCTCCTTGGTATATTAAACTTTTTATTAAAAAATTTAACTTTATGTCTAAAAATCTAGAAGAAAGCCTTAAACTACTTAACAAAGGTGCAATAGTTTGTATTTTCACAGATAAAACAAACTATAATTTGCAAAATATTATTTTAGATCAGCAAATAAAAATTATACCTTTTCATATCAAAAGTATATGGGATAGTTCTTTTGATAAAAATAATGAAGAATTTTCTTTAAAAAATAGATCTATAAATCAAAAATATATTTGCATTGCCTTTGGCAAAGAAATAAATTCTCTTTGTCAAAAAGAAATTCAAGAATGTATATTAAAACTATCATTTAAAACTTGGCAAATGCGATGCGAAACTACGCATACTATAACAAGAACTTGGATTGATTGTGCTAAAAAAAATCTTTCTCGTATTGCATTTATTGATCCTTTAAATAATATATCATTTACTTATCGAAAGCTTTTAGTTTTAACTTTTATATTAAGCAAAATAATCAAAAAAAACTCTAAAACACTAAATATACATTTTTCAAGAGGAAGTTATGCGCCAAAAGAAGAATGTATAGGAATTTTACTTCCAAATTCATTTGAAAATCTGCTTTGCAATCTTAGTATTTTATTATCACAAAAAGTTATTATAAATTTAAATTATAATGATAAAAATATTTATTCCATTATTCAAAATTCAAATATCAAACAAATTTATACATCAAAAGTTTTTTTTGAAAGTCTTAATTTAAATTTCAATGATAAAAATATTCATTTAATTTTTATGGAAGATATTTTAAAAACTATAAAAGATCAACAAAATAAAATATTTTTATATACGCTTTTAATAAGTGTTTTTCCAAAAAGTCTTTTAAAACTTATATTTTCGCCTTCAAAAAATAATCTTGCCATTACAAATATAAATTACGAAAATAATCAAGGTATTATGTTTAACAATCGCAATATTCTAAGCACTATTATGCAAATATCAGATCGATTTAATTTAAGAAATGATGATATGATATCATCTTCATTGCCTACTTATAGTTTTTTTGGCTTTATTATGACTTTCCTTCCTATTTTAACTGGAGTTAAAGCTATTATTAATACAAATTTTAAAAATAAAATTGCAAATCAAATTACAATAATATGCGAAGAAACAAATGCCTTTAAAAATTACATTCAAACTTTAAATGAAAACACATTTATAAATACAAGAATTATTTTAAGTGGTGGCAAAATCGATCAAAATATTAAAGAAGAATTTGAGTCAAAATTTAAAAAAAGAATTTTTTCTACATTTGGATTAAATGAACTTTCACCTATAATAAGTATTAATACAAATTCAAATCAAAATAACTTGGGTCAAATTCTAGATGGTATAGCTATAAAAATCGATACAGATGGAACTATATTATTAGGTGGACATCAAGTTATGGTTGGATATTTAAACAATAAAAAACTAACCGATGAAGCGATTAAAGAAATAGATGGGATACGCTGGTATAACACGAAAAAAATAGGATATATTGATGAAAATAATTCTTTATATATGTTATAAAGAATTATTCATTTCTTAAAGTATCTAAAACATTAACTTCTGTTGCTTTTTTTGCTGGATAGTAAGAAGATAAAGCAACAATGATTAAAGCTCCGCATATAGTCAAGAAAAAATCAATCATTGATAAATCAAGAGGTAGTTTTGTTGTTCCATAAACATCTGCAGGAAGAGAAATAATATCAAAATTTCCCAAAAGCCATAAAATAATAAAAGCTAAAATAACACCACATATCATACCGCTTCCACCAATTAGCATACCCAAAGAAAAAAAACTTTTTTTAATCTCTGCCCTACTAGCTCCTAAGGCTAATAAAAGAGCAATTTCACTACGACGATTCATCACTATCATAAGTAAAGAACTTACTATATTTAAACTTGCAACAAGAATAATAAGCATTAAAACTATAAATAAAGCTCTTTTTTCTAAAGCTAGTGCCGAAAAAAAGTTTTGATTTTGCTCCCACCAACCAACGCTTATATAATCATCTCCTAAATATTGTTTTATTTTTTTAAGATCTTCAAAGGCATTGGTGCTATAAATATGAATACCATCATAATCTTGTTTTCTATTTAAAATTTTTCTTAAAGCATTTACATCAGCATACATATAAGCCTTATCATAAAATAAAAGCCCTGAATGAAATTGTGCTTTAATGTCAAAACGTTTTGTTTTAGGAGTTAAAGAAAATCCACTCGCATCAAGATTTGAGAAAATAATAGCTAACTTATCCCCTCTTTTCAAACCAAACTCACGCACTAAAGCAGAACCTACTAAAATATCGAAATTTTGTATTTGATCAATTATTAGGGCTTTTTTAACTATCTCATTAATCTCTTTTTCATCTTGAAAATTGACCCCAAATAATACTCCACCTTCAAAAGAATTATCTGTTTTAATAATTACTTGAGTGCTGATATAAGGGCTAAATTTAAGTTGAGGAAATTCTTTTTTTAATTTATCAATTAAATTATCATCAATCAAAGAGTAAAATTTAGGCATAATAGTAATAGGATAATTCATTACAAAAAATCTTTTTTCAAACTCTTTATCAAAGCCATTCATTATAGCCATTGCTACCAAAAGCACACAAAGACCGACACTAACACCTAAAAAGGCTAAAAGCATAGAAAGATTGATAAAAGGTTGCTCTTTATCAAAGCGAAGATATTTAAAAAGTAAATATCTCAAAATTCCTTTTTTCAAGAAAATATTCCTTGTTTTGGCCCACTTTTTCCGTGACATTCTTTAAATTTTTTTCCACTACCACAAGGACAAGGAGAATTTCTTGGGACTTTTCTAAATTCCATCTCACCTAAATTATCCTCGCTTGCTCCAAATTCAACTGCATTGTCTAAAATTTTTTGATTTTCTTCATTAGCTTTTTCTTCTAAATTTTTAATATCTTTTTTATTTAAAACTATACTAAAAAGAAGTTTTATACTATCAAATTTAATACGTTCTACAAGCTCTAAAAAAAGATTATAGCTTTCTTTTTTATACTCTACTAAAGGATCCTTTTGATTATAACCTCTAAGCCCAATCCCTGTTTTTAAAATATCCATTTGATATAAATGCTCACGCCAAGCATTATCTAAAACTTGAAGGTAAATAATTCTTTCTATATTTCTTATTTCTTCTTGTGATAATTCTTGCATTTTATGATTATAAGAATTTTGCAATATCAAAACTAATTTCTCTTGAATTTGGGAATTTTCTAAATCTTTAAATTCTTTATCATCAATTTCAGTTGAACACTCATAAAGAATTTTTTGTTTTAAATTTTCAAATTTTTTATCTTCATCATAGGTTGAAAATTCATTCATAATATTAGAAACATACTCTTGAATATTTTGAGAAATTTTACTTTTAATATCATAATCCTCATCTAAAAGCTCATTGCGATAACGATATATTGTTTTTCTTTGTTCATTGGCTACATCATCGTATTCTAATAAATGCTTTCTACTTTCAAAATGTAAATTTTCAACTTTCTTTTGTGCATTTTCAATGGCTTTAGTAACTATTCTTGATTCTATACTTTCACCTTCTTGAATACCCAATTTATCCATAATACCTTTTATACGATCACCACCAAAAATTCTTAAAAGATTATCTTCAAGGCTTAAATAAAAACGACTCATACCAGGATCGCCTTGACGTCCAGCGCGACCGCGAAGTTGATTATCTATCCTTCTGCTTTCGTGACGCTCTGTTCCAATGATATAAAGTCCCCCTAATGCCCTTATTTCATCATCAATTTTTATATCAACTCCACGTCCTGCCATATTTGTAGCTATAGTTACAGCTCCTTTTTTTCCTGCATCTTGTATAATTAAAGCTTCTTGCTCGTGATTTTTTGCATTTAAAACATAGTGCGGAATTTTTTCTTTAACAAGCATTTTATGAAAAACTTCACTTCTTTCTATACTTGCAGTTCCAACTAAAACAGGCTGACCTTTGGAATTTGCTTTTTTAATTTCTTCTATTACAGCTTTAAATTTTTCTTCTTGAGTTTTATAAATAAGATCATCTTTATCAATTCTTTGAATTTTAATATTTGTAGGGATTGAAATTACCTCTAAATTATAAATTTGTGAAAATTCACTTGCTTCAGTTTGTGCAGTTCCAGTCATACCTGCAAGTTTATTATACATTCTAAAATAATTTTGGAAAGTTATATCAGCTAAAGTCTGACTTTCTTCTTGAATTTTTACATTTTCTTTTGCCTCTAAAGCCTGATGAAGCCCATCGCTAAAACGTCTTCCTTCGCTTAATCTTCCAGTAAATTCATCTACTATAACAACTTCATTATTGCGTAATACATAATGCACGTCTTTTTCAAAAAGATTATGAGCTTTTAAAGCTTGATCTAATTGATGAGCTAAGATTGCATTATCAAGACTATATAAATTTTCAACTCCAAAAAGCTTTTCAGCTTTTGCTATACCCTCTTCTGTAATAAGTATAGTTCTATTTTTTTCATCTACTAAAAAATCACCTTCTGGTTTTTGTGGTGCCTCCACTTCTTTGGCTCGTTTCATTTTTTTAGCTACTTCATTAGCTTTAATATAGCCATCCAAAGTTCTATTTGTAGGACCACTTATAATTAGAGGAGTTCTTGCTTCATCAATTAAAATACTATCTACTTCATCAACAATAACAAAATTATATCCTCTTTGCACTTTATCTTTTGCTTCGAATTTCATATTATCACGTAAATAATCAAAGCCAAATTCATTGTTTGTTCCATAAGTAATATCGCAACTATAAGCCTTTTTTCTTTCTATATCGCTATTTTGCTCTGAAACAATAACCCCAACACTTAAATTTAAAAAATTATAAAGAGCACTCATTTGTTCTGCATCTCTTTTTGCTAAATAATCATTTACAGTAACTACATGAACACCTTTACCACTCATAGCATTTAAAACTACAGGTAATGTAGCAACCAAGGTCTTACCTTCACCTGTTTTCATTTCTGCAATTTTTCCCTCATGTAAAACCATACCACCAATTAGCTGAACATCAAAATGACGCATATTAAGAGTTCTTTTACCAACCTCTCTTACTATTGCAAAAACATCATTTAAAATTTCATCTAAACTTACTTGATTATTTAAAACTTGTTCTTTTAAATTTGCAAAAATATTTTTTAATTCTTCATCTTGCATTTTCTGATATTTTTCTTCGAGAGAATTTATTTTTTCAACGCGTTTAAAATATTTTTTTATTTCACGATCATTTTTTGTTCCAAGTAAAGTTTTTAAGGTGCTTAAAAACATAATTTAGCCTTTTGATTAAAATCTTTTAAACTATCATTATAACTATTATTTAATTAAACTTAGCTAGAATGCTTTAAAAAATATTTATTTTTTAAGGAATTTTATGAAAATCGTGTTTATTTTATTAAGTATGATGATTAAAATTTTTGCTCTTGATCTAAGTTTTGAAAATTTTTCAAGTGATTTTATCCAAAGCATAGATAATAAAAAAACAAAAATCAATTATACAGGTCATTTTACTATAACCCACAATAAAGCTCTTTGGAATTATCAAAATCCCATACATAAAGATATTTTCATAGATAACAATAAAATCACTATTATAGAATATGATTTAGAGCAAGTTATTATTTCAAAACTTGAAAATATTCCAAATTTAAATGAAATTTTTAAAAATGCTAAAATGATTGATCAAAATACCTATGAAGCTAAATATGAAAATACTACTTATGTTTTAAAATTAAAAGAAAATCAAGTGGAAAATATTTCTTATAAAGACGAATTTGATAATAATGTCAATATTAAACTATTCAATCAAAAAAGAAATATTCGTATTAATGAAAATTTATTTATACCAAAAATTCCAAAAAATTTTGATATTGTTTCTTAAAAAGTTTGATTTTCATCAAGCTTTATCTCAAATCCAGTAGCACTACTTGAATTATTTTCTTTTTTGCTAATATTATTTTCTTTAAATATCTGAGGCAAAACATTAGATGTATTATTATCTAGCGTTAAATTATTTTCTAATTTTATATTTTCTATTTTAGATAAATTTAAATCATCATTTAAAGAAACATTTGGGACTTTAGGAACTTCTGGAGCTTTAATATGTGGTATTTGCTCTGAATTTTCTTTTTCTTGTTCTTGAGATTTTAAAAACTGCTTTAACTCTTCTATATCAAATTTTTCAACACTATTTAAAGATAAAATATAAATAGAATTAATTTTTATTTTATATTTTTTATAAATAAATTTTTCTAGTGTCTGTTTAAACGTCCCTTTTCCAAGTTCTGTAAAAATATCTTCATAAAAAAAACTCGAAATTACACTATTAATACTATCAATAATTTTTGCTTTATTATTTTCTAAATTCTCTCCATTAATTTCTAAAGAAATATTAATTTTTTTAAGCAAATTATTACTACTCTTAGAATAAAGATCTGTTTTTAAATCTGTAATTTCTAAAGTATCAGCACATAATAAAAATGGTATTATTAAAATAAAAAAATATTTTTTCATATTTCATCCTTTTCTAAATCTAAGAAATTATTTTTTTTATAAAATTCTAAAACTTGTGTATCAATTTTTAAGCTATTATAAAAATAAGATCTAAAATTATCAATCCTAGAATAAAGTATTTTTAAACTATTTGGATTTATAGCTCTTGAAAGAGCTACATAAAGTTGTCCATTTTCAAATATATTATTAATATCGCAAATTAATTTTTCTATACTCATACCTTGAGACTTATGAATTGTTATAGCGTATGCAAGTTTTATAGGAAATTGTCTAATGCTTGCGCGAATATTAACTTCTAAATCATTTTGATTTTGACTTAATTCTTCCATATTAAAAGTATAAGGTTCTAATAAAACAATTGTGCCATTATTTTTTAAAATTTCAATATAAATTTCTTTATCTTTTTCAAAAATATCTTTTATAATGCCTTGTTCCCCATTATAATAATTTTTTTCCCAATTATTTAAACAAAATATTATTTTAGCACCTATTTTTAATTTTAATTCTTCTAAAATATTTAAACTTTTAACCCAAGAATATAAAACCTTATCTTCTAAAGTTGGATCTTCTTTTTTAATTTGTGCTTTAAAAATTATCAATTCGCTTTTAAGTTTGCTTAATTTTTGAGAATTGATTAAATCAACTTTTTTATTTATGCCACATAATAAAGTAAAATCATCAGATATTTCATCAAATTCTGTTTCTTTTATTAGCAATTTTTCAAAATATGAAAAAATACTATCATTAACTTCTCCTTTTCTTAAAAAAGATAAATAATGATAAAATTCTTCATTATCTGTTCTTTTGGATATACTTAACTTTAAAAATTTAAAATTTAAATCATTCCAAAATATAGAATTAAAAGCATAAAAAGAATTAGAAAATAATGTTTGATTATTATCTTTTATTACAGGAGGTAATTGAAAAAAATCTCCAACAATTAAAATCTTGCCATTAAAATTTGCATTTTTTAACCTAAGAACAATCATATCAAAAACATTTGCACTTACCATTGAGATTTCATCAATAATAATTAAATCAGTTTTTTTTAAAATTTTATTTAATTTTGTAATTTTTTCTTTTTGTTTTTTATCATAAAATGCAAGCTCACTTTGGCTTATACTTCTTCCGAAACAAAAAAAACTATGTAAAGTAATTCCATTGATATTAAACGCACTTAAAGCAGTAGATCCTAAAGAAACAACATTTTTACCTTGTTTTTGATAAAGCGTTTTTAGTTTATTTGTCAAAAACGATTTTCCAACACCAGCACCACCACTTAAAAAAACATTATTTTTTTCTAAAATTTTCTCTAGTTTATCAAGCATTATTTTTCCTTATTATAATTATAACTATTTTTATAAAGGTTTTTTTATGTATCATTATTTTTTATTTATTATTTTGTTATTTATAAATGGATGCGCATTAAATACACAGCAACCACCTAAAACCAAAACTCCGCAGTATGCACATTTTAAATTTGAACAAAATGTTTCTATATTGCCTAAATTAGATGAAAATTTTTCTATTAATAATGCTTATAAAAAATATTTTTTTCGTCCTTGGCATAGTGATTTTAAAAAATTAAAAAATGAAGATTTATTTTGGGCTTTTAAAATGTATAAAAATCAAAAAAATCAATTTTATTTTTTTAATAAACAAAAAATCTCCCAACTTTGGTTTGATGAACAAATTAAAAACTCAAATATCCAAAATTTAGGATCCATAAATAAAAAAGCCTTAGTTATACAAAATTCTTTAATCAGAAATTTACCAAGCCCTAAAGCTATCTTAAAAAATCCTTTTGAAGAAGGAGAAGGCCTACCTTTTGATTATGCACAAAATGCTATTTTAAACATAGGATCTGCTATCTTAGTATCTCATTACAGTAAAGATAAACGCTATGCTTTTATAATGAGTGAAAATGGTTTTGGCTTTATTAAAGCTAATCATTTTGAATTTATAAATGATCATAGAGCAAAAATCTATGAAAATTTAAATTTTATAACTCCGCTTAAAGAAAAAGTATCAATCTTTGATATAAAGGGAAATTTTCTATTTCAAACACGTATTGGAGCTATTTATCCTTACTATAAAAAAGATGAAAATTATTATTATGGTAAAATTGGATCCTATAAATATAAAGCTAAAAAAACTCTTTTTTCAACTTTTCCTATAAAATTAAATGATGAAAATTTAAAAAATCAAATTTCTCAAGTTCTAAATCTTCCTTATGGATGGGGAGGATATGACTTTGAACGCGATTGTTCTTTATTTACAAGAGATTTATTTTCTGCTTTTGGAATTTATATGCCTAGAAATTCTTATGCACAAATTACTAGTTTTGATTATTTTGACATTAGCAAGTTAAATCAAAAACAAAAAGAAGATTTTCTTGATCGTTTTGCTAAACCTTATCTTAGTTTGCTTTATTTTCCTGGACACATTATGCTTTATGGAGGAAAAATAAATAATACACATATTGTATTGCATAGTGCTTGGGGAGTAAAAGGTTATAATAATACTAGATTATTAATTTCTCAAAGTGCCATTACCTCTTTACAAATAGGAAAAAACCAAACCAATATCCCAAATGAAAATTTATATATTTCAAAACTAAGCAAAATTGCTTTTATGAATCTTAATTCAAATGAAAAAAATATCATAAAATCTTATCTAAAAAATCTTTTTTAGATAAGAAAATACAATCATTATTTTAAAAAACTAAATAAAATTAAAAGCAAAAATGATATAGAATAAATTTAGAAAATCTAAAAATTCTAAAAGCTAAAAAAGCATTCAAATATCAAAGCTTTAAATATTTTTAATCAAATAAAAATTAAAATAAACAATAGATTTAACTTAATAAATCCTATACTTTTTTATGATTTAAGTAAAAGAGTTCTTAAACATAAATAAAAAATTTACTATTACTTATTTAAACTAAAAATTAAAGATAAGCCAACTTTTTTTAAAATATTTAAAAGTTTAAATGAAACTTGGAAATTTATCCTTTAAAAGTTATTTTGAATATGAAGAAGTTTATATATAAAAGCAAATCCTATTCTATTATTAATTTAGTTAAAAATTAATTCTTTATATATCATTTTAACGCTTTCTTTTAAATATAAAATCAATACAAACTAAAAGGTCTAAAGTCAAAATTTAAAGATTTTGGTATATTAAGTTTAAATTTTTTTAGCTCTTTTTTAGGTGCTACTATTAAAGCGTAGCTACCTTTATTGTATCTATCCTATACACTAAAAAACTGACTTTTAGAACTTATATATTCTCCATGACTTGGATCAAGTATTTGTAAATAATTGCCTTTATGATTGATAATTACCACAAAATGCGGGAAGCGCGGATCATCTTCAATTTTTACAAGCATTGGAATATTTATAAGCTTATCTAAACTTTCTCTATTAATTTGATATGAATTACTTTCATAGCCTAGCTTTTTAACCGCATCGCTTAAATCTGCAAAGCTTACCATATCAGTGTAAAGTTGTTGTCCACTCATTATTTCCAAAAGTTTAAGCTCATTAAACTTTTGATTATCAAGTATATTAATTAAAGTTGCCAAAGATGAAACTCCACAAGACTCTTCATAAGTTTGTCTTATTACTCTTTCATTTTTAATTTCTTGATAAGACTTGACTATAAATTCTGCCTTTAAGAATAAAGGCAGAATAATAAATATTAATAATATTTTTAAAATTTTTTCCATAGATTGATACCAAAAATTACATCAGGTGCAGCAGAGCTTCCCTCAAAACTAGCATTAACAAAAACTGCGTTATCCAAATTAATACTATAAGTAGAACCTAAACTTAAAGTTGGAATAGAACGTACTTTTGAATTTTGATAACCATTGATTTTTTGCTCGGTTTGAAATCTTTGCTCTGCTCCCAAATCTAAAGTAGTTTTAGGACTTAGAATAATAGATAAATCCCCACCCACATAAATACTATTTCCATACTCTATTTTAAGGGTTTTAAATTTTCTTAATTAGTTATAACCAAAACCGGTATAAATGTTATATACAACTGGATCGCTGTATCCTCTTAAACTAACTTGTAGGTTTTGTGATTTTAGATAAAAGTTTTTGGTTTGACTGATTGCTTTTTCTCTTTGAATGATTGCAGTTTGAAAGATAATTTGCGGAATTAAATCTGCAATACTATCGCCTGTATAAATAAAACCTAGCTATAAACTATCAAAGCCTATTCGATTTTTACTAGAATACTCATTTGTAAAAAAGTTTATGTATTCTTGTCTTGCATAACTTCCACCCCCTGAAACAAGTGTATCAAACTTGGGTGCTATGGTATAAATGAAAGTTTGAGTTAAAAATAATTGTTTTGCATCATTAAAAAATTTTACAATAATATCAGGATAAATAGTATAGGAATTTGCATTCCCAGAACTAAGAAGAGAAAAATTTGTAATACTTCTTATACCTATTTGTTTTTTAATAAACTATCTATATTTAGTTTATCACTAGAAAAAACACAACTGACTAAAACCATAAACACTAAACAAATCTTTTTCATTGTTACCTTTCTAAATGTTTTTAAAAATTTTTTTAATAAAACAAGAAAAATTTGATTTTAATATTAAATTTATGATATTATGTAAATAAAGAATAAATATAATAAAAATTAAGAAGAAATTATGTTAAAAAAATTGGCAAGTTCATTGATTTTAGGTTCTTTGTTGGTAAATTCTGCTTTTGCTGGGGATTTTTTAGCTAAAGTTAGTAATGGTGCAATAAACGATAACTCTCAAGGCATAAAGGCTCTTAATTTAGATGAGATGAAACAAATAGTAGGTGGTGCATTCTATCATAGAATATCTAAACTTGATAAATATGGATATAAAGTCTGACTTGCAAGTGATTCAATGTATATTACAACCGATGCAAATGGAAATCTTAAATCGAACTCTGGAATAGATTCAGCAAGAAAAAAATGGGTTACCAAGGAAACGGAATAGTTATATTGGGAGTTAAAGATAATATTCTTATATATAAAATGAATTAAGGACATTTAAACAAATGCTAAGTAGTTTTCAAGTTAGCAACACGCCATTTGGTGCTGTTATTGATTACAAGCGTGATAAAGAATATTGTGGTGGAATTTATAATGATGGCTCTAAATGGCAAGAAATCTTAGACAATAAATTTAACCAATTTTCAAAAGATGAAAATCATAAAAATATAGATAAAAATGATTTTTTAAATATCTATAGCGATAATAGTAACAACTATGTTAACAATGAAATCACTAAATATATTATAATATAAAAGATTTAAATGGAAATAAAATTGATTTTAATAGTTTAGATTCCAAACAGCAAAGTCTTATTATTTCTTTTTTAAGAACACCATTAGAACAAACTAATATCTATGGGACAAGAGCAAAATTAAGTGATATAAAAATAGATTTAAATGATAATAATGAACTTTATATCGAGGCAAATCTTCATACTATCAATGGAAAAACTCTTAGTATGGGAGCAGAATTTTCTATGCAAACAATGGATGAAAATAAGTATGGAAGCTATGGTTTTCTAGAACATAATGATAGCCAAATATATAAATTTTCATTTATAAGTGATAAAAATTTAAGCACAAG
Organism: Campylobacter sp. TTU_617; assembly: GCF_016599045.1. Lineage (GTDB taxonomy): Bacteria > Campylobacterota > Campylobacteria > Campylobacterales > Campylobacteraceae > Campylobacter_D. Next base: position 218,285 of record NZ_JAENKV010000001.1, read on the forward strand.
TGAAAGAAAAAATTTGCTCACAAACATAAAAAATGCTGACATAAAATCACTTGGTGATTTTAAAGAAGATATAGATATTAGCATTTATTTTAACGATGATGGAACAGAGGGTAAATTTACTAGCTTTTCCATATATGATAAATCAAATTTTGAACTTGATATCCAAAAGGCTCATGAAAATGTTAAAAATCTTCCAAAAGAAGAAAATGAAAAAGAATCTTCAAATTTTACTCTTGTAAATATTTATTGGGATATTGTAAGAAAAGATTTAGAAAATTTCAAAACTAATTTAAAAAATAAGCAAGAAGATCTTTTTATTAAAAATTCTATTTCACCATTGAAAGATATATTAAAAAATAATATTTAAATAATTTAGAAATAATTTTACTTTTTAATCAAGTAAAAGTGTTTTATATTTTTAAACTTCTTTA
>NZ_JAENKV010000020.1 GCF_016599045.1 Campylobacter sp. TTU_617
ATTAAAGCATCGACTTCTTCACTAAGTTCAACAAAAACACCAAATTCTTTTATATCTCTAACAATGCCTTTGACTATATCTCCTACTTTATGTTCTTTAGCGTAACTTTGAACAGGGCTTTGAGTCAATTCTTTTGCACTTAAAGAGATTTTTTGATTTTCTGTATCTATTTTAATAATTTTAACTTTTATTTTATCTCCACTTTTAAACAAATCTTTACATTTGATATTTCTATTCCAAGAAGCATCTTCATTATGTAAAAGTCCCTCTATAGAATCAAATTTAACAAAAGCACCAAATGAAGTAATAGAAGTAACTACACCTTCTACAATATCACCACTTTTATACATTTTGATAAAATTCTCAAAAGGTTTTGTTAATAAATTTCTTAAAGATACCCTTAAACGTCTTTCTTCTGGATTTATTTCAATCACTTCAACATCAATTTCTTGTCCCTTGCTAAGATAGTCTTTTGGTGTTTTAATATTTTTATCCCAAGAGATTTCACTAATGTGTAAAAAACCTTCTATATCATTGCCTAAATCAACAAAGGCTCCATATGATTCTATATTTGATACTACAACCTTAATAGTATCTCCAACTTCTAAATTATCTTTTATCTCCATCCAAGGATCTGGCAAAGCAGCTTTAATAGAAAGAGAAAGATGCTTTTTATCTTTATCGTATTTTATAACCTTAACTGGAACTTTATCACCTTCTTTATAAAAAAGATTTGGATTTACAGGACCTTTATACGAAATTTCACTATAATGCACAAGTCCATCAATTCCTCCAACATCAACAAACATTCCATAAGTCGTTATTTTTTTAATAACTCCTTCTATAAGATCTTGTGTTTGAGTAATATTATAAATAGTTTCTTTTCTTTTCTTTCTTTCTTCATCTAAAATCTTTTTTCTAGAAACAACAATACTTTGATTTTCTTTATCAATTTTGATAATTTTAACTTTAAAAGTTTTATTTAAAACATTAGCATTTTCTTTAAAACCATACTGAGATTTAGGTAGAAAAAATTCAACATTATCTTTATCAATAGCTATAAGACCGCCTTTATTTTTTCCTATAATTTTAACCTCAAAAATACTTTCTTGATCTTCTTTATAGTTTTCAATAAACCAAATTACTTTTTCTTTTCTTAAAGCTTTACTATGAGATATTAAAGATTTTCCATTGCGTGACCCAATGATAGCAACTTTTATTTTATCACCTATTTTAAATAACAAATCAGAATTCTTATCTTGAATTTCACTAAGTTCTAAAATTCCTTCTGATTTTTCTCCTATATCTATAAAGACTTCATTATCTTTAATACCAACTATAACACCTTCTGTTATAGTTTCTTTATTTGATTTATCAAATGCCTCTAAAAGTTGTTCAAAATCTTCGTCATCAAAAATTTCATTATCTTTTTGAATCTTTTTCTCTACCTCAATCATAGGGTTCCTTTTTAATATTTAAATTTATGAATTGTATCTTATTTTTTATAAATTAATACTAATTTTTTCTTTATTTAAAAAAATAATTCCATTTTATTGAATCTCAAAAGACTTAATTTCGTTTACAACTTCTTGAATTATCCAATCAGGAGTACTAGCTCCAGCACTAATACCGCATAATTTTTTATTTTTAAACCATTTTTTATCTAGCTCATCTTTAGTTTCTATCAAATAACTATCATTACAATAATTTTTTGCAATCAAAAAAAGTTGCTTAGTATTAGAAGAATTTTTTCCACCTACAATAATAACAATATCGCTTTTTTTAGAAAGTTTTGCAATAGCTTCTTGATTTTTAAAGGTTGCATCGCATATAGTGTTAAAGACTCTTACTTCTCTTACTTTTAAAATTAAAAAATTTACAATTTCCATAAAATCTTTTACTTTTTTAGTTGTTTGAGACACTACAGCTATTTTATTAGAAAAATTAATATTTTCTAATTCTTTTTTATCTAGTACAACATAAGCTTTAGTACTTACATAACTTTTTACTCCTTTTACTTCTGGATGATTTTCATCTCCAAAAATAACGACTTCATAACCATCCTTGCTCATTTTTTCACAAATTTGCTGAGGTTTTGTTACAAAAGGACAAGTAGCATCAAAAATTTCAATTTCTTTTTGTTTTAAATTTTCTAAATCTTGTTTTGTAATACCATGAGTTCTTATAATAGCTCTTTTTTCATCGCTAAGTTCTTTAACATCATTAAGAGTTTTAACATTAAATTTTTTCTTAAGGCGCATAATTTCTTCATTATTATGAATCAATGGTCCAATTGTTGCAGCATTTTTAATTTGCTCTGCTTTTTTAATTGCTCTTTTTACTCCAAAACAAAAACCATAATTTTCAGCTAATTCAATCTTCAATTTGTGCTCCTAAATTTTTTAAAATATCCTTAAAATTTGGAAAAGAAGTTTTAATACACTCACTTTGTTTAATCTCAATTCCACACATTAAACCTAAAATAGCAAAAGCCATTGCAATACGATGATCATTAAAGCTTTCAATTATAGCTTTTTTAGGCGAACCCGATACAACTTCAAAACCATCATACAATTCTTTAGCTACAATACCACATTTTTTTAAATTTATTACAATACTTTTTATGCGATCACTTTCTTTTACTCTTAATTCTTTGGCATTTCTTACCCTACTTTTACCCTTGGCAAAAACAAAAGCTATAGCAAGGGCTGGCAATTCATCAATAAGCCAAGAAATATTTTCTTTAATTTCTATGGCTTTTAACTGACTACTTTCAACATAAATTTCACCAATATCCTCAAAATCTCTTTTATTAATTTTATAAGTAATTTTGGCTCCCATTTTTCTTAAGATCTCATACGCTTCAATACGTGTTTTATTAAGTAAAATATTTTTTAAACAAATAGAAGAATGAGGTAATATAAGTGCTGCTAATGCAAAATAAAATGCTGAAGATGGATCATTAGGTATAGTAATATTTAAGGCTTTTAAGGGGCTTTTTAAAGGATTAATTTTAATTTCTAAATGATCTTTACTTATATTAATTGGTGCATTCATAGCTTTTAACATATTTTCACTATGATCTCTACTTAATTCTTCTTCTTTATAAAAAGAAGTTGAATCTGCATTAAAACCGGCTAAAATCATTGCTGTTTTAAGTTGAGCTGAAGAAATTTTACTTTTAAAATCAAAAGATTTTAATTTTGTTCCTTGTATACAAAGTGGAGCAAAACTTGTATTTTCACGCCCATAAATTTTTGCTCCTATTTTCTTAAGAGGCTTGCAAATTCTATCCATAGGACGCTTATTTAAAGAATTATCTCCATTTAAAACAAAAAAGCCGGGTATTCCACTTAATAATCCTATTAACAAACGCATCGTTGTTCCAGAATTACCACAATCTAAAACATTACAAGGAGTGATTAAGGTAGTAGGTGGGGTAATTTTAACCCAAGTATTTTCAATCTCAACTTTAGCCCCTAAGGCTTTAAGTATAGTTAAAGTTCCTAAAGAATCTTCTGCTAAAAGATAATTTTTAGCTATACTTGATTCTTTAGCAAGTAAGGAAAAAATAGCAAAACGCTGAGAAATGCTTTTATCAGAAGCAATATCTTCTAATTCTTTATTAAAAAACCCTAAAGGGTGAACTTTCATCTTAAATGCAAACCTAAATCTTTTAAACCTTCTAAAATTTTATCCATACACGAAACAACTTCACTATCTTCTAAAGTTTTTTCCTTATCTCTAAAAATAAAAGATATAGTAAGACTATATTTATCTTGCAAGGTTTCATCTGTATAAAGATCAACGATTCTAAAACTCTCTAAAATATCAAAATGGTATTTTTCTATGCAAGTTTTAATTTTATCATAAGAAAAATTCTTAGGAATTAAAATGCTCAAATCTCTATGAATACTTGGGAATTTGGAATAAATTTTAGCTTTTTTTTCTTTAAAATTAATAGCATCAACATCAAGCTCACACACATAAGTTTTAAGTAAAGATCTTGCATTTTCAATCTTTAAATGCAATCTTCCTATAAATCCAATTTTAATATCATTAATATATAAATCAGCTTGTTCATAAGGACTCAAAAAAGCATAATTAGAAGCAACTAGTTTAAAATCTCCTATAATATTTTTAATATCAAGCAAGAAATCGTAAAAATTAACTAAATTAGGTTTTGCTTTATTAGAAATTTTACTCTCTTCTTTATAACCTGAATGTATAAAAGCTATATGATTTAATTCTTGATTATCTTGATTAAATACTATTCCACTTTCAAAAAGTTTAACTAGTTTTTTTGAATTTTTAATATTTAAGCTTGCTGCATTTACAAGATGATTTAAAAGCGTAGTTCTTAAGGTATTTAATTCTTGATTTATAGGATTAATAAGTTTTAATTTTATAGGATTAAAACCAAAATCTTTTAGCTCATCTTCACTATCTAAAATAAAGTGCAAACTTTCAAAATAGCCATTATTAACAGCTTTTAATCTTAAATCTAAAAGTTTTTTATAATCTTTATGAACTAAATTTAATCTATTTTTTTCAATAAAATTTAAATTCTTAGATTTTATATTATCTATCCCTATGATTCTAACAACTTCTTCGCAAATATCAGCCAAATTTTTAATATCTGGTCTATGAATAGGAGGTTTAACATTTACCAGGCCTTCTGCGAAAAAAATAATTTCAAAACCTAATTTTTTAAGAATTTTTAAAATCTCATCCTTATCAATAGCTTGTCCTATAATATTGTTTATAGTTTCAATATTTAAAGAAATACTAGGAATTTCTTTCTCTTCTGAAATTTGTTGAGAGCTACTATAAATAACTATACTTGGAATAGTTTTAAATATCTTTAATAAAAAATCCATTCCTAGATTAAGTTTTGGCTCACTTCCTCTAAAACTTCTATAAAAAACATCATTATCTTGCTCTTTATAAACATTTTTTGCATTAGCTATTATAAAAGGATCTGTATAATTTGCTTCTATGATAATAATTTTTGTTTCTATATCACATTTTAACTTCTTCTCTTGATATATACCGCTTATTCCTAATATTTGATTATTACAAGAAACTTTTGTAACCCCATTAGCTTCTTTACTTAAATTAAAAGTTAATTCTTCGCCTTCTTTACTTAATTCATTAAAATTATAAGCATTAAAAAGCACTCCGGTTGAATAAGTTGTATAAAAAAGAAAATTTTCAATTGTATTTGTTTTTAAGACTCCTGCCTGAGCTAATCTTAAACTATATAAAAGTCCAAGTGTTATATTTTCTTTAATTTCAATAGCTCTGTAATTAAACAAGCTATTAAGGCTTTTTTCAGACTGAAGTCTTAAAATTCTACCGATACCCAAAACATTTTCTTCTTCTTTAAAGACAGAAAGCTTTTTTAAATCTAAATCCCAAGCAGTTGCCAAATCCCTTGCTATACCATAAATACTTAAGCAATCCCCTCTATTGGGAGTTAATTCAACCTCAATCAAATCATCATTAAAAATACTATACTCGTTTAAAGCTCGACCTAACTCTAATTTACCTATACTCTCATCTAAAACTAAAATTCCGTCATTAATTTTAGCAAAACCTAATTCAACAGATGAACAAAGCATTCCATAAGAATCTACCCCTCTAAGCTTTGTCTTATTTATCATCATACCATTTGGCATTAAAGCCTCAATTAAAGCCACAGCTACAAATTGTCCCTGTGCTACATTGGAAGCACCACATACAATCTGTAAAATCTCACTTCCAACATCTACTTGACAAATACTTAATTTATCAGAATTTTCATGTTTAATTTTTTCTTTAACAAAACCTACAACAATTTTATCAGGAACTCTTAATCTATAAGCATTAGCAACCTCTATCCCTATAGAATTTAAAGTATTGACCAATTCATTTAAATTCTTTTTTTCTATATCAAGCCAATCACTTAACCAACTTCTTGTAATTATCATCTAAATTGCTCCAATAATCTTAAATCTCCTTCAAATAAAGATCTTAAATCAGGAATTTGATGAAGTAGCATAGCAAATCTTTCAACACCAAGCCCAAAAGCATAACCACTTACATTTTTATAATTTACAAAATTATATACATTAGGATCCACAATACCGCAACCTAAAACCTCAAGCCACCCTGTATTTTTACAAACCCTACATCCTTGACCTTTACAAAAAACACAAGAAATATCAACTTCAGCAGAAGGCTCTGTAAAAGGGAAAAAGCTTGGACGAAATCTAATATTAATATCTTTAAACATATAATGTAAAAAATCCTCTAATACACCTTTTAAATGGGCAAAACTTATCTTTTGTCCCTCTTCTACTACAAGAGCTTCAACTTGATGAAACATAGGAGTATGCGTTATATCAAAATCTCTTCTAAAAACAACACCAGGTGCTATCATACGAATAGGTGGTTTTTGCTTTAACATAGTTCTTATTTGCACAGGAGAGGTTTGAGTCCTTAAAAGTCTTTTATCATCAAAATAAAAAGTATCTTGCATATCTCTTGCCGGATGAGATTTTGGCAAATTTAAAGCTTCAAAATTATAAAAATCTTCTTCAATTAAAGGACCTTTTTCAATGCTAAAATTTAAATTTAAAAAATATTCTATAATCTTATCCATAGTGCTAAGAACTGGATGTAAAGCTCCTGAAGTAGAAGTTTCATCAAAATAAGTAAAATTTAAAACATCTTGTTTCATTTTTTCATTTAATTCTAAATCTTCTAATTCTTTTAATCTCAAAGCAAAAAAATGATTGAATTCATCTTTTTGCTTATTTAATATACTTGCCAATTCTTTTTTTTCTTCTCCATTAATATTCTTAAGCTCTGAAAATTTTTGCGTTAGAATACCTTTTTTTCCAAGAACTGAAACTCTAAGATTTTCAAGATCATTTAAATTACTACATTTTTTAATTTGTTCAATAATTTGTTGCAATTTTTTACCTTACTTTCATAATAAAAATTTAAATTATTTTATAAAAATAAATTTAAATTCACAATAAAAATTCTAAGATATAATTTTAGAAAAATATAAAGGACGAAAATGCGTGAAAAAACTATTTTTGAAAAAATTGTTGATGGAGAACTTCCTTGTAATAAAGTCTTAGAAAATGAAGATTTTTTAGCCTTTCATGATATTAATCCTAAAGCTCCTATACATATTTTAATTATTCCTAAAAAACATTTTAAAGATTTTCAAGAATTTGATCCTAATTTGATGGCAAAAATGACTTCTTTTATACAAGAGTTAGCAATACTTTTAGAGCTCGATAAAAAAGGATATAAGCTTTTAACAAATTGTGGAAAAAATAGCGGACAAGAAGTTTTTCATCTTCATTTTCATATGCTAGGTGGTTTTTAAAAATTTTAGCAAAAGTAAAATTACTTTTGCTAAATTATAATTTAGGACCAAATTTACTATATTCAATTCCTTCTTTTACATCTTCATAACGTTTAAAATTTTCTATAAACATCATAGCTAATTTATTTCTTGTATCAATATATTCATTTTTATTATTCCAGGTATTAATAGGATTTAAAAGCGTAGTTTCAACACCATTTAAAGACTTAGGTATTAATAAATCAAAAACATCAAAAGTTTCAAATTTACATTGATTAATGCTACCATCTAAAATAGCATTAATACAAGCTCTTGTAGCTTTAATACTCATTCTTTTACCAACCCCATACTTTCCACCACTCCAACCTGTGTTTATTAAATATACATTAACCTTGTGTGTATCTATTTTTTCTCCTAATAATCTTGCATAAACGGTTGGATGAAGCGGCATAAAAGGCTCGCCAAAACAAGCAGAAAAAGTTGCTTGTGGTTCAGTAATTCCGCGTTCTGTTCCCGCTACTTTTGCCGTATAACCACTTAAAAAATAATACATAGCTTGTTCTTTATTTAATTTACTAACAGGAGGTAAAACCCCAAAAGCATCAGCTGTTAAAAAAATGATATTTCTAGGATGAGTTGCTTTTAAGTCTTTTTTATGATTTTGAATATGCTCAATCGGATAAGAAACTCTAGTATTTTCAGTTTTTGAAGAATCTGCAAAATCAACACTTTTATCCTCTCTTAATACAACATTTTCTAAAAGAGCATTTTTTTTAATGGCTGCATAAATTTCAGGTTCATTATTTGGATCTAAATTAATTGTTTTAGCATAACATCCACCTTCAAAATTAAAAATTCCCTCATCATCCCAACCATGTTCATCATCTCCTATTAGTTGTCTATTAGGATCTGTTGAAAGTGTAGTTTTTCCTGTGCCACTTAATCCAAAAAATAAAGCTACATCACCATCTTTCCCTACATTAGCGCTACAATGCATAGAAAGCTTATTTTCAAGCGGAAGCCAATAATTCATCATAGAAAAAATTCCTTTTTTCATTTCTCCGCCATAATAAGTCCCTCCAATAATCGCTATATTTTGCTCTATATTAAAAACAACAAAAACTTCCGAATTTAAACCATCTTTTTTAAAATCTTCATTAATACATTTACAAGCATTATAAACAATAAAATCTGGATTAAAATTTTTTAATTCTTCTTCTGTAGGTCTTATAAACATATTTTTTACAAAGTGGGCTTGCCAAGCAAATTCAGTAACAAAGCGAACACTTTTTCTAGAATTTAAAGAAGCTCCACAATAAGCATCTTGAATATAAACATTTTTTCCACTTAATTGTTTTTTAGCCTTTTTTAAAAGCTTTTCAAATAATTCTTTTGTGATATGCTGATTAATTTTTCCCCACGAAATATAGTTTTGAGAAGGATCTTGTTTGACAAAATATTTATCTTTGGGACTACGCCCTGTAAATATCCCTGTATCAACACAAAAAGTACCATTTAAACAGCTTTCACCTTCTTTATTATTTTTTTCATGCTCATTTAACTCTTCGTAGCTTAAATTATAAAATACTTTTATATTTTCCAAACCTAATGCATCAAAATTTTTCATAACTTTTCCTTAAAAATTTATTTAAAACTTGCAATAATTTGACCTTCACTTACGCTATCACCTAATGATACAAAAATTTTCTCGATAACTCCATCTTTTGGAGAATTAATATCCATTTCCATTTTCATAGCTTCTAAAATCATTATCTTTTGTCCTGCTTTTACTTCTTCTCCTTCTTTAATACAGATTTTAAAAACATTACCAGAAATCTCAGAAGATATTGCTTGTTTATTATTAAAATTATTTTGTGTATTTAAATTAACTTCTTTTTTTTCTTTAACAATTAAATCTTTATCATCTTTTGGGTTAATTTCAACATCATATTTATTTCCATTAACTAAAACTTCAAATTTATTTTGTTTTAACGATAAATTTTTAGATAATTCATCCTGTATTTTGCGAATATTGACTTTAGCTTCGCCTTTTAAAAAAGTTATTCCTTTTTCTTTACAAGCTGCTACAATAAAAATATTTTCTTCACTTTCTTCAATATTATGTTCTTTAAGAATTTTTTTAATATAAGCTATACTTTTTGTCTCATCCTCATCTGCTAAATCGATAGCCAATTTTGTAGTTGGTTTTAAATTTAATTGTTCTGCAGCAAGATTTACAATCTCATCATCTGGTTTAACTGGAGTTTTTCCAAAATATCCAAGTATCATTTTACCATAACCTGGTGCAATTTTTTTCCAAGGACCAAAAATTACATTATTAAAAGCTTGCTGAAAATAAAATTGCGAAACAGGCGTAACTGAGGTTCCAAATCCCCCTTTTTCTACAACCTCTTGCATAGCTTTAATCACTTCAGGAAGTTTATTTAAAACATTATTATCTCTCATCATTTGAGTATTCGCTGTTAATGCACCTCCTGGCATAGGAGAAAATAAGATAAGAGGATTTGTCATAGAGGCTTCAGGAGGTAAAAAATATTCTTTTAAACAATCTTTTAAAACTTCTTCGTATTTTAAAACTTTTTCTTCTTCTAATCCACCCAAATCATAATCTCTACCTTTTACAGCATGAAGCATTGTCAAAATATCAGGTTGAGAAGTTCCTCCGCTTACTGGAGCTGCTGCTAAGTCTATACCATCTACACCAGCCTCTAAAGCCGCCAAATAGCAAGCAACACTTACTCCGGCACTTTCATGAGTATGAAATCTTATATGTGTTTCTTGTGGCAATATTTTCCTAGCCATTTTAATTGTTTCATAAATTTTATTTGGATTTGAAGTTCCACTAGCATCTTTAAAGCAAAGACTTGAAAAAGGAATTTGTTCTTTTAAAATTTCTTTTAGAATTTTTTCATAAAAAGGAACATCATGGGTTCCTTTACAACCCGGTGGCAAATCCATTAAAGTTATAGCTAACTCATGTTTTAATCCATACTTATTTATACATTCTGCACTAAATTTGAGATTATTAACATCATTTAAAGCATCGAAATTTCTTATTGTTGTCGTTCCATGTTTAGCAAATAATTTAGCATGCAAATCAATTATTTCTCTACTTGCTGTTTCTAAAGCAACAGTATTAACTCCTCTTGATAATGTTTGCAAATTTGCTTCTTTTCCAACAATTTCTCTAAATTTATCCATCATTAAAAAAGCATCTTCATTTAAATAAAAATATAAACTTTGAAATCTTGCTCCACCACCAAATTCAAAATGAGTTATCCCTGCTTCTTTTGCAGCTTCTAAAGCAGGGAAAAAATCATTCATTAAAACTCTTGCTCCATAAATTGATTGAAAACCATCTCTAAAAGTAGTATCCATTACATCTATAAATTTTTTAGCCATACATTTTCCCTAAAAATCTAAATTCTTAAGCATTATACAAAAATTTGATAACACATAATAAAAATTATTGCCAAAGGTGCAATAAAACGAACAAAAAATAACCAAAATAAAAAAATCTTTCTATTTAAAAATTTGCAAAAAATTTTGTAAATTCTTTTTTTGTCTATAAAAAAACCAACAAAAATAGAGCTTGTTATTGCTCCTAAAGGTAATAAAAAATTTGAAGTAAAATTATCTAAAATTTCAAAAAAATTAACTTTTAAAAAAGAAAAATTTTTATTAAGAGATAGAATACAAAGTATTCCTAAAATATAAACAATAAATCCTATAAAAACTAATGCCTTTATACGCGTTATTTTATAATTATTTATCATATAAAAAACAAGAGGTTCTATCATAGAAACTGCAGAAGTAATTCCGGCAAAAAACAAAGCTAAAAAAAAGATGAAGGCTAAAAAATAACCTAAAATTCCAAGTTGTTTAAATAAGCTTATTAAAGAAATAAAAACTAAACTAGCACCTTGAGAGTGAGGATTGGCATCGAATTCAAAAATAAAAGTAAAAACTATGAGTCCCATCATTAGTGAAATCAAAAGATTAATCAACACAATAAAAATTGAACTTTTGATAAAATTCGTTTTTTTATTTAAGGCTACTGAATAAGTTACAATACAACCTATACCAAGACAAAGGGTAAAAAAAGCAAGACCTAAAGCTTTCAAAACAGATTGAAAATTAAAATTAGAAAAATTAGGATAAAAAAGATAATTCAAAGCTTTAATAAACCCATTATCAAAATTGATACAAACAATCAACATAAAAATTAACATTAAAAAAAGACTAGGCATTATAATAATATTAAGCTTTTCAATGCCTTTTATCAGACCCTTAGAAACAATAAATAAAGTCAAGAAAAAAGATAATGTATAAAATAATAAAGAAATACTTAAATTTTCACTAGTTAAGTTTATAAAATCAAGCTTTGCCACTTCTAAATTCACAGGTAAATAAAATATACTGGTAAAAGTATATTTTAAAACCCATCCCATAATCATAAGATAAAAAGAAAGAACAAAAATTCCTCCCAACATAAACAAACCAGCATAACGCCATTTTTCAGGATATTTAATAGCAAGACTTGAATAAGCATTTGCTAAATCGCTTTTACTTAATCTTCCCATAGCAATTTCTGCTAAAAAAACACTAAAACCTATCGTTAAAGTAAAAAATAGATATAAAAGGACAAAAATAAAACCTCCATTTTCTGCACTTAAAGTTGGAAATTTCCAAGCATTTCCAAGACCTATTGCGCCTCCAGCCACTGCTAAAATAAAACCTATTTTACTAAAATAATTTCTCATAATTTATCTAATAAATGTACTAATCATGATAATAATAACAGCTAAAGGAGAAATAAAACGTAAAAATATATACCAAAGCTCAAAATAAATTCCTCTCATATAAGGTTTAAAAAGAATTTTTAAACCTTCTTTCTTCATAATAAAACCAACAAAAATGGCTACCAAAATTCCACCAAGAGGCATAATAATTTTACTTGATAAAGAATCTAATATATCAAAAAAACTCATTCCAAAAAAACTAAGATATCCTTGAGTAAAATTAAGATAAGATAAAATACAAAGAATACCTAAAATATATACAACAACTCCAATGATTACAAGAGCTTTTTTGCGACTCATTTCATAAGTATTAATAAGATAAAAGGCAAAAGGTTCTATCATGGAAACTGCAGAAGTAATTCCGGCAAAAATCAAAGATATAAAAAAAGCTACAGCAAAAATAGAACCTATAATGCCTAATTTAGAAAATAAGGTTGATAAAGAAATAAAAATCAAACCAGGACCACTTACAGCTGGATCCGCATTAAATTCAAAAATAAAAGTAAAAACTATAAGTCCCATTAAAATACCTACTAAAATATTAATAAAAATAATATTTAAAGTACTAGTAATAAAATTTGTTTTTTCAGGCAAGCTAGCCGAATAGGTAACAATAGTTCCAACTCCTAAAGAAAGACTAAAAAAAGCCATACCTAAAGCTTCTAAAATAGCAGAAACGGAAATCTTTGAAAAATCTGGAATAAATAAAAATTTAGCTGCCATATAAAAACCATCTTTACTCATTGTATAAACAAGCATCATAATAAGCAAAATAAATAAAGTTGGCATCATCCAAATATTTAATTTTTCAATTCCATTTTTAATACCTTTAGAAACTATATAAAAAATAAGCAAAAATACCAAAGTAAAACAAATAAACTGACTTAAAAAATCTTTATGCAATAACTCACTAAACTGATTTTTTGCAGAATTAATATCAAAAGGAAGTTCAAATGTAATACTTAAAAAAACATATTTTAAAATCCAACCAATTATCACACTATAAAAAGAAACAATTAAAATACTAGCTATCATAGTAAAACCAGCAAAAGACCATTCTTTTTTATATTTAGGCGCTAATATTTTATAAGCATTGACAGGATCTTTTTCGCTTAATTTGCCAAGAGCTAACTCAGCAAGAAAAATCACAAAACCAACCCCAAGAGTTAAGATAAGATATAAAAAAACAAAAGCTGAACCTCCATTTTGTCCAACTAAAGTTGGAAATTTCCAAGCATTTCCAAGACCAACAGCCGATCCTGCTACGGCCAACACAAAACCTATTTTTGAAAATTTAGAACTCAAAATATAACCTTTATCAAAATATTTATTTTATTTAATATTAAAGCAAAAAAAAGTTTAATTTTTATTGAGATAAGTAATTTTCAATAAAAATAAAGTTAAATGATTATATAATTTTAGCTTATAATATACTTTATCATTTAAAAGTAGGGATACGCAAGCCGAAATTATGATTTTAGTATTTTATAAATTATAAAAAGGATTTATTATTATGAAAAAAACTATTTTTTTATTATGTGCTTTAACAGCAGTTGCCTTTGCTGAAACAAATACCACAACTCAATTAGGTATCCAAGGAACAATGGATGCATGGATTAAAGCATTTTCAGTCTTAGCGGCTGGTTTAGGAGTTGGAGTTGCGGCTTTAGGTGGTGCTATAGGTATGGGAAATACAGCAGCAGCAACAATAGCAGGAACAGCTAGAAATCCTGGGCTTGGATCTAAGTTAATGACTACAATGTTTATTGCTCTTGCTATGATCGAAGCGCAAGTTATTTATGCTTTAGTTATTGCTTTATTACTTCTTTATGGAAATCCTTTTCTATAAAAAGCTTCTAAAAATTTAGAAGCTTTTTTAAATTTATGCGGTTATGGTGGAATTGGTAGACACGCTATCTTGAGGGGGTAGTATGCTTCGCATGTGCGAGTTCAAGTCTCGCTAACCGCACCATTTTTATATATATTTTTTATAAATCAATAACTTGCATACTTTATCTGTTTTAATATAAAAATTATCTTTTAAGGCTTCATTTAACGTAGCACTAGCCAAAAGTGGCAATGTTAAATTCTTAAGTGGGTATTTAAGATTTTTTGAACTAATTTTTATATGTGGATCAAAACAAAATATAGAAATTTGTTGCCCTTTAACACTAGAAATCTTACAGGGAGTTTTAACAACTTCAAATTCGCCATAATCACTTTTCATAATAACATTTTTACAAGCTTTAGCATATAAAAGTAATAAAGAGATATTCCCTAAAGTATGATCTTCTCTTTTACCAGTAGCTCCTAAAATTACAAATTCATTAAAACCTAAATTTAAACCATAATAAAAAGCTTTAGATAAATCATTGCTCATTTGTTCTTGAATATAAACAATTTTTTCAAAATATTTTTCTTTTAGCTTTTTATCGATACTATCTAAATCACCTATAATTACATCTACTTTAATACCCAAACGATCAATATGTGCAATTGCCCCATCACAAACTATAATAAAAGGTGCATTTTTTAACTCATTAATTAAAAATTTCTTTTTAGGAAAAGCACCATTAGCAAGTATATAAGCTTTCATTATAACTCTTTTTCCATATAAAATAATAATATAAACCAATAATTAAAAAAATAATCATATTTAAAAGTTGAGCTATATTTTCTTTAGAATATTCAAAAATTAAAAACCAAATTAAAACATTAGTAATATTAGCTAAAGTAACTAATAAGTAATTTTGAATATATCGTTTTACTTGTAAATAAAATGCAACAATTTGAGCAACAACAGCAAAACCATTAAGATACGCAAATGTAGTATTAATTTTTTCTAAAAAAATTCCATATAAAATTGTTAAAATTAAAACTATACAAAAACTAATTATAATATTTTTAAATTTTAAGCTTCTAATATTAACAAAATTATTTTCATTTTGATGATTTTTCCAGTGTATAATACCCAATATATTCATAGGTAAATAAATAAGATTTAACATAACATCGCCATACAAATTAGTTTTATAGGCTATATAAATATAACAAATAGAATATATAATACCAAAAATAAAACAAATTAGTTTCTTAGCTCCAGCAAAAAATGCATAAATAATTCCGCACGAAGCAGTAAAAATACTTAAAATATCTGTGCTAATAATTAAACTTGTTAAAATAACAAAAATTAGAGTCGCTAATAATGAGAAATAAAATTTAAAAGATAAATCACTTAATTGAGTTTTTAACAAAACTATCCTTCCTTACGCAAGTATTATCTTGCAAGTTCTAAGGGTATAATCTCAGCCTAAGCACCCCTTGGATAAATAACTTTATATTATTATAAAAAATTATATTTTAGTAAAATATTAAAATATTTAATAAAACATCCTTCACCCCCTTATACTTTTAATCACTCTAAAATCATCTAATATCTTTACAATATCACTAGCCCCACTTATTAACATAAAATCAAAATATCTATCTTTATTATTGTCAAAT
>NZ_JAENKV010000021.1 GCF_016599045.1 Campylobacter sp. TTU_617
TTCTTTACTTGATTCAAATAAATTAAAAGATATAAATGAAGAATTAAATTATCATACTATTGATGCTAATCTTGCTTGGGATTTAAACTTACCTTTGCCTGATAATTATGAGTTTGTGTGGTTGCAAAAAAATAGTTGTGCTTCTGCTGCCACAATAACTTTTTTTAATTTTTTAGTAAAAAAATTTGACACTTTAGTATGGTCACCTGAATATAAACATTATTCTTCTTTAATGAAATCAAAAACGGCATCTATTGCTCAAGGACATTACAGATTATTATATTTACTTCCTTGCAATATTAATTTAATTTTTGTAGCAAGAGATCCAATAAGTATAATCAAGCATGCTTTAAATCATATTCGAGTAGATAAAGTTTATTATGGCATAAAAGAGATTGATTTATTAACTAATATTAATTCTTCTTTATTTCATAAACCTTACTATCATTATACCAAAAATCCTTATAAAATAGAAATTTCTGATGTGGAAAAAGTTATATTAAATGGAAATTTGTATTTTAATACCCACAAGAGACTTGAAATTTTAAAAAATAAAATTAAAAATATAGAATGTTTGGAATTTTCAGAATTTAATACTCAAAATGCTTTTAATACTTTTACAAGATTAGCTCATAAATATAATTTTACTCCACCTAGAGATCCTTTGATTTTTCAAGGAAGAGCAAATAGAAATCAAGGAGATTTGCTTGTTTTGCCTGTAAATTTATATATTGATAAAAATTGTAAAATTATTATTACAACTCATCAAATTCATAGCAATAAACAAGGTTTTATAGAGATTAGCAAAGAAATATTTGAAAATAGAAATTTAATGTTTGATAATCTTATATTGCTTATTAAAGAGCACGATTATATATCTTTAAAAAATAATCAACTATTATTTAAAAAATGTAAAAATTATCTTAATGATTATATGGATGCACTAGAAAAGCATGAAATAGATATTAAAAATAATCTTATTAATGAAAAGCAAATTTTAGAATATTTTAAAGACAAAAAAGATTTAAGAATTAAACTAAAAAAACTTTTAGATGATGATTTAGCTTATGTTAAAGAAAATCATCCAGAATATATAGAAAAATGGAAATATTATAAAGAATTTGAAAAAATGTGTGAAGAATTAGATGGGAAATAAAGTATAAAGTTTATACTTTATTGTAATTTAGCAAGAATAGCAAGTTTTAAATTCATAGGCTGTTGGTCGAGATTCTACTGGCCAAACTTGAGTTTTAAATTTTAAATGCTGATAAGCTTGTATAAAACTATCACTCATAACAGGTTTTAAATATTCATTATTTCTAATCAATGCTTCTAAACTTCCTCTTAAAGTATGTGGTAGTTGTTCTATCCCTTTTTCACGAATTTCATCTAAAGTAAGCTCAAAAAGATTTTCATCCATAGGACCAACAGGTATAGTTTTATTTTTAATGCCATCGAGTCCGGCCATAAGTAAGCTTACAAATGCTAAATAAGGATTAGCTGTATTATCTGGAAATCTTATTTCTACTCTTGCATTTTTTTTATTAATACCATAAGGCACACGACAACTCGCACTTCTATTTTGACAAGAATAAGTTAGTATGCAAGGTGCTTCAAAACCAGGAACTATTCTTTTATAAGAATTAGAACTTGCATTAGTAAAGGCTGCAACACTTCTTGCATTTTTGAGAATTCCTCCTATATAATGAATAGCTGTTTGGCTTAATTTTCCGTATCCTTTCTCATCGTAAAATAAATTAACCCCATCTTTCCATAGACTCATATGCACATGCATTCCACTTCCATTATCTCCATAAAGAGGTTTTGGCATGAAAGTTGCAGTTTTTCCATTTAAATGAGCTATCATCTTAACTATATATTTGTAAATTTGGACATTATCAGCCGCTTCTACTAAAGTACTATAATAAACTCCAATCTCTGCTTGCCCTTGTGCTACTTCATGATGATGAACAAAAGTTTTAAGACCTACTTTTTCTAAGGTTTGGGCTATTTCAGAACGTATATCAACAAGAGAGTCTATGGGAGCAACAGGGAAATATCCCCCTTTATTTCTTGGTCTATGTCCAGTATTATAATTATCTATAAATTCTTTATTATCATTCCATTCGCCTTCTTCGGTATCTACTTCATATTTAGAGCAATTAGGGGTATCTATAATTTTTACATTATCAAAAATAAAAAATTCATTTTCAGGGCCGAAATAAGCTGTATCTGCTATATCATTATTTTTTAAATCATTCATAGCTTTTTTTGCTATGCTTCTAGGACATTTTTCATACATTTGCTCTTTATAAATATCATAGACATCACAAAAAACTATAATCGTTTGATCAGTACTAAAAGGATCCAAAAATGCACTTTGTGCATCAGGCATAAGTATCATATCAGATTTTTCTATAGGTTGCCAACCAAGAATTGAACTTCCATCAAATGGAATTCCTTGTTTAAATATTTCTTTATTTATAGAGTTAAAATTATAAGTAATATGATGCCAAGTTCCTATAAGATCGCTAAATCTAAAATCAACAAATATTACTTCATTATCTTTGCAAAAATCAAAAAATTCTTCAATATTATTTACAAATTTACCCATTATTATTGCCTTTTTATCTTATTTTTATCTTACTTTAATAGAAAGATTGTATCATAATTTCTTTAAATATAAACTATATTAATTTTCTGTAAGATTTTATGGAATAAGATACTGATTTTATTAAAATGTATTTTTTAAAGCTATGAAGTTTTTTTTAAATATTTTTAGCTAATATTTCGTTAATTGTTTTTTATTTTTTAGGTTTAAAGGATAGTAATGACCCAAGAAGAACTTGATGCTTTAATGGAAAGCACAACTGAATTTGAAGATAATGCTGAAGAAGAACATAATAATGAAGAAATTCAAGAAAATATTGGATATAAACCAGACCCTAAAGAAGGTTGGCCATTACCACCTCCAAATAAAGAACATAAAGTTGTCCATCAATTGGATGATGTAACAAGAGATAGCGAAGAAAGAGCTACAGAAATTATGGAAAAATTAGAAATTATTAATAATTTTTTTATAGATTCTGAAGGTCTATGTGATGAATTAAAAAAAATTTTAAATAAAAATATCGATATTTTTTCTAAATTAAATGTTAAATTTCCAAATGTTGAAAGTTTCTCACAAGCTTTAAATTCTAATCAAAATGCTATAGATAAAATTAGCAATATTGTTGAGAATTTACAAAGTGGTCAAGATGAAGTGATGATGATAATGGATGTTATGCAATATCAAGATATTCATCGTCAAAAAATTGAGCGTGTTATTAATGTTATGAGATCTCTTAGTCGTTATATGAATTCATTATTTGAAGGAAAAATTGATGATCAAAAACGTGTAAGTTCTGCTGTACATATACAAGGAGATAGTACCACTGATGTTGTTAGTAACGATGATATAGAAGCATTAATAGCGACCTTAGGAAAAAAATGATTATACCTGAAATTGTTGCACCAGCGGGCAATTTCACCAAATTAAAAATAGCTTTAGCTTATGGTGCTGATGCAATTTATGCAGGGGTTAATCATTTTTCTCTTCGCTCAAGAACGGCTAAGGATTTTAATTACGAAACCTTTAAACAAGCTATTGATTATACACATTCTAAAGGTAAAAAAATTTATGTTACTTTAAATGGCTTTCATCTTAATTCTCAAATTGAGGGTTTAAAAAAACATATATTAAAGCTAAAAGAAATGAACCCTGATGCTTTTATCATAGCATCACTTGGTGCTTTAAATTTGGCAAAAGAACTTGCTCCCGAAATACCTTTACACATTTCTACTCAAGCTAATGTATTAAATTATCTTGATGCTAGAGTTTATAAAAATATGGGTGCAAAACGTATTGTGATTGCAAGAGAGCTTTCTTTAAAAGATGCTAAAACTATTCAAGAAAATTGTGATATAGAATTAGAAGCATTTGTACATGGTTCTATGTGTTTTGCTTATTCTGGTCGTTGTTTAATCAGTTCTGTTCAAAGTGGAAGAATGAGCAATCGTGGAACTTGTGCTAATGATTGCAGGTTTAATTATGAACTTTATGCAAAAAATTCAGATAATGGAACTTTATTTCGTTTAGAAGAAGATCAAAATGGAACTTATATTTTTAATTCTAAAGATTTGAATTTAGGTGCTTATATTCAAAAGATAATGCAGGAAAATTGTATCCAAGCTTTTAAGATAGAAGGACGCACTAAAAGTGAGTATTACGTAGCTCTTACAACAAGAACTTATAAAATGGCAATACAAGATGTTTTAAATGGTTGCTTTGAAGCTAAAAAATATGAAAATGAGTTAAATACCTTAAAAAATCGTGGATTTACAGATGGCTATTTAGTTTCACGTCCTTTTGAAAAACAAGATACGCAAAATCATAATTCAAGTATTGAAGAAGGGACCCATCAAGTATGTGCTTTTACAGAAGATGGAGACTTTTTTAAATGCAAAGGCAAAATTTCGTTACAGACGCCTTATGAAATTTTAAGTCCATTAGGAGCAAAGATTCAAGAATGCGATAATGAATTAGGAGTAATTTATAAAAAAGATGATAAATATTTTATAGAATTTAAAAAAATGATAGCAAAAAATAATAAAGAATTTGAAACAATTCATAGCGGAAATGAAAATGAGATAAAATTACCAATTTCTATTCCAGAATTTAGTTTTTTACGCAAGGAGCTTGCATGAGTTTTATTGCAATTTTGATGGGAAGTAAAAGTGATTATGAATTTGTCAAAGAAGCAGAAAAAATTTTAAAAAAATTTAATGTTCCTTATGAGCTAATTATCACATCAGCTCATAGAAGTCCCAAAAGAACAAAATTATATATAGAAGATGCTGAGAAGAGGGGAGCAAAAGTTTTTATTGCAGCAGCGGGTATGGCAGCTCATTTGGCAGGAGCTTGTGCAGCTTATACTATTAAACCTGTATTGGCTATACCTATACCGAATTCAAATTTGGCTAGCATGGACGCTTTATTTTCTTGTGTTCAAATGCCTAGTGGAATTCCTGTTGGAACTTTAGCTATAGGTAAAGCAGGGGCTGTTAATGCGGCTTATTTAGCTATACAAATTTTAGCTATTGATGATATTAATTTAAATAAAGCTTTATTAGAAGATAGGCAAAAACAATATGAAAAAATTATTAATGATTCAAAAGAAATTGAAGTTTTATTACAATAAAGGAACAAAAAATGCAAACCTATCTAGAATTGAGCGAATTTTGTAAATTAGTTCATTTAAGCGAAGATGTTGTTAAAGGTATGATGGCAAATGGTTCTTTAAATTTCAAAGAAGAAGATGATAAAATTTATATAGAAGCAAATCAAGGAACTTTTAGCGTAGTTCCAAGCACTACATCAAAAAATTCTATGGTTAATTCTATAACTTTAGCAGGAGAAAGTTTTGTTGAAAAAACAATAGGAACCATTTTAAATTTGCATGAAAAAGTTTTAGATGCTAAAGATGAAACATTAGAAGCTTTAAAAAATGAAAATAAATTTTTAAAAGATGCTCTTTATTCTATGCAAGAATTATATGATGCAGATAGAAAAACTATAGAAACTTTAAATACAGAATTAAAACATACACGCGAAGAAGTGGAATTTCTAAAACGCAAGTATAAATTAATGTGGAGTAAAACGACTGAAATTTTTGGAGCAAAAACTGAGCCTGATTTAGAAATGAATAAAGACAAAAATGAAAAATTGAATAAAATACAACAAGAGAGCTAAAATGACTTTTTCACAAATTATATTAAATTTACAAAATTATTGGCAAAATCAAGGGTGTGCTATTATGCAACCTTATGATATGCCAGCAGGTGCTGGAACTTTTCATCCGGCAACTTTTTTGAGAAGTTTAGGTAAAAAACCTTGGTCTGTAGCATATGTTGCACCAAGTCGTCGTCCAACAGATGGACGCTATGGAGAAAATCCTAATCGCTTAGGAGCCTATTATCAATTTCAAGTTTTAATAAAACCTAGTCCTGATAACATACAAGAATTATATTTAAAAAGTTTAGAAAGCTTAGGATTTGATTTAAAAAATCATGATATACGTTTTGTTGAGGATAATTGGGAAAGTCCAAGTTTAGGTGCTTGGGGTCTAGGTTGGGAAGTGTGGCTTGATGGTATGGAAGTAACTCAATTTACTTATTTTCAACAAGTTGGTGGAATAGCTGTAGATTTGGTAAGCGCAGAAATCACTTATGGCTTGGAAAGAATTGCAATGTATATTCAAAACGTTGAAAATGTTTATGATATTATTTGGAGTGAATCTAATAATAAAATTATTAAATATGCAGATGTCCATAAACAAAGCGAATATGAATTTAGTAAATATAATTTTGAGCTAAGTGATGTTCATTTTTTAAATATGCAATTTGAAAATGCATGTAAAGAATGTAAAAATATTTTAGAACAAGGCTTAGCTTTGCCTGCTTATGATTATTGTATGTTAGCAGCACATACTTTCAATCTTTTAGATGCTAGGGGGGCAATTTCAGTAACTCAAAGACAAGATTATATGTTAAAAATTAGAGAGCTTGCTAAAAATTGTGCTCAAATTTATAAGAAAAATTTAAATGAAACTGAGTGAAATTTATTCTTTCTTAGATAAGCTAAGTCCTTTTGAAAAACAAGCACATTGGGATAATAGCGGTATTTTACTTGGAGATTTAGATGATGAAATAAATACAATTTATTTAAGTCTTGATATAGATGCAAATTTACTTAAAGAAGCTGATGAAAATTCTTTATTTATTGTTCATCATCCCTTAATCTTTAAACCTTTAAAAGAATTATCAACAAGAAAATATCCTAGAGCTTTTATTAAAGAAATGATTAAAAAGAATATATCTTTAATTGCTTTACATACAAATTATGATCTAAGTCACTTAAATTCTTATTTTACAAGAGAAATTTTAGGTTTTAAAGATTTTAAACAAGAAGAATATTTAATTTATGTTGATATAAATACAGATTTTAAAAATTTATGTAACCATATTAAAAAAAAATTGAATTTAGATTTGCTTAGAGTAAGTTTTTGTGGAAAAGAAAAAATTAAAAGACTAGCTATTTGCACGGGTAGCGGAGGAGATTTGATTCCTTTTGTAAATGCTGATTGTTTTATAAGTGGAGACTTTAAATATCATCAAGCTTTAGAGGCTTTAAGTAATGATTTAAGCCTTATTGATATAGGACATTTTGAAAGTGAGTGTTGTTTTGCTCAAGCTTTAGCAAAAGATTTGCAAAATTTGTCTTTAAAGGTTATAATAAAAGTTTCAAAAAATCCATTCCAAATTTTTTAAGGAAAATTAATGAATAAATATCTTGAACAACTTGTATCTTTATCAAAAATTGACCAAGAAATTGATAACTTTGAGCCTAAAATTGAAAGTATCAATAAAAATTTAAAAGAAATAGAAAATAAGATTGATAAAATAAATGTACAGTTAAATAACTATGATGATGAGATTAAAGATATTCAGAATCAAAAAATTCAAAATAATACTCATATTCTAGAATTTTCTGAGAAAATTAAAGAGTTTTCAAAAAAAAGTGCTATGGTTAAAACCGAAAAAGAAGCAAATGCATTAAAAATAGAAGAAGATATAGCTAAAGAGCAACTTGATGCAGCTAACGATGAGATAATTCGTTTAGATAAAATTTTAGAAAATAAAGAAAGTTATAAAAAAGAATTATTTGTAGAAAAAGAAGATTTAGAGAAACAATTAGAACAAATTAAAATAGACGTTCAAGAACAAATGAAAGTTTTAGAAAAAGATAGAATGAATATCTATGATAAAAAAACAAAATTAGTTAAAGAAATGAATCAAAAAGTTTTAGGTTTTTATGAAAAAATTCGCAAATGGGCTAAAAATACAGCTGTAGTTCCTGTTAAAAAACAGGCTTGTTATGGTTGTTTTATGAGAATTTATGATAAGACTTATCTTTCAATTATAAAAGGAGAGGAAATTATAACTTGTCCTCATTGCGGTAGAATTCTCTATAAAGAATCTCAAGAAAATTGATCGTTTTTTATTATTTATTAATATGGATAGCTTATATTTTATTAGCTATTCCTTTATTTTTTCTTTCTTTTTTAAAAGCGAAATATAAATATAGTTTAAAAGCAAGATTTTTTTTATATAAAAATCTAATTCAAGAAAAAAAAGATGTTCATTTTCATGCTTGTTCTTTAGGCGAAGTAAAAAGTATTAAGGATTTGACATTGCTTTTTGATTCTAGAATTACTACAATTACTCAAACTGGTTATGAAGAAGCAAAGAAATTTTGCAAATCAGTAAATTATCTTGTTTTTGAAAATTGGATCCCTTTTTGGCTTAAGCCGTGTAAAGTATTAGTAATATTTGAGGCAGAATATTGGCTAATTTTGATTTTAATATCTAAGTTAAAAGGTGCAAAAACTATTCTTATCAATGCAAGAATTTCAGATAAATCATATAAAAATTATAAAAGATTTGCATTTTTTTATAAAAAAATTTTTTCTTATATTGATGAAGTTTTTGCTCAAAGCAAGGAAGATAAAAAAAAACTTATTGATTTAGGAGCTAGAAATGTAAAAATTACAGGAAATATTAAAATTAATTCAAAAATACAAGTAAATAAAAATTATGAAAAGTTAGATCAAAAATTAATTATTTTTGCAAATACTCACAAAGGAGAAGAGTATTTATTATTAGAGCATTTTACATTAAAAAAAGGTGAAAAACTTATTATAGCTCCACGTCATCCTGAACGTTTTGAGGAAGTTGCTAATTTACTTAGAAATAAAAAATTAGACTTTGTAAAATTTAGCTCTTTAAATCTATCATCTTCTTTAAAAGATGAATTTAAAAGTCCTATTTTATTGTTAGATAGCATAGGAGAACTTGTTAATTTTTATGCTATTTCTGATATTGTTGTGCTTGGAGGTTCTTTTATAAAGGGTATAGGTGGTCACAATCCTATAGAAGCAGCTTTTTTTGATAATATTTTAATTTCAGGAATTTATTTTTACAATCAAAAAAAATTATACGAAGCTGTTGAAAATATTTATTTGTGTAATGATATAAATGAATTAGATGATAAAATTCGCAAACTTCAAAAAAAGACCAAGATAATCCACAAAAATAATTTAAATCTTATTATAGAAAGTATTAAAAAGGGTATTAATGCAAGAAAAAGCCTATAAATTATTAGCATTACAAGAAGGAATTTCAAATCATCAAGCTAAAGATTTAATTGATCAAGGTTGTGTTTTTTTTCAAGGAAAAAAACTTGTTTTAGCAAGAACTTTGCTGCATAATAAGGCTAAATTTATCATTAAAAAAATACAAAATCCTTATGTTATTTTTGAAGATAATAATATTTTAGCTATTTATAAACCCCATTCTTTTATCAGCGAAAATTTAGAAAAATATTTTAATGCAAAACTTTTAAATCGCTTAGATAAAGAGACAAGTGGAGTAATTTTACTTTGTAAAAATGAAGAATTTAGAACTTTATGTATAAAAGAATTTAAACAACAAAAAGTTTATAAAAGTTATATAGCATTGCTTGATGGAATTATTGCTGAAGAAATTGAAATTAAAGAGCCTATTTTAACTTTAAAAAATAAAAAAGGTGCATATAGTAAAGTATTAAAACAAGGATTAGAAGCTCATACAAAAATCACTCCGCTTATGATACAAGGAAAAAAAACTTTAGCACATATTGTTATCTTAACAGGTAGAACACATCAAATAAGGGTACATACTCATTTTATAAAACATGGAATTATAGGAGATGAAAAATATGCTAAGATTCCAAGTAATAGAATGTATCTTCAAAGTTATGAAATAAAAATATTAGATTATGTTTTTAAATCAAAAATCGATCAAGATTTTAATCAGTTTGGTTTTGATTTAAAAAATTTAGTTTTTTAAAGGTATTTAAGGAAAAATTCTTTATAATACAAATTTTAATTTCTTAGAATATAAAATTTCTTGAAAGGTATTAAGTGTTTGAATTAATTAGCGATTCTTTTAAATCAGCTATTAATAAAATTCGTTTTATTGATGATGAAAAGGCTCTTAAAAATGCTTTAGAGACTTTGAAAAAATCACTTTTAAAAGCCGATGTACATCATAAAGTTACAAAAGAACTTTTATATTTAGTAGAAGAAGATGTTAAGAAAAATGGAATAGGTCAAAAGCAGTTTTTAGATGCTATAAAAACTAATTTAGAAAATATTTTAAATATTCCAAATAAAACTCAGGGTTTTGTTTTTAGTTCTAAACCTCCTACAATTGTCCTAATGACTGGTTTGCAAGGTGGTGGTAAAACTACTAGTACAGTTAAATTAGCTCATTATCTTAAACTTAGAAATAAAAAAGTTTTAGTAGCAGCTTGTGACTTACAAAGATTAGCTGCTGTAGAACAATTACGCCAACTTTGTCAGGCTAATGAAATTGATTTATTTTATATTGAGAAAGAAAAAAATCCTTTAAATGTTGCTAAAAGTGCTTTAAGCAAAGCTAAAGAATTAATGGTTGATGTTTTATTAGTTGATACAGCTGGACGTTTAGCTATTGATGAAGCTTTAATGAATGAACTTAAAGAAATGAAAAACATTTTGACTCCTGATGAAATTTTTTATATAGCGGATGCTATGAGTGGTCAAGATGGTGTAAAAACAGCAACAAGTTTTAATGAAGTTTTAGGACTTAGTGGTGTTATACTTTCCAAATTTGATGCTGATACAAAAGGTGGTATTGCTTTAAGTATCGCAAGACAAGTTGGAATTCCTTTAAGATTTATAGGTGTTGGAGAAAAAGTAGCTGATTTAGAAATCTTTATTCCAGATAGGATAGTTAGTCGTATTATGGGTGAAGGAGATTTAGCTACTTTGGCTGAAAAAACAGCTGCTATTATTGATGAAAAAGAAGCTAAAAAACTAGGACAAAAGATTAAAAAAGGCGAATTTAATTTCAATGATTTTTTAGAGCAAATGGAGAGTGTTAAAAAACTAGGCAGTATTAAATCCATTATTGGAATGATACCTGGTCTTTCTAATTTAGGTTCTCAAATAAAAGATCTTGATTTGGATAATTCTAAAGAGATTGTTCATATTAAAGCTATGATTTCTTCGATGACCCCAAAAGAAAGAGAAAATCCTTCTTTATTAAATAATGCAAGAAAACGTCGTATAGCAGAAGGTTCAGGTTTATCTCAAATTCAAGTAAATAGATTTTTAAAACAATTTTCCAATGCTGCAAAATTAGCTAAAAAATTTTCTGGAAAAAAAGGTATGGATAGCTTAATGCAAATGATGTCACAATCAAGAAAGCAATTTTGAAGATTTATTTAAAGATATTAAAAAATATTTTTAAATAAATCTTTAGAAATTTTAAGGAGAAATAATGACAGTTATTAGACTTACAAGAATGGGAAGAGTTAAAAGACCTTTTTATCGTATAGTAGTTACTGATAGTAGAAAACGTCGTGATGGTGGTTGGATAGAAAGTATAGGGTATTATAATCCTATGGTAAATCCTGAAGTTATTAAATTTGATAAAGAACGTTTAGAGTATTGGAAAAGCGTAGGTGCAAAATTAAGCGATAAGGTTACTTCTATTACAAGTAAATAAAATGGTAGAAGATTTTTTAAGAGAATATGCAAAATTAATTGTAGAATTCCCAGATAAAATTCAAGTTCAAAAAGTAGATTTGGAAGATAATATCATAGAACTTGTTGTTTTTGCGGATAAAATTGATACAGGGAAATTGATTGGAAGAAATGGCAAAATGATTAATGCTATCAAAACAGTTGTTTCCGCCTATAAAGTAAAAGATTTAACATCTTATCGTGTAACGGTTAAATCAATTGAATGAAAAAACATTAATTCAAGTTGCAAAACTTGGTAGAACTGTTGGTTTAAAAGGTTATATAAAACTTTATAATCTGAGTGATTTTCCTACTCAGTTTAAAAAAGATAACTCTTTTTATATTAATAAAAAAGAAATTATAATAATTAAAGATTTTAATTATTATAATTCCACTATTTTATTTGCAGGCTATGAAGATCTAAATAAAGCTAAAAAATTAACAAATCTTATTTTATATCAGAGTATAGAGCAAACTAGAAAATTTTGTAAATTAGAAAAAAATGAATTTTTTTATTTTGACATTCTAGAGTCTGAGGTTTATGATGATAAACAAAAACTTGGTAATGTTTGCAATATTATTAAAGCAGGACCTTCTTATTTATTAGAAATTCAAACAGATGAAAAACTTTTAAGTAAAAATTATTCTAAAACATTTTTTATCCCTTATGTTGATAAATACATTCAAAAAATTGATATTAACAAACATCAAATTTTCTGTTCTAACGAAGCAATTTTGATTTTAGAGAATTCATGAATTTTACTTTTGTTAGTTTATTTCCTCATTTATTGGAATTTTATTTTAAAGACTCTATACTTTTTAGAGCTTTAGAAAAAAAAATTATAAATATTGATTTTTATAATCCTAGAGATTTTGCTTTTAATGCTTATAAAAAAGTTGATGATTATAAAATAGGAGGTGGAGCTGGACTTTTAATGCAAATTGAACCTTTATTTGAAACTTTAAATTTTATTAAACAAAAGAATGAAAAATCTCATTTTATTTTTCTTTCTCCTAGTGGAAAAACTTTTAATCAAAAAGATGCTAAACGTTTAAGTAAAAAAGAACATCTTATTTTTGTTTGTGGAAGATATGAAGGCATAGATGAAAGAGTATTTGAAATTTTTGCTAATGAAATTTTTAGTATAGGAGATTTTATTTTAACGGGAGGAGAATTACCTGCTTTGATGCTTTGTGATGCAATTTCAAGAAATATTGAAGGAGTTTTAGGAAATTTAAAGAGTTTAGAAGAAGAAAGTTTTGAATTTGGTTTGCTTGAAGCTCCTGCTTTTTCAAAACCTTTTATATTTGAAAAACAATATAAAAAAAATAATGCTCCTTCAGTGTTTTTAAAGGGTAATCACGCTAAAATTTCCGATTTAAAAAATACTTTGGCGTCTTGTAAAACAAAATTTTTTCATCCAGATTTGTTTTTAGAACATGAGCGCAAAAAATAAGGAATTATTATGAAGAATAAATATATTGAACAATTTGAAGCTAAACAAATTGAAGGTAAAAATATTCCAGATTTTCGTGCTGGAGATACTTTAAAACTTGCAATTCGTATTAAAGAAGGTGATAAAACAAGAATTCAAAATTTTGAAGGTATTTGTATCGCTAGAAGAGGTAATGGTGTTGATGAAACTTTCATTATCCGTAAAATAGGTGCTAATAACGTAGGAGTTGAAAGAATTTTCCCTATTTATAGTGATAGTTTAGAAAGTATTGTTGTTTTAAGAAAAGGTCGCGTACGTCGTGCTAGACTTTTTTATTTAAGAGATAGACGCGGTAAAGCAGCTCGTATCAAAGAACTTAAAAAATAATTGAAGCTATAGTTTAACATTCTAAAAATATAAAAAATAAATTTTATTAAATTTTTTAGAATAGTTGAAATTGTTGATAATATTTATAACTTATATAAAGTATTATTACAAGAAAAGTCATAGTTTCTATTAAAATATTTTAATGATTTTTGCAAGTATGCCTAAATATTATTGAGTGTAATGAATATTAATCATACACTCATATTTTTTAGCCATTATCTTAAAAAGTTAAATACTTGCAAATGAAGTAAAAATAAATTTGCAAAATATATAATTTTTATAAAAGATTATTTTAATCTATATAAAATTGATGTTTTTATCTTTTTTATAAAGGTTTAAAGTTTTAAAAATGCAAGATGTAATTATATTTTTAATTATTTCTTCTTCTTTTGATTGTTTGTTTTTATAAGGAAATTTTATCATTGGATACAACTAAAATAATTTGGCGCAAAGATTCTTGGAAAAGTTATCCTATAAAACAACAGCCAGTTTATCCTAATCAAAATCATTTAGAAAAGGTTTTAAATAAATTAGAAAAACTACCTCCATTAGTTTTTACTAATGAGATAAAAAATCTTCAAAATGCTTTAATAGAAGTTTCACGCAAGAAAGCTTTTTTGCTTCAAGGTGGTGATTGTGTTGAGAGTTTTGATGATTTTAATATCATAAATATTAATAATATGTTTAAAATTTTATTTCAAATGGCTATAATTTTGACTTTTTCTGGAGATTTTCCTGTGGTAAAAATTGGACGTATAGCTGGACAATTTGCTAAGCCAAGAAGTTTAGAATTTGAAGAATATCAAGGAAAAATTTTACCGAGTTTTCGTGGTGATATTATTAATGATTTTAAATTTGATGAAAAAGAAAGAGTACCAAATCCTGATAGAATTCTTAAAGCATATTACCAAAGTGTTAAAACTTTAAAGATATTGAGAAATTTTTCCAAAAATAAGTTATTAAATTTAAATCAAATTTTAAATTTTATTAAAATAAATAAACTTGATAATAAATACCAAGATTTAAGTACCAAAATTTCTCAATATTTCTGTATTCAAAATGATTGCAATACAATAGCTAATACATTTTATACTTCTCACGAAGCTTTACTTTTACCTTATGAACAGGCTATGACACGTCTTGATGATTTAACCAATCAATTTTATAATTATTCAGCCCATATGCTTTGGATTGGCGAGAGAACAAGGGATATTAATGGAGCACATATTCATTTTTTAAGTGGAGTAAAAAATCCAATAGGAGTTAAAATAGGTCCAAGTGCTAAAATTGATGATTTAATAAAAATTGCTCAAATTTTAAATCCCGATAATGAAGAGGGGCGTTTAGTTTTTATTATGAGAATGGGTGCTGATAAAATAGATCAGATTTTACCAAATATTTTTAAAAGACTTTCAAAAGAGGGTTTAAATTTAATTTATAGCATTGATCCTATGCACGGAAATACCATAAAGGTTGATAATTTAAAAACACGTGAATTTGATAAAATTTCAAAAGAAATTCAATCTTTTTTTGAAATATCTTATTCCGAGGGAGTTTTTCCAGGTGGAATTCATCTTGAAATGACTGGTAAAAAAGTTACAGAATGTATTGGAGGTGTGAGCAATATTACAAAATACGATTTAAGAGAATGCTATGAAAGCAAATGCGATCCTAGATTAAATGTTGAGCAAGCATTAGAATTAGCATTTTTGATAGCAAATTTAATTAAAAAAGGCAAAAAATGATATTTTTATATGGAATCAAAAACTGCAATAGCGTTAAAAAAGCTATGGATTTTCTTACACAAAAACAACTTACTTTTGTTTTTAAAGATATTAAAAAAATAGATAATAACATTTTAAATTTATGGCTT
>NZ_JAENKV010000022.1 GCF_016599045.1 Campylobacter sp. TTU_617
CATCCTTCACCCCCTTATACTTTTAATCACTCTAAAATCATCTAATATCTTTACAATATCACTAGCCCCACTTATTAACATAAAATCAAAATATCTATCTTTATTATTGTCAAATAAAATACTATAGGTGTTATTATCTATATAATTTGCTTCTTTTAATAATTTATACCAAGCCCATTCTCCTTTATAATTTTTATTATAATTTATATTTGTATTATTAAAAGAATAAGCATTTAAGCTTAAAATAGTAGAAGTATTAAACTGATCTCCAATAATTTGTAAATTTGTTTTTAAAGTATGATCATATCTTATTTTATAAGAATTATAAGAAAGTTCTATAAAAGAAAAACTAGAACTTAAATCTAAACTTTTTAACATAAAATTAATTTTTACATTATCATTTAAATCAAGCATTAAATTTGAAAGTGTATAAGATTTTGAAAGAAAGGCTAAAAATTCCTTAGAAAAAGCAAATCTCTTAGCAAAACTTTCTTTGATAAAATACTCATTTTTCTTTCTAATTAAAACATTATTTAAGTATTTTTCATAAAACTGATTTAAAGTTCCACTTTTACCAAAAAATTCTTTAAAAGCATCTATGCTTAAATCATCATTAGAATTATTATTAAAAGGATAAAATGGGGCTATATTATTTATAAAAGGGGAATAAACCTCATTAAACCAAGCATTATTAAGTAATAAAAACCCATAATCTTGCAAAAATCCATAAGAATAAGAAGTAAGTAAAGAATAATATCTTTGCAAACTAGGTGGTAATTTTTTAATATGGGTTAAAAATACATCAAATACATCATTTGCTTCTTTGTTTTTATTAAAAATATAATTTATTTTTTCTTGAGTATTTAAATCATCGTTAGTAAAACTAGAAATTTTATTAATCAAGGAATTTAAATCCTCGCTTATAATATCCATAATATTATTTATATTATTGGTATTATTTGTATTTAAAATATTATCTATTAAGCCTTTATTATCTAAAAGAGTATGATAAGCACTAAAATAATTACTCACACTCATAAAAGCTGTTTTAATTTCACTGGCATTAATACCTAAATTATAAGCCTCGCTTAACAATAAAGCATCATTTAAATTAGTATTAGTATTTATAATTTGAATTAAAGCTTTTATAGGATTTTCTTTACTTGCTAAGATATTTAAACTATCAAGTAAGGCTTCTTTTGAAGTATATCTTTGAGGAGCAAGATTTAAAAGTAAATTTTTGTATTGTTCTTTATATTGTTCTAAATATAATTTAATAATATTTAAAATAATAAAATTTTTACTTTCTTTTTTTGAATTTAAACCATCAAATACCCAATCATCTATATTTATAGCTTGATTAATGCTTTGATTAATATTTCTTAAAAAAGCTATCAATGCTTTTTTATTATAAGATAAATCTACATTAATGCTTTTATTTGCAAAAATATTTTCTAAAGGAAAACCTAACTCATCTTTAAGATTGTAATTTTGTTCTTTTTGATTTGTAGTTAAGAAATTAAGTAAAAAATAAATTCTTTGAAATTTATTTATTTTATTAAGTTTTAAAAAGGCTTCATTGATACTTTGTTTATTTTCTAAAAACTCATTTAAATCAATCTTTTTAAGAGTATCAACCCTATTTAAGAAATTTTCTTTTGAAAGTTCATATTTATTTAAAAAGATCCAATTTTTATCAATCCATTTTTTTAGCAATTCTTTATTAAGAGCATTTTCTTTAAATAAAGATCTATACATATATAAAGTTTCAACTAAAATTTTAGGATCATTTTGAGTTTGTAAAATATTTTCCATTTCTTTAATTAGAGTATTTTCAAGTATGCTTTCATTGAGTTTATAATAAAAATCTAAAATAGGCGTAAAAGCTTTATAAGAGATATTTAAATTAAAATATTCTAAAAAAGAAGTTTTATTGTTAAATTCAGAATAAGAACTTAATATACTTTTTAAATTAGCAAGCAACTTAGCTTTTTGTAAAATATCTAAATGCTTATAATCTGAATCTGCTAACAAGGTATTAATTTGATTTAAAACATTATTAGCTTTTTGTTGTTCTTTATTACTAGTTTCAATAAAATAAGAAGATAAAAAATAAGAACAAATAAATAAAGCTAATATTAAAAATAAAAAACTAAATCTTTTAAATAAATTCTTTAAAGTCAATTGGCTTAAAAAATAATCTTTAAAAATAATATCTTCAAATAAAGATTTGATAAAATAACTTTGTTTATTTACAAGACGCATTGAGTGTGCTAAAGGTTTTTTTATATCATATTTTTCACATACAGCATCAAGTAAAAAATTTCTTGGAATATTTTCTTGATAAGCACTAATAAAATATACTCCTCTTAAATAAGAATTATTTTTAAAAGTATCCTTACTTTGAATTTGTAAAATAAAATCTTTAATTAAGGCGAGTAAATTATCAAATTGTTTTAAAAAAAGATAAATCTTGTTTTTTTCTTCTAAGGAATAAATAAATTGATTTTTATTCATAAAAGCATAGAGTAAAGCAGAGCTTAATTCTTTAAAATCTTTATCTAAATTTATTTCATTTATTTCTTCTAAAAAACTAATACCTAAGGCTTTATTTGAAATTGTTTCATTAAAAATTGCAAAATATTCTCTCATACCTAATAAAAGATCAATTTTTGAAAAAACTATATAAATAGGCAATTTTAAGTCTAAAATATCCTCAATCTCATTAATTCTTTTTCCAAGATAATGTAAAAGATTTTTCGAATACTCTTTAGTATTGCTTAAAAAAGCTTGAGTATCTATTACTAAAACAACACCATTTAATTTATTGTAAAAAAATTTTCTATTTAAAAAAAATAAAAAATTTTGCCAAATATTTTGCTTGATTAAAAATTCTTTATTTTTAACAAGATCATCTTCTGGCAATTCATCACTTCTTAAAGGCTTAAAAAGCTCTTCTTGAGAAAAATATTTTCCTTCAGTATCAAGCAAAGCACCTTTTTTTGAAACATAAAGAGCAAAATTATTGGTTGATTGGTGTAATTTTTTATAAGAATTTAAACTATCACTTAAAGGATATTCCATATTAGAATAATTGATTAAAGAACTTTTTCCAGCACTCTCTTTTCCTATTATTATAATTAAAGGGAGTTTTTTAATTTTTAAATTTTTAAAAGTATTTTTTGCATTCTTTAATATAATAAAAAAATTTCTTTTAGCTCTATATAAAAAAATACTAGCTTCTTTTTTTAATCTTTTAAATTTTAATCTTTTTTCATCTTTTAGAGAAAACAACAATTTCATTAAAGGTTTTAATAAAAAAAATAAAAAAATGATTACCCAAGTTATAGCAATAATAATTATTCTTAAAAAAGCATCACTAAAAATATAAAAATCATTAAAGGCTATTAAAGAACCCCAAAAATAAAACAAAAAACTAAGTATCAATAAAGAGATTGAAAAAATTATAAGCATAAACCATTTAGATTTTAAAAATAATATCAGTTTTTCAAACATAAACTATCCTAAAAGGTAATTTTGTAACATTTTATAAAATTTTTACACAATTTATAATAAAGTATAAAAAATATTGCTAGAATAATAAGTATTAGATTTAAAGGAGTTATTATGGCACAACCAGCATATATAAAAATAGAAGGCTCTACCCAAGGACTTATTTCAAGTGGCGCCTCTACTGAGGCAAGTATAGGTAATCGCTATCAAGCAGGTCATGAGGATGAAATTATGGCTCAAGAAATCTCTCACGTAGTAACAGTGCCTGTTGATCAACAAAGCGGACAACCTTCAGGACAAAGAGTACATAAGCCCTTTAGTTTTACTTGCTCTTTAAACAAAGCTGTTCCATTACTTTATAATGCCTTAACTAGCGGTGAAAGACTTCCTAATGTTGAAGTGCATTGGTTTAGAACTTCAACAAGTGGAGGACAAGAGCATTTTTTTACAACCAAATTAGAAGATGCAATTATTACAGATATTACCCTTATTATGCCAAATGCTCAAGATCCAAATAATCATAATAAAACTGAACTTTTTAAAGTTTCACTCAATTATAGAAAAATTACTTGGGAACATGTAGCTGCTGGAACAAGTGGCGGGGATGATTGGAGAGAAAAAGCTTAATTAAATTAATTAAGCTTTATGCTTTGATTAAATTCATTAATTATTAAATTGATTTCTTCTTTTACTTTTAAATTATTATCATAAAGATCTATTAAAGAATATAAATAAAAAAATAAAATAAAAACAATAGGCAAAATAATAAGAGTTTTTTTAAGATATAATCTTTTAAATTTCTGATAAATATTTTCTTTAATTTTATTTTCGTAAGCTTTAGTAAAAACTAATTGTTCATCTACATTAAACAACGGGGTTAAACTTGAACTTATATTATTTAAAAAATTAATTATTTTTTCTTTAACATTTTCATCATTTGAATATTTTCCTTGATAACCCAAAACCAAAAGTGCATAAATAAATTCAAGATAATCTTTATTTTTTAAAGGATCACTTAACCAATTTAAAGCTATATCATAAAAATTATTTCCGCCTAAAGCTTCATCAAATAAACTAATAGTTAAAGTATTATTTGCCCAAGAACTATTAATAAAAATACTATTTTTCATAAGCATCTCATCAATAAAAACACAAAGACAATATCTTAATTTAACTATATCTTTTTCCTCATATTCTTTACAAGCACCAAGTTTTAAACTCCAAGCTAAAATATCATTAATTAAATCATCTTTAAGATTTTGTATAAGATTTAAATCAATAGAATTCAATTTAGATAATCTAAAAACAAGTAATAAAAGCTCTAAAGAATAATCAATTACTTTATTGTTTTCAAGTCCTTTAAAATTTGAGCTTAAAATCAAACTTAATTCTTTTTCTTGCATTTTTTTGCCTTAAAAAAGAGCCCACATTTTAATATCGGCTTCTTTAATATTGTTAGTTAAATAAATGCTTATTACATTTTCGCCTTTGAAATCTTTAAATAGTTTATCCTCTTTATCTAATTTATAATAAACATAACCATTTAAATAAGGGATATTAGAAGGAATATTTGGAATTTGTTCTATATTTAAACCTTTTAACTGAGTTGCAACAATTTCTTTAATTTTGCTTTGAGTATAAATTTTACTTTGGGATTTAAAATTACGCAATAAATATTCATAACCAACGCTAGAATGCACTGCTAAATAAAGTTCACCCTGCTCTAAAATTGACTCATTATCAAATAATAAATCATAAAAACCATTGCCATTATTTATAAGTTTAGCCATAGTATATTTAGGAGAAGTGATTTTTGAAAATAAAACTCTTATAAGATTAATAAGTGTAATAAAAGTAGAGCTTAAATCATTATGATTATAAGCTATAAATTCTAATTCTTCTTCATTGCTTAAAGCATATAATTCCCCTTGAAATTCTATAAGTTTCTCATATAAAAATTCAGGATGAATTTTTTCTTTATTATTGATATAAGAAAAGATTAAATACCATTTTTTTAAAAGATTTAAAGTTAAATAAGTGCTAAAATCTAAAGTATTTTTAGTTTTATCTATGCTTTTAAAGATATTTTTAAAAGTGATTTTGTGCTGATTAATTGCATAAAGGATTTGGTTTAAAAAAGATTTGATAATATTTATTTTATTTAAATTAAGACAAGTTGGAATAAAATCTTCATCAAGCTCTATATTTTTATGTGCTGAAATATTTTTAATTTTACAAATAGGAATTTCAAGTTCATTAGCATTTGCATTTCCTAAAATGCCTAATTTTAATCTTAAACTAGCAAGTGCTATATTCATTTTATCTTGTGTAAAAGTAGAATTTCTTATATCCTCATCTTCTTCAAAATCTTTAAATTCATTATTACCATCATAAATTTTAGAAGCTATAATACTTCTTATAGTTTTATATTTAAGTTCTAAATCATTATTAAGAGCAATATCAGCCAAAGCCTCATTGGTTAAAGAAGTTTTTAAAACTATAATAGGACTACTTAAAGTATTAAAATCAAGCTCTAATGGCTCTGGTAAAATATCTTGCATTGGTGCATCAAAAATACTTCCATCACGTGTAATACCAGATACTTTTTTTAGAGCAATTTTTCCAAATTCTAACATCTCTTTATCAAATTCTAAATCAATAACACCATATAAAGCATTAAAAAGATGGATTGTTTTTGTATTGATATTGCGCTCTATATACCTTTCTTGTTGCTCAAAATGAATTTTATCTATACTTAAACCATTAAACCAAACAACCTTTAATTTATCTGCCATTTTCTTTTCCTAAAGCTTTTTAATACCTTCTTTATTAATTTCAAAAATAAGAAGTTTATTTTTTCCAAAACCTTTAGCTTCTTTAGTGCTTGAATAAATTTTAGAAATTGTGCCATTAGTATATAAAACAAGCACTCCTATAAAAGGGGTTTCATCATCTTTCACCTCAAGAGCTAAAGTTTGCTCTTTAGGAGCTAATTGAAGTCTTAAAGAATCAATTTTATCTTTGGAAAGTATTTGATCTTGGCTTATTAAATCAGCATTATTGCTTTCTTTAAATTTAGTAATATCTTTTAACTGATAAATAATTATTGTAAGAGGAACATCATCAAAACGTTTATTTAAATTGGAATTTTCTTGATTAATTATTTTTATACCTATAGTGCTTGAACAAGCATTAAACAGTAAAAAGCATAAAGTTAAAAAGATTTTTTTATGCATTTTTCTTTATCCTTTAAGATTTAAAGCAAGTAAATTAACATAATATTTTTTAAATTTTAATTATAATTATAAAAGTTAATAGAATTTGGAGCATAGATGACTTTTTCAAAAAATATAAATACCAATTTTACGCAAGAAGAATATTATGAACTCCTAGAAGATCAAATGTCTAAATACCAAACTCTAAATCATGAAAATATTCAATGGGACAAAGTTTATGAATACGCACTTAATCTTTTAAAAAGCAAAACAATTGATATTAAAATTTGCAATTATTTTTCTTTAGCTTGCTTATATCTTGATGATATGAAAGCTTATGAAAATTTATTAAAATTGTTTAAGCATTTAAAAACTTTATTAAATTCTAATACACTAACACAAGATGAAAAAATATTAAATTCTTACAAAAAAAGATTAGAAAATATTATAAAAAATTTTATAAATAATTTTAATAATAAAAAATTAAATATTAGCTCTAGCATAGCTTTAGAATTTAATGAAACATTTAAAGAATTAGAAAAAAGTTTATTTACTTCTTTTATAGCATTAAATATACAAGAAGATAAAATACAAGATAATCAAGATAAAAAAATTAATTCTAATAATGAAGAAATAAAAAAAGAAAATATTGAATTTTTAAATGATAGAGCTTATAAAACTTATTTTAATGATTTAGCCTTTAAACTTTTAGTAAATAATATTGACAATTTAAGAGCTTATGCATTGTTTATCGAAGCTTGTTGGGGAAAAATTGAATATTTACCCTCTCATCAAAATTTTATCACATTGATTGAAAGTCCTAATAAAAATTTAGAAGAACTTTTACTTAAAGAATCATCTAATCTTTTAGAACATATTAAACTTTTTATGTCTCATCTTGCTTTAAATCCTTTTTGGTTTGAAGGATTTAAAATGTTTTGTGAAATGTTAAAAAAGCATAAAAAACACAATATAGCAAATTTTTTATGTTCTTTAATTTATGATTTTATCAATCGCTTTAAAGAGCTTTTAAAGCTTAAATTTAGTGATAATACTCCTTTTTGCGAAGAAAAATTATTAAATTATTTTTTTAATAAAGAAGAAAATACAAAAACTAATACATCTAAAATACAAAAAGATTTAAATCAAAGTCTTATAGATATTGATAAAAATTATGATGATTCTTTATTTACAAATTTTAATTCTTTAATTAAAATGGCTGAGCTTTTTGAAGAAAAAGGTATGAAATACAATGCTAAAATTCTTTATATGCAAATTAAAGATTTAATGGAAAAAAAGCTTTTAAAAGATTATTTAGATAAAGAATATGAAAAAATAAAACTAAAAACTCTTAATTAGCTAATATTTATTTTTAATTGTTTATAATATTTTAAATTTAAATTAAAGGATAATTAATGTCTGAGGGATCAAATGCTCCAAAAGAGCGTATTAATATTACTTATAAAGCTAAAACAAATGGACAAAATGCTGATGTTGAATTGCCTTTAAAATTAATGATAATGTCTGATTTAACTGCAAGTAAAAATAAAAAGAATTTAGAAGAAAGAGAAATACTTTCTATTAATAAGAACAATTTTGATCAAGTAATGCAAAAATTAAATATTAATACCACATTTAGTGTAAAAAATACTCTAAGCAATGATAATGAAAGTGAATTAAATATTAATCTAAATATTTCCAATATGAAAGACTTCTCTCCTGATAATATTATAAAGCAAGTTCCAGAGCTTAATAAACTCTTGCAATTAAGAGAAGCTTTAATGGCATTAAAAGGACCTATGGGAAATATACCTGATTTTAGAAAAGCTCTTTTAGAAGCTTTAATGGATAAAAGCTCAAAAGAACAATTACTTTTAGAAATCAAAGAAGAAAAGGAATAAGATGCAAGATAAAACACTCACACCTTCTATAATTGATACTATTATGGAAAAAACAAAATATAATAAAAATGATGAGAGTTATGCTATAGCAAAAAAAGGTGTTGCTGAGTTTATATCTAGCATTGTTCAAAATGATAATGTTGAAGATAAAATTAATAAATTTGTTCTAGATGAAATGATTGCAAGGATTGATACTTTACTTTCTGAGCAAATGGATGAAATTTTACATCATAAAGAATTTCAAAAATTAGAATCTACTTGGAGAGGAATTTCATTTTTAGTTCAAAGAACTGATTTTAATGAAAACATTAAAATTGATTTGTTTGATATAAGCAAAGAAGAAGCTTTGGAAGATTTTGAGAATAATCTTGATATTACACAAAGCATAGTTTATAAAAATATTTATTCTGCTGAGTATGGACAATTTGGAGGAGAACCTGTTGGTGCTATTATAGGAGATTATGAATTAAGCACAAGCAGTTCTGATATGAATTTTTTAAATAAAATGTCCTCTATTGCTGCAATGAGTCATTCTCCTTTTATCACTTCCTTATCTGCTTCTTTTTTTGGACTTGAAAATTATGCAGAATTGGCTAATGTTAAAGATTTAAAAAGTTTGCTTGAAGGACCTCAATATACTAGATGGCATACTTTTAGAGAAAATGAGGATGCTAAATATGCAGGCTTACTTGTAACAAGATTTTTAACAAGAAGCCCTTATGATGATAAAGAAAATCCTATTAAAAGTTTTAATTACAAAGAAAATATCCACGCCTCACATGAGCATTTATTATGGGGTAATTCAGCCTATGCTTTTGCTACAAGATTAAGTGAAAGTTTTGCAAAGTATAGATGGTGTGGAAGTATTATAGGACCAAAAAGTGGAGGAAGTGTAAAAGATTTACCTACTTATTTTTATGAAAGTTTTGGGACACTTGAAGCTAAAATTCCAACAGAAGTATTAATTACAGATAGAAGAGAATTTGAACTTGCAGAAAATGGTTTTATAGCTTTAACTTTAAGAAGAGATACAAATAACGCAGCTTTTTTCTCTGCAAATTCGGCCCTAAAACCTAAGGTATTTGCTAATACTCAAGAAGGCAAAGAAGCTGAGATGAATTATCGCTTAGGAACTCAACTTCCTTATATTTTTCTTATCTCAAGACTTGCTCATTATCTTAAAGTTTTACAAAGAGAAGAAATTGGAAGCTGGAAAGAAAGAAGCGATATTGAAAATGGACTTAATGAGTGGATAAGACAATATGTATCAGATCAAGAAAATCCGCCTGCTGAAGTAAGAAGTAAAAGACCTTTTAGAGCAGCTAGCATCAAAGTTGAAAATGTAGCAGGAGAAGTAGGCTGGTATAAAATAAATCTTAGCGTACGTCCTCATTTTAAATATATGGGTGGTAATTTTGAACTTTCTTTAGTAGGAAAGCTTGATAAAGAATAATTAATGTCTTTTTTAGATAAAATTATTCACAATCTTGATGAACAAAATTCTAAAGCTTTTATAGAAAATAAATATGAAGATATTAAAAATAATATAAAAGCTTTACTTAATACCAAACTTGATGATTGTCTAAGTTTAAATGATTTGGGCATTAATACAGATTTAAATTTAAGTGCTAATGAACTTTCTTCTAATATGGCTAAAGAAATAAATTATTTAATTTCCAAATATGAAAAAAGAATAAAAATTATATCTATTAATTATGATTATTCCTTAAGTCCTTGGCAACTTAGTTTTATTTTAAAATGCATTGATGAAGAGATGAAAGAAATTAATTATGAAATTATTTTTAAAAATAATCGTTATTATGAGGTTTTTTGATGGATAAAGAAAATATTTTTTATTATCAAAAAGAACTTGATTA
Source organism: Campylobacter sp. TTU_617 (assembly GCF_016599045.1). Classification (GTDB taxonomy): domain Bacteria; phylum Campylobacterota; class Campylobacteria; order Campylobacterales; family Campylobacteraceae; genus Campylobacter_D. Next base: position 10,507 of record NZ_JAENKV010000022.1, read on the forward strand.
TTTACATAAAAGAAAAGATCTTATTTTAGAATTTTATCCTAAATTAGCTCCTTTTTTAGATAATAATTCTAAAGATCCTGATGTAGAAAGAATTATTGAAAATCTTGCTATTTTAACTTCAAGAATTCACAAAGAATTAGATGAAAATATTCCTTATATAGCGCAGTCTTTAATCAATATACTTTCCCCAAATTATACAAATCCTTTACCATCTTTATGCTTGCAAGAATTCGCTTTTGAAAAAGATGCTAAAGAAAATAAAATTTTAATTCCTAAATCAAGCATACTTAAAGCCAAACCTATAGATAAAATCGAATGCGAATTTAAAACTGCTTATGATGTTTATCTTTATCCTTTAGAGATTGAAGAAGTTTCTTTAAATAATGAAAAAAAATATCATAGTATGGATATAAAAATAAAAATCAATAAAGACAATACAAAGCTAAGTGATTTAAATTTAGAAAGAATTAATCTTTATCTTGGAGATGAAATTTATGTCTCAACCACTTTGCTTTTATATATTCATCTTTATCTTAAAGAATTTAGTATTATCTTAGAAAATAATGAAGAAATTAAATTAAATCCTCATCAAATTAAAACTATGGGTTTTAATAGTGATGAAAGTATTATTAAATATAATGATTTGGGTTTTGAGGCGTTTTCATTATTAAGAGAATATTTTTTTATTCCTCAAAAATTCAATTTCATTGGTATTGATAATTTAAGTATTTTCAATAATATATCAGATTTAAGTTTTACTTTGCGTTTTAAATTCTTAAAAGCTTTGCCTAAAGAATGCATACCAAGAGCTCATATGTTTTCTTTAGCAACAAGCCCTATTATTAATATCTTTGAAAAAAGTGCTGAACCTATTATTAACGATCATACTAAAGATGCTTATAAAATATTTATAGATAGAATCAATCAAGATGCCTATGAGCTTATAGAAGTAACACAAGTAAAAGCTCATAGTAATATAGGTGAAGTAAAAATGCTAAAAAACTATAATAGTTTTGAAAGATTTTCTATGCAAAATAAAGATAATTTTTATTATGTAAGTTCTAAATTTGATTCTAAAAATAATTCTTTTAAAGAAATCTCTTTTTTTACTCATAATGAAAATTTTATAGAAACAATAAGCATTAATACTTTATGTTCTAATAAAAATTTACCTTTAAAATTAAAAATAGCAGATATTAATCATTTAAAAGATTTTAAAAATATTAAAACAAAAAATATTACTCTTCCAAGTGCTTTAAAAGAAGTTAAAGTAGATGGAACTTTACTTTATAAATTAGTAGCATTGCTTTCTTTTAATTATCAAAGCTTATTGAATAAAGATAGTTTTTTAGCTATCTTAAATGCTTATAGTTTTATGGATGATAAAGAAAATAAAAATATATGTGAGCTTTTAGAAAAAGCTATTATAGATATAAAAGCAAAAACTATTTATTCTTCTTATCATTTTAGCAAAAGAGGAACTTTATGTATTATAGATATAGATGATTCTTGTTTTTATTCTTTAGGGGATATTTATAGATTAGGTTTAGTTTTATCTAAATTCTTTAGTTCTTTTACAAGTATTAATTCTTTTTTTAAATTAAAAATCAAATGTTTAAAAAGTGAAGATATTTTTAC
>NZ_JAENKV010000023.1 GCF_016599045.1 Campylobacter sp. TTU_617
AAGCCATAAATTTAAAATGTTATTATCTATTTTTTTAATATCTTTAAAAACAAAAGTAAGTTGTTTTTGTGTAAGAAAATCCATAGCTTTTTTAACGCTATTGCAGTTTTTGATTTATAAATCACTTCACTTTCACTTTATATAAACAATGTATCCTTTCTCAAATATTTTAATTAAGAAAGGTTCATATGAAAAAAATTTTTTTATCTTTGGTTGTAGGGACTGGAATACTTACAAATCTTTTAGCTGATGGCATTAAGATACAAGGAAGCATTGCAGAAATTTATGATAACAATAAAACATTATTAATTGATACAATCCATGGCGGACAAATGGCGATTAAAATTTTACCAAACACTGAAATTGATATGGATAACTGCGGTCTATTTGGAATGGATAAAAAAGGTATGTTTAAAGATCTTAAAACAGGAGATTTTTTAGAAGCTAAAATTTATTATATGTCATCATCAGCTACCCCGTCCAATACAGCAATTCCTACTGCAAGAAAAATAGAAATTGAATGTCGTAAAAAAGCTTATTAATTTTGATAATAAAACCTAAAAGGTTTTATTATCTTGAAAATTTTTAGGCAAACTTTCCACATAAATACTTCTACTTGGAAAAGCAAAACTCAACCCATTCTTTGCAACTATTCTCATAAATTCTAACATTAAACTTTGCCTTGCATTTCTAAAATCATCTGATTTAATAGCTTTTGTATAAAAATAAAGTTCTATATTTATACTACTATCAGCAAATTCACTCAAAGCCACGTGGCAAGAATTTTTATATCCTTCCAAATCATTGATAGAAACTAAGTTTTGACGATATTTTATTTTTGTATCGCCGTATTTTAAAGCATTATCATCTACTTGAGCCACTAAAGGACTTTTTCTTAAAAATTCTTTCAAATCATTTACACAAGATTCTAATTGTTCTGGAGTTGCATCATAAGTTACACCAAGATACATTCTTATATGACGCCCCATTTTTCTTTTACTCCAATTTTTAATATTAGCACCCATAATAGTTGAATTTGGCAAAAAAACTAAAGAATTATCAAAAGTTCTTATGGTTGTCTTTCTAAGTCCTATTTCAACAACCGTTCCCTCAATACCTGAAATTTCTATCCAATCACCTTGATTAAAGCTATTATCAAATAAAAGCAAAATTGAAGCAAAGAAGTTTGCAATGATATCTTTTGCTGCTAAAGCAACAGCTAATCCACCAATTCCCAAAGAAGCAATAATAGCAGAAATATTAAAACCAAGTTGAGCTAGTATAAAAAGTAAAGCTATAATGATAATAACAAAATATAAAATTTTAATGATTAAATTTACAACTTCTTTTTTATCACTTTTTTTAGCTAAATTTGCCACCAAAACGATACCATATCCATCTAAAATATTAAGAACAAGCCAAGCAATAAGCGTAGCATAGACTATATAAAAAAGATTTGTAAGATCAAAAGAAACGGGAGCTGGATAAAAAGCTATAGTTAAACAAACACTAATAGCATAAACAATAAGCAAAAATCCTACAGGTTTTTTAATATTTTCAATAAAAATTGTTTTAACTTCATTAGCTTTTGCTTTATTGCGATAAATTAACTTTACCAACAAAAAATAAACTATTTGAGAAAAAATTTTCCTTAACGAAAAGAAAAAAGCAAGAGTTAAAATTGAAATAACAATTTTTCCTGTATTTACAAAATGAATATTTGCTATTTCATTAATACGATCAATCCAATTTTGAAGCCCCAAAACACTAAAAAGATAATTGCTTTCAAGTAAATTTGCATTTACTCTTAAATATTTTAAAATTTCATTATAAGAATTAATTGTATTGGAAATTACTTCTTCTTTATGTAATATTTTTTCCATTTCATTAGGATTAGTGATTTTTGTTCTATAAATACTCAAATCCATGCTAAGAGTTTTTTGTAAATCATTCATTGCATCATCAATAACACTTATGATACTTTCACTATCTGCGGCACTTTTAAAAAGATTTTCTAAACTCAATAAAGAAGAATAAAAACTTTCAACGATATCCAAATAAGCTAAATTTAAAGCCGTATCTACATAAACAAAACTTTTATCACTACTACGTTTTAAAGTATCTTGCAATTGCTGTTTAGTTTTTAAAAAAGATTCTGTAGCTTTTTCATTTATTTTTTGGCTTACAATTACGCGTGGAATTTCTGAAAGAATTTCTTTTTTTCGCTCTTCAAGCTCTTTTAGAATACCACTATATATACTTGCATTAGAATCTGTAAATTTTTCGTATTCTTTAATTTGTCTGTTTAATTCTACAAATTTCTGAGATAATGTATAAACGTTTTTTCCATTTAAAATACTTTTATTGATATCAATAAATTTAAAATCATCATTTGCAAATAAATTTAAAATAAAAAAACATAAAATTAACAAATTTCTCATAAAACTATCCTTGAATTAAAGTAAAAACTTTAGATTTAAAATTGTATTCATAAATTTCACCTGTTTCAATGATGTAATACCAAGCGTGAATTTCCAATCTACCCTCTTCAAAAGATTCCAAAACACCAGGATAAGTTAAAATATTCTGCAAGGAATTAATCAAATTAAGTTTTTCCGTCAACCATGAACGCATAGCATGGTCTTTAGAAAACTTTAAAACATCTTTTTTAATATCTTTAAGAAGAGTAAGCCATTTCTTAACATTAGGCATTTTATCAAGCTCTTCTTTAGGATAATAAAGAGCACTACAACCACCACAATTACTATGTCCACAAACAACTATATTTTTAATATGCAATGAATTTAAAGCATACTCAATTGCAGAAGTTGAAGCTAAAAAATCATCTCCTACACGATAAGGAGGAATAATATTTGCGATATTTCTTACCACAAAAAGTTCTCCAGGACCTGTATTGGTAATTAAATGTGGTATAACACGCGAATCAGAACAACCTATAAAAAGCGTATGAGGATTTTGTTTATTTTTTAAACTTGCAAAAAGTTCTTCGTGTTCTTTAAAATCTTCTTGCATAAACTTTATAGCGCCTTTAATAAGATCTTTCATACATATCCTATTTATAAACTATGAAAATCAAATTATATCAAAAAACTATCATACAAATCTAAATCTTTTTACTTTTGATTAAAACTTATTTGATAAATTTATGTTTTTAATTCTTAGAGTTAAAATAATTTTTTGGAGGATATAATGAGTCTTTATGATAGAGATTATTTAAAATCTAAAGAGCTTGAAACAAGCTACTCAAGCCAACTAAGTATTTTTATCAAGCAAACTTATCAACTATTTGCAGCATCTTTATTGGCAGCTAGTGTTGGTGCTTATGTTGGAATTTTTGCTTTAGCATCTTTTTTTATACAATCTCAAGCAACTTTTTGGATTCTTTTCATTATTGAAATAGGACTTCTTTTTGCATTACAATGGAAAAAAAGAGAAGCTCCGTTAAATTTAATTTTACTTTTTGGATTTACTTTTTGTTCAGGTCTTACTTTAACGCCTTTATTAATTTCTGTTCTTGCATTGCCAGCAGGTGCTATTATAATAGCTCAAGCTTTTGCACTTACAACCATTGCTTTTGGTGCTTTAAGTATTTTTGCTATGAATACAAAAAAAGATTTTACAACAATGGGAAAAGCTTTATTTATAGTTCTTATTGTTATAGTGGCGGCAAGCTTATTAAATATTTTTATTAAAAGTGATATTGTAAGTCTTGCTATTTCATCGATTGCTGCGATTTTATTTTCTTTTTATATTCTTTATGATACTCAAAATATTATTCGTGGAAACTATGAAACTCCTATCGAAGGTGCTGTAGCGCTTTATCTTGATTTTGTAAATCTTTTTGTAAGCTTACTTAATATTCTAAGAAGTTTAAATAGTCGTTAATTTGTGGGAATTTTCCCACAAAATTCTTGATAATTTCAAATCTTTTCAAGTTTAAATAAGTTAAAATATTTTCTTAAACAATAATCACAAATTTAGGAAAAAATATGACAACTCTTTTAATCGTATTACAATTTATCATTGTTGTTGTTATTTGTATAGCTGTTTTACTTCAAAAAAGTTCAAGTATAGGACTTGGGGCATATAGCGGAAGTAATGAAAGTTTATTTGGAGCAAAAGGTCCTGCAGGATTTTTAGCAAAATTTACCTTTTTTATGGGGATTATATTAATAGCCAATACCATAGCTTTAAGTTATATCTATAACACTTCTTCTGGAGATTCTTTAGCTGAAAAAATCACCATTAAAAATAATTCAAGCATTCCAAATCCACCTATGAGTGTTGTCCCTTCTATACCAACAAATAACGAAAATAATATTACTAAATAAAGGATTTAAAATGTTAAATGAAATTTTTAACAAACAAAAAGCTCATTGTGAAAAAAGCTTAGAATCATTAAAAAAAGACTTTACTACCCTAAGAACAGGTAAGGTTAATATCCACATTTTAGATCATATACAAGTAGATTATTATGGAAATTTAACACCTTTAAATCAAGTTTCAACTATTTTAGCCAATGATGCTTCTACTATAAGCATTACTCCTTGGGAAAAATCTATGCTTAAAAATATAGAAACTGCTATATCTGCGGCCAATATAGGGGTAAATCCTAACAATGATGGCGAAAGTGTAAAACTCTTCTTTCCTCCTATGACAAAAGAACAAAGAGAAGAAAATGTAAAACATGCCAAAGCTATGGGAGAAAAAGCAAAAATTGCTATAAGAAATATACGCAAAGATGCAAATGATAGTGTAAAAAAAATGGAAAAAGACAAAACCATTTCAGAAGATGAAGCTAAAAAAGCTTATGATGAAGTGCAAAAACTCACAGATCTTTACATAAATAAAGTAGATGAAAGCGTAAAAAATAAAGAATCAGAACTATTAAAGGTATAAACTATGAATTTAGAACAAGTTTATAAGGATTGCAAAGCTTTATTAGAAGGGCATTTTTTATTAAGCTCAGGCAAACATTCTAAATTCTATTTACAAAGCGCAAAAGTTTTAGAATACCCTAACAAAGCTCAAGAACTTTGTGATGAATTAGCAAAAATAATCTCTCAATATTCTATAGAATTTGATTGTATTTGCTCTCCTGCTCTAGGTGGATTGCTAGCTGGATACGAACTAGCAAGATCTTGTAATAAACGTTTCATTTTTACAGAAAGAGTAAATGGAGAAATGACTTTAAGACGTGGTTTTGAAGTGAAAAAAAATGAAAAATTTATTATTTGTGAAGATATTATTACAACAGGAGGAAGTGCTTTAGAGAGTGCAAAAATCATAGAAAGTTTAGGTGGTAAAGTAGTAGCTTTTGCTGCTTTGGCAAATCGTGGTTTTTGTGCTGTAAAAAATTTAAATACAAAAGCAAAAGAAAATGCAAAACTTCCAAATAATACTCCTCTTTTTACCTTAGGAAATTTTGACTTTGAAATTTATGATAGTGATCAATGCCCACTTTGTGATCAAGGTAGCATAGCTATCAAGCCTGGAAGTCGTGGAAATTAATGAAAGAAAGAAAAATTAAAGCAAAAATCGCTTCACGCTTTTTGCGTTTTAAAGCTTTAACTATAGATATTTTTTTGCTTTATGTTCCAATTTTATATTTATTTTATTTTATTTTAGGCTCTAAAGATGCTTTTTTACAAAATGGCATTGTTACAACCCTTTGCCCTTTGCTTTTTGGCTTTATACAAGCTTTATTTCTAGCAAAATCTGCTCAAAGCCCAGGTTTAAAAGCTTACGATCTTTATTTAATGGATTTAAAAAGTGGTAAAAAGCCTAAATTTTTAAAAATAATATTAAGATATTTTATATTTTTTATAAGCTTTGGAATGCTAATAGGATTATTTTTTAGCTTTTTTAGGAAAGATGGTTTAAATTTACATGATATATTAACAAGAAGTTGTATTATAAAAAGAAAGGCTTAACAATGAAAAGAAAAAGAATTTACAATCCAAGCTCAAACGAAACTTTAAATGATAGAAAAGTTTTTGATGGAAATCCTCACGGGATTTTAAATTTTACCAAAGCAAAATACACTTGGGCTTTAAAACTTTGGGATGTTATGGAAGCAAACACTTGGTTTCCAAAAGAAGTAGATACCACTAAAGACGCTCTTGATTATCGTTGCAACCTTACTGCAGCTGAAAAAAGAATGTATGATCTTGTATGGTCTCAACTTATTTCTATGGATAGTTTTCAAACCAACAATTTAGCTGATAATATCAACCCTTACATTACAGCTCCTGAAATCAACGCTGTTTTAGCACGTCAAGCTTATGAAGAAGCAAATCATTCAAAATCTTACGCTGTTATGGTAGAAGCAATCTGTGATAATACCGATTTAATCTATGAAATGGAAAAACACGATGACACTTTAAGAGAAAAAAATGATTTTATTTCAGGAATTTATGAAGAATTAGCAGGCGATGTAGATGATAACAAACTTCTTTTAGCTATGGTAGCAAATCAAATTTTAGAAGGAATTTATTTTTATAGTGGCTTTACTGCGATCTATGCTTTAGCTAGAGCAGGTAAAATGCTAGGATCTGCACAAATGATTCGTTTTATCCAAAGAGATGAAATCACTCATTTGCTTTTATTTCAAAATATGATTAATTCAACACGCAAAGAAAGACCAGATCTTTTTAACGATAAAAATATCAATAAAATTTATGAAATGTTTAAAAAAGCTGGAGAGCTTGAAATCAAATGGGGAAAATATATCACTCAAAATCAAATTATGGGCTTTACAGATGATATTATAGAAGAATATATCCATTATTTAATTGATCAAAGATTACTAGCAATCAATCTTGATAAAATCTACAACGCAAGTCATCCTATCAAGTGGGTAGATGATTTTTCTAAATTTAATGATCAAAAAAGCAATTTCTTTGAAAGCAAAGTAACCAACTACTCAAAAGGTAGCATAAGCTTTGATGATTTTTAATCAATGAAAGAACAAAAAAAACAAAATTTAGCCTTGCTTTGTGATTTTTATGAATTCACAATGGCGCAAGGCTATTTTTTAAAAAAATTAGAAAATGAACTTTGTTATTTTGAAGTTTTTTTCAGAAAAGTGCCAGATAATGCTTCTTTTGCTATATTTGCTGGACTTGAGAGTGTTTTAGAATTTATTGAAAATTTACATTTTGATAAAGAAGATATAGAATTTTTAAGAAAACAAGAAATTTTTTGTGAAGAATTTTTAGAATATCTAAGCCGTTTTAAATTTATGGGCACGATTTATTCTGTGAATGAAGGTGAAATTATCTTTCCAAATGAACCTTTAATGATCATTAAAGCAAACCCTATAGAAGCGCAACTTTTAGAAACCTTTCTACTTTTAAATATCAATCACCAAAGCCTTATTACCACTAAAGCAAATCGCATAAAAAGAGTAGCGCAAAAAGCGCTTGTTTTTGAATTTGGTGCGCGTAGAGCTCATGGAAGCCAAGCAGCTATTAATGGGGCAAGATCAGCTTATATAGCTGGTTTTGATGGAACTTCTTGCACTTTAAGTGCTAAAATTTACAATATAAAAGCCATAGGAACTATGGCACATTCTTGGATACAAATGTTTGATAATGAATACGAAGCTTTTATAAATTATCTTAAACTTTATCCTAATCAACCCATTTTACTCATTGATACTTATGATGTAAAAAAAGGACTTTTAAATGCCATTAATGCTTTTAAATCTTTAAATATCACAAAAGGTGCAGTGCGTTTAGACTCTGGAGATCTTTTAAATTTAAGCAAATTTATAAGAAAAGAACTCGATCTTGCAGGATTAAAAGAATGCAAAATTATCGCTTCAAATTCTTTAGATGAATTTATCATAAAAGATTTGGTTTCAAATAATGCCCCTATTGATGCTTATGGAGTAGGAGAAAGACTTATAACCGCAAAAAGCGATCCTGTATTTGGCTGCGTATATAAACTTGTAGCAATACAAGAAAATGAAGATATCAAACCCAAAATCAAAATAAGCGAAAACTCTCAAAAAACCATTTATCCGCACTTAAAAAAACTTTATAGAATTTATGATAAAAACTCCAACAAAGCTCTTTATGATAAACTTTTAATATATGATGAAAAAATCATTATCAAAAAAGAATATTACGCAAAAGAACTTTTAAATTTAGTATTTAAAAATGGAAAAAGAATTAAAGAAAAAAAAGACTTAGAAGAAATTAGATCTTATCTTACACAAGGACTCAAAACTTTAGATTTTAAGTTTTTAGCATTAAAATCTAAAACAAAATATAAACTTAAATTTTCAAATAAACTTTTAAAAATCAAAAATTCTCTAATAAAATAATTTGAGAATTTTTCAAGCATAATTTTTTTTGCTACAATTTTTTTTAAATTTAAGGAGTAAAAATGAATGCATTTGAGCAAAAACGTGTAAAAACTATGGCTGAAGAAATTGCTAAAAAGATCTTTATCAACGAAGAGCTTTTTAATGCCTTTTGTGAAGTCCCACGTGAAATTTTTTCCCCGCTAAAAGCTCACGCATACCGCTTAGATGCTTTACCTTTGGCAAATTCTCAGTGGATAAGCTCTCCTTTAACCGTTGCAAAAATGACTATGGCACTAAATTTCAAAGATGCTGATAGTGTTTTAGAAATAGGATGTGGTAGTGGCTATCAAGCAGCAATTTTAAGTCGCATTATAAGAAGAGTTTTTACAATCGAACGCATAGAAAATCTTGCCAAAAGTGCTTCAAATACTTTTAGAACTTTAGGTTTTAGCAATATCAATGTGCGCTATGATGATGGGCAAAATGGCTGGAAAAATTATGCTCCTTATGATAGAATTTTATTTTCAGCTTATGCTACTTCTATACCAGAAATCATACTTGATCAACTAAGCGATAATGGGATCTTAGTAGCTCCTATACTTCAAAATGGAAAACAATACATCACAAGATTAACTAAAAATGGAACCTCTTTACAAAAAGAAATTTTAGAAGAATGCTTATTTGTGCCTGTTTTAGACGGAAAAGAGTGATTTTAAGCCCAATTTAGCTCTCAAGATTGATTGTGCTTCTTTATTTAATGCTAATGGAACAGGTTTAAATTTAAGAGATGGACAAGGTATTTGGGTATCTTATGCAGATGCAAAATACTCTACAAATAAAGTAGGCGCAAGTGCTTTTGATGCAAATTTAAAACAAAATCAAACAGCAGCATTTTGGGGAAATGGTGATCAAAAAACAAAATTAAGCATAGTTTTAAATGGTGTAAAAATAGAAAATGAAAATATAACAAGTATAGATGAGG
>NZ_JAENKV010000024.1 GCF_016599045.1 Campylobacter sp. TTU_617
ACTATCATCAAAAGTAAGTCTATACTCAAGCTTACTTTCTCTTTTTATATTAAGTTCAACATCATCACAAGAATTAATTTTATAGGATTTGTTAATTAACATAGTAAATCTTTTTGTAAAAATAAGAAACAATTATACTCAAACTTAGTAAAATAAAGTTTTAATTTTGAAGGGCAAAAATGAAAAATCTTTGTATTATTCCAGCACGTGGAGGAAGCAAAAGAATTCCTAGAAAAAATATTGTTGATTTTTTAGGCAAACCTTTGATTGCTTATAGTATAGAAAATGCTTTAAATTCAAAACTTTTTGATGAAGTTATTGTTTCAAGTGATGATGATGAGATCATAGAAGTAGCATTACAATATGGAGCAAAAGTTCCTTTTAAAAGAGATAAAAGCTTAAGTGATGATTTTACTTCAAGTACGGCTGTTGTGCAAAATGCCATTAAAGTTTTAGCTTTAAAAAATCAAAATTATGATAATGTTTGTTGTCTTTATGCAACAGCGCCTTTGATTGATGAGAAAATTTTAAAAGATGCTTATGAAATTTTTACTCAAAATGAGAGTAAATTTCTTTTTGGTGCTACTGAGTTTGCATACCCTATAAAAAGGGCATTTTATTTAGATGATAAACAAAATGTTTTTATGTTTGATGAGGAATATTATAATAAAAGATCACAAGATTTAATCAAAGCTTATCATGATACAGGAACATTTTATTTTGGAAAGAGCAAAGCTTGGCTTGAAACTAATTTTATGTTTAAGTCTTATTCTAGTGTTTATGTATTGCCTAGAACTTTGGTATGTGATATAGATACTCCACAAGATTTAGAATTTGCTAAATTGCTGTTTAAAAGGAATCAAGGATGTTTATAAAGAATTTAAAAGGATTTAAATATCCTGATATGGAAATTGTAAGATGGTTTTTTAAAAATAAACTTGATACTTTAAAAAATGCGAAGGTTTTAGAATTTGCTTCACACAATGGCAACAATTTAAGCCTTTTTGCAAATTATGATTATGAGTGTTTAGGTGTTGAGCTTAGTAAAGAGCATTATGAAAATGCAAAATATAATTTTGATAAAATTTTAAAATATAAAAAATTTAAATTTTTTAATGAAAATATGTTAGATTTTGCTAAAAATTATAAAAATTTAAATGCTAAAGTTTTTTTAATTCCTAATGTAATTAATTTTATTGCTAAAAATGAGCTTAAAACTCTGCTTTTAAACACTAGAAAGAACCATCTTTATGCTATGGGGGGGGGGATTTTTCTTTTTTCTTTTTAAGGGCAAGAAGTATTAAAGATTATCGTTATAAACTTGGAAAAACATTAGAAAATGGAAGTTTTATTTTAAATAATGATGAATTTAGCGGAGAAAAAGATTGTCTTTGCACTTGTTATGAAGAATACGAACTTGTAGAATATTTAAAAGAGTATTTAAATTTATATGATTTTGAGGTAATTATGAGCGAAAATATCAATGTTAAAAATAAAATTTTTATCAAAGATAGCGATATAATCGTATATGGAAAAATAAAATAGAAGGAAAATAATGTATATTAGAGACTTAAAAGGTTTGAAATTCCCAGATTTAGCAGTGATTAAATTTTTTTTTAAAAATAATTTACATCAAAGAGATACAAATAAAAAAGTTTTAGAATTTGCTTGTTCTAATGGTAATAATCTTTCTTTGTTTGCAAATTATGATTATGAATGTTTAGGAGTAGATTTAAATGAATCAAATATAGAAAATGCTAATTTTAATTTTACAAATATTATTAAGGCTAAAAATTTTAAATTTTTTAAAGATGATATTTTAGAATTTCCTAAAAAAAGTCCTGATGTTAAAGCTGATATTTTTTTAATTCCTAATGTAATTAATTATCTTCATAGGGAAGACTTTTTAAATCTTTTAAAAAATTCAAAAGAATATAAAATGTATAAAGAGAATGCTTTGTTTTTTTTAAGAACTAGAAGTATTCGAGATTTTCGCTATGGTTTTGGAGAAAAAATAGCACACAATGCTTTTAAAATTAATCATGATAATACAACTGGAGAGTTAGGTTGCATTAATACTCTTTATCAAGAATACGAACTTGTAGAATATTTAAAAGAGTATTTAAATTTATATGATTTTAAAGTTTTAAATTATGAAGCTACAAATATTATGGGTGAAGATGATGCGAAAATTTTTGATAGTGATATAGTGATTTATGGAAAGATAAAATGATAGCTATAATGCAACCTACTTTTTTGCCTTGGATTGGCTATTTTTACATGATAGCAAAAGTTAAATATTTTGTTTTTTTAGATAATGTCCAATTCGAGCAAAGATCTTGGCAAAGTAGAAATAAGATCAGACTTCAAGAAAAGGAGCACTTTATTTCTCTTTCACATCAAAAAACATCACAAAAAACTTTAATTTGCGATATAAAATTAAGCAAAGATACAAAATGGAAAGATAAGATTTTAAAAACTTTTTATCACGCTTATAGTAAAAGTGATAATTTTAATCTTATATTTGATTCATTAAAATATAATTTAAATAAACACGAAAATTTATGCGAGTTAAATATCTCTTTAATTAATGCAATTTGTAAAATTTTAGAGATTAATACGCCTTTGTTTAGATCTTCGATGCTAGATTTAAGTGATTTAAAAAGAGAAAATTTACTTGTTGCAATTTGTAAAAAATTGGACGCTAAAGATTACTTATCAGCTAATGGCTCTAAAATTTATTTAGATAAAGAAGAAGCTAAGGAATTATTTAAAGATAATGAAATAAATATTTCATATTTTGATTTTACTCATCCAGTATATAAGCAAAATTTAAATAAACGGGGGGGGGGATTTATACCTTATTTAAGTGTAGTTGATTTTTTATGTAGCGTAAAAGATCCAAGAGAAGAATTTAAAAAAATATTACAAAAAAATTAAAGGTTTTTAATATATGAAGGTTCTTTTTAGAAGTGATAGTTCTGCTAATTTAGGGCTTGGTCATATAAAGCGCGATCTTATTTTAGCAAAACAATATGATGAAGTTTATTTTGCTTGTTTGCCTTTAGAAGGATCATTGATAGATGAAATTCCCTATCCTGTTTTTGAGCTAGAAAGTGCAAGTATTTATGAACTTATCCATTTGATTAAAGATCATCATTTTGATTTATTGGTTATTGATCATTATGATATTGATAAAGATGATGAAAAATTAATAAAACTTGAAACAGGTATTAAAATTTTAAGTTTTGATGATGAATTAAAAGAGCATTATTGTGATATTTTACTTAATGTTAATGCCTATGCAAAAGCAGAAGACTATAAAGGTTTAGTTCCTTTTAAATGCGAATTAAGATGTGGTTTTTCTTATGCTTTAATTAGAGAAGAATTTTATGTTGAAAGTAAAATTCAAAGGGATAAAATTTGGGATTATTTTATTTGTTTAGGAGGAGTAGATGCGAAAAATTTTTCCCTTGAAATTGCCAAAGATTTACCAATGGATAAAAAAATTATTATTGCTACAACAAGTGCAAATAAAAATCTAAAAAAACTTAAAAAATTCGTAGAGTTTAATCAAAATATCACTTTAAACATTGATAGCGAGAATTTGGCTAAATTGATGAATGAGAGTAAAAAATTAATCATTAGTGCCTCTTCTTTGGTAAATGAAGCTCTAATTTTAAAAGCCAATTTTAAAGCTATTGCTTATGCAAAAAATCAAGAAAAAATAGCACAATGGTTAATGAAAAAAGGTTATGAGGTGGAAATTAAATGATCTTTCTTAAAGATTTTGCTACACTTAACGAAGAAGAAAAAAGACGTGTATTAATGTGGCGCAATGATGATGAAGTTTCTTCTTTTGCGAAAGTTAAAAATATCAATTTAAAAGAACATTTAAATTTTATAGAAGAATTAAAATATCAAAAAGATAAACAATATTTTTTAGTTTATAAAGAAAAAGAAGCTATTGGAGTGATTAGTTTTGTAAATATTACTCCACATTCTTGTGAATTTGGACTTTATGCAAAACCAAGATTAAGAGGTATGGGGAAAATATTGATTCAAGAAATAAAAAACTATGCTTTTAATACTTTAAAGGTTGGAATTTTAAAAGCCTGTGTTTTTAAAAATAATGAGAAAGCTTTAAAATTATATAAAAAGAATCATTTTTCTATTGTAATGGAAGATGAAAGTATGTTTTATATAAGTTTATCAAATCATTCTTACAAAAAAACCATTTTTAGCTAACTCATTTTTTATATCTTTTGGAGTGTATTGTGAAAAATGGAAAATATAAGCTCCAGCTAAGGCATCGGCTCCATAATTTAAGGCTTTAATACCATCATTTGGTTTTCCAAGTCCCCCATTAGCAATAAGAGGGATTTTTAATTTATTTTGAAATATTTTTAAAAGTTCTAAATCATATCCTTGTGCTTTTCCTTCAAAATCTACAGAAGTTAAAAGTATTTCTCCAGCACCTAATTTTTCATATTTTAAAGCAAGTTCTAAAGGATCAATATCTAATAAATTTCCTTTATCATACACATAGAATTTGTTATTTTTTCTTTTTACATCTATAGAGCAAACTATACACTGAGAGCCAAAACGATTTGCTGCTTGAGTGATAAAGTCAGGCTCTTTTAATGCTTTAGAATTTATACTTATTTTATCAGCACCTAAATTTAAAATTTTTTGTATATCCTCAATACTTTTTATGCCCCCTCCTATTGTTAAAGGCATGAAACATTCTTTAGCTAGATCTTTAAGGCTGTCAAAATCTATTTGAGAATTTTTTGAAGCATCTATATCTAGTATGATAAGCTCATCTACATTTCTAGCATTATATATTCTTACCGTGCTTATAAGATGTCCTATAGTGCGATAATCTTTAAATTCTATACTTTTAACAAGTTGAGAATTTTTAAGTAAAACACAAGGAATAATTCTTGTTTTTAACATTTTAAGCCTTTAAAAAATTCTCTAAAAGTTTTAAGCCTAAATTTTGGCTTTTTTCAGGATGAAATTGCACACCATAAATATTATTTTTTTGCAAAGAAGTACAAAATTGAATTCCATAATCACATTTTGCACTTATAAATTCTTCTTTGCAATTTACATAAAAAGAATGCACAAAATAAAAATCACTTTTATTAGAAATTCCTTGATATAGAGGAACTTGTTTTAAAATTTCAATATCATTCCATCCTATATGAGGAATTTTTAAATTTAAATTTTCATTAAAGGGTATGACTTCGCCTTCAATAAAGCCAAGTCCGTTACAAATTCCGCCCTCATAACCTTTTTCTAAAAGAAGTTGCATTCCAAGGCAAATTCCTAAAATAGGTTTTTTATGAGTTAAAACCTCTTCTTTAAGTACAGAGATAAAGTCAAGTTCTTTTAAGGAATTCATAGCTTCTTTAAAAGAACCTACACCTGGTAAAATTAATTTTTTAGCTTTTTGAAAATCTGTTTTTTCTTGTATTAAAAAATTTGACATTCCAATTTTATCTAAAGCTTTTAATACAGAATTTAAATTCCCAGCTTTATAATCAATTACTCCAATCATTTTAAAATACATTCTTCCTTGCGGATTAAAGATCCATCAATATCTCTTAAAAAATTGCCGTTTTCATCACGTTTAAAAATTTTTTTATTAGTGAAACTATCAAGAATTTTTTGAAATTCTTCTTTGGAAAAACCACTCCATTCTAAATATTTTTTAATTGCTTTTTTAGGTGGTTTTCCATCATATTTATTAACAAGTCTTATGCCTTCTTCGCGGGTTATATAGCCTAAGCGTATATCCAAACAAGCATTATCAGTAGCTCTTCCAAAACCATATTTTAAATATTTTAAATAATCGTGTAAATGATTGCTATAACAATCTAAATTTTCAAAGTTTTCATAAGTAGTTTCTACAGGACGATCTGAAGTTGAAAAACCATATTTTTGTGCTATTTGGAGATTTATTTTATAATCCCATTTGAAATAATATCCTAAAAATAATCCAGTCACGCCAACTCTTTTAAGTTCTTCATCACTTGGGTAAGTATAAAAATACAAGTCTTTTTCTTTTAAACCATCTACTCCTATCATATCACTAATGCGATTGCCTAAAAGTCCTCCAAATTCTTCAAGCCATTCTCTGCCTAAAATATTTTTTTCTTTACTGCTCGCAGGCCCTCCGTATTCTATTTGAGGACTTTCTCCCCAAATGATTAAAGGGATATTAAAATTAACAGCAATTCTTGGAGCGCTTGTAAAAATTCCCAAATGGTTTTGCCATTCATTATCTCCTGTCCTTATAAAAGCTTCTCTTGATAATATTTTATAAATTTTTGGATTTCTTTTAATATGGATAAGATCAACACCTAAATTATTTAAATTAGCAAGATTTTTTTTGCCTATTTTAGTAGGAATACTAGGCTCAAAACAAACACATAAAGGATTTAATCCAAGCTCTAAAATTTTTAATACTTGAAAAGTAGAATCTTTTCCCCCGCTAACACCTATAACACAATCATATATGGGATGTTTTTTGTGTTTTTTAATGAGTTCTAAAAATTCTTTTTCTCTTTGTCCCCAGTCAATTTTTTTATCTTTCATTTCTTGTGACCTGCAAGCATCACAAATCCCTTCATTGTCAAAATGTAAATCAGGTTTGGTATCAGGCATTATGCATTTTTTACAAAAATTCATTTTGATTCCTTTAAATTTCGAAAAGAATAAATCGTCTAAAAAAATATAAATTTTATTAAAATAATTATAAAATAATACCGATAGTGGTAAAAAATATCTAGGATTTTTATGTATATAGGAAATTTCAATCTTAATCAAAAAGTATTTATTATAGCAGAGCTTTCGGCTAATCATGCAGGCAGTTTAGAACTTGCTTTAAAAAGTATTGAAATGGCAAAAAAAGCAGGAGCTGATGCTGTTAAATTTCAAACTTATACCCCCAATAGTCTTACTCTTGATTGCAAAAAAGATGATTTTATCATAAAAGGCGGGCTTTGGGATAAAAGAACTTTATTTGAACTTTATGAAAAAGCCAAAACACCTTATGAATGGCATCAAAAATTATTTAATCATGCAAAAAAATGTAATATCTTATGCTTTTCAAGTCCTTTTAGTAAAGAAGATGTTGATTTTTTAAAAACTTTTGATCCTATAGCTTATAAAATTGCATCTTTTGAGGCAAATGATGAAGAATTAATTCGCTATATAGCAAAACAGAAAAAACCAACTTTACTTTCAACTGGAATTGCTACTAAAGAAGAGCTTTATAAGGCTATAAAGATTTTTAAAGAAGAAAAAAATGATGAACTTATTTTTTTAAAATGCACTTCATCTTATCCATCTAAAACAAAAGATTTAAATCTTAATGCTATTAAAACTTTAAGAGAGCAATTTGGTGTAAGAGTAGGTTTAAGCGATCATAGTTTTGGAAATTTAGCACCTATTATCGCCACTACTTTAGGAGCTTGTGTTATAGAAAAGCATTTTATGATAGATAAAAACATAAAAAGTGAAGATAGTGGATTTAGTTTAGATTTTAATGAATTTAAAAGCATGGTAAAAGCTGTAAGAGAATGTGAAAAAGCCTTAGGAAAAGGAAGTTTAAAATTAAACAAAAAAACACTTCAAAATAGAGTCTTTGCAAGAAGTTTATATGCAAGTAAAGATATTAAAAAAGGTGAAATTTTTACAACATCTAATATAAAAAGTATAAGACCTTCCTTTGGACTTCATCCAAAATTTTATAATCAAATTTTAGGCTTAAAAGCTATTAAAGATATAAAATTTGGAGAACCTTTAAAAGAAGAACATTTTAAGGAAAAATTATGACCCCCTCTTTATTCTTAAAAAACCTAAATGCTCTAAATAATACTTTCTTAAAAGAAGAACTAAATAAAATAAAATCAAATCTTAAATTTGAACTCATACAAGGTAAAGATA
>NZ_JAENKV010000025.1 GCF_016599045.1 Campylobacter sp. TTU_617
TTTAGAATGGCTTAAAATGATATATGCACATATTAATGCACTTGAACTTGCTTTAATAAAAAACATTAAGCCTTTAGAAGAAGAGTTATATAAAAGGGGACTTGAAAAATGGATGGGGCAAAAATAGATCTTTTTAAAAAAAATATAGATGCTTTAGTGGGATCTAATTATATAGACCTTAAAAAGAAATTACAAAATATCAAAGAACTTAAAAAATTTAATTATTTTTTAAATAAGGATCCATTAGATATAAATATAACAAGAAAAAGTGATTTAAAAACTATTTTTAAAAATCCAAAAGAAGAGCTTGAAGATAAAATAAAAACTTTTAAAGAATTTGCAAGATATCCTTTTTTTTTCTTTTATGGCTTAGGAAACGGTATATTTTTTAAAGCACTTTTACAAAATGATTTACATAAAAGAATAATTGTTTTTGAAGCAGAACTTGAAATTATTTATCTTGTTTTTCATTGGATAGATTTTGATTTAGAGTTAAGACAAGGAAGATTTATCATAATGCATAGTAAAGAAATGGATTATGTTAAAGCTGATATTCTTTGTTCTTTACCACAAATTAATATTTCTTTTAAGCTTTATGATTTAAAAATTACTTGTGAATTTTATGAAAAATATTATAAAGAAGATATTGAAAAAATGAATGATCTTCTTATGAAAGCTATTACTAATATTGCCTTAAGACAAGGAAATGATCCAAAAGATACTATGATAGGTATAGAACAAGCTATCTATAATTTGCCAAAAGTTTTTACTCATCCAAGTTATGATGAATTGAAACAAAAAAGATTTAATAAAAATAAAGCAAGTGCTATTATAGTAGGGACAGGACCTTCGCTTACTAAACAACTTCCTTTACTTAAAAAATATCAAAACAAAGCCATTATTTTTTGTGCTGATAGCGCTTATGCAATATTAGCTAAAGAGGATATTAAGCCTGATTATGTTTGTATGCTAGAGCGTGATGAGATAGTAAGTGAGTGTTTTAATAATGATTTTGGAGATTTTGATAAAGATATACTTTTTATTTTAGCTTCTGTGGTGAGTAAAAAAACTATAGATTATTTAGAAAAAAATCATAGAAAATATATGCTTATAGCAAGAGCTTCTACTTATACTAATTATCTTGATTTGTCTTCTTTTGGATATATAGGTGGAGGTATGAGTGTATCGCATATGGCTTGTGAGTTGGCCTTAAGATTAGGATTTAAAAATATTATTTTAATAGGTCAAGATCTAGCCTATGCTAAAGATGGAAGTCATCATTCAAAAGGTTTTATTCACGATGATTATCATATAGGAGATTATGAAAGAGATTTTAACCGTTATACCACTATGGCTTATGGAGGCAAAGGCATAGTTCAAAGTTCTAAAGTGTGGATTTTATTTAAACAAATTTTTGAAAATTTTTGTGCTGCTAATTCTTATGCTAAGATTTATAATTGTACAGAAGGTGGAGCAAGGATAGAAGGAAGTATAGAAAAACCTTTTAAAGAAGTTTGTGAAGAGTTTTTTACCAAAGAGCTTAAAAAGCCTTTAGTAAAACTTAAAAATCCTAGTAAAGAGCAAAGAAATCATCTAATGCTAGAGAATTACAAAAGAGTTAAAAAAAGTATTACGATGGGAGAAAATTTTTTAAAACATTGCAAAAAAATTGATAAGCGTATTAAAAAATTTATTTATACTTCCAAAGGTAAATACAGCTTAAATGAGCTTGTAGATGAGCTTGATTTAATTAAAGAAAAATTAAATAAGAAAAAATATATTCATCTTAGTAATGTACTTTCATCTTTACTGTATCATCATAATCTATTATCTTCAAAATTATATGTGCAAAATGTAAGCAATGAAAGTGATAAGCAAAATAAACTTTTAGCTTGGATATATTCTCATGAAAGCTGGCTTGAAGATATTATTGATATTTTTGGTGTTCAAAATCAAAGATTAAAACAAGCTATTATTCCTTTACAAGATATATTAGAAAAAAAGAATTTAATTTAAAAAAACTTTAGTTTTTTTACAAGCAATATAAATTTTTTAAGATTAATATTTCTAGCTTGAGAGTTTTTTAAGCTAGAAAATTATTATAAATTATTGTAAAAGTTTTAATACATTTTGTTGCACAGCATTAGCTTGTGACATAGCATAAGATCCACTTTGTGCTAGGATATTATATTTAGAAAAATTTGCACTTTCTGCAGCAAAATCCACATCTCTTATAGTTGATTCAGCTGATTTAACATTAACTTGGGTAACTGTGATATTATTAATAGTTACTTGAAGTTGATTTTGAACCGAACCAATATCAGCACGAATTTGATCAAGATTAGCAATAGCAGTTTCAGCTATATCCATAACAGCCATAGCACCTTTAAGGGTTGTAACTCCTGCACTTTCTGGTGAAACATCAAAAGCTCCTGCACTTACTTTCATAGTAGCAAATTGCGATAAGCCTGAACCACTTGAAAAACCACTTCCAGCAGAAACATTATATACAGCTGAAAGTTGAGAAGCTGCCGAGATAGCAACTATGCCAGCACCAGATAAAGAGGCAGAGTAATTTTTACCACTTCCTACAGAATAACCACTTCCTGCAGAAAATCCACTTCCTTCACTTGACATATAAGCAGTTATAGATGAATATCCAGCTAAAATTGTTCCTTTATTAACACTACCAAAGCCCATAGCATCAGCTATTTGAGGATCAATTTGCCCTTTTGATTCTCTTAGGGATACTGAAGCTTGAGAGATAAATTGAGAGGCTCCAAAACCTGCGTGAGAAAGACCAGTTCCTATTATATTGATATCTTTTCCATCATTTTTTACTAAAGATAAACGCCCATAATTTTCTTTCATATTAGGACTTATAAAAGCACCAGCTCCTATGCTACCTTCTATTTTAATACCGCGTCCATCTCTTGAGCTTAAAAGAAGTTTTCCTTCGCTATCAAGTGAAGCTTCAACTCCTGTGGTATCTTTTACTGAATTGATAGCTGAAACTAAAGCACCATTTTCATCGCCATCTTTATATTGAATTTGACCAATTCTTACCCCATTGATTGAGAAATCTTCAGAAGTAGAACTAGCTTTTACAGTTGCCATACCATTAGTTTCAACTTTAAAACTTGCTCTAACACCTGTTTTATCAGCGTATTTGTTTATCTCTTCAGCCAAAGCTCCAAGACCTGTTCCTACTGAAGTTGAGATTTTAATTTTTTGAAATTGAAAATCTTCTAAACCATTATAATTTTTAAGAGTAAATTGAACTTCACCACTAGAAGTGATCCTTCCTCCTGTTTCAAATCTTGTTACACCGATTTTACTTGATTGAGTTGGCCCTATACTTGCTTTGATAGTTTGATTTGAATTAGCACCGATTTGAAATTCTTGATTGATGAAGTTTCCACTTAAGAGTTGTTTTCCGTTAAATGAAGTTGTATTTGCGATATTATCAAGTTCTTCCATCAAGCGGTTAATATCTGCTTGAAGCATAGTTCTTGTTTTTTGACTTTGACCATCTTGGGCAGCTTGAGTAGCTTTAACTTTGATAGTATCTAAAATTTTAAGTTGCTCATCCATAGCTTTATCAGCGGTTTGTAAGATACCAATAGCATCATTGCCATTATTGATAGCTTGGCCTAAAGTTGCTGCTTGAGATCTTAAACTATCAGCGATCGCCATACCTGAAGCATCATCAGCGGCTGAGTTGATCCTAAGACCAGAACTTAAACGACTTAAAGATTTATCAAGCTCTGTAGCATTGACAACTGAATTGGCATGAGCATTTAATGCTCCTATATTTGTGTTTATCCTAAAACCCATTTTTTTTAAATCCTTTCAAAAATATTGTTCAAAAGGATAAAGCAATAAGTGTTCCAATAAATTTTTTAGTTTAAAAAAGAATTAAGATTTAAGAAATGAAGAAAGATTTGAAAAGTTTGGGAACAATTTTTCCCAAACTTAGATTCGTATTATTGTAACAATCTTAATACATTTTGTTGGCTAGCATTAGCTTGTGCCATAGCATAAGATCCACTTTGAGCTAAGATATTTGCTTTAGAGTAGTTTGCACTCTCACTTGCAAAATCCACATCTCTAATTTGTGATTCAGCTGATTTCACATTAACTTGAGTAACTGTTATGTTGTTGATGGTTGAAGTTAATTGATTTTGAACTGAACCTAGATCTGCACGAATTTGATCAAGATTTGCAATAGCGGTTTCAGCTATATCCATAACAGCCATAGCACCTTTAAGTGTAGTAACCCCTGCAGTTTCATTTGTAACACCCATTACACTTGCTTTAAAAGTAGCAAACTGAGACATAGTAGAACCACTTGAGAAACCACTTCCAGCAGAAACATTATATATAGCTGAAAGCTGAGAAGCTGCCGAGATAGCAATTACGCCAGCACCAGATAAAGAGGCAGAGTAATTTTTACCACTTCCTACAGAATAACCACTTCCTGCAGAAAATCCACTTCCTTCACTTGACATATAAGCAGTTACAGATGAGAAGCTTCCTAATATTAATCCTGCATTAATACTACCAAAGCCCATAGCATCAGCTACATTAGCATCAATTTGACCTTTTGATTCTCTTAAAGATACTGAAGCTTGAGAAACAATTTGACCTGTTCCAAATCCAGCAGAATCAAGATTAGTTCCTGAGATAAGAATGTCTTTGCCATCGTTTTTCACTAAAGATAAGCGTCCGTAGTTTTCTTTCATATTAGAATTTATAAAAGCACCAGCTCCTATGCTACCTTCTATTTTAATACCGCGTCCATCTGCTGAAGTTAAAAGAAGTTTTCCTTCACTATCAAGTGAAGCTTCAACTCCTGTAGTATCTTTTTTAGAATTTATAGCTGCAACTAAGGCACCATTTTCATCCCCATCTTTATAAGCAACAGTTCCTATAACTACTCCATTGATAGCAAAATCAGATGATGTTTGGCCTGCTTTTACTGCAGCCATTCCATTAGTTTCAACTTTATAGCTTGCTCTAACACCTGTTTTATCAGCGTATTTGTTTATCTCTTCAGCTAAAGCTCCAAGACCTGTTCCTACTGAAGTTGAAATAACAACATCTTTAAATTTAAAATCATCAATACCATTGTAATTTTTAATAACCATTCCAACGCTTCCGCTAGCAGTAATTCTAGTACCTGTTTCAAATCTTGTCACACCGATTTTACTTGATTGGGTTGCACCAATAGTAGCTTTAACAGTTTGATTTGAGCTTGCACCGATTTGGAATTCTTGATTGATGAAATTTCCACTTAAGAGTTGTTTTCCGTTAAATGAAGTTGTATTTGCGATATTATCAAGTTCTTCCATCAAGCGGTTAATATCTGCTTGAAGCATAGTTCTTGTTTTTTCACTTTGACCATCTTGAGCAGCTTGAGTAGCTTTAACTTTGATAGTATCTAAAATTTTAAGTTGCTCATCCATAGCTTTATCAGCAGTTTGTAGGATACCTAAAGCATCGTTACCATTTGAAATAGCTTGACCTAAAGTGTTTGCTTGAGATCTTAAAGAATCAGCGATCGCCATACCTGAAGCATCATCAGCAGCTGAGTTGATTCTAAGACCTGAGCTAAGTCTTGCCAATGATTGATCTAAACTTTTAGCGTTAAGATCAGAGTTTGCTTTAGCATTAAGTGCTGCAACGTTTGTATTAATACGAAATCCCATTTTAAATCCTTTTAAATAAATTCAATCACCTCATGCGATTGTCAAAAGCTATATCGTAAAGCTAAAAATTTTTTTTATATTTTTTTGAAATTTTTTTAAATATTAATTTCAATTTTTAGTTTAGCTTTATTATTAGCTTGTTTGATGATTATATTTTTGTATAATTTCATATTTAGTTTTTAAATTTTGTATAAAAAATGTAAGAAATTCTTTATAAGCTAAAATGAGTTGATATAAATGTTCTCTTTCATCATTTAAGTGCATTTTTAAAACTTTAGACATATTAAAACCTCTATTAAAGATTAAAGCCTTGCCTATTGAATCTTCTAAAAATGCACTATTATTTAATATTTCATTAAAACTACTTATATTTTTATGAACATTTTGTAAAAATTCTAAAGGTAAAATAATATCTTTACTTAAGATATTATCTAATGCATCTTTTAAAACTTTAGCATCATTTAATAAATTTTCACAAGTTTCTTTATCTTGTTTTAATTTTTCAAAGAATTTAGCAATGAGTTTAGCACTTCTATTTTTAGTTAAGGGTTTTAAATTTTCAAATTTAGGTTTTTCTTTATGAAGTAAAGTTTCGCAAGCATTTTTAAAAGATACTTCTTTGGTAAAATTTATTCTTGCTCCACCTTCTGTGGCATTATAAAAATTTACTTCTTTATTGCAAGCAAAAAGGTATTCTAATTTGATACGATAATCATTCCAAAGCACGTGAGTTAAAACTTCTCCTTTTCCTCCATATGCTGTGCAATAATTTCTTTCTATATGGCTTTCTTTTTCAAATTCGCTTCCAAAAGCAAAATTTTCAGAATGCGAATTTCCTTTCTCATCATAAGCTAAATCTTGTCCTATCATAATAATATTTTTAAATCCTAAGGCAAGAGCTAGAGTATAAGAGAAATGACTTACATGAGTTCCTGTATCTATATAGCCAAAATCATTAAGACCTAAATTTTTATAGAAAGGATCATCTCTTAAGATAATAATTTTATTTGAAATTTTCCTTGCGACATTATGATTTGTTCCAATAGCTAATACATTTAAAATTCTATCATCTTGTTCTTTATAGAATTTTAATGTTAAATCATCATAATCTAAATTTGTTACATAATCAGGTTTAATGTCTTCTTTAAGCAAGATGTTTAAAGCTCCATCAGCACAAAAAATAAAAACTTTATTTTGATATTTTTTAAGTAAAGGAAGTTGTTTAGTAAGTGAAGGTCCTGCTGAAACTACTATGGCTGTATCAAAGGCATTTTTTCTTTGAGCTATAAGTCTTTGAAAAGGAATATTTTCTAACATTGTGGGGATATTACAAAGTATATTGTCATAAACTAAAAAAGGAACATCTAATTTATAATGTAAATTTCTAATAAGTAAAGTAATATTTGCTAAGGCAAAATTTAAAGTTTGTTGATAGGTTTCATTATGAAATTTTTTATAATAAGAATTGATAGGAAAAAGTTCAAATAAATTTAAATATTCAAAAACACCTTTCATATCAAAAAGGATTAAAAACTGGATATTTACTTTTTCTTCTGTGATATCTAAAAGATGAATTTTGCCACTACTTAATTCTTCGCTTAAATCCAAAATGCTAAGTGCTAGATGTAAAAGTTCAATTTCACTTTCAAAAACAAAAATTCTTTTATAATATGGAGCTAAATTTTTAATCAAAAGAGCATTAGCTATACCATAAAAACAAATAAAAGGATAGTGTTTAGTTTGGGCTAAAAAATTATCAAAAGAGCAATTTAGCTCTTCACTTATAAAATCATTATCATAAATAAAAGTTTCAAAATTTTTATCATAAATATTAAATTTATTATTTAAAACAAAACGTTGCGATTTTTTATAATTTTGCAATTTTAAAGCCAAAGGTTCATTAACTCCAGATGCTAGAGCTTTGATATTTTTTTCTAAGATAGAATTCATTTTATACCTTGATGATTTATGGTTTTTGTATCATTTTAGAATTTTACATTTTTATTTTAAATTTTATTTAAAATAATAGATTATTTTTGATTATAAGTTTTTGGATGAATTTTTTTAAATAAGTTTTGTTATATTGTTTGGTTTAAAATTCTAGGAAAATCCTAGAATTAATTTTTAACCGCTATAACTTCAATTTCAACCAAAGCATTTTTTGGTAGATCTTTTACAGCAAAAGCACTTCTTGCAGGATAAGGAGCTTTAAAAAAGCTTGAATATACTTCATTAAAA
>NZ_JAENKV010000026.1 GCF_016599045.1 Campylobacter sp. TTU_617
AACAACCAACCCATCTCATTTAAAAACACTTCAAAGCTTTGTTCTAAAATTTAAACATAATTTATCAATGAAATTAAATTTTTAACACAGCTTTAATATTTATCATTAAATTGTTTTTTATTTAGTTTAGTTTTAATTTTAGTTTATTTAATTAATTAATTAAAAAGAATGTTGTATTTTTATAAATAAAATCTTTTATTATAAATTTGGTAGTATTTTTTAATTTTTTTGCAATATTTTTTAATCTTTATAATAATTAAATAATTTATCATATTTATATCTTTTAATATTTTTATATATTTAAATATATTTTTTAAAATCTAATCTAACATTTAATAAAACAAATAACTAATCAAAGCAGACAATAATAACCAACCAAACCAATCTTAATCAATAAACTAAATAAAAACCCAACTAAATAGCCAAACCTTACTCACTCTACCAACCAAATAAAATAAGATTTAAAATAAAATAAATAAAGTAGGTAATATCAAACCAATCAACCAAACAAAGTAAAACAAAAATTAAGTGAAATAAATTAAGTAAGTAATAAATAAATTAAGTAAATAAGTATAAATAAGATAAAACAATCAAATTATCAAGAGTCAATAAAGCAATTTAAATTAAATAAAGCTAACCAAACAAACTTACTAAACAAACCTACCAAATAATCTTAAAAACAAACCTAACAATCTAAACTAGCTTAACCAAATAAATCAAACAAAGCAGACAACAACCAACTTAACTAAATAATCCAACCAAACAAAAAGTAAAGTAAGAAAAATAAATAAAGAAATAAAGAAAAATAAATAAGCAAACAATTAAACAATATAGTAAAACAATTTTTTTACAATAAAAACTAAAACAATAAACAAATTAAAAAATCTAATTTTTTAATTTATAAATAAATATAAAAATTTAATAAATTTATTTATCCTTAAGCTTATTAGGAATATAATCTCATTTCTTTTTTACAATTTTACAAAAAAGCATTAAAAGCGTTTTTTAAAATAATAAAAAAATAATTTTTGTATTAGAGATATTTTTAGTTTTATGAACATTTTATTTTTAAATGAGTAAAACTATAAATTAATATTTATTTAATCTTTAATTATTTTTTAAGTAAAAAAGTTTTGTTCTTTTAATTTAGTATTGTTTTCAAATCTTATAGTCAATCTTTGAAATCTAAATAAGTGATCGATTGAGCCAGATTATAATTTAAATATATTAAAAGATTAAAACTAGTTTTTAATCAAATACTTTTTCTTTGAAGAAAAAGATTAAACTATCTATAAATTATTATGGAGAGTTTGATCCTGGCTCAGAGTGAACGCTGGCGGCGTGCCTAATACATGCAAGTCGAACGATGAAGCTTCTAGCTTGCTAGAAGTGGATTAGTGGCGCACGGGTGAGTAAGGTATAGTTAATCTGCCCTACACTGGGGGACAACACTTAGAAATGAGTGCTAATACCCCATACTCCTATTTAACACAAGTTGAGTAGGGAAAGTTTTTCGGTGTAGGATGAGACTATATAGTATCAGCTAGTTGGTAAGGTAATGGCTTACCAAGGCTATGACGCTTAACTGGTCTGAGAGGATGATCAGTCACACTGGAACTGAGACACGGTCCAGACTCCTACGGGAGGCAGCAGTAGGGAATATTGCGCAATGGGGGAAACCCTGACGCAGCAACGCCGCGTGGAGGATGACACTTTTCGGAGCGTAAACTCCTTTTCTTAGGGAAGAATTCTGACGGTACCTAAGGAATAAGCACCGGCTAACTCCGTGCCAGCAGCCGCGGTAATACGGAGGGTGCAAGCGTTACTCGGAATCACTGGGCGTAAAGGGCGCGTAGGCGGATTATCAAGTCTCTTGTGAAATCTAATGGCTTAACCATTAAACTGCTTGGGAAACTGGTAATCTAGAGTGGGGGAGAGGCAGATGGAATTGGTGGTGTAGGGGTAAAATCCGTAGATATCACCAAGAATACCCATTGCGAAGGCGATCTGCTGGAACTTAACTGACGCTAAGGCGCGAAAGCGTGGGGAGCAAACAGGATTAGATACCCTGGTAGTCCACGCCCTAAACGATGTATGCTAGTTGTTGGGATGCTAGTCATCTCAGTAATGCAGCTAACGCATTAAGCATACCGCCTGGGGAGTACGGTCGCAAGATTAAAACTCAAAGGAATAGACGGGGACCCGCACAAGCGGTGGAGCATGTGGTTTAATTCGAAGATACGCGAAGAACCTTACCTGGGCTTGATATCCTAAGAACCTTATAGAGATATGAGGGTGCTAGCTTGCTAGAACTTAGAGACAGGTGCTGCACGGCTGTCGTCAGCTCGTGTCGTGAGATGTTGGGTTAAGTCCCGCAACGAGCGCAACCCACGTATTTAGTTGCTAACGGTTCGGCCGAGCACTCTAAATAGACTGCCTTCGTAAGGAGGAGGAAGGTGTGGACGACGTCAAGTCATCATGGCCCTTATGCCCAGGGCGACACACGTGCTACAATGGCATATACAATGAGACGCAATACCGCGAGGTGGAGCAAATCTATAAAATATGTCCCAGTTCGGATTGTTCTCTGCAACTCGAGAGCATGAAGCCGGAATCGCTAGTAATCGTAGATCAGCCATGCTACGGTGAATACGTTCCCGGGTCTTGTACTCACCGCCCGTCACACCATGGGAGTTGATTTCACTCGAAGCGAGGATGCTAAAATAGCTACTTTCCACAGTGGAATCAGCGACTGGGGTGAAGTCGTAACAAGGTAACCGTAGGAGAACCTGCGGTTGGATCACCTCCTTTCTAGAGTACTAAAGTAATAAGTCTCACAACTATTACTTCAATCAAACTCAATCATCCTTGTTTAGATTTCAAAGATTGATGAAAAGCTAATTTTGGGGAATTAGCTCAGCTGGGAGAGCGCCTGCTTTGCACGCAGGAGGTCAGCGGTTCGATCCCGCTATTCTCCACCATTATAAGGGCCTATAGCTCAGCTGGTTAGAGTGCACCCCTGATAAGGGTGAGGTCACAAGTTCAAGTCTTGTTAGGCCCACCATGAGATTAAGATTTGAAAAAGGTTTAAATCTAAAGTAAGTATATTTATTTAATATTTTAATATGCTTACTTTAGGTTTTACCTAAATGTTCTTTTACTTATCAATGTTAAGAGTCACAAGCAAGTTTTAAAAACAATTTTACTAAGCTTGTTAAAGAATAAGATTTTATATTTTTCTTTAGTATAGGTATTTTATGTATTTATATATAAGATATTATCTAAAGCTAAGTTTTAATATTTATTTTTAAGTATTAAATGCTTTCCGTCTTGAGTATAAAAGACTTATTGTAAAAACTTTAACAAGGAAGTGATGCGTTTTAGAATAAAGGTAAAGTTAGAATAATCTAACTTTTATGCGAAATCTTCTTTTATAAAGAAGTTAAAAGGTAAGCTACTAAGAGCGAATGGTGGATGCCTTGACTGGTAAAGGCGATGAAGGACGTACTAGACTGCGATAAGCTACGGGGAGCTGTCAAGAAGCTTTGATCCGTAGATTTCCGAATGGGGCAACCCAATGTATAGAGATATACATTACCTTAATAGGAGCGAACGAGGGGAATTGAAACATCTTAGTACCCTCAGGAAAAGAAATCAATAGAGATTGCGTAAGTAGCGGCGAGCGAAAGCGCAAGAGGGCAAACCCAGTGCTTGCACTGGGGGTTGTAGGACTGCAATATGTATAAAGAAAGCTTAGCAGAACATTCTGGAAAGTATAGCCATAGAGGGTGATAGTCCCGTATGCGAAAGGCTGACTTTAACTAGCAGTATCCTGAGTAGGGCGAAACACGTGGAATTTTGTCTGAAGCTGGGTCGACCACGATCCAACCCTAAATACTAATACCAGATCGATAGTGCACAAGTACCGTGAGGGAAAGGTGAAAAGAACTGAGGTGATCAGAGTGAAATAGAACCTGAAACCATTTGCTTACAATCATTCAGAGCCCTATGTAGCAATACAGGGTGATGGACTGCCTTTTGCATAATGAGCCTGCGAGTTGTGGTGTCTGGCAAGGTTAAGCACACGCGAAGCCGTAGCGAAAGCGAGTCTGAATAGGGCGCTTTAGTCAGATGCTGCAGACCCGAAACGAAGTGATCTATCCATGAGCAAGTTGAAGCTAGTGTAAGAACTAGTGGAGGACTGAACCCATAGGCGTTGAAAAGCCCCGGGATGACTTGTGGATAGGGGTGAAAGGCCAATCAAACTTCGTGATAGCTGGTTCTCTCCGAAATATATTTAGGTATAGCGTTGTGTCGTAATATAAGGGGGTAGAGCACTGAATGGGCTAGGGCATACACCAATGTACCAAACCCTATCAAACTCCGAATACCTTATATGTAATCACAGCAGTCAGGCGGCGAGTGATAAAATCCGTCGTCAAGAGGGAAACAACCCAGACTACCAGCTAAGGTCCCTAAATCTTACTTAAGTGGAAAACGATGTGAAGTTACTTAAACAACCAGGAGGTTGGCTTAGAAGCAGCCATCCTTTAAAGAAAGCGTAATAGCTCACTGGTCTAGTGATTTTGCGCGGAAAATATAACGGGGCTAAAGTAAGTACCGAAGCTGTAGACTTGACTTTGTCAAGTGGTAGGAGAGCGTTCTATTTGCGTCGAAGGTATACCGGTAAGGAGTGCTGGAGCGAATAGAAGTGAGCATGCAGGCATGAGTAGCGATAATTAATGTGAGAATCATTAACGCCGTAAACCCAAGGTTTCCTACGCGATGCTCGTCATCGTAGGGTTAGTCGGGTCCTAAGCCGAGTCCGAAAGGGGTAGGTGATGGCAAATTGGTTAATATTCCAATACCAACATTAGTGTGCGATGGAAGGACGCTTAGGGCTAAGGGGGCTAGCGGATGGAAGTGCTAGTCTAAGGTTGTAGGAGGTTATATAGGCAAATCCGTATAACAATACTCTGAGAACTGAAAGGCTCTTTGAAGTCTTCGGATGGATAGGAGAACCCCTGATGCCGTCGAGCCAAGAAAAGTTTCTAAGTTTAGCTAATGTTGCCCGTACCGTAAACCGACACAGGTGGGTGGGATGAGTATTCTAAGGCGCGTGGAAGAACTCTCTTTAAGGAACTCTGCAAAATAGCACCGTATCTTCGGTATAAGGTGTGGTTCGCTTCGTATTAGGATTTACTCCGAAAGCGAAGAAACTTACAACAAAGAGTCCCTCCCGACTGTTTACCAAAAACACAGCACTCTGCTAACTCGTAAGAGGATGTATAGGGTGTGACGCCTGCCCGGTGCTCGAAGGTTAATTGATGGGGTTAGCATTAGCGAAGCTCTTGATCGAAGCCCGAGTAAACGGCGGCCGTAACTATAACGGTCCTAAGGTAGCGAAATTCCTTGTCGGTTAAATACCGACCTGCATGAATGGCGTAACGAGATGGGAGCTGTCTCAAAGAGGGATCCAGTGAAATTGTAGTGGAGGTGAAAATTCCTCCTACCCGCGGCAAGACGGAAAGACCCCGTGGACCTTTACTACAGCTTGACACTGCTACTTGGATAAGAATGTGCAGGATAGGTGGGAGGCTTTGAGTAATAGACGCCAGTTTATTATGAGCCATTGTTGAGATACCACTCTTTCTTATTTGGGTAGCTAACCAGCTTGAGTTATCCTCAAGTGGGACAATGTCTGGTGGGTAGTTTGACTGGGGCGGTCGCCTCCCAAATAATAACGGAGGCTTACAAAGGTTGGCTCATAGCGGTTGGAAATCGCTAGTAGAGTATAAAGGTATAAGCCAGCTTAACTGCAAGACATACAAGTCAAGCAGAGACGAAAGTCGGTCTTAGTGATCCGGTGGTTCTGTGTGGAAGGGCCATCGCTCAAAGGATAAAAGGTACCCCGGGGATAACAGGCTGATCTCCCCCAAGAGCTCACATCGACGGGGAGGTTTGGCACCTCGATGTCGGCTCATCGCATCCTGGGGCTGGAGCAGGTCCCAAGGGTATGGCTGTTCGCCATTTAAAGCGGTACGCGAGCTGGGTTCAGAACGTCGTGAGACAGTTCGGTCCCTATCTGCCGTGGGCGTAAGAAGATTGAAGAGATTTGACCCTAGTACGAGAGGACCGGGTTGAACAAACCACTGGTGTAGCTGTTGTTCTGCCAAGAGCATCGCAGCGTAGCTAAGTTTGGAAAGGATAAACGCTGAAAGCATCTAAGCGTGAAGCCAACTCTAAGATGAATCTTCTCTAAGCTCTCTAGAAGACTACTAGTTTGATAGGCTGGATGTGTAATGGATGAAAGTCCTTTAGCTGACCAGTACTAATAGAGCGTTTGGCTTATCTTAAATAAAGCATCACTTCCTTGTTAAGGTTTTTATGCCTTTAATGAGTAAGATTTTAAACTTGCTTTTAACATTGTTTTTTAAGTATTCTTAAAAAATAAATCTATTATTTAGTTTAAAAAGATAAAAATAAAAAAAATGGATTAATTACTTTTAAAAGAATATTTAAATAACAATGTCCGTGATTATACAGATATGGAAACGCCTTGCTCCATCCCGAACCAAGAAGCTAAGCATATCGTGGGTGATGATACTACGCCTTACTGGCAGGGGGAAAGTAGCTCATTGCGGACTTGTTAATTTATACTTCTTAATACTTCGATATATATTTTACTTCTAATTAAAAATGTTTTTTATTAGTAGGAATATCTTTTTATTTTTATATTAATTTTTATAAATTATTAAAGCTTCTTTTAAAAATATCTATGTTTGATTTTTTATTTATTCATTAGCTTTTTATAGATAAAGGATAAAGTTTTTATTTATATTTTAATTAAATTCTAAATTTAAAAAATTAAATTATAAGTATATAACTTTAAAGATATATAAATAAAGATAAGTTAAATTAAATAAGCAATATCTAATTTAAATAGTTATTAATAAATTTATTTAGACTTATTTATAAGTTTTTTAAAGTTTTAAATAAGGAATTAAAATAAATATTAAAATTGAAAGATTTATATATAAAAAATGATTGATTAAAAAATATATTTTTAATTACTCTAATTAATTTCTTTCTTAAGATAATAAAACAAATTAAATATTATTTTTATACTTAGAAAAGATAAAAAGTTATTTTTATACTTTTTATTATTTAGCTTATTAAAATATTTAAAGATAATTTAGATGTTTATTAAAAATAAAAGAAATTAAAGAATATGCTTTTTTAAATTAGATGTTTTTTAATAAGAAGTAAAAGATATTTATTACATATTATTATAAAAACAAATAGTAAAAGATATCCATTTAAGTAAGTTAAGGTTATTAGGTTAAATTAAAAAATGATATAAAAAGAAATAAAATGTAGTAGCATAAAAAGAAATATGGTAATTTTATTATTCTTAAATATAAAAAAGATTTAGCAAAGGATAAGATCTAGATTATAATTATACAAGGTTTTTATATATTTTATACTATAAAGAAAACTTATATCTAGGATTTTAAATTATTAGATGAAAGATTATGAAAGAAGAACTTATTAAGTAATGGAATGTTTGAATTTGTTGGGAGGGGTATTTTTTATAAAAGGATAATTATTTTTGCAATATTTACTAGAGTAAAAAAGAGATTTTACTCAGTTAAATTAGTGATAAAAATGTTAGCTTACAAATTACAACAAAACAGATAAAGTTTTAAATCAATCTTTTAATATTAAAAAGTTTTTAGAATATTAAATATTTATTGGATTGGTAAGAGTTTTAAAGATAA
>NZ_JAENKV010000027.1 GCF_016599045.1 Campylobacter sp. TTU_617
TAATTAAAATATTTAATTTTAATATAATAAAGTTTAAATTTAAAAATCATCTGAATAAATTTATATATTTTATTAATTTCAATCAATATAAAAAAATTATAAGCAAAAACCAAAATATTTTCTAAATATTTATCTTAAAAAGCATGTAAAATTAAAAAATATACCAAAAATACTCAATTATAAAAATAATTTTTATTTTTTATTAATAATTTTTATCAGTTAATATTATTTTTATTTTCAAAGAATATAATTAATTTAAAAATTATTTTTTATATAAGGAGAGGTTATGAAAAAATTAACAAATGACTTTGGAAATATTGTTGCTGATAATCAAAATTCTTTAAGTGCAGGTGTTAAAGGACCATTGCTTATGCAAGATTATATTTTACTTGAAAAGCTTGCTCATCAAAACAGAGAAAGAATTCCTGAAAGAACGGTTCATGCTAAAGGAAGTGCAGCTTATGGAGAAATGAAAATAAGTGCTGATTTAAGTGCATATACTAAGGCAAAAGTTTTTCAAAAAGGAGAAGTTACTCCGCTTTTTTTACGTTTTTCAACCGTTGCTGGAGAAGCAGGAGCAGCTGATGCTGAAAGAGATGTTCGTGGTTTTGCAATAAAATTTTATACCAAAGAAGGAAACTGGGATTTAGTTGGCAATAATACCCCAACTTTTTTTATCCGCGATGCTTATAAATTTCCTGATTTTATACATACTCAAAAAAGAGATCCGCGCACTCATTTAAGAAGTAATAATGCTGCTTGGGATTTTTGGACACTTTGTCCTGAAAGTTTGCATCAAGTAACTATTTTAATGAGCGATAGAGGAATTCCTGCGAGTTATCGCCATATGCACGGTTTTGGAAGTCATACTTATAGTTTTATCAACGATAAAAATGAAAGATTTTGGGTGAAGTTTCATTTTAAAACTATGCAAGGTATTAAAAATTTAACCAATGAAGAAGCAGCTAATTTGATAGCAAAAGATAGAGAGAGTCATCAAAGAGATCTTTATGAGACTATTGAGAGAAAAGAATTTCCAAAATGGAAAGTTCAGCTTCAAATTTTAGCTGAAAAAGATATAGAAAAACTTGGTTTTAATCCTTTTGATTTAACTAAAATTTGGCCTCATAAGATTGTTCCTTTAATGGATGTGGGCGAGATAGTATTAAATAAAAATGTTGATAATTATTTTAATGAAGTAGAACAAGCTGCTTTTAGTCCTAGCAATATAGTTTCTGGAATTGGCTTTAGTCCGGATAAAATGCTTCAAGCTAGAATTTTCTCTTATCCAGATGCACAAAGATATAGAATAGGAACAAATTATCATCTTTTACCTGTAAATCGTGCTAGAAGCGAGGTAAATACTTATAATGTTGCAGGTGCTATGAATTTTGATATTTACAAAAATGGTAAAGCTTATTATGAGCCAAATAGTTATAATGATAGCCCAAAAGAAGATAAAAGTTATCTTGAGCCTGATTTGATTTTAGAAGGCAATGCTCAAAGATACAAAGCAATGGATGATGATTTTTATAGCCAACCTCGTGCCTTATTTGATTTAATGAATGAAAATCAAAAAGAACAACTTTTTAATAACATTGCTGCTTCTATGGATGGAGTTGAGAAAGAAATTATTGCTAGAGCTTTAAATCATTTTGAAAAAATTTCCCCTGCTTATGCAAATGGTGTTAAAAAAGCTTTAAATAAGTAGTTTTTACTTGCCTCTTTTTGAGGCAAACTAAAGATTATTTAAAGGATAATTTATGCAACTTAGTTTAGAAGAAGAAAAAAGATTTGCCGAGCTTTGTAAGATGGCATTTGATTTTGCAAGAAATAATGACTATGAAAATTTAAAGATAATGTTAGATGCGGGTTTAAATATCAATTTAAAAACACACAAAGGTGATACTTTGCTTATGCTTGCTGCTTATAATGATTCTTATGAGTGTGCAAAAATGCTTTTAGAAAAAGGTGCAAAGGTGGATGAAAAAAATGATCGTGGACAAACACCCTTAGCTGGAGTATGTTTTAAAGGATATTTATCTATGTGTAAGCTTTTGGTTAAATATGGAGCAAATATTGATGAAAATAATGGTTTGGGAATGACTCCTTATACTTTTGCATTAATGTTTGCAAGAAAAGAAATTGCCGAGTTTTTGCTTCAAAATTCTAAAAAAAGTTTTTTTAAAAAAATAAGTTTAAATATATTAAAAATATTTAAGAAGTAGATTTTATTATTATATAAATAATTTTGAAATATTAAAATCATTTATATAATTTTTTTATGCTTTAAACTTATAATTTTAGAATTGATTATGATAGTCCTAGTTTAAAACACTTTTAAATATTAATAAATAATACTAATTTCCTCTAAACGTGCAATTCTTTTTAAATATTCAAATTATCTAGCTTATTAAGTAATTAAATTTTTTAAAATATATTATAAATAAGGGTATAAAAACTTACCTGTTTTATATTAAGTTTTTGATAATTTCGTTTCTATAGCAATTTAATGTAATCAATGGATTATTTAATTTAACAAACCAAATTAAATATGATATAGTAATTTATAAATAAACGAACGTTCATTTATTAATAACTTAACTCAATAAAGGAGATAATAATTGTGAAAAAACAGTTCTTATTACAAGCGGCACTAGCGGTATTGGGAGGGCGACAGCTTTTAAATTTGGCAAGAATAGCTATATAGTTATTACGACAACAAGAGATGAAAGCAAGAAACAAGCTTTTTTATATGAATGCAAAATTCAAGGTATTGAGGCTGAGGTATATTTGGTTGATGCAACAAAAGAAGAGGAAGTGAAAAATTTAATTAAAACAATAGTTGATACATATGGAAAATTAGACGTATTAGTAAATAATTCAGCTATTGCAGGAGAAGCAAAATATTTTGCTCAAACATCACCAAATAATATGCGTAATATGGTGGAAACAAATATCATGGGGGTGTATTATGGCATGCGTTATGCTTTACTTGAAATGTTAAAAGTTGGTTCTGGCAGTATTGTAAATTTAGCTTCGATTGCAGGTTTAAATGGAATTCCATTTGCTGGAGAATATGGTGCCACTAAACACGCCGTGGTAGGAATGACAAAAGGTGCTGCAATAGAATATGCTACTTCGGGTATTCGTATTAATGCAGTAGCACCAGGTGCTATTTTAACGGATATTTTAAAAGAAGCGATTGAGTCAGGCGCTGTAACAAAAGAAACATTAGAAGAAAAAACGTTTAGGCACGGTAGAAGATATTGCTAATGGAATTTATTTTCTTGCCTCAGATGAATGTCCATTTATGACGGGTGTAGTTTTGCCAATTGATAGAGGTTATACGGCACAATAATCTTATCTTGCGTTAAAATATAAAATAATAAAAGTTAATTGAAAGGAAAGTAAGCAAAATGTATAATGTTATAACATAAATGAAAGGGTTATAAGATGCGTATTCGAGATAAAAAAAAGAACAATTAATTATTGATGCTGTAATCACTCTTGCAATTGATGAGGGAATTCAAGGTTTATCCATATCAAAAATTGCAAAAAAGGCTAAATTAGCATCGGCTACTATATATTTATATTATGAAAACAAAGAAGCTCTTATAAAAGGTGTGTATATATATGTTAAAGATATATTGCGACAATATATAAATCGTAATATCAGCATAACTGATTCAGGTCAAAAAGTATTTGAAAAACTAATGAGTAATCTATACACGTTTATAGTAGAGCGTATGGAGTATTTGTTATTTATAGAAATGTGTTCTTTAAATCCAAGTATTGCCAATGCAAATACGGTGGCAATGTTTGAACCTATTTTTTCAATTGTTGAAAATAAAATAAAAGAAAATACCTTTAAAAAAATTGCGCCTTATATACTACTTCCATACTGTTATAACCCAATTGTTCAATTAGCAAAAGATTATAGAAATAATTTAATAGAAGATATGGAAGAGAGATTTAAGTATATTAGGCAATTAAGTTGGGAAGCTATTAAAGCATGACTAATATTTATAGATAGCATTAATAATATAAAAACAATGTATAAAAGTTATTTTACAAATGGGTTTTTCTAGATATTTGTAAAAAATGTCAAAAAAATAATCAATTTTTCTAGATTATTGATTAATCTTGTGTTTTTATAAAAACTTATAATTTTAAATGTATGATTTTAAGTATTTTTTAAGACTTTTGTAAATTTATTTTTACATACAGCCAATCATCTTAAATTAAAATTTCGAGAAGTTTTTATTACTATAATCAATAAAAATTTATTTATAATTCTTAATTTATTCTAATTGTAAAAGATAATCTTTAGCATTAAAAAAATTAATGTATAAAAAATATTTTGTTTTAAATTAATTATATAAATTGTTTAGATATGTTAGATACAAAAGATAAAAATATTTATATCTAAATGTCATCTTAAAATTTTTTAACTCATAATTTTATAGATTTTTTTACATTGACATGTTAAATTACTTTTTATAATTTTAAAATTTTATAAAATTGTAATTTTTGATTTTATATTTTAAGATAATATTTTGCACATAAAATATTTATTGTTTATATATTTTTAAATAAAATTAACTTATT
>NZ_JAENKV010000028.1 GCF_016599045.1 Campylobacter sp. TTU_617
TTATTAAGTGTTTAAATTTTTATCTTTAATAATTAAATTTATCCTTATATACTAATATCTATATAGCTTATACTTATTGTTCATACTTATTGTTTTAGCTTAAATTGAATTAAAGTTTTATAGGTGTTTTAGAATTTTTTGTTTAATAAAACAATGATTATTGAGTAAAATTGAAAGAATTTAAAAATATTAACTATAAAAATTGATGGTAAGAATTTAAAAGTTTTGACTAAATACTTAGCCAAAATTTGGCTAAGTTATTAAATTTGGATATCTAAAGTTTTTCCGCCAAGCTCATCTAAACGTTGATTAACCTTTTCTAAGGCCTTATCCATAGTGTCTTGACTAATCTGTGGCAACTTTCCACCCCATAAATTTGAAGCTTCTTCAAAACCTCTTTGCATCCCTTCTATGCCTTTTTTTAGCTTCTCTACATCATCTCCTGCACCCTGTATCACAAAGTCAGCTATACGATCTGCAGTATTTTGCACACCAAAAAAACCATTTTCACTAAGCAAATCCTCTAATTCACTTGAATTCATATCTAATGGATTTTTTCCAAAATATCCTATAGAAGCAAAATCTAACCCTGAAAGAATTCCTTGCGCTTTACTAAGATTATCTTGATTAAAAAGATCAAAAACTCCATTTTGAGCACTTACGCTACCACTAACAGCATTAAAAGCTTGTTGTTCAAATTCAGCCAAATATATAGCACTCATTCCTTTACCACCTATAGCACTAAGTTGCTCAAGGACTTTTTTATCTACATTTTTGCTAGAATTTGCACTTTGAGTATTACTCTCTCTTGTTTGAGAACTAAGTTTATTGTTATTAATCTGTATAGCTACATTAGAATACGCGTTTATTTGCATATTAACTCCTTTTAATATGATTAATTAATATCGGCATTTTAATTATACACTTAATTACTTATCATTAACTTTTAAATTTTATACTTCTTACATTAAACTAATATAAAACTTCATAAATAATCTTAAACTCCTTAGAAAAATAACGCTCAAAATTTTTGAGCGTTTGTTTATAT
The DNA here is from genome assembly GCF_016599045.1 of Campylobacter sp. TTU_617. Taxonomy (GTDB): domain Bacteria; phylum Campylobacterota; class Campylobacteria; order Campylobacterales; family Campylobacteraceae; genus Campylobacter_D. The sequence goes on from NZ_JAENKV010000028.1 coordinate 1,049, forward strand.
ATGGAGTATTTATTATAAATTTAACTATCATTTAAGCATATATTAAGAAAATATAACACTTTTTTATGATACAATTGCCAGCGTAGATATTTAAATAAGGAGAAATTTTATGAAACTAGTTAAACTTAGTTTAGTAGCAGCTATGGCTGCAGGCGCTTTTTCAGTAGCAAATGCTGCTCCTTTAGAAGAAGTACTTAAAGATGTTGATGTATCTGGGGTTTTAAGATATAGATATGATACTGGGACATTTGATAAAAAATTTACACAGGATAAAGAGAGACTTAATACATCTAGACAATTACATAAATATAGAGCACAAATCAATTTTAATGCTGCTATAGCTGATAATTTCAAAGCTTTTATGCAACTTGATTATAATGCTGCAGATGGTGGCTTTGGAACAGATAATATAAGTAGCACAAACCAAGGACTTAGCGTTCGTCAATTATACTTAACCTATACAAATGATGATTTTGCTACAAGTGTAATCGCAGGTAGACAACAACTAAATACTATCTGGACTGATAATGGTATTGATGGTTTAGTTGGAACAGGTATCAAAGTAGTAAATAACAGCATAGATGGTATCACTTTGGCTGCTTTTGCTGTAGACAGCACAAACGCAAACAGAGATACAACAATAATTCAAGCTAATGGTACTTATGAAAATGGTGATAGCGATGCTTCTGAATTTTTAAATTGGAGTAAAAATATTTATGGTGCTGCTGCGCTTGCAAGCTATAGTGTTTTTGGTGGAGACATCAACTCTCAATTATGGTTAGCTTATATGCCTGATAATGCATTCTTATATGCTCTTGATGTAGCTTATAGTGCAACTATATTTGATGGAGCAAAATGGACTCTAGAAGGTGCTTACTTAGGAAACTCTATGGATAGTACACTTAAAAAACAGCTTGTAGATGGTAAAAACAATAACTTCTTTGCCTTAAGAGGAACTGTTGAATTTGGTGGCTGGGATGCTACACTTGGTGGTCTATACTATGGTAAAAAAGATGGTGCTACTTTAACTGTTATTGAAGATCAAGGAAATTTAGGTTCTTTACTTGCTGGTGAAGAAATTTTCTATACATCAGGCTCTAAATTAACTGGAGATCATGCTGGTCAAAATACTTTTGGTTATATAACAGCTGGCTATACTTTCAATGAAACTGTACGCGTAGGTGGAGATTTCGTTTATGGTGGAACTAAATCTAATATTGCTGGTATAGGTGGAGATAAAATGGAAGCAGTTGCAAGAGTAAATTACAAATACTCTCCAAAACTTGACTTCTCAGCATTCTACTCATACTTAAATGTTGATAGAAAAAATGCTGGTAATGCAGATCACAGCACTGTAAGACTTCAAGCTCTTTACAAATTCTAAAAACTTTTTAAGCCTATCTTTTGATAGGCTTTTTATACTTTAAAATTATTTTTTACTTCAATTTATCTTTTAGAATTATTTATACTTTCGGTTTTATTTTAAATACTTCATTTAAATGCTATAATATTTTTAGATATTAAAATAAATACTTTTTAACAAAATAAAACTAAAATCATTTAAAAATAAAATTTAACTTTTATTATTTCCAAAGCCATAAAATTTTCATAAAAATAATTAAATTAAAATAAATAATCATAAATTATTTTACACAAAACACTATTTCAAATATAAAAAGGTTTTAATTTAATTTTTTTCTATAAATACTATTGTAAATCTTAAATAAAAAATGTTTAATTTTATATTTTTTACAAATTTCTTTATAGCTTTTTAAATTAAAAATTAAATTTATATTTTTAATTGCGTAAAAATTTATCTTTAATAAATTATCCATAAAACTGCTTTACAAGTCAAAGCCTATACTTTCCACTTGATTTCTAATGCAAAATTTAAGTATATTTTTATTTAAAATCTTTTAAATTTTAACTTAAAACCTAATCTTTCAAAATAAAATCTTTTCTTTGCTTTTTAATATTTTGTGTTTAAATTCTTTGAAATTAAAACAAATTATTAAAATGCAAATGCAAGAAGTGATTGAAAAACTAAAAGATATACTTGCAAGTGAAGGTAAAAGAGATTTAAAAACAAAAGATATAGCACAAGAATTAGGAATTAATCCTGATACTTTTAATTCTATGAAATTTAGAAATTCCATTTCTTATTCACAAATATTAAACTTCTTGCAAGAAAGAA
>NZ_JAENKV010000029.1 GCF_016599045.1 Campylobacter sp. TTU_617
TATCTTTACCTTGTATGAGTTCAAATTTAAGATTTGATTTTATTTTATTTAGTTCTTCTTTTAAGAAAGTATTATTTAGAGCATTTAGGTTTTTTAAGAATAAAGAGGGGGTCATTTAAATCTCCCACTCTTTTATAGCTTTATTAATGGTTTCATTTTGAGCTTTTAAATAATCTAAAATTTGCAAAAACCAAAGATTTTGAGAAGAAAGAAAATCTAGCAATTTTTCATCTTGCTTTAAAGAATTTAAAACTTCATACTTCATAACTTCACATTCATTATGAAAATACATAGCCTGTGAAAGTTCATTAAATAATTTTAATGTTTTTAATTCTTTAAAAAATTGAAGCAAATTATCTTTGATCTTTCTAAGAGTTTGTAAATTTTTTTGCTCTTTTTTAAACTCGTAGTCTAATTTTTTGAGTTCATTTTTACATTTTTTAATGTAATTTTCACTCTCATTGACATTTTTTTCAAGATTTTTCTTCGTCTTTTTTAATTTTTCCTTCATTTTATCTAAGCTTAAAGATTTTGGAAATTCAAAAGGTTTGCAAAGATCCTCGTTTAAAAGCTCTTCACATACTTCTTTAAAAGGTTTTTCTAAGCTTCCTTCTATCCTTGCTCCACCTTCTGTGCAATTGTAAGTAGTAATACCTAATTTAGTTTTAGTAAAAAAAATATCCTTTTCAAAATGTTGTCTAAAAAGCTGCCAAGAAAGTTGGGTTCTAACTTCTCCTTTTCCTCCATAAGCCAAAGTATAAAGTTCGCCTCTTACTTCATCACCTTGCTCTCCAAAAATATGCTCTAAAGCGTGACTTTTACCACTTTGAGCATAGGCTAAGTCTTGCCCTATTAAAATAACATTTTTAAATCTTAATGCACCAATTAATTCATAAATCATATTAGCAACACTCATTCCTACGCCAAGATATCCATATTCATCAAGTTTTAAAGAACCTGCTGAATTTAAAGGACGATGCACTACCATATAGCGTCTATGATTCCTTTCTAGGTATTCTATAGTTTTTTTATATACCACAGAAGCTAAGATAAAAAGTATATCCTTATCAAAATCTCCAAAATCATTATTAAAAAATTCAGAAGTTAAAACAACTCTTTCTAAAGACAAAACATAATCAGGCTTAATATTGTGTTTGGCTAAAATTGGATAAGAACTATCAGCACAAAAAATAGCTACCTTATTTTGATACTCTTTAAGTAAGGGAAGTTGTTTAGTAAGCGAAGGTCCTGTTGATACTATTATAGCATTTTCAAGTTTTGCTCTCCTTGATTTTAAAAACTCTTGAAAAATTCCATGACTTAACATTTTAGGAATATTATTTAAAGTATGTTCTATTCCTATCATAGAGTCTATAGGATCATTGCCGTGATTTAATACTACAAATCTTATAATTTCCATTAAGTCTTTGTTTAAACTTTCGATTTTATCATAATAATGTTTTGCATAAAAAGAACTATGGATATGAAGATTATAAATTTTAATACTCTTTTTTATAAACTCAAAAGAAAATAAAGCATTTAAGGAAGCCAAGTTAAGATCTTTAGTATAAAAAAGTATAAGTTTTTCGCTTTTAATTTCTTTAGAAAAATCAAAAAGATGAAAAGCTAAAGCTAAAATTTCAAGCTCATCTTCAAATACAACGATAGCTTTATGATTTTTATTTTCACATAAAATTTTATAAAGTTTTCCATTTCCAAAACCATAAAAAAACAAAACAGGATATTTAAAAAAATCATTTTTAAAGAGTTCTAAATTTTTATTTAGTTCTTCATTCACATTTTCATAAATTTTATCATTATCATGTCTTATGAAATTAGCTTCTTTATCTACACTAAAATTAGAAAAATTTTCTAAAGATCTAAGCTTATAAGCTAAAACTTGATCAACCTCAAAAAGTGCTGCTGTGTTTTTTAAAAAGAGCTCTTTTGCCCCATCCATTTTTCAAGTCCCCTTTTATATAACTCATCTTTTAAAGGCTTAATGTTTTTAATTAAAGCAAGTTCAAGTGCATTAATATGTGCATATATCATTTTAAGCCATTCTAAATGTTCTTTAATCCAAATTAAAGATTTATTAAAAGAATCTTCTTTTGTTTTTACTTTTAAGACATAAATTCTAGCTAAATTTAATTCAAATTGGATTAAAAAAGCTCCAACAGCTTGAGCAAGTTCTTTTAAATCTTCAGTTTTTGTTTTATACTTATCAATTCTTTTTATTATAAGATCAATTAAATCTTGATTATCTGTATGATTTAGCTTTAAATAAAGCTCATTGATTTCATTATATTCTTTTAAACAATCATTTTTAAAAGTATTAGAATGTTTTATGGCTTTTGTAATTTTTGCATAAGCTTTAAGTAATAATTCATCTTGTTTATTTTTATTTAAAGCATTTAATCTTTTAAAAGGTTTATCTAAATCTTTAATAAGTAATTCTTCACATACTTCTTTAAAAGGTTTTTCTATAGCTCCTTCTATCCTTGCTCCACCTTCTGTGCAGTTGTAAGTTTTTACTCCTTGTTCTTTGGTAAATTGTATATCGCTTTCAAATTCTTGACGAAAAAGGGTCCAAACTTGATGTGTTTTAATCAGTTTTTTACCCCCATAAGATAAAGCTTTATCAAAATTTTTAAATCTTTTATTCTCAAAATTGGATCCGTGTTTATAATCATTAGGATGAGAATTTCCTTTTTCATCATAGGCTAAGTCTTGTCCTATTAAGATAATGTTTTTGTGTTTTAAAAAAAATGCCAAAGCAAAATTAACATTAGCCACGCTATGTCCCATATTAAAATACCCAAATTTATCCATAGCAACATAATTAATAAAATTAGCCCAAGTAGAAACTACTATATAAGAACGCTTATTTTGATCAAGATAAGAAAGTGCTTTTGGATGAACTACAGATTTTAAGATAAAGGTTATTCCTTCATCAAATTCTTTAAAATTATTATTGAAAAATTCTGCTGTAATTTCTTTTCTTTCTACCATACAAACATAATCAGGCTTAATATTATGTTTAGCTAATATTGCATAAGCACTATCAGCACAAAATATTGTAGCTTTGTTTTGATATTCTTTTAAAATAGGAAGTTGTTTAGTA
>NZ_JAENKV010000002.1 GCF_016599045.1 Campylobacter sp. TTU_617
AGATATGGGGTTGATTATGATGGAAGTGGTTCATTTGCCGCAGCTGATGTAAATGAAAATGTTAAAGTAGTTGTAAATTCTTCAGGAGCTTTTTCTATCACTAATGTTAATGAAAGTTCAAATAGTCCAACACTTGTTACAGGGGGTCAAGGAGCATTACAATTTGGACCTCACAATATGAATTTTAATATCACTGCTTATACAGATGAGAAAGGAACTGTAAGCACTAATGATGCTTTCACAAAGATCTTTAAAGGACTTGATGGTTCTTTTCCTGCTGGAAATCAAGTAAAACAAAGTGAGCTTTTAAAACTTAGCGCTTTTTCAGCTGGACTTGAAATTTATGACTCTTTAGGTTCAAAACACACTTTAGAAGTGCAATTTGTAAAACAAAGCACAACTCAAGATGGGGGTAATGAATGGCAAATGATTATCCGTGTTCCTGAGCCTGCTGAGATCAATACCACAGGAGAGGGTCCAAACAATATCATCGTAGGAACAGCAAGATTTAACAATGATGGTTCTTTATCAAACTATAATCCAAGAACAATCAACTTTTCACCAAATAATGGTGCAGCACCAAATCAACAAATCAAACTTAGCTTTGGAACAAGTGGAAGTAATGATGGTCTAGTAAGCTCAAACTCAGCTTCAACCTTAACTTCTCAAGCAACTGATGGTTATACTTCAGGAAACTTAAAACCTGATGCGATACGCGTTGATGATAAAGGTAATATCTTAGGTGAATTTACAAATGGAAAAACTTTTGCAGTAGCAAAAATCGCTATGGCTTCAGTGGCTAATAACTCAGGTCTTGAAGAAATCGGTGGAAATCTTTTTAAAGTAACAGCAAATAGTGGTTCTATAGTAGTAGGTGAAGCTGGAACAGGCGGACGCGGTGAGATGAAAACCTCAGCACTTGAAATGTCAAATGTGGATTTAAGTCGTTCTTTAACTGAACTTATCATTATACAAAGAGGTTATCAAGCAAACTCTAAAACAATTTCAACTAGCGATCAAATGCTCCAAACTTTGATCCAATTAAAACAATAATCAAGCTTTATCTTTTTTTGGATAAAGCCTTTATCCAAGTTTTCTTGGATAAACTAAATCTTGCTTTGCAAGCCTACTTTTAGTGGTTTTACAATACAAGATTTATACGTAGGCTTGATGCCTTCAATTATTGCTAACTCACCTCTTGGTGAGTTGCAATTTAATTGATACTTTTTTAAGTTAATTAAAAAATATAAAAAGTAAATAACTACAAAAAACCTGCCTTTTAGTTTAAATTTAAACAAATAAAGCAAAAATTAATCTTTTATAAGTATGATAAAAGATTTAATACTTTTTAAGGAAATTATATGCTCTTAAGTAATCCCATTATTATAAGTGTTATCTTAATGACTTTACTTTGTATTTTTCGTTTTAATGTTTTGCTTAGTCTTTTAATCTCTGCTTTAGCAGCTGGAATGCTTGCTCATTTGTCTATGGTGGAGACTATGGATATTTTAATAAGCGGTATGAAAGAAAATTTAAAAACTGCTTTAAGTTATATTTTACTAGGAGCCATTGCCGCTGCTATTTCCAAAACAAATTTAACTGCTTATTTGATTAAAATCGTAAGCCACTTTATTTCGCATAAAAAATACTTTTTGCTAATTTCTTTAACTATTATTTCTTGCTTTTCACAAAATTTAGTGCCTATACATGTGGCTTTTATACCACTTTTAATACCGCCACTTTTAAGTCTTTTTAATCGCTTAAAAATTGATCGTAGAGCGGTAGCTTGTGCTTTAACTTTTGGACTTACCACTCCTTATATGGTGCTACCTGTAGGCTTTGGACTTACTTTCCAAGATCTAATAAAAGATAATATCGCTTCTAATGGAGTGAATGTAAGCTTAAGTGATGTTACCAATACGATGTATTTGGCTGCTTTTTGTATGATACTAGGACTTTTTTTAGCTCTTTTTGTTTTTTATAGAAAACCAAGAGAATATAAAGAGATAGAAATTTCCAAAGTAGATTTTGACAATCTTAAAATGACACGTAAAGAATGGGGTGTTTTAGCAGGACTTATAGTAACTTTAATCTGCCAAATTGCTACTATGAATTTACCTTTATCTGGACTTTTAGGTTTTGTTTTAATGGTAATTTTAGGAGGAGTTGAATACAAAAAAATTGATTTGATTTTTGATGATGGTTTAAAGATGATGGGTTTTATAGCCTTTGTTATACTCGTAGCGGCTGGATATGGAGAAGTTTTAAAACAAAGCGGTGCTGTTAGTGAGCTTGTAAATTCTGTTGTTCCTTTTATGCAAGAGAGTAAATTTCTAGCTATTTTTATAATGCTTTTAATAGGACTTTTAATCACAATGGGTATAGGAACTTCTTTTGGAACTATACCTATTATCACCACTCTTTTTGTTCCTATTTGTTTGGAGTTAAATTTCTCTCTTGCTTTAATAGTCTTTATAATAGGAGTTGCAGGTGCACTAGGCGATGCAGGAAGTCCAGCAAGTGAAACTACAATGGGTGTTAGTGTAGGACTTAATGCTGATAAACAACACGATCACATTAAAGATACTTGTATCCCTACTTTTATCTTTTATAATGGAACTTTATTATTTATTGGAAGCGTGATAGCATTATTTTTATAAAAATTTTTTAAAACTTTTTATAATGGGTATAGGAACTTCTTTTGGAACTATACCTATTATCACCACTCTTTTTGTTCCTATTTGTTTGGAGTTAAATTTCTCTCTTGCTTTAATAGTCTTTATAATAGGAGTTGCAGGTGCACTAGGCGATGCAGGAAGTCCAGCAAGTGAAACTACAATGGGTGTTAGTGTAGGACTTAATGCTGATAAACAACACGATCACATTAAAGATAAATGAAACTTTTTATTTGCTTAGAAGTGTGATAACTATTTTAGGAATTTTAATGCTTTTAATTAAAAGCATTAATTATTCTCTTCCTTATATAAACAATGCTCAAATATAAATTTATGATCATCTGGCAAAGCTTTAAATAAAGCATTAGCTAAATTTCTTATCTCCCAAAGAGCTGATTTTGAACTTCTAAGAGTGATAAAATTTTGCAAGCTTCTTGCATTGATACTTAAAGTAAGCTCTGTTTTATAGCTTTCTGGTAGGCAATATTTAGCAATATCTAAGCTAATACTCTTTTGCAAAATAAGACGTAAATTTTCTAAAGCCTTTATACTAGCATTATCTACCTCTTCGTTGCCACAAAGCACGAGATAACGGCTTGCATTTTCAAAATCTCCTATTTTAAATTCATCTTCATTTCTAAGTTCTTTTAAAGTATAGCGTGTGCTTTTCACACTAGGACTAGTATGACGATGGCGTGCAACCTCTTGCAAACAAGCTCTAGAAATCCCTTGTATATAAAAAGTATAGTTTAAATGCTCTAAAGTAGAAGAATGTTTAAATTGATTGCCTACACGATCGATTAATTCTTTATCTTTTTCTCCTCCACAATCACCTTTTTCAAAACTTTGCCAACAGGTTCTAGTGGCATGAGAGCACACAAAAAGTGGGGTATGATGAAGTAAAGTAATTTGCATAAAAACTCCTTATTTTTTGGAATTTTAACATATATTATCTTTTATTTTTACAATTTTATTTTCAAAACCTCTTTTTATAAGTTCATTCTCTAATGCAAAAATACATTTTAAAAAACTTTGTTTTTGAAGACTTAATAAACCCTCAACCAATCTAAAATACTCCATATATTCTCTAATAAAAAGTAAATTTTTACTCAAAAGTTCTTCTTCATTTTTAACATTTATCACAGAAATTTTAGCCAAACTAAGTTCAAGTTGAAAAGAACTAGGTTGTAAAAGCTCTAAAAGATCTTTAAAATTAAATAATTCTTGTTTTAAATTTTCTAAATCTTTGATTATCTTTTTCGCACATTCTAAATCAATATTATTTTGTTCTATGTGATTTATCTTTTGATTGATTTTATCAATAAATTTTTTACAATTTTTTATACTTTTTATAATTTTTACAAAAGCTTTCAACAAAAACTCACTTTGTTTAGCAAAACTTAATACACCCAAAGGCAAATAAGGTTTTTTTGCATCTTTTAAAAGCTCTTTAATACATAAAGCAAAAGGTTTTTCTATGCTTCCTTCTATCCTTAATCCACCCTCAGTAGCATTATAAACTTCTATACCATAACTTTTTGCTTCATTGATCATTTGTTCTAAAACTTGCTTAAAATAAACCCACGCCTCTTGGGTTTTAGCCTGTGTTTTTCCACCATAAGCTAAGGCTTTTAAACCCCGATAATAACCACTTTCATATTTTGCAGAATGTTTATAATCTTTTGGATGAGAATCCCCTTCATCATTAAAAGCTAAATCTTGACCTATAAAAATAATATTTTTAAAAGCTAAATTTAAAGCTATCACAAAAGATAAATGCGCCACACTAACAGAATAAAAAGCATAAGAAAAAGGTTTTAAATCAAGATAAAAAGCAAAAAGATAATCTCTTGGTATAAGCATAAATGAACGATTATTTTTTTCTAAAAATTCACAAGCCTTAGGAGATACTACTCCTGCTAAAATAAAAGTTATATCTTTATCAAATTCTTTAAAATCATTGTTAAAAAATTCAGCCGTAAAATCAGTTCTTTCTACCATACAAACATAATCAGGCTTAATACCCTCTTTAGCCAAAATAGGATAAGCACTATCAGCACAAAAAATTACAGCTTTTTTGGCATTTTCTTTAAGCAAAGGAAGTTGTTTTGTTAAACTAGGTCCGGTTGATACTATAATAGCATTTTCAAAAAACTTAAAACGTTCTTTAGTGAGATTTTTAAAACTAGGATGTGTGATCATTTTAGGCAAATTAATTATAAAATTTTCTAAACCCATTAAAACATCTTTTGGATCATTTCCATTGGTTAAAATCTCTTTTTTTAAATAAGACATTATAGTTTCATTGACTTTTAAAATATCTTCTTGAAATTTAAAATAATACGCGCTCATTAATTCTAAATGATAAACCTTTGCATATCTTATAAAAATAGGAATAGAATAAAAATTAGCATAATCATTTGCACTCATTTTATTAGTATAAAAAATGATTAATCTTTGCTCTTTTAAAAAATTTGAAAAATCAAATAAATGAAATGCTATATAAAGAATTTCTAATTCTTTTTCAAAAACGATAATATGCTTATGATTTAAATTTTGAAGCAAAGCTTGGAGCAAAACCCCATTTCCAAAACCATAAAAATAAAGTATAGGATAAAGTGCAAAATGATTTTGATATTTTAAAAGCTTTTCATTAATTTCGCTTAAAACATTTTTATAAAGACTCTCACCCCCCCCCCATAAGGTTGATATCTAAATTATGCTCTCCTAAAACAATCTTAAATTTAGAAACTTTAAGCTGGTTTAAATCTTGTTTTAAAATAGGATTTTGCAAAGCTTTTAGATTTTTATTAAAAAGGGCTTTTTGGGTATTTGTAAATTTCATATTTTACCTTAAAAAATTATAAATTCTTACACAAAATTACTTTATAAATAATAAAACAAAAAGTTTTTTTGGGTTATAATAAAACAAAAAATTAAGGTAAATGAATGAAGCTAAAACAAACAAAATATATCTTTGTAACAGGGGGAGTTCTTAGCTCTTTAGGCAAGGGTATAGCCGCAGCATCCATTGGAACACTCTTAAAAAATTCAGGACTTAATATAGGAATTTTAAAAGCTGATCCTTATATCAATGTAGATCCTGGAACAATGAGTCCTTTTGAACACGGAGAGGTTTTTGTCACAGATGATGGAGCTGAAACCGATCTTGATTTAGGACATTATGAGCGTTTTTTAGATGAAAGTTTGTCTCAAAGTAATAATTTTACAACAGGACGTGTTTATCAAAGCGTGATAGAAAAAGAAAGACGCGGGGAATATCTTGGAAAAACTATACAAGTAATTCCTCATATAGTAGATGAAATCAAAGATAGAATAAAAAATGCAGGGAAAAATAAAGATATACTCATTGTAGAGATCGGAGGAACCGTTGGAGATATAGAAGGATTGCCTTTTTTAGAAGCCATACGCGCATTAAAGCTTGAAGTAGGCAAAAATAATGCTATGAATATTCATCTTACTCTTGTACCTTTTATCAAAGCTTCTGGAGAACTTAAAACAAAACCTACTCAGCATAGCGTGGGAGAATTGCGTCGTATAGGTATAAGTCCTGATATGATTATTTGCCGTAGCGAAAAACCTCTTGATAAAGATTTAAAAAATAAAATAGCTATTTCTTGTGGAGTTGAAAAAAATTGCGTTATAGAAAGCATTGATGCTACAAGCATTTATCAAATCCCACTTAATTTTTTAAAACAAGATATTTTAAGTGCTATTGCAAACATTTTAGATCTTAAAAATTTAAAACCTGATATGGAAAATTGGAATAATCTTGTTAAAAGAGTGATTGCTCCAAGTAATGAAGTAAAAATTGCTTTTGTTGGAAAATACATTGATCTTAAAGAAAGCTATAAAAGTTTAACAGAAGCACTAATCCACGCTGGAGCAGCACTTGATACTAAGGTTAATATCAAATGGATAGATAGTGAGAAATTGCAAAATTTAGATTCTTTAGAAGATTTAAAAGATGTAAATGGAATTTTAGTCGCTGGTGGATTTGGTTATAGAGGGGTTGAAGGCAAAATAAAAGCAATAAATTATGCAAGAGAACATAATATCCCTTTTTTAGGAATTTGTCTTGGAATGCAACTTGCCCTAATTGAATTTGCAAGAAATGTTTTAAAATTACAAGATGCTAATTCAAGCGAATTTGATGAAAAATGTCAAAATCCTATTGTTTATTTGATCGATGAATTTATTGATTCTAATGGAACCAAACAAATTAGAACAAGCAAAACTCCATTAGGCGGAACTATGCGTCTTGGTTCTTATGAATGTGAGATAAAAAAAGATAGCTTATTAAGCAAAATTTACAATAATGCTAAATCAGTCAAAGAAAGACATAGGCATCGTTATGAAGCTAATCCAAAATATAAAAAAATGTATGAGGATAAAGGACTTATTATATGTGGTGAAAACAAAGGACTTATTGAAGCTATAGAGCTTAAAAATCATCCTTTCTTTTTAGCAGTGCAATTTCATCCTGAATTTACTTCAAGGCTTGAAAATGCAAATCCCGTAATTTGTGGATTTATAAAAGCAGCATTAAGCAATGAATACAATTAATAAAGAAGATATAAAAAGAATTTTAAAACTGCGTTTTGAAAATGATATGCATAAGAAATTATGCGATTTGCCCTTGCCTTCTTGTTTAAAAGATATTTATAAAGGGGCAAATCGTATCAAAGAAGCTATAGAAAAAAATCAAAAAGTTGCTATAGTAGGTGATTATGATGTCGATGGAATTATTTCTTGTGTAATACTATCTGAATTTTTTGATGATCTTGGTTTTGATTATATGGTCAAAATTCCCAATCGTTTTAAAGATGGTTATGGACTTAATGAAGAAATCATTAAAGAATTAGATTGTGATTTAATTATAACCGTTGATAATGGTATAGCTGCTATTGATGCCGCCAAACTTTGTAAAGAAAAAAATATTGATTTAATCATAACCGATCATCACACGCCTTTACAAACTCTACCTGATGCCTTTGCTATCATAAATCCAAAACAAAAAGATTGCGAATTCCCTAAAATAGAAATTTGTGGCGCACAAGTAGCTTGGTATCTAGTTGCAGCCTTAAAAGAAGTTTGCAAAATAAAATATGATTTATCTAAATTTATAGAACTTCTAGCTATCGCAATTATTGCTGATATGATGGAACTTAGAGATTTAAATCGTGCTCTTGTTAGAAAAGGAATAAAATATATAAACAAATCAAATAGAGCTGCCTTTAAAGCGATAAAACTTTACTATCAAAAAGATAAATTTGGACTTGATAATATAAGTTTTTTAATAGCACCCCTTATCAATAGCGCTGGAAGAATGGATGATGCTAGCATTTCTTATCATTTTTTACATACTAAAAAATTACAAGAAGCGCAAAATTATTTAGAACAAATTGTTAATTTCAATGAAAACAGAAAAGATGAAGAAAAACAGCTTTTTGAAGAATCTCTAAAACAAATTGATGAAAAAGATGCTTGCATCATAGTAGGAGGGGCAAACTGGCACGAAGGGGTGTTAGGGATAGTTGCTAGTCGTCTTGCTAAACATTTTAAAAAACCAGCCTTTGTATTTTCAAAAAATGAAAATAAACTCAAAGGTAGTGCTAGAAGCGTTGGAAAAATAGATATTTTATCTTTAATCACAAAAGTAAATTTCTTGCTTGAAAGCTATGGAGGACACAAAGGTGCAGCTGGATTTAGCCTTGATTTTAAGCATTTAAATGAATTTAGAACTTTAATCTTTGAAGAATGTCTTAAAATTCCCAAAAATGAATTTAATGATGCAGATGAAATTTTAGGAATTTTAGATCCTTTTGAAATTGATTTTGAAATGCTTGAAATTTTAGAATCTTTTGAGCCTTTTGGATATAAAAATCCAAGACCTTTTTTCATTTTAGAAAATTTAAATGTTAAAAATAAAAAACTAATAGGAAAAGAAGAAAAACATTTAAAACTTATATTAAATAAAAACAACAAAACATTGGAAGCTTTATTTTTTAATTTTGACAAAGAACCAAATTTAAATGAAAAAATTACCTTAGTTGGAAGTATTTCAAAGAATGAATACAGAGGTTTAATAGTTCCTCAATTTATCATTAAAGAAATTTTTTAATTTAACTTTTATTTATTATTTGTTAATATAGTCTAATATACTTAACAAATAAGAAAGGAGAGTTAATGAGAAATATTATTTTTATAATAATGTTTTTACTTTTAGGAGTAAGTATGCTAGAAGCAAAACCAAAAATCGTTATACTAGCTACAGGTGGAACTATAGCTGGATCTATAGATAATGAGTTAGAGACAACAGGATATAAAGCAGGGGTATTAGGAATTGAAACTTTAATCAAAGCTGTACCACAAATTAAAGATTTGGCACAAGTTAGTGGGGAACAAATTGCAAATATTGATAGCTCTAATATGGATGATGAAATTTGGCTAAAACTTGCTAAAAAAGCTAATGAACTTCTTAAAAAAGATGTTGATGGCATAGTAATCACCCATGGAACTGATACTATGGAAGAAACTGCTTATTTTTTAAATTTAACTATTAAAAGTGATAAGCCTGTAGTTTTAGTAGGCGCTATGCGTCCTGCAAGTGCTATGAGTGCAGATGGTCCTAAAAATCTTTATAATGCTGTGGCTCTAGCTGCAAACAAAGAAGCCAAAAACAAAGGCGTAATGATAGCAATGAATGATAAAATTCAAGGCGCAAGAGATGTGAGTAAAACTCATACTTTAAATGTCGATGCTTTTTCTTCTCCTAACTATGGAAATTTAGGATATATTGTAGATGGAAAAGTATTTTTTTATAATACAAATTTAAAAGAACATACCAAAAAAACTCCTTTTGATGTGAGTAAATTAAATACTTTGCCAAAAGTTGATATACTTTATACTTATTCTAATGATGGCAACGCTGTTGCTGCTAAAGCTTTATTTGACAATGGAACAAAAGGTTTGGTTATAGCAGGAAGCGGAGCTGGAAGCATCCATCAAAATCAAAAAGAAATGTTAAAAGAACTTATGAAACAAGGTTTAAAAGTTGCTATAAGTTCAAGAGTAGCAGCAGGATCTGTTGCTGTAAGTAAAGAAGATAAAGATTTAGGCTTTATTGATACACAAGGTTTAAATCCACAAAAAGCAAGAGTCCTTTTAATGTTAGCTCTTACCAAAACAAACGATATAAATACTATACAAAAATATTTTGAAAAATACTAAAAAATTTAAAGCCTTTTTTGAAGGCTTTAATATTTAATATTATTAAGCTTTAAAAAATCTCTTAATTTTTCGTATTCTCCTCTTTCCAAAAAGCGGTATTTTCCTGCTTTTAAAACTCCTAAATCAAGCGCTCCAAAAGCCACTCTTTTAAGATCCATCACTTCTAAGTCAAAATGGGCAAAAAAACGTCTTAGCTCTCTATTTTTACCTTCATTAATAACAACTCTAAGCTTAGTATAACCTCCACTTGAGCCAAAAATTTCAAATTCTAAAAAAGGAGCAAAACTCATAGAAGTAATTTTTGTTTTCGCGTGAGCTCCTTTTTTTTCATTTTTAATTTCAAGTCCATTTTGCATAGCCTCTATCACATTTTTACCCACTACGCCTTTAACTTTTAAATAATACTCTCTTTCTAAATCACTATGCATTAAATAAGAAGCTATCACAGGAGAATCGGTGAGTAAAAGCAAACCTTCGCTAGCAAAATCAAGCCTACCAACACTTAAATAATTGCGAAATTGCTTTGGTAAAGTATCATAAATGATTTTTCTGCCTCTATCATCTTTTTTAGAAACAATTTCGCCTTTTTGTTTATGATAGATAATCACACTAAAGCTTGTTCTTTTTTGAAGTTTTTTGCCTTTAATAAAAACTTTATCATCAAATTTTACCTCATCGCTTAAAAGGGCTATTTTGTTATTTATTTTTACTAAACCTTGTTTAATAAGTTCATCTGCCTCACGACGCGAATAATGGCTATTGTGTGATATGAATTTGTTGATTCTCATTTTTTACCTTATTTTATAAAACTTAATCTATAATTTTAACATTTTTATTATTCGCGTTTGCTTTTCGCAATAAAAATCTAAAAAATTAGTAAAAAAATCATTTATTGAATATTAAATATGAAAATATAAAAAACTAACTTATTTGATAAATTACATCTTTTCTTAAATAATAATATAGCCAAAAGTTAAAGAATTGTATTTTGACGTATTAATAAAATTGCAATATGAACTATATTATTTCAATGATTACTCTAAAATAAAAAATATAAACTTTGAAATAAATCATATTTTAATAATTTTTCATATATAAAATTTATTTTAAATAATACAAAAACTATTGTTATTAATTAAAGTAGAAAAAACAAATTATATTTATATAATACAAAAATCATATACCAAAACTATCAAAAAATTGACATTAAATTAGCAAAATAATATTTTATTTCTCTTGATTAAGAACGAAACAGAAAAATTAAGACAATTTAAATCGTTGAAAATATAAAAAATAAATAATACAAATTTGTATCATAATTAATAATTTTAAACTAATCTAAAAATCTCAATAAAAATAATTTAATGGACTTTCTTTTAAGAAGAAAAAAACAAAAGCATAAAATACTTCCAATATAAAAAGCTAAATTACATGAAAAGAATTTATAAAAATAAATCATTAAATTTTAGCAAAATATAAGCTGTAAAAACAAAAATTCAAAGCTCTAAAAAGCTTTGAATAAATTTACATCACAAAAATAGTTGGAACTATAGTTGGGTATTTTTTGATCTTTCTAAAAATATGCTTTCTTAATACCTGTCTGATTTGATTTTCTAAAAATCTTGGATCATTTAAAACCTCATCTTTAACATTACTAAAGAACTGAGCTAAAACTTCAGCCATTTCTTTTGAAAATGCGTGATCTTGTCTATCAGCTACTAATCCATAACTAAAAACTCTAGGCTTATTAACAAGTGTTTTTGAAGCTTTATCAAGTTGAGCTATGATAACAACTATTCCATTATCAGCTAAATTTTGACGATCGATTACTACATCATCAGCGATTTGTTTATTGATTTGATTATCTACAAAAACTTTTCCTGTTTTAACTGTTTTTACACGTTTAATATATTTTTGACAAATCTCAACCTGATCTCCATCACTCATAAGATAAATATTTCTTTCAGGAACTCCGCACTTCATAGCTGTTTCTTTATGCTTGGTGATATGATTGTATTCTCCATGAACAGGTAAGAAAAATTTTGGTTTTATTAGCGTTAGCATAAGTTTTTGCTCTTCTATACTTGCATGGCCACTTACGTGAATTTCGCTAAATTCTTGATATGCCACCTTAGCACCCGCTTTAAGTAAATAATCAAGCACTGCAGAAACATTTGCCTCGTTACCTGGAATGGCTTTAGCTGAAATGATAATTTGATCACTTGGTTTAATTTTTATAAATTTATGCTCATCTGTTGCCATTCTATATAAAGCGCTCATTGTTTCACCTTGGCTTCCTGTAGTTACAATCAAAACTTCATTATCTTTATATTTATTTACCTCATCTGCATCAATAAAAATTTTTCTATCTAGTTTGATATAACCAAGTTCCATTGTGGTATAGAGATTTCTCTCCATAGAACGACCTATAACACAAACTTTTCTACCATATTTTAAACCATAAGTGATAGCTTGATAAACGCGGTGAATATTAGAGCTAAAAGTGCTCATTATCACTCTACCTTTAGTCTTTGAAAAAATTTGATCAAAAGTAGGGCCAACCGAACTTTCACTTTTTGTATAGCCCTCTTTATAAGAATTTGTGCTATCACTTAAAAGACATAAAACTCCATTTTCTCCATATTGTGCTAAACGTCCTAAATCACTAGGATAACCATCAATTGGAGTTTGATCTATTTTAAAATCTCCTGTGTGTATAATAGTTCCTGCTTTAGTTTTTATAGCTAACGCAGAAGCATCAATGATAGAGTGGGTAATATGAATCCATTCTATATCAAACTCACCTATTTCATAAATTTTTCTCTTTTCTACAGGTCTAAACCATTTTCTTTCACTTTTTAAGCCGTGTTCTTCAAATTTATTTGAAATCATTCCCAAAGCCAAAGGAGTTGCATAAATTGGAAATTGAAATTCTTTAAAAAAGTAAGGCACAGCTCCTATATGATCTTCGTGTGCGTGAGTAATAATAATAGCTTTAATTTTGTCTTTAATCTTTCTAACATAGGAGAAATCAGGTATGATAATATCCACTCCGTGCATAGTTCCATCAGGAAAACTCATACCTATATCTACAATAATAGCTTCATTATTTGTCTCAAAAATGGTGATATTACCGCCAATTTCACCCAAACCTCCAAGAGGAGTTATGCGGATTTTATGTTCGCTTGAATTATTATATTTAAGAGGATTTAAACGATTTTCGTGAGAAATACGATTTGCCTCTATACATTCAGCAAGAGCAATCTGCCAATCTTCATTTCCGCTTAATTTAGAAGGAAGATTTTTTCTTTTTTTCTTTTTTTCTTCTTGATTATTTTGAGTACTGACATTTGAGTTTTCTGAATTTTGAATATTTTTTTTCTTTTTATTTCTATATTTATAATGCTTGTTGTTTTTAGAGTTAAAATTTATTTTTTGTTCTTGATTTTCTTGACTATTTTCGCTCATATTCATCCTTTAATTTTTCATAAATTTTAAGGTATGAATCAACGCAAATTTCGTGGGGTCTAGCATTTTCTTTTATATTAAGACTATTTAAAATTTCTAAAACCTTATTTCTATGAAGACTTAAATTTTTAAGAAGTTGTTTTCTTGGAAATTTAAAACAATCTTTTAAAAAAACTTTAAAATCTTCTATATTACAAAGCTCCCTAAATTCTTTCTCCTTTATCAAACTCATCACAGATGAGATAACCTTTGGCTCAGGATCAAAACATTTAGGATCTACATCAAAAAGTATTTTTCTTTTGCAAATCAAAGCACTTAAAACCCCCAAAGAAGAAAATTCTTTCTCTCCTTCTTTAGCACAAAATTTAAGAGCCATTTCTTTTTGTACCATAACGATAAGCCCTAAACAATTCTCATCTTCTAAGGCTTTTAAAACTAAACAACTTGCTATATAATAAGGCAAATTGGCAATCAAAAAATACTTATTTTCATCAAAACTTCCTTTAACCTCACTTGCGTTTTGATGCAATAATCTTAATTTTCCACATTCGATTTCTTTTTGAAATTTCTTTTGCAAAAGTGGTATAAGATCTTTATCAATCTCATATGCCTTAACAAAGGAAATTTTTAAAAGCTCTTGCGTTAAATCACCTAAGCCAGGCCCAATCTCAACAATATTATTTGTTTCTTTGGGTATGGCTTGGATGATTTTATAAACTATTTCTTTACTATTTAAAAAATTTTGTCCGTAATGTTTTTTCGCTTTAATCATAAAAAATTATTTTATCTAAAAATTCTTAATTAAGTCTTTTTAGATAAAATTCTAAAAATAAATTAAGAAAGGATTAAATGATAATTTGTGCTGGAGGTAATGAAAACTTTTCATTTGCCAAAGCTATAGGTATAGGCCTAGTAGAAGCAAGTTGCAATTTAACTAAAATTTGCCAAACTTATAATCCATCAAATCTAGTATTTATAGGAACTTGTGGTTTAT
The DNA here is from genome assembly GCF_016599045.1 of Campylobacter sp. TTU_617. Classification (GTDB taxonomy): domain Bacteria; phylum Campylobacterota; class Campylobacteria; order Campylobacterales; family Campylobacteraceae; genus Campylobacter_D. The sequence continues at coordinate 14,392 of NZ_JAENKV010000002.1, forward strand.
ATGAAAAAGGTAAAATTTTAGAAATTTATAAAAGCTCTTATGCTTGTAATATTGAATTTTCAAAAATTTCAAATAATTTTTATACACCTGCACAAAATGAAATTTATCTTAAAAATGAAAATGTTTCTCGTGAAACAATTAAAATAAATTCTTCAAATTATATTTGCCAAGATAAAAAAGCCGCTAAAGAATTTGCTAAATTAGGTTTTTTTGCTGAAAATATGGAAGCTTTTGCGGTTTTAAGTGTGGCTAAAAATTTTAATATTTTTGCAGAATGTATTTTATGTGCAACCAATTTTTGTGATGAAAATGCACATAATGACTTTATAGCAAATCACCAAAAAGCTAAAGAAAATTTAATACAATATTTAAAAAAATATAATTATCTTTAAAATTCAAGGAATAAATTTTGAAAGAAACTATAAATATTTTAGATCTTTTGCCCGAAGAATTAGAAGAAAGCATCAAACCAATGTTTCGCGTGAAACAAATTTATCAATGGATATATCAAAAATATGCTAATAATTTTTTAGAAATGAGTTCTTTACCAAAAAATCTAAGAGAAGAAATGAATGAAAAATATTATTTTAATCCTCTTAAAACAATCTATAAAGAACAAAGTAAAGATGGAAGTATAAAATATCTTTTTGAACTCAAAGATGGCTTAAGAATAGAAAGTGTGCTTTTGCCAATGAAAGAAGAAAAATTTAATGAAAAAGGTATAAAAATTGCCAATGCTAAATATACTATTTGCGTTTCTTCTCAAGTAGGATGTAAAAGTGGTTGTAGTTTTTGCTTAACAGCAAAAGGTGGCTTAAAAAGAAATTTAAGTGCTGGGGAAATAGTAGCACAAATTCTTTGCATCAAAAAAGATAATCAAATTCCTTATGAAAGACGTGTTAATATAGTATATATGGGGATGGGAGAACCTCTTGATAATCTTAATAATGTTTCAAAAGCCATTAAAATACTATCTCATAACAATGGATTATGCATAAGTCCTAGACGCCAAACTATAAGCACAAGTGGTTTGGCAAATCAAATCAAAAAATTAGGAGAAATGAATTTAGGAGTACTACTTGCTATATCCTTACACGCTGTAAATGATACTTTACGCAACGAACTGATGCCTATAAACAAAGCTTATAATATAGCTTCTATTATGCAAGCTGTACGTGAATTTCCTATAGATCAAAGAAAAAGAGTTATGTTTGAATATCTTTTGATTGATAATATTAATGATAAAATTGATCATGCAAAAGAACTTGTTAGACTTTTAAATGGTATTAAAGCTAAAGTAAATTTAATACTTTTTAATCCGCACGAAGGAAGCTTTTATAAGCGTCCGAATTTAGAAAATGCTATCAAATTTCAAGATTATATAAGCTCAAAAGGAATAACTTGTACCATAAGAGAGAGCAAAGGACTTGATATTTCAGCAGCTTGCGGACAATTAAAAGAAAGAAAGAAAGAAAAATGAGTTGGCTTGATATTATAGAACTTATTTTTATATCTTTGGTTATTATAATAGGTTTTTGTGGAATGGTTTGGGTAATTGTAAAAGATAATAAAAATTAGTTTTTAATATGATTTTTGCAGTATAATAAGCAAAAAAGGTTTATTATGCCAATAAAACAATATAAATTTCATCCCGATGATACTAAATTTGATAAAAAAATGGTTGAAATTACAGAAAAAAAAGGTTTTAAAACTGCTGTATTTTCAATGGCTGCAATGACAATGCTAGGAAGTGTTGTTATTTCTTCAGCTCTTCCTGCCATTAATAAACATTTTGATATACTTTTAAAAAATCAAAGCGGAATTTTAACAGAATTTACGCTTGCTCATCTTGATATTTTAACACGTCTTGTTTTAACAATACCGGCTATTTTTGTAGTAATACTTTCTCCAATTGCTGGAATATTAATGGATAAATTTGGAAAACTTAAATTTATTTTTCCAGCTATGATAATTTGGACAATTTCAGGAGTAGCTGGATTTTTCTTAAATGATATTTATGCCATTCTTATTTCAAGAGCCGTATTTGGAATTGCAACGGCTTTTATAATGACAGGAGCATCAGCTTTGCTTGGAGATTATTATAGTAGGGGTGGATTTAATCGTCGCGAAAACGCTCTTTCTTGGCAAGGATTTTTTTGTGCTGCTGGAGGAGCCATTTTTATTTCTATCGCGGGTTATGTTTCTAGCTATTCTTGGCGTTATCCTTTTTTGGTTTATGGACTTGGAATTTTAATCACAATTTTAGCTTATATGTATCTATTTGAACCTAAAAAATTTAAATTTTATAATCATAGTAAAATAGAAGCAAAAATAAATTATTGGCAATTTTTTCCTATATATTTTATAGGATTTTTTATTATGGTAATTTATTATATATCTCCAACCCAACTTCCTTATTATATAGAAGATCACTTAGGGCTTGATCCAAAATATATAGGAATTTCTATGTCAGTTTCTGCCCTTTTTTATGGACTATTTTCTTTAAGTTATAAATATTTGATGAAATTTATAAATATAAAACAAATTTATATCTTAACTCTTTTCATCGTAGGAAGCTCCTTTATGCTTTTATATTTTATCCATTCCTTTAGTGCAGTAATGCTTGCTTTAGCACTACTTGGAACAGGTGGAGGAATTATGCTTGTTAATAATACAGCTTATTTATTTTCTATTTGTCCATCAAATGCTAGGGCTAGGGCTTATGGAATTTTAGCAAGTTTTATATTTTTAGGACAATTTTTAAGCCCTATAATCTCTCAACCTATAGTAAGACAAATAGGACTCATTGATGCATTTTTAGTATGGGCTATTGTAATTTATTTTGTAGCTATTTTATTTTTATTTTTTAAACAAAAAAGAGAAGTGGCATAAAAATATATTTACAATAATAAGAAGTTGATACATTTTTTTAAGTTATATTGACTAAAAAATGTATTATACATATTAAAAACCTTCAATACTTTTCACCAATCATTACTTTCACTGATAACTTAAAGAATATCTTTAAGTTTTAAAAAGAAAAAATAATAAAACTACTAAAATCTAAAAACTTTATCTTATAAAATCATACTTAAGCAAGAAAACATTTTAAAATAACTATAATTTTATTTGATACAATAGAATAAAACTACCATTTAAAAACCTTTAATACTAGCAAAAAAGATTATACCAAGTTTATTAAAGTATCCCTACTATATAGCTAACCAAAAAGATTTTAAAATTAGAAAAAGATTAAAGATATTTTTCTAATTTTTTAATAATATCCATAATAATTTATTGCTTTTCATCTTCACTTAAATTATCTTTGGTATTTTTAATAAAATATAATCTTATTATATATTGGTCAAAGTACTTCATTATCTCCTAATATGGGTAAAGCGCAATGCTAAAAACCTTCAAATTTGCAGCAAGATGAATAGTGTCGTACTAGGGCTTATTACACAATTGATTTTAATAAGCTTTGCTAATTAAAATATCATCATTATTTTTAAAATTACAATTTCCTTGGATAAATTTTTATCATATCCATAAAATTCGTTTATAAAATGATCATAAACCAAATCGTAATTAGGCATTACAATATAATGTCTTAATAAATTTGTTTAAATTTTTTGCTAATTTTAAAAAAGGAATAGTATCTAAAGTGGTATTTTTAAAGCAATACTAAAAGGATTAAACACTATAAAACGTTTAATTTTATTTTGATTTAAAAAATTCTTAATTAAATTTTTATGTGCTATTTTGGTTTTATCTATGTTTTAAATTCTAAATTTTTAATCTTTTTATCAAAAATTCTAGTGTTTATTTTCCTAGCATAAAAAACCAACCTATCTCTTTTGTTCTTTTATTAAAGACGTTTAAGAAGTTTTATCCAAAGTGTTTTGATTTTAAGTATTGTATAACTTTTAGTATTACTTTTGATAAAAAATCAGTTAAAAAAGCATTTGCTTTATATGAAATATATAATCTAAACTATATCGATTAATTTTTTCTAAATTTTCTTATTTTATGGGATTTTCTAAAATTTCAATATAATTGACAAATTCCAAACTCTTTAAAAGAAATAAAGTGTTATTTCTTGCAAAAACAATAATTTGTGCATTATAAATATATTTAAAGCATATCTAAACTTGCTATCATAAGACATCGGGTTTTAATGACACCTCTCCCCATTGAAATCTTTTTCATTATCACTCCTTTAAGATAACTTAAGCTAAAAATTTTAGCTTAAAACCAAAAACTACAATAGAATTCAAATTTCAAAATCTTAGAAATTTAATTTATTATTATTTTAAATCTAAGACTTATAAATATCTTTTTAATTTTAAAAGTATTTCGTTTATAATCTCTAAAATATCATATGTACTCAATTCTTCTTTAGTTTTATTTAGCAAAACATAATCCTTGTTAAAAGTTTCCCAAAAAATTATATCTTTTTCACTAAATAAACCTATGCTTGATTTTTCCAAATTTGAAGCAAGATGAATCACTCCTGTACTAGGAGATATAACACATTTTGTTCTTTTGATAAGCTCGCAAATATTTAAAATATTGTCATCATTTTTAAAGATATAAATTCTTTGTGGATTTTCTTTAAAAAATGTCTTAAATTCTCGTATAAAATCTTTATGAACAGCTTCATAGCTTGGTATAATTATATAAATATCTTTGAATTTAGAAATAATTTCTTGGCAAAGCCTTAAATAATCTACTAATTTTAAAGTATAAAAAGCTGAAATAGAAAAAGGGTTAAGAAGTATTAAATTTTTATCTTTTATATTATTTTGATCTAAAAAATTATTTATGATATTTTTATTATAAATATTTGTTTTAATTTTTATATCAAAATTTAAATTTTTAATTTCTTTATCAAATAATTTAGGATTTATTTTTCTTGCATAATAAAGCATTTTAAATTCATCGTTTCTATTTTTATAAAATCTTTTAATAAAAGAAACAAAGACACACTTGCATTTTAAAGAAAAAATAGAAATAGGACGATTTCTAGTAATCACTTTTTTAGCATTAGTATTTATCAAAAATTTAAGTATAAAAGTTTTAGCATGAAAAGAAATAATAAAATCTAAATTATACTTATTAATTTTCTCTTTTATGATAGGATTTTCACTAGAAGTTAATGAAGGAATTTCTTCAAATTCATCAATAAAATCAAAACAAGATATTAAATCTTTTAAATTACTTTTTCCAAAAAAACTATTTCCGCCCTATAAATATGTTTTATCACATATAAAGCTTTTAAAGAAATTAAACTATCTCCTATACCATAAGGACAAAAAAATCCTATTACCCCCCCCCGTTAGTTTATTTTTCATTTCAACTCCTTAATTATTAAAATATAATTTCTTATAAGTTTTAATTATAAAAAATTTAAAAATTCTTTTTTCATATCTTTTTTGGAGATTATATCAAAAAATTTATTTTTGTATTTGAATTTCAAACGATAAGAATGCAAAAGCAAACGCTTAGCTCCGCAAAATTCTATCCTTTCTTTTTCTTCCATTTTTTTATCTAAAATTCTTTCAATTTGATCTTTGTTTAATCCGTATAAAGGGTCTCCTAAAATTTTATGTTTCACGTGAAACAAATGAAGTCTTATTTGATGTTGTCTTCCTGTAAAAGGCTTACAAAGTAAAAGAGTTGCATTAAATTCTGGATAGAATTCTAAAATTTCAAATTTAGTAAAAGAATGCTTTCCATTTTCACAAATGCACATTCTAGTTTTTACATCATCATAATTTTTAACCAAATCCATTTTTGTATCAACACTGAAATTTTTATTTATTAATCCTTGTGCTAAAGCTAAATATTCTTTTTGAATTTCTTTTTTTTCAAACATAGTTTTAAAATCTATTTGAGAATTTTTATGTTTTGCTACAAGTATAAGTCCGCTTGTTTCTTTATCAAGTCTATGGGCTACACAAGCTTTATTACCCCACAAATGCCAAATTTCATCACTTAGGCTATACTCACAATGCCTACCATTAGGATGAGTTAATACTCCACTTGGTTTTTCAAGTACGGCAAAATCTTCATTTTCAAAAACAATTTCTATACCTCTTGGTTTATTTTCATAAACTATAAGTTCAATTTCGCCATTTAAAAATTCATTTTTTTTATTAACCAAATTTCCATTACAAAAAAGTCTTTTTTTATCTATAAGTTTTTGAGCTTCATTTATAGAAATTTTTAAGTTTTCCATAAGAACTTCAAATGCCTTTTTTCCATTATTTGATAGCTTAATTTTCGTATAAGGCAACTTTAACCTTTTTTAAATTTTTTTAGATAAAATCATATTTTTTTATTAATAAAATTATAACCAAAAAGGTTTAAAATGGTTCAAAGATATAGCAGAGAAATAATGGCTAAAAAATGGGACTTAAGGGCTAAATATGACGCTTGGCTTAAGGTAGAATTAGCCGCAGTTAAAGCTTGGAATAAGCTTGGAATTATAAATGATGTAGATTGTAAAAAAATTTTAGAAAATGCTAAATTTGATATTAATAGAATTGATGAAATCGAAAAGACTACCAAACACGATGTCATAGCTTTTCTTACAAATGTTAGTGAAAATTTGGGAGAAGAAGGTCGTTTTTTACATTATGCAATGACAAGTTCTGATTGTATTGATACTGCTGTAGCTTTACAAATAAAAGAGAGTTTAGAAATAATTTTAGAAGATTTAGAACAACTTTTAGATGCAATTAAAAAACGTGCCTTAGAGCATAAAAACACTCTAATGGTAGGAAGAAGTCACGGAATTCACGGCGAACCTATAACTTTTGGTTTAGTAATGGCAATTTGGTATGATGAAATAAAAAATGCAAAAGATCTCTTGCTTCACGCAAAAGAAGTAATTAGTTATGGAAAAATTAGTGGAGCTATGGGAAATTTTGCTCACGCTCCTTTGGAATTTGAAGAAGAGGTTTGTAAAATTTTAAATTTAAAACCAGCCCCTGTTTCAAATCAAATAATTCAAAGAGATCGTTACGCACAAGTAATTTCAGCTATAGCAATTTTAGCCTCAAGCTGTGAGCAAATTGCTGTAGCAATTAGACATTTTCAAAGAACAGAAGTTTATGAAGCTGAAGAATATTTTTCACAAGGACAAAAAGGAAGCTCAGCTATGCCACATAAAAGAAACCCTGTTTTAAGTGAAAATATTACAGGACTTTGTAGGATTTTAAGATCCTTTGTAACACCAGCTTTAGAAAATGTTGCTCTTTGGCATGAAAGAGATATAAGCCATTCAAGTGTAGAAAGATTTATCTTACCTGATGCTTTTATTACTGCTGATTTTATGTTAAATAGACTAAAAGATTTGATTAATAATCTTTTAGTTTACCCTAAAAATATGATGAAAAATTTAAATCTTACAGGTGGATTAGTTTTTTCAGGAAGAGTTCTTTTGGAATTACCACTTAAAGGTTTAAGTCGTGAAGAAGCTTATAAGATTGTCCAAAGAAATGCAATGAAAGTTTGGAATGATTTACAAGATGGAAAATCTGCTCTCAATGAAAAAAATGAAAGTTTATTTTTAATTGCTCTTTTAAATGATAAAGATTTAAGATCAAAACTCAATGAAGAAGATATTAGAAAATGTTTTGATTATTCTTATTACACAAAAAATATTGATGCAATTTTTGCAAGAACATTTAAATAATTTTAAAGGTTGATTATGAAAGTTATTAAAAGAAATGGACGCACCGAGGAATTAGATATCTCAAAAATTAAAAAATGTACTTCTGATGCTGTTAAAAATTTAGAAGGGGTAAATCTAAGCGAATTAGAACTTGATGCAAAAATTCAATTCCGCGATGGAATAACTACTGAGGAAATACAAAAAACTTTAATTAAAACAGCAGTAGATAAAATAGATATTGATTGTCCTAATTGGACTTTCGTTGCAGCTAGACTTTTTTTATTTGATCTTTATAAAAAAGTAAATGGCATGAATCGCTACAATCATTTAAGAGAATACTTTGAAAAAGGAGAAAAAGAAGGTAGAATCTTACTGGGACTTAAAGAAAAATATGATCTTGATGATTTAAATGATTATATAAAACCTGAAAGAGATATGCAATTTACTTATCTTGGTATTAAAACCCTTTATGATAGATATCTAATAAAAGATAGCAAAGGTATGCCTATAGAACTACCTCAACAAATGTTTATGGCTATTGCAATGTTTTTAGCTCAAAATGAATTTAATCCTACAGAATGGGCAAAGAAATTTTATGATCTTATTTCTAAATTTGAAGTAATGCTAGCTACTCCTACTCTTTCAAATGCTAGAACCACACGTCATCAACTTAGCTCTTGTTATATAGGAAGCACACCTGATAATATAGAAGGAATATTTGACTCTTATCAAGAAATGGCTTTGCTTTCTAAATTTGGTGGTGGTATAGGCTGGGATTGGTCTAAGGTACGTGCTATGGGTGGAAGCATAGATGGGCACAAAAATGCAGCTGGCGGAATCATACCTTTTTTAAAAATTACTAATGATATAGCAGTGGCGGTTGATCAACTAGGAACTAGAAAAGGAGCAATTGCAGTTTATATAGAACCTTGGCATATGGACATTAGTGATTTTATAGATTTACGTAAAAATTCTGGAGAAGAAAGAAGAAGAGCACATGAACTTTTTCCTGCATTATGGATTAACGATCTTTTTATGAAAAGAGTCAGAGCCAATGATAAATGGACTCTTTTTGATCCTGCTGATACTGCTGATTTATGTGATTTATATGGGGAAGAATTTGAAAAAAGATATGAAGAATATGAAAAAGATGAAAGCATTGTTAAAGAAATCATAGAAGCAAAAGAACTTTGGAAAAAAATATTACTTAATTATTTTGAAACAGGTATGCCTTTTTTATGTTTTAAAGATAACGCCAATAAAGCCAACCCAAATGCGCACTCAGGTATTATTAGAAGTTCAAATTTATGCACAGAAATCTTTCAAAACACTGAACCAAACTATTATCAAATTAAAGTTGTTTTCGAAAATGGTAAAGAAAAATATTTTCATGAAGAAGAAATAGTTACTGTCAATGGAAATTATCAAAAACCGGCTAAAAAAATAAGTACTTTAGATAACATAGATGGTGATAAAGTTTATATAGTTGAAAAATTTAAAAATGATGGCAAAACAGCAGTTTGTAATCTAGCAAGTATAAATTTAAGTAAAGTTTATACACAAGAAGATATAAAACGTGTTGTTCCAACTGCTATAAGAATGCTTGATAATGTAATTGATCTTAATTTTTATCCACATAGAAAAGTAAAAGATACAAATTTAAAATCTCGTGCCATAGGACTTGGAGTAATGGGAGAAGCTCAAATGCTCGCAGAATCTAAAATTTATTGGGGAAGTGATGAGCATTTCAATAAAATTGATGAAATAATGGAACAAATTAGTTATGAAGCAATTAATACAAGTTCAAATTTGGCCATAGAAAAAGGAGTTTATCCTGAATTTAAAGGATCAAATTGGAGCAAAGGAATTTTTCCAATAGATCTAGCAAATCCAAAGGCCAAAGCCTTAACACTAAAAGAAGGATTATTTGATCAAAGTATGTGTAATTGGGATAAATTGAGAGAAAAAGTTAAAAAAGATGGAATGAGAAATGGATATTTAATGGCTATTGCTCCTACTTCTTCAATCTCTATTCTAGTAGGAACAACGCAAACTATAGAACCTGTTTATAAAAGAAAATGGTTTGAGCAAAATTTAAGCGGAATGATACCTGTAGTTGTTCCAAATTTAAATTTAGAAACTTGGCAATATTATACTCCAGCTTATGAACTTGATCAAAAAATTCTAGTAAAAGCTGCTGCTATACGAGGAAAATGGATAGATCAAGGACAAAGTCTTAATATATTCTTGTCTCTTGATAAAGCAAGTGGTGGATATCTTAATGAAATTTATCAATTAGCTTGGGAATTAGGGATTAAATCAACTTATTATCTAAGAAGTGAAAGCCCTGACAGTGAAAAAGTTAATGTTGCAGATAGAAGCATAGAGTGCGAAGGTTGTCAATAATGGCTTAAAGCCATTATTGTTCTGATGAGCAAGTAGCATTGAAGTCTTGCATAGCATCATTATTAATATCTTTCATAGGATAATTGCAACTTATTCTAATCTTTCCTTTAGTATCTTCCATATTTTGATCAGCAAAAGCATTAAATATAAAAATACTTGATAAAACTAAAAAAGAAATTAAAAATTTCATTTTATTCTCCTTATTTATGTATTAAGTGTTATTTATATTATAAAATTAATTTTTATAATTTATGTAGTTTTAATTATTTAAACTATCATAATAGTTACCAAATGAAACATACTAATATTTGATTTATTTACTATTCATTCAAAAGTTAACACATATTTTAAAAAGCTCTAAGCTTTTTTTTTGTATCTTTATTATTTTTAAAAATCAAAAGGATGAAAATGTTAAATTCTATACAATTAAAAAACGAGATAAAAAATGTATAAAAATAACTCACTTGCGGAACTAACTTTTAGAGGAATGCTTCTAGGAAGTATTTTAACCATTATTTTTACAGCTTCTAATGTTTATTTAGGTCTTAAAGTAGGACTTACTTTTTCATCTTCAATTCCCGCTGTAGTAATATCTATGGCAGTATTAAGTTTTTTTAAAAATTCAAATATTTTAGAAAATAATATGGTTCAAACTCAAGCTTCTGCAGCCGGAACTTTATCTTCTGTTATATTTGTTATACCTGGGCTTTTTATGTGTGGTTATTGGACCGAATTTCCACTTTGGCAAACTTTTTTAATTTGTCTTTGCGGAGGAGGTTTAGGAGTTTTATTTACCATACCTTTAAGAAGAGCTATGGTAACTAAAAGCAAACTAGTATATCCGGAAGGAAGAGCAGCAGCTGAAATTTTAAAAGTAGTCAATCAAGATCAAAGCAATAAAAAAAGCAAAAACGGCGTAAAAGAAATAATTTCAGGTTCTTTTATTGCAGCTTTTGTTAGTCTTTTAAGTAGTGGTTTTAAGATATTAGCTACTGAAAGTAATTTTTCATTTATATGGAATAAAATGGCTTTTGGTTTTTCTACTGGTTATTCTTTAGCACTTTTAGGGGCTGGATACCTTGTAGGACTAGCAGGGGCATTGGCACTTTTTTTAGGAATGTTTTTAGCTTGGGGAGTTTTTACGCCTTATCTTTCAAATTTAGATTTCGATAGTGCTAAAAGTGCAACAGAATTGGCTACAAGTGTTTGGTCAGCAAAAGTAAGACTTATAGGAACAGGAGCTATAGCAATAGCCGCACTTTGGACTTTAATAGAACTTTTAGATCCTGTAATAAAAGGATTAAAAGAAATTATCAAAAACACCAAAATTTCTAATACTCAAAGCCTTGATCCTAAAGATACTGATCTCTCTTTAAAAAGTATTTTTATCCTATTTATTCTTATGACTATAGGACTTTTTATTGCTTTTTATAATTTCGTAACTGATGCAAATTTAAGTCTTTCAAATCATATTATTTTTGCTATATCTGGAACTTTAATTGCAATTTTAATTGGTTTTTTTGTTGCGGCAGCTTGCGGCTATATGGCAGGACTTGTAGGATCTTCATCTAGCCCTATTTCAGGAATTGGACTTATAGGTATAATTGTTTCTTCTTTGGTAATTTTATTTTTAGGATCACAAGAGAAAATTTTTACAGATGCATCATTATCTAAATTTGCTATTGCTTTAGCTATTTTTACAACTAGTGCGATTTTAGCAACAGCTGCTATATCAAACGATAACTTACAAGATCTAAAAACAGGACATTTGGTTGGAGCTACTCCTTGGAAACAACAAGTTTCTTTACTTATAGGATGTATATTTGGGGCTTTAGCTATAGTTCCTGTGTTAAATTTATTATATCAAGCTTATGGTTTTAAAGGTGCTATGCCAAGACCTGATATGGATATTTCTGCTGCTTTAGCTGCTCCTCAAGCTAATTTAATGAGTACAATAGCACAAGGAATTTTTAATCATAATATAGCGTGGAATTACATTATATTTGGAGCTTTAATTGGTGTTGCTATTATAATTATTGATAAAATTTTAAAAAAATATCAAAAATCTCTACCTCCTTTAGCAGTAGGTATAGGTATTTATCTGCCCCCAGAAGCAATCATACCACTTATAGTAGGTGGGATTTTAAATTATTATGTAATGAAATATCTTAAGAAAAAATATGCACACAATTCTCACAAAGAAGAAAAAATTGCAAAATGCGAGCAAAAAGGAATTTTATTTGCTTCAGGACTTATAGTTGGAGAAAGTATTTTTGGAGTTATCATAGCAGGTATTACAGTTTTTTCTGTAAGCAATCAAGGAAGCGAAGAACCTTTGGCTCTGAATTTAGGTTTCACAGATAATGGAATTTTAGCATCTATTGTTTTTATAGCTGTTATGTTATATTTTGTAAAACGTATAGTAAAAAAGGACTAAGATGGAAAATCTTCACGCTTTAATACTTGGAATCATAGAAGGTTTAACCGAATTTTTACCTATATCCTCAACAGGACATATGATTTTGGGAACTACTATATTAGGATTAGAGCAAAATGAATTTTTAAGAAGTTTTTTAATTATAATTCAACTTGGTTCTATCCTTGCTGTTTTATTTGTATTTTGGAATAACCTTTTTCAAAATATTAAACTATGGGTTAAACTTGCTGTAGGATTTTTTCCTACTGGAGCTATTGGATTTTTTCTTGTCAAGCATTTAGATCTTTTGTTTAATGGCTATGTAGTTGTCATAATGCTAATACTTGGAGGTATAGTATTTATTATTATAGAAAGATTACATAAAAATAAAAATTATCAAATTAACTCCTTAGATGAAATATCTTTTAAACAAGCTTTTTGTATTGGGCTTTTTCAATCTTTAGCTATGATTCCTGGCACCTCAAGAAGTGGGGCAAGTATTATTGGAGGGCTTTTATTAGGATTTAATCGTAAAATCGCAGCTGAATTTAGTTTTTTGCTTGCAATTCCAACCATGATCATAGCTACAGCTTATAGTATTTACAAAGAACCTCACATTTTTAACACTAATGAGACTTTAATTCCTTTAATCATAGGATTTATAACAGCGTTTTTTGTTGCTATTTTTGTTATAAAAATCTTTTTGAAATTTATTTCAAAATTTAGTTTTATTTCTTTTGGAATTTATAGAATTTTTTTAGGATTTATATTTTTATATTTATATTATTTTGGAATTTTAGATGCTCAAAGCCATTTCTAATTTTTTAAAAATAAACTTAATTTTAAAAAATATTAAGCTTTATAAAGTTAAAATTAAGTTTTTAATCAAAACTTACAGAGTAAGTAAGCAAAGGCAATAAATGGAACAAGAAATCATCGCTTTTTTACAACAGGATAAAATCATTGATACACAAAGTACAAATTGCAAAGATTTAAAAGCTATATATTTTGATAATTCTAATGAAAGTTTAGAAGTAATACGTCACTCTTGTGCACATTTAATGGCTCAAGCGATTAAAAGTCTATATCCTGAAGCTAAATTTTTCGTAGGACCTGTAATAGAAGATGGTTTTTATTATGATTTTCGCGTAGAAAATAAAATCAGTGAAGAAGATTTGATAAAAATAGAAAATAAAATGAAAGAACTAGCAAATTTAAAGCTAGATATTACAAAATATGAAATCTCTAAAAAAGAAGCTTTAATTAAATTTAAAGATGATGATCTTAAACAAGAAGTTTTATCAAAAATCCCAAATGAAATTGTAAGTATTTATAAACAGGGCGAATTCGAAGATCTATGTCGTGGTCCTCATTTGCCAAATACTAAATTTCTTAAATTCTTTAAATTAACAAGAATCGCAGGGGCTTATTTAGGTGGCGATGAAAAAAAAGAAATGCTAACACGCATTTATGGAACTGCTTTTGCAGATAAAGAAAGCTTAAAAGAATATTTGCATATTATAGAAGAAGCTAAAAAAAGAGATCATAGAAAACTAGGAAGCGAACTTAAACTTTTTACTTTTGATGATGAAATAGGTGGAGGGCTTCCTATTTGGCTTAGTAATGGAGCAAGACTTAGAAGCAAATTAGAACAAATACTTTATAAAGCTCATCGTTTAAGAGGATATGAACCTGTGCGTGGTCCTGAACTTTTAAAAGCAGATGCTTGGAAAATTAGCGGACATTATGATAATTATAAAGAAAATATGTATTTTACTCAAATTGATGAACAAGAATATGGAATAAAACCTATGAATTGTGTAGGACATATTAAAGTTTATCAAAGTGAAGTTAGAAGCTATAGAGATTTGCCTTTAAAATTTTTTGAATATGGCGTTGTACATCGTCATGAAAAAAGCGGGGTTTTACACGGATTATTAAGAGTTAGAGAATTTACTCAAGATGATGCACATATTTTTTGTATGCCAAGCCAAATCAAAGAACAAGTACTTGAAATTTTAAATTTTGTTGATAAGCTAATGCAACTCTTTAATTTTTCTTATGAAATGGAAATTTCAACCAAGCCTGAAAAAGCTATCGGTGATGATGAAATTTGGGAAATCGCAACAAAAGCTTTAAAAGAAGCTTTAGATGAACAAGGTTTAAAATACAATATCGATGAAGGTGGCGGAGCATTCTATGGTCCAAAAATTGATATTAAAATTACTGATGCCTTAAAAAGAAAATGGCAATGTGGAACCATACAAGTTGATTTTAATCTACCTAATCGTTTTAAATTAGAATATACAAATCACGAAAATGAGAAAAAACAGCCCGTAATGCTTCATCGTGCAATTTTAGGATCTTTTGAAAGATTTATAGGAATTTTAACCGAACATTGTGGAGGAGAATTCCCATTTTTCATAGCACCAACTGCAGTAGGTATAATACCAATTTCAGATAATCACAAAGCTTATGCTAAAGAAATTTATAAAATGCTTTTAGAATTAGGTATAGATAGTGAAATTTATGAAAAAAATGAAAGTTTAAGTAAAAAAATTCGCACTGCTGAGAAACAAAAATTACCAATGATTTTAGTTTTAGGAGATGATGAGGTCTCAAAAAGAAGTGTTGCTCTAAGAGATAGAAGAACCAAAGAACAAAAGAATTTAAGTTTAGATGAATTTATAAATTTAATCAAGGAGAAAATAAGTGAGGTATATTTTTGAGTAAAGAAAAAGAAATATTGCTCAATGATGAGATAAGAGCAGATGAAATAAGATGTATAGGTGATGATGGAAAAGTTTATGGGATAATTAGTAGCGATGAAGCCTTAGAAATAGCAAATCGCTTAGGGCTTGATCTTGTTATGATAGCTCCAGATGCAAAACCACCAGTTTGCAAAATAATGGATTTTGGAAAATTTCGCTATCAACAAGAAAAAAAACAAAAAGAAGCAAAGAAAAAACAAAAAATTATTGATATAAAAGAAATTAAACTTTCAGTAAAAATCGCTCAAAATGATATTAATTATAAAGTTAAACATGCTCTTGAGTTTTTATCACAAGGAAAACACGTAAGATTTCGTGTATTTTTAAAAGGACGTGAGATGTCAAGTCCCGAAGCTGGTATTACTCTACTTGAAAAAATTTGGACTATGGTAGAAAATGTAGCTAACCGCGATAAAGAGCCAAATTTTGAAGGTCGTTATGTAAATATGCTTGTAACACCAAAGAAATCTTAATGGTTTTTTAAATGCCAAGAAAAAATTTAATAGAAAATAAAAATCAACATAAAGCAAAGAATTTATATTCAAAAAAAGATAACTTAAATATAAACTTAGCTATGCAAAAAACTAAAGAATATTTAGAAAAAAATTTTCATTAAATAGATATGAGAGGGGGTTGCGAATTTTATAGATGGTAAATATTATTTTGAAATAGAGAAAAAAATAGAAATTTCTTTTATGATTAATAATATTAAATCAACAAAAATTCGCGTCCAATTTGATATGAATTTTATAGATAATACTATAAAACCAGATGGTGGAGTATTATTTTTATGATGAGAATTATAAAAAAGTTCTATTGATTACAGAAGCTAAAAGACAAGGAGCTAATGATACTAGAAAAAAGAAGGCAAAAGCAAACAAGTTGCTGGAAATGCTATAGAAAGACTAGGAAAAAATTTAATAGGTATTAAAGCCATGTTAAATCATGAAAAAATAACTCCTTTTGTATGTTTTGGCTGGGGATGTGATTTCGCAAGCAGTGAAAAATCCGTTTTAGCAAAATTAAATGTTTTAAATGAATTTTACTATCTAAATAAAACTTATATTTTTAAAGCAGATGGCAATAGTGATCATAATTATTTTTCTCCTGTTAGTATGTATTTTATAGAAAATAAGTGGGAAGTAAATGAAATGTTTGAAATTATGAAAGAAATTGCTAAAACATCTTTAAGGTATTATATCTTTTAATATGGCTACTGAAAACCCTAACTTTTTAAAAGAGCAAATCATTACTTATCTTGGTAATAAAAGAGCACTTTTAGGCTTTTTAGAACAAGGATTTAATTTTGCTAAAAAAGAATTAAAAAAAGATAAATTTAGCTTTTGTGATATCTTTAGTGGTTCAGGTATAGTCAGTCGTTTTGCAAAAGCACACTCAAATTTTATTATAGCTAATGATTTAGAAAATTATTCAAGAATTATTAATGAATGCTATCTTAGCAATAAAGATGAAAATTTAAATAAAACTATAAAAAAATATCATAAAAATCTAACTCAAAACTTAAGACTTCAAAAAGGTTTTATTAGTAAGCTTTATGCTCCAAAAGATGAAAATTTTATCCAAAAAGATGAAAGAGTTTTTTATACTATTAAAAATGCAATGTATTTAGATACTTTAAGAGCAAAAATTGATAATGATATTCCAAAAGAATTTAGACATTTTTTTATAGCACCTTTAATCTATGAAGCAAGTGTTCATTCTAATACAAGTGGAGTTTTTAAGGGTTTTTATAAAGGAAAAAATGGTATAGGAAAATTTGGAGGAGAAGCTGGCAATGCTTTAAAACGAATTAAAGGTGAAATAGAACTTAAAATGCCTATTTTTTCAAATTTTTCTTGTGAATTTAAGGTTACACAAAAAGATGCAAATATACTTGCAAAAGAACTTGATAATATAGATGTAATTTATCTTGATCCCCCTTATAATCAACACCCTTATAGCTCTAATTATTTTATGCTAAATTTAATTGCAAATTATAAAGAACCCAAAGAAATTTCAAATATAAGTGGAATTCCAAAAGATTGGAATCGTAGTGTTTATAATAGTCAAAAAAATGCTGAAAATGCTTTATTTGATCTAATTTATAATTTAAAAGCTAAAATCATTTTATTATCTTATAATTGTGAAGGCTTTGTAAAAAAAGAAAATTTTTTAAAACGTTTACAAAATCTTGGAAAATGCTTTTTATTGGAACAAAAATATAATACTTTTAGAGCTAGTAGAAATCTTAAAAATCGCTCTATTTATGTCAATGAGCAACTTTATATTTTAGTTAAAAATTAATATTTCATCCTTAAATTTGCTCCGTGTGTTAAAGCTATAGCAATAGCATCTGTAATATCTAAAGGTTTAATATCTTTTGAAATTCCTAAAAGTCTTTTTACCATAAAAGCAACTTGTTCTTTTGTCGCTTTTGCTTTTCCTGTTATTGCTTTTTTAATTTGTAAAGGAGTATATTCTTTAAATTCACCATGAATTTGTAAAATTTTTAAACTTAAAGCTCCACGAAATTGTGCAAGTTTTAAAACTGTTTTTGGATTATAAGCAAAAAATATATCCTCTATAGCTACCTCATCAAATTGATGATTTTTAAAGATTAAATCTAGTCCTTCACAAAGCTCTGTAATTTGATATTGAAGTGTAGAAGGTTTAATCTTTATAAGTCCTGCTTCTATAAGAGTATTTTTATTTTTATCACTTTCTATAATAGCATAACCACAAAAACGAGTTCCTGGATCAATTCCTAAAATTTTCAAAATAAACCTTAAAAATGTGAAATTCTTTTCTAAAGATGTGAATAATTTTAACCTTTTTTTATAAAATTAAAGATAAAATTTAAAAAATATATTAGATAGGATTCAATGGATATAAATAAAATACTTGATTTTTTAAAAAAAGAACTTTCAGAAAATGAGTATGAAAATTATATTTTACCTCTTAAATTAAATGAAAAACAAAGCAAAGCAGATCTTTTAGTTTTTAATGCTTCAAATGAATTTCTAGCTAAATTTACTCAAACAAAATACGCTCAAAAAATTTCTTATTTTTATGAAGTACAAACTGGTATCAAAGCAAAAGTTATTATTCAAACACAAAATACAAAAACCCATTCTAAAGCTAGTAAAATAGATATAATGCAAATTAAAACACAAAGCACTATATTAAATCCCTCTTTTACCTTTGATAGTTTTGTTGTAGGAGATTCGAATGAATATGCCTATGTAACCTGTAAAGCTGTAGCTAACAAAGATAAATTAGGAAAACTTTATAATCCTATTTTTATTTATGGAGCAACTGGGCTTGGTAAAACTCATTTACTCCAAGCTGTTGGCAATACTTGTTTAGAACTTGGCAAAAAAGTTATTTATGCTACAAGTGCAAATTTTGTTAATGATTTTACTTCTCATCTAAGCAATAAAACTATGGAAAAATTCCACGAAAAGTATAGAAATTGTGATGTATTACTCATTGATGATGTTCAATTTTTAGGAAAAACAGATAAAATTCAAGAAGAATTTTTTTTCACTTTTAATGAAATTAAAGATAGATTAGGTCAAATTATTATGACTTCAGATAATCCACCAAATATGTTAAAAGGTATCACAGAAAGATTAAAAAGTCGTTTTGCAAATGGAATAATTGCTGATATTACACCGCCTGAACTTGATACAAAAATGACAATTATAAGAAAAAAATGTGAATTTAATGAAGTAAATTTAAATAATGAAGTTATTAATTATATTGCAACTTCTATGGGAGATAATATAAGAGAAATTGAAGGTATGATTACAAATCTAAATGCTTATTCAAGACTTATTAACCAAGAAATAACTTTAGATATAGCAAAAAGTTTAATGAAAGATCATATCAAAGAGAAAAAAGAAAATATTACTATAGAAGATATACTTAATATTGTTTGTAAAGAATTTAATATAAAACCAAGTGATATAAAATCAAACAGAAAAACAAAAAATATAGTAACTATAAGACGCATTGTGATTTTTTTAGCAAGAGAGCTTACAACTATGTCTATGCCTCAACTTGCAATGTTTTTTGAAATGAAAGATCACACAGCAATTTCACATAATATTAAAAAAATTAATGAACTTTTTTTAGAAAATTTAGAACTTAAAAATAAAATTGAAGAACTTAAAAATAAAATTTTAACAAAAAGTCAAAGTTAAGTGAAAAAATGTGAATAAAAATGAAAAATTAAAAAAGAAAAAACTATGATAAAATAAATTTTTAAAACACTTTTTCACATTTTCAATATGCTTATTATTATGATGAAATTAAATTAAAAAGGAGAAAAAATGAAATTAAGTATAAATAAAAATACTTTAGAATCTGCTATTATTTTATGTAATGCTTATGTAGAAAAGAAAGATTCTAGTACTATCACTTCTCATTTACTTTTTGAAGCAAATGAAGATAAACTTACAATCAAAGCAACTGATTTTGAAATAGGAATAAATTATAAAATCAGAAAAATTCGTATAGAATCTTCTGGTTTTGCAACAGCAAATGCAAAAAGCATTGTTGATGTAATCAAAAACTTAAACAATGAAGAAGTTACACTTGAAACTATCGATAATTTTTTATTTATAAGACAAAAAAGCACAAAATATAAATTACCAATGTTTAATTATGAAGATTTTCCAAATTTCCCACAAACAGAAGGTAAAAATAAATTTGATATTGATTCTAGTGATTTAAGCAGATCTCTTAAAAAAATTCTCCCAAGTATAGATACAAATAATCCAAAATATTCTTTAAATGGTGCTTTTTTAGATATAAAAACTGAAAAAATCAATTTTGTAGGAACAGATACAAGAAGATTAGCTATTTATACTTTAGAAAAAAATAATGAACAAGAATTTCACATTTGTATCCCTAAAAAAGCTATTACAGAAATGCAAAAACTTTTTTATGAAAAAATCGAAATATTTTACGATGAAAATATGCTTATAGCTAAAAATGACAATTTTGAATTTTTCACAAAACTTATTAATGATAAATTCCCAGATTATGAAAAAGTTGTGCCAAAACAATTTAAACAAGAAATTATTTTACAAACTGAAGATTTTATAGATTCTTTAAAGAAAATTAGCGTAGTAACAGAAAAATTAAAAATTCATTTCCTAAAAAATAAAATTATATTTGAAGGTATTAGTCTTGATAATATGGAAGCAAAAACAGAGCTTGATATAGAACTTAATTTAGAAGAAGAATTTGCTCTTAGTGTTAAAATTAAATATTTATTAGATTTTCTATCTTCTATTGAAGAAAATGAATTTAAAATCAGTATCAATGAACCAAATTTAGCTTTTGCTGTAAGTTCAGGAAAACTTGAAATGGTTATTATGCCAATGATTTTATAATTTTTAAAAATCATAAATTTAACTAAAAGGAAAAATATGCAAGAAAATTATGGCGCAAGTAATATTAAAGTTCTAAAAGGTTTAGAAGCTGTTAGAAAGCGTCCTGGTATGTATATAGGAGACACCAATATAGGTGGTCTTCATCATATGATTTATGAAGTAGTAGATAATTCTATTGATGAAGCTATGGCAGGGCATTGTGATACTATTGATATTGAAATTACAACTGAAGGAAGTTGTATAGTAAGTGATAATGGTAGAGGAATTCCTGTAGATATGCACCCTACAGAAAATATGCCAACTTTAACTGTTGTTTTAACTGTTCTTCACGCAGGGGGAAAATTCGATAAAGATACTTATAAAGTTTCAGGTGGTTTGCATGGTGTTGGGGTTTCAGTTGTAAACGCTCTTTCTAAAAAACTTGTAGCCACAGTCGAAAGAAATGGAGAAATTTATCGTCAAGAATTTTCAGAAGGTAAAGTTATTAGTGAATTTGGTGTAATAGGAAAAAGTAAAAAAACAGGAACAACCATAGAATTTTGGCCTGATGATAAAATTTTTGAAGTAACAGAATTTGATTATGAAATCTTAGCTAAAAGATTTCGTGAACTTGCATATTTAAACCCAAAAATTACTATAAATTTTAAAGATAATCGTATAGGAAAATACGAAAGCTTTCATTTTGAAGGTGGAATTTCTCAATTCGTTACAGATTTAAATAAAAAAATAGCTTTAACTAAACCAATTTTTTTCAGTGTAGATGAAGAAGATGTAAATGTTGAAGTAGCTTTACTTTATAATGACTCTTATAGTGAAAATTTGCTTTCTTTTGTAAATAATATTAAAACTCCAGATGGTGGAACTCACGAAGCAGGCTTTAGAATGGGTTTAACACGCGTAATAAGTAATTACATAGAAGCTAATGCAAGTGCTAGAGAAAAAGATAGTAAAATTACTGGAGAAGATATTCGTGAAGGACTTATAGCTATAGTAAGTGTTAAAGTTCCTGAACCACAATTTGAAGGACAAACTAAAGGAAAACTAGGTTCAACTTATGTACGTCCTATAGTTTCAAAAGCTTCTTTTGAGTATTTAACTAAATATTTTGAAGAAAATCCTATAGAAGCAAAAGCTATAATGAATAAAGCCTTAATGGCAGCACGCGGTAGAGAAGCAGCTAAAAAAGCAAGAGAATTAACACGTAAAAAAGAAAGTTTAAGTGTAGGGACTTTACCTGGTAAATTAGCTGATTGTCAAAGTAAAGATCCAAGTGAAAGTGAAATTTATCTTGTAGAAGGGGATTCTGCAGGGGGTTCTGCAAAACAAGGTAGAGAAAGATCTTTTCAAGCAATTTTACCTTTAAGAGGTAAAATTTTAAATGTTGAAAAAGCAAGACTTGATAAAATTTTAAAATCAGAACAAATTCAAAATATGATTACTGCTTTTGGTTGTGGTATAGGAGAAGATTTTGATATCTCAAAACTTAGATATCATAAAATCATCATTATGACAGATGCTGATGTTGATGGATCTCATATACAAACTCTACTTTTAACTTTTTTCTTCCGTTTTATGAAAGATTTAATAATAAATGGTCATATCTATTTAGCTCAACCTCCTTTATATCGTTATGAAAAAAGAGGACAAAAGAAAAAAGAAATTTATTTAAAAGATGAAAAGGCTTTAAATGATTTTTTAATTGAAATGGGTATAGAAAATTCTAACTACCAAGGTATAGGACTTAATGATTTAAAAGATTTTTTAAAAATCGTTTCAGCTTATCGTTCTATACTTAAAGAACTTGAAAAAAGATTTAATATCATTTCAGTGATTAGATATTTAATTGAAAATCCAGATTTAATTAAAAATTCAAATGAAGAACTTTTTAACATTATAAAAGTTTATCTTGAAAAATCAAATTATAATATTTTAAATTCTTATATCAATGAAAATGAAATTCGTATTTTTGTTCAAACTGAAAATGGACTTGAAGAACTTTTAATCAATGATGATTTATTTACTCATCCTTTATATGTTGAAGCAAATTTTATCTTTGATAAGATTAAAGAAAGAGATTTGAAATTTGAAAAAGATATTTTAGAAATTTTAGAAGAAGTAGAAAGTAATGCTAAAAAAGGAGCTGATATTTATCGTTATAAAGGTCTAGGTGAGATGAATCCTGAACAACTTTGGGAAACAACTATGGATCCTAGTGCAAGAAGACTTCTTAAAATTACTATCGAAGATGCACAAAGTGCTGATGATACTTTTAATCTCTTTATGGGTGATGATGTAGAGCCTAGACGCGATTATATCCAAGCTCACGCTAAGGATGTCAAGCATTTAGATGTGTGAGAATTTAGAGATAATTTATGAAAAAATATAATTTTTTAGATTTAATTATAGAAGTTTTAAAAGAAAGTAAATTTCCTTTAAGTGCAAATGAAATTTGGCAATATGCTTTAGATAAAGGTTTTGAAAAAAAACTTCAAACTTATAAAGATGGAAATTTAAGTAAAACTCCAGTTGCAAGTTTAGCTGCTAAAATTTATGTAAATTTAAATAGTAAAAATTCTCTGTTTTCAATAGTTTCTAAAAGACCAACAAAATTTTGGCTTAAAGAAAGAGAAAATGAGCTTGATTTAAAAAATATTGAAAATATATCAACTAATAAATTTTCAAATTTATTGATTCAAAAAGAAGTTAAATTTAAAGAAAGGGATTTACACCCTTTACTTGTTAAATTTTTATTTGAAAGTGAAAATTTTAATCTTTATTCTAAAACTATTTTTCACGAAAAGTCTCAAAAAGGTAAAAGTGGTGAAAATGAATGGATTCATCCTGATATAGTCGGTGTGCATTTTCCTTTTAAAGATTATGAAGATGAAACTTTTACACTTTGTAAAAATTTAAATCAAATTTCTTATAAAATTTATAGTTTTGAGTTAAAAGTCAAACTTGATTTTTCTAATTTAAGATCAAGTTATTTTCAAGCTGTAAGTAATTCAAGTTGGGCGAATGAAGGATACTTAGTTGCTTTAGAATTTGATGATGAAATTATGAAAGAACTTTGGAGACTAAATAATGCTTTTGGAATAGGTTTTATAAAGCTTAATACAGATATTAATGATTCTAAAATAATTATTAAAGCAAAAGAAAAACAGAATTTAGATTTAATAACACTCGATTTATTAGTGAGCAAAAATGAAGATTTTAAAAATTTCATACAAAATTTAAGTAAAGATATTAGTATAAGTGATATTGAACGTATTGGATATAAATTTTATGATGAAATTTACAATGATGAAAAAATGCAAAAATATTTAAAAGATAAAAAAATTATTTAATGATTTTTTTAATAGCTGGAGAATCACATACTGGAAAAACCTTACTCGCTCAAAAACTTTTAGAACTTTATCATTATCCTTATATAAGCTTAGATCATTTAAAAATGGGATTTTTAAAAGGAATTTTTCCTAAACCTTTTGAAGTTGATGAAGATATAAAAATCGCTAAATTTTTATATCCTATTATTAGAAGTATCATAAAAACTAATTTAGAAAATAATCAAAATCTTATTTTAGAAGGAATTTATCTTTATCCTAAATATATTAATCTTTTAAAAGAAGAGTTTAAATCTAAAATAAAACATTTAAATTTACTTTTTTCTAAAGAATATATTCTAAAAAATTATGAGTTGATTTATGAAAAAGAAAGTGTAATAGAAAAACGTTTAGTAAGTGAAAAAGTAATTCTAAATGAACTTATAAAAGATCATCTAAAATTAAAAGAAGAATGTTTAAAATACCAATGTAATTTTTTAGAATTTAAAGAAAATTATGAATTAGAGTTTGAAAAAGCCTTAATTTTTTTTAATTAGTTTTTGTATAATTTTACTCTTAGAAAAAATACTATTAGCAGATAAATATTCGTCTATATTTGTAATTAATTTTAAAATTAATAAACTAAAATTATTTAAAAGGAGTATAAATAATGCGTTATGGTGAAAAAGAGATAAAAGAATTTGATGTAGATAAACACTTAGAGCTTTGGCCAAATGATGCTAAAAGTGATTATGTGATTAAGATTACTTTGCCTGAATTTATGTGCTGTTGTCCAAGAAGTGGGTATCCTGATTTTGCGACAATTTATTTTGAATATATTCCAGATAAACTAGTAGTTGAACTTAAAGCTATAAAATTATATATTAATTCTTTTATGTATAGAAATATTTCTCACGAAGCAAGTATCAATGAAATTTACAATACTTTAAAAGATAAATTAAAACCAAAATGGATTAAAGTTGTAGGGGATTTTAACCCACGTGGTAATGTACATACTATCATAGAATGTCGAAGTGATATGATTGTGCCAAAGTAAATTTAAAAAATGGATAAAAATTAAATCTAAAAATAATAAATTTTTATCTATTTAATTCAAATTCAATTATTAAATTTTTATACTTTAATCGTACTAATTAAGATTATTTTTTAAATAATAAAAAATAAATTTTATATAAAATACTTTTTATTTTTAAAAATTTATTACCAATTATAAAGTAATAATTTTAATTTTTATCCTTATTTAAAGGATAAAAATTAAATATTTTTATAAATTCTCTTGACAAGCAAAATATGAATTTATTATACTTTCGTTTTATTTTTAGTTAGTTTTTAAACTAACGAGTTCTTTTAAAAGGAAAAATTATGGAAAGAATTAGGCTTAAGCTTAAAGCTTATGACCACAGAGTCCTAGATAGAACAGTTGCAGCGATTGTAGAAGCTGTTAAAAGAACAGGTGCAGATATTAGAGGTCCAATACCATTACCTACTAAAATTAAACGATATACAGTTTTAAAATCCCCACATATTAATAAAGATTCTCGTGAGCAGTTTGAAATTAGAATTCACGCACGTTTATTAGATATAGTGGCTGCTACTCCTGATACAGTTGATTCTTTAACTAAGCTTGATTTAGCTCCAGAAGTTAATGTTGAAGTTAGAGCTATGGGTAAAAAAGGATAGAATATGGAATATATTGTAGAAAAAATAGGTATGAGTAGAACTATCACAAGTCCTAGTATTGCCGTAACTTTATTAAAAGTTGTGAATACTAAAGTTTGTGAAATTGATAATGGTAAAGCATTAGTTGCTTATCCTAAAGGTAAAAGAAGCAACAAATGTATAAAAGGTCAACAAAAAAAATACAATCTTTCAGCTGAATTTAACCGCTTTGCAACTTTAGAAGTGGCAAATACAGAAATAGGTGATTTAGATGAAACTCCTTTGAATGAAGCAAAAATTTTAAAAGTAAGTTTTAATTCTAAAGGACGCGGTTATAGCGGTGTTGTTAAAAGACATAACTTTGGTGGTGGTCCGGCATCTCACGGAAGTAGATTTCATAGACGCCATGGATCAATTGGTAATAGAGAATGGCCAGGTCGTGTTCAACCAGGGATGAAAATGGCAGGACATTATGGAAATGAAAAGGTTAGTGTTAAAAACGAAGTTGTATCCTATGATGCACAAAATAAAATCTTAGTTGTTAAAGGTGCAGTACCAGGATATAATGGTGCCATGGGTAAAATAAGGATTGCAAAATGAGTAAAATAACTATTTTAGATGAAAAATTTGATAGAGCTGGAGAATTAGATCTTCCTGCCAAATATGCAGAAGTAAATCCACACAATCTTTATTTATATGTAAAATCTTATCTTGCTAGTCTTAGAGCAAATACTGCTCATACAAAAGGTAGAAGCGACGTAAGTGGTGGTGGTAAAAAACCTTGGAGACAAAAAGGAAGAGGTGGAGCAAGAGCTGGTTCTACAAGAACAAATGTTTGGGTAGGAGGTGCTGTAGCTTTTGGTCCTACTAATAATAGAAATTATTTCCAAAAAGTTAATAAAAAGCAAAAAAGATTAGCACTTGAGAGAGCTTTAGAAGAAAAAGCTTCAAAAAATTCTCTTTTTGTAGTTCCTTCATTAACTATAGAAAGTGGTAAAACTAAAGATGCTAATGCTGTTATTAAAAAATTAGGGCTTAAAGATGCTTTAATTGTTAAAGATATGCTAGATGAAAAAACACTTTTAGCTTATAGAAATTTGTCAAATTGCTATGTTGTTGATATAAACGAAGTTAATGCATATCTTGTAGCTGTTTTTAATGCAGTTATTTTTGAAAAATCAGCATTAGATTCAATTACAAAAGAAGGATAATTATGGCAGATATTACAGATATTAAAACTATACTTTATACAGAAAAAAGCTTGAATTTACAAGAAAATGGTGTCGTAGTTATTCAAACTTCAACAAGAATGACTAAAACAAGTTTAAAAGTAATATTAAAAGAATATTTTGGCGTAAATGCACAAAGTATTAATTCTTTAAGAACTAATGGAAAAGTGAAACGTTTTAGAGGTCGTACAGGACAAAGAAACGATTATAAAAAATTCTATGTAAAGCTACCTGAAGGTGTTAGCTTAGAAAATATGGAGGCTTAAAATGGCAATTAAAACTTACAAACCATATACTCCAAGTAGAAGATATATGACAGGTTTAAGTTCTGAAGATATTACAGCAAAACCAAGCGTAAGATCTTTGCTTGTAAAACTTAAATCTCATTCGGGTCGTAATAGTTATGGAAGAATTACAAGCCGTCATAAACAAGCTGGAGCTAAAAAACTTTATAGAATTATAGATTTTAAACGTCGTAAATTCGGTATAGAAGGTAAAGTTGAAGCTATAGAATATGATCCTTATAGAAATTGTAGAATTGCTTTGATTTCTTATAAAGATGGAGAAAAAAGATATATTATTCAGCCAAAAGGTCTAAATGTTGGAGACATAGTAGCTTCAGCAGAAAGTGGGCTTGATATAAAGCCAGGCAATGCTATGAAGCTTAAGAATATTCCTATTGGAACTATAGTTCATAATATAGAATTAAAGCCAGGCAAAGGTGCTCAAATGATACGTTCAGCAGGAGCATATGCACAACTTATGGGTAAGGAAGAAAAATATGTTATTTTAAGACTTGCTAGTGGTGAGATGAGACAAGTTTTAGCTGAATGTATGGCAAGTATTGGTGAAGTTGGAAATGAAGATTGGGCTAACATTACCATAGGTAAAGCAGGTCGTAATCGCTATAGAGGAATTCGTCCTCAAACTAGAGGTTCTGCTATGAACCCAGTTGATCACCCACACGGAGGGGGAGAAGGTAAGAAAAACTCAGGACGTCATCCTGTGACTCCTTGGGGTAAACCTACTAAAGGTGCAAAAACACGTCGTAAAAAAGCAAGTGATAAATTAATAATTTCAAGAAGAAAAGGAAAATAAGATGGCTAGATCGTTAAAAAAAGGTCCTTTTGTAGATGATCATGTGATGAAAAAAGTCATCGCTGCAAAAAAGAATAATGATAATAAACCTATTAAAACTTGGTCAAGAAGAAGTACAATTATTCCTGATATGATAGGTTTAACTTTTAATGTTCATAATGGAAAAAGTTTTATTCCTGTTTATATTACAGAAAACCATATTGGTTATAAACTTGGCGAATTTGCACCAACAAGAACATTTAAAGGCCATAAAGGCTCTGTTCAAAAGAAAATAGGTAAGTAAGGGATAAGATATGAGTAAAGCTTTAATTAAATTCATAAGATTGTCTCCAACTAAGGCAAGACTTATTGCAAGAGAGGTTCAAGGTATGAATGCTGAACTTGCAATGGCAAGTTTAAAATTTATGCCAAATAAAGGTGCTAAATATATTGCTAATGCTATTTCAAGTGCAGTAGCTAATGGTGGTTTTGAAGCCAATGAAGTTATAATTAAAAGTTGCCGTGTTGATGCAGGTTCTGTTCTTAAAAGATTTAGACCACGTGCTAGAGGAAGTGCAAGTCGTATTAGAAAACCTACTTCTCATATTTTAGTAGAGGTTGCTAAAATAGAAAAAGAAACAAAAAATAATAAAAGCACTAAAAAAGCAACAGCAAAGAAGGAAAGCTAAATGGGACAAAAAGTAAATCCGATTGGTTTAAGATTAGGAATTAATAGAAATTGGGAATCAAGATGGTTTCCTAGTAAAACAAGTTTGGTTGAAAATATTGGTGAAGATTACAAAATCAGAACTTTTTTAAAAAGAAAACTTTATTATGCAGGAATTAGTCAAATTTTAGTTGAAAGAACAGCTAAAAGATTGCGTGTGACTGTTGTAGCAGCAAGACCAGGCATAATTATTGGTAAAAAAGGTAGCGATGTTGATGTTTTAAGAAAAGATCTTCAAAATTTAATTGGTAAAGATGTTAATATCAACATTAAAGAAGAAAGAAAAGCAGGAGCTTCAGCTCAACTTGCAGCAGAAAGTGTTGCAACTCAATTAGAGAAGAGAGTAGCCTTTAGAAGAGCAATGAAAAAGGTTATTCAAGGAGCGCAAAAAGCAGGAGCTAAAGGAATTAAAGTTTCTGTTTCAGGCCGTTTAGGCGGAGCTGAAATGGCAAGAACAGAATGGTATTTAGAAGGTCGTGTGCCACTTCATACTTTAAGAGCAAAAATTGATTATGGTTTTGCAGAAGCTAGAACTACTTATGGAAACATAGGAGTAAAAGTATGGATCTTTAAAGGTGAAGTATTACAAAAAGGAATGCAACCTGAAAAAACTGAAGAAAATGCTCCAGCTAAAAAAACAACAAGACGAAGAAGGAGTAAATAATGTTAATGCCAAAAAGAACGAAATATCGTAAAATGATGAAAGGGCGTAATAGAGGTTATGCTTGCAGAGGAACAGAATTTACTTTTGGTGAATTTGCATTAAAGGCCACTGAAGCAGGTCGCATTAATTCACGTCAAATCGAAGCTGCGCGTATAGCTTTAACTCGTTTTGTTAAAAGACAAGGTAAAACTTGGATTAGAGTTTTTCCTGATAAGCCTTTAACTAAAAAACCTTTAGAAACTCGTATGGGTAAAGGTAAAGGTGCAGTTGAAGAATGGGTAATGAATATTAAACCAGGACGTATTATTTATGAAATGGCAGGAGTTAATGAAGAAATGGCAAGAAAAGCTTTAACATTAGCTATGCATAAATTACCTTTTAAAACTAAGTTTGTTACAAGAGAGAGCCAAAATGAAATATACTGAAATTAAAGATAAAAATGCAGCCGAGCTTGCAACAATGCTAAAAGAAAAAAAGGTGCTTTTATTCACTTTAAGACAAAAGCTAAAAACTATGCAACTTACTAATCCAAATGAGATTAGACAAGTTAAAAAAGATATTGCTAGAATAAGTACGGCAATTAGCGTTTTAAAACAAGGATAGAATATGGCATTTAAAAGAGAAATTCAAGGTATTGTTGTTAAGATTGCTGGGGATAAGACAGTAAGTGTTTTGGTTGAAAGAAAAGTTGTTCATCCAAGATATAGAAAAATTGTTAAACGATTTAAAAAATATTTAATTCACGATGAAAGAAATGAGGCTAAAGTAGGAGATGTTGTGGTAGCTATAGAATGCAGACCTCTTTCTAAAAGAAAATCATTTCGTTTAAAATCTGTATTAGCTACAGGAGTTTAATAATGATTCAAAGTTTTACAAGACTTGCAGTTGCTGATAATAGTGGTGCAAAAGAACTTATGTGTATTAAGGTTTTGGGTGGTAGCAAAAGAAGATATGCTACAGTAGGCGATGTAATTGTTGCATCTGTAAAAAAAGCTTTACCAAATGGTAAGGTTAAAAAAGGTCAGGTTGTTAAAGCAGTCATAGTTCGCACTAAAAAAGAAATTCATAGAGAAAATGGATCTTTAATTCGTTTTGATGAAAATGCTGCTGTAATACTTGATAGCAAGAGAGAGCCTATTGGAACACGTATTTTTGGACCAGTAGGAAGAGAAGTTAGATATGGTGGCTTTATGAAAATTGTTTCACTAGCACCGGAGGTATTATAATGGCGGTTAAATTTAAAATTAAAAAAGGTGATAATGTAAAAATCATTACAGGAGATGATAAAGGTAAAACAGGAAAAGTATTAGCAGTTTTTCCAAAAAAATCTCAAGTGATTGTTGAAGGTTGCAAAATAGCTAAAAAAGCTGTAAAGCCAACTGAGAAAAATCCAAATGGTGGTTTTATCAATAAAGAAATGCCTATGGATATTTCCAATGTAGCAAAGATTGAGGGGTAGAATTTATGATGAGATTAAAAGAAAAATATGATCAAAACATAAAAGCTGCTTTAGTTAAAGAATTTGATATTAAAAATCCTATGCTTATACCTAGTATCGAAAAAATTGTTATTAGTGTAGGAGCAGGAGAATTAGCTAAAGATCAAAAAGTATTGCAAAATATTGCAGATACTATTTCTTTAATTGCTGGACAAAAAGCCGTTATAACTAAAGCAAAAAAATCTGTTGCTGGTTTTAAAGTGCGTGAAGGTTTTCCTGTAGGTGTTATGGTGACTTTAAGAAAAGATAATATGTATGCTTTTTTAGATAAGCTTATTTCTATTGCTTTACCAAGAGTAAAGGATTTTAGAGGTTTAAGCAAAGATGGCTTTGATGGACGTGGAAATTATAATTTTGGTCTTGATGAGCAATTAATGTTTCCAGAAGTTGAGTATGATAAAATTTTAAGAACTCACGGCATGAATATTGCTATTGTTACAACAGCACAAAACGATAAAGAGGCACACAGATTATTAGAACTTATAGGTGTGCCATTTGCAAAAGGAAGATAAAAATGGCTAAAAAATCAATGATTGCTAAAGCAGCACGCAAACCTAAATTTAAGGTTCGTGGATATACAAGATGTCAAGTTTGTGGGCGTCCTCATTCAGTTTATAGAGATTTTGGAATTTGCAGAGTTTGTCTAAGAAAAATGGGCAATGAAGGATTAATTCCAGGTCTTAAAAAAGCAAGTTGGTAAGGAAAAGATAATGATCAATGATATAATTTCAGATTCACTTACTCGTATTAGAAATGCAAGTATGAGAAAGCTTGAAACTACTAAGCTTTTACATTCTAATGTTATAGAAGCTTTAGTGGGTATTTTTCAAGCAAAAGGTTATATTGAAAGTTTCAATATTATTGAAGAAGATAAAAAGAAATTTGTTAATGTAGTTTTAAAATACGATGAAAAAGGACAAAGTGTTATAAACGAAATTAAAAGAGTTTCTAAACCAGGTCGTCGTGTTTATAAAGGTAAAGATGAAATTAAACGTTTTAAAAATGGTTATGGAACTATAGTAGTTAGCACAAGCAAAGGTGTTTTGCCAAACGATGAAGCTTTTAAAGCAGGAGTAGGTGGCGAAATTTTATGTACCATTTGGTAATCTTACTTTTTATGGCATTGGGTATCCATTCTTTAAAAAGTAGAAATATCCTAGACAAATAAAAAGGAAAAATATGTCTCGTATAGGTAAACAACCAGTTTCTATTCCAGATGGGATAGAAGTTACAATAGAAGGAAATTTCTTAAAATTTAAAAAAGGAAATTTAATAAAAGAGCTTGATACAAAAGCTAATGTTAATGTTGAAATTAAAGATAAGCAAATTATTTTCTCTCCAAAGGGTGAAGACAGACAAAGTAGAGCTTATTGGGGAACTTATAGAGCGCTTGCTTATAATGTGATTGTGGGAATGACTCAAGGTTTCTCAAAAACTCTTGAAATCAATGGTGTTGGTTATAAAGCAGCATTAAAAGGTAAAGTATTAGAATTAATACTTGGTTTCTCACATCCTATTAATTATGATATTCCAGAAGGTATTGAAATTGTAGTAGATAAAAATAATATCATTGTAAAAGGAAGTGATAAGCAAGTTGTTGGACAAGTTGCTGCTCAAATTCGTGAGTTTAGACCACCAGAGCCATATAAGGGTAAAGGCGTTAAATATTCTGATGAGCGTATTATCCGTAAAGCTGGTAAAACATCTAAGAAGTAAGGATAGGGTATGAGAATAAATATATTAAAAAGAAAAATTTCTTTAAGAATTAAAAGAAAAAAGAGAATTAGAGCAAGAATTTCAGGAACTGAAGTTTTACCTAGAATTTCTGTGTTTAAATCAAATAAAACCCTATATATACAAGCTATTGATGATGTTAAAGCTGTAACTTTAGCAGCAATTGATGGACGTAAGATAAATGTAAAAGCAAATAAAGAGGGTGCTAAAAAAATAGCTGCTGAATTTGCAAAAATTTTAAAAGCTAAAAAAATCGAACAAGGTATTTTTGATAGAAATGGTTATGTTTATCATGGTGTAATTGCAGCTTTAGCTGAATCTTTAAGAGAAAATGGCATTAAGCTATAACCCAAAGGAGGATCGATGGAAAAATATAATAGAGAAGAATTTGAAGAAGTAATCGTCGATATTGGCAGGGTTACTAAAGTTGTTAAAGGTGGTAGAAGATTTAGATTTACTGCTTTAGTTATAGTAGGAAATCGTAAAGGTTTAGTAGGTGTAGGCTATGGAAAAGCTAAAGAAGTTCCTGATGCTATTCGCAAAGCTGTTGATGATGCCTTTAAAAATATGGTTGAAGTAAAAACTAAAGGTTCTACTATCGCTCACGATGTTGAAGTTAAATATAATGCAAGTAGAATTTTACTTAGACCAGCAAGCGAAGGAACGGGAGTTATAGCAGGTGGTTCAACACGTCCTATTGTGGAACTTGCGGGTATTAAGGATATTTTAACTAAATCTTTAGGTTCAAATAATTCAGCTAATGTGGTTCGTGCTACAATCAAAGCTTTAACAATGTTAAAAGGATAAGAAGATGAATTTAACAAAAGCAGCGGGTTCAACGCATAAAACTAAAAGAATTGGCCGTGGTCAAGGCTCTGGTATGGGTAAGACTGCCACCAAAGGAGGAAAAGGCCAAACTGCAAGAAAAGGTTATAATGAAAAAAGAGGTTTTGAGGGAGGACAACAACCACTTCAAAGAAGATTACCAAAAGTAGGTTTTACTTCTAGAGTGGAAAAACCTTATGTAATTAATGTTGAAAAAATTGTAGCTATTAAAGAATTAAGCGAAATTAGCTTTGAAAGCATTAAAAGCATACATAAAATTTCAAAAGCTGTTAAAAAAATAAAATTAATTGGAAAAAGTGCTAAAGATTTAGCTTCTAAAATTAAAGATCAGAATATAAGTATTAGTGGAATAAAATAATGAATAAAGCATTGACGAATAAAATTTTAATTACCTTAGCGTTTTTATTCGCCTATAGGGTTTTAGCTTATGTGGCTGTTCCTGGCGTCAATGCTGATGTAATTGCAGAATTTTTTAATAATAATCAAAATAATGCCTTAGGTTTGTTTAATGTTTTTAGCGGAGGAGCAGCTGAGCGATTTTCTATTATTTCTTTAGGGATTATGCCTTATATTACAGCTTCTATTATTATGGAACTTTTAGCTGCCACCTTTCCAAATATTGGAAAAATGAAAAAAGAACGTGATGGTATGCAAAAATATATGCAGATTATCCGTTATGCAACTATTTTTATAACTTTAGTTCAAAGTGTGGGTGTGGCTATAGGTTTGCAAAGTTTACACGGACGCGGAGGCGTTAATGCCATTATATTAGAGGATACAAATACCTTTATAGCTCTTTGTGCTATTTCTATGCTTGCAGGAACTATGCTTTTGATGTGGATAGGAGAGCAAATTACACAAAAAGGTGTTGGTAATGGTATTTCTTTGATTATTTTTGCTGGAATTGTTTCAGCTATTCCAAGAGCTATAGAAAATACTGTGGGTCAAATTAATTCAGGGGAAATGAATTTTTTAAGTGCATTTGTTATCTTTGTTTTGATACTTTTAACTATAGGTATTATAATTTATGTAGAATTAGGAGAGCGTCGTATTCCAATTTCTTATTCGCGTAAAGTTGTAATGCAAAATCAAAATAAACGTATTATGAACTATATTCCTATTAAATTAAATTTAAGCGGTGTTATACCTCCTATTTTTGCAAGTGCGATTTTAATGTTTCCAGCTACAATTTTACAATCAAGTACCAATTCTTATTTACAAGCTATTAATGATTTTTTAAATCCAAATGGTTATATATTTCATATTCTAACATTCTTTTTTGTTATTTTCTTTGCTTATTTTTATTCTTCTATAGTGTTTAATTCTAAAGATATAGCAGAAAATCTTAAAAAGCAAGGAGGGTTTATACCAGGAATTAGACCTGGAGAAGGAACGGCAAATTATTTAAATGAAATTGCATCAAGACTTACTTTATCAGGTTCTATTTATCTTGGGCTTATAGCCACTTTACCTTGGGTTTTAGTTAAATTTATGGGAGTACCTTTTAATTTTGGAGGTACTTCTGTTTTAATTGTTGTTCAAGTTGCCCTTGATACAATGAGAAAAATTGAAGCTCAAATTTATATGAGCAAATACCAAACTCTTAGCGCAGTAGGTTTATAGACAAAGGAATTTTTCTTTGTCTATAATTTATCAAAAATATTTAGCAATCTTTATCTTGCACAATACTTGATAAAATTATTTTTTATTATTTGATCAATTAATTTTTATAAGCCTTAATACTTTTTAGTTTATATAAGCTTAAAACTTTTACGATGAAGTCTGCAAGGTCCAAATTTTTGAATCAATTCTTTATGCTTTTTTGTGCCATAAGCTTTATTTTTTTCAAAATTATAATAAGGAAATTCTTTAGCCAAAAAATTCATCACCTTATCTTTACTGACTTTTGAAAGTATGCTAGCTGCACTTACTTGAGGAATTTTAGAATCAGCTTTTATAAGAGTTCTTATACCATTTATACCATAATTTGTATTGCCATCGTATAAAAAGTCATTATCTTTACTAAAATGTCTTTTTATAAGCATTAGGCCTATTTTTAAACAAGAGCTAAGCCCTAGAGTATCAATTTGTTCTGATGAAAAGCTAAGTATTAGATAGTTTGAATTTTTAATGATTTGCGTATAAAGTTCTTCTCTCTTTTTTTCGCTTAGTCTTTTAGAATCACAAAGTCCTTTTATATTTTTGTGAAGTTTACAAGCTGATAAAAACATAGGACCAGCTAGAGCCCCGCGTCCTGCTTCATCTATACCTATTAAATTATTGCTTATTGTAAGTTCATCTTCTTTAAATAAATTCATAAAAATATTGTAGTGAATTTTATATTTTATTTTCTTTAGTGTTAAAATTAAAAATTGATTATGAGTTTTTATATTTTTTAATTCTATGAGATTAAAATCTGTTTATGGAATTTTAATAAAAATAGTATTAATTTTTAGTTTTTAAAATTAATTTTTTGTAAATTATAAAGCATTATAAGCACTAAATTAAAAAGTTTAAAACCCTAAAATAGGGTTTTAATTATTCAACGCTAATAGAATCTTTAATATTTGAAAATATTTTTTCACTAATACCATTTACTTTTTTAATATCTTCTATGCTTGTAAAATTTTGATCTTTTCTATAGGTTATAATAGCTTTAGCTCTTGATTCACCTATACCATTAAGAGTTTTTAATTCTTCGATATTTGCTGTATTAATATTAATTTTGGCAAATAATGCATTTAAAAGAATAAAAAATAAAAATCCAATCTTTTTCATTTTTTTATCCTAAAAATTCTCTTTTAAAATATTCTTTTGGAGCTCTGCATAAAGGACAAGCAGCAGGAGCTTTTTTACCACGATGAATATGACCACAAACCTCACAAACCCAAAGTTCTTCTACTTCGCTATTAAAAAATTCTTCTTCTTCTAGCATTTTTTTAAGAGCTAAATACTCTCTTTCATGTTCGATTTCTACTTTTCCAATAGCTGTAAACAATCTTGCTATTGCTTTTTTGCCTTCATCTTCTGCAATTTTTGCAAAATTTGGATACATAATACTATGTTCATAATTTTCGCCTTCTGCAGCGCTAATTAAATTTTTTGTTGTAACTTCTAAAGGCTTTCCATCAACGATTTCGTGATAAGCTTTAAATTCAGCTCTTGCATGCCATTTTTCATTTTCAGCCGCTTCTCTAAAATGTTTTGCTATTGCGTGCCAACCTTCTTCTTGTGCTATATCTGCAAATAAATCATATTTATTTCTAGCCATTGATTCGCCTGCAAATGCTTTCATTAAATTAACCGCAGTTAAATCTTTTGTTATGCATTGCATTTCTTCATTACAACAAACTAATTTACCACCACCAACATTTTGAACTTCAACTTCATTGCCACATTTATTGCATTTGTAAGTTTCATATTGTCTCATTGTTTGTCCTTCGTTTATATAGTGTTAAACTTTATGATTTTATAACAAAAAAATTCTTTTGTCAATTAATAATTTTTATTACTTAATTAATATATTTATAATATTTTTATTATAAAATATTAATTTTTAATTTTAAAAATATTTAATTTTAAAATTAATATTATAAAAAATTTAATTTTATTATTTAAGAAAGAGGTTATTTTTATAATGAAAAAGCTGATATTTTTAGTTTTTATTTCAATTCTTTATGCAGATGATATGATAACTCCTATATCTAAGGTCTCTTACAATAAAGAAAAGGCTATTTTGGGAAAGAAGCTTTATAATGATACAAGTTTATCAAAAGATGGAACAGTATCTTGTAATACTTGCCATAGAATTGATAATTTCGGAGTTGATAATAAAGAATTTTCAACTGGAGTGAAAGGGCAACTTGATAAACCTTTTAATACTCCTACTACTTTTAACTCGGTATTTAATTTTGTTCAGTTTTGGAATGGTAGAGCCAAAGATTTAAAAGAACAAGCTAAAGTACCATTTTTTAATCCTATAGAAATGGGTTTAGAATCAGAAGAAGAACTAATTCAGAAAATTAATACCAATACTTTATATGTTGATGATTTTAAAAAAATTTATGGCAAGGTTAATATAGATAATATAATGGATGCTATAGCAGAATTTGAAAAAACATTAATTACTTTAAATTCACCTTTTGATAGATATTTGCAAGGTGATAGTACTGCTATATCACAAAAAGCAAAAAGAGGATATGAAGCCTTTAAAAATAATGGTTGTATAGCTTGTCATCAAGGAATAAATATTGGAGGTAATATGTATCAAAAAATTGGAATTTTTGAAGAATATCCTAATCAAGAAGTTTTAGGAAGGTATGAAATAACTAAAAATCCTGAAGATAAAATGGTTTTTAAAGTTCCAAGTTTAAGAAATGTTGCAAAAACAGCTCCTTATTATCATGATGGGTCTATTCCAACTTTAGATGCTTGTGTTCAATTTATGGCTTATTATCAACTTGGTAAATTTTTAGATCAAGAAACTGTTGATGAGATTGTAGCTTTTTTAGAAAGTTTAACAGGAGAATATAATGATCAAATCAAATAAAAGTTTTTTCTTGTATCAATTTGTTTGCTTAGCTGTAATTGTTTTTGTTTTTGTTTTGGCATTATTGTTTTTTATTTTTAGCAATCATTTGAATTCTAAGAGAAATGAGCAAGTTGCAAATTTATTAAATAGATTAGAAATTTTAGATTCTAGGATTGATCAAATTTTTGAAAAGAGATTTAATTTTGTTAATTATGATTCAAGTGTAAGTTTGGTTAAAGAATTTGAAGATTCTTTAACCAAACTTCGTAATTTCTCAATAGATGTTTCAGAAATTGATAATATTTTTAAAACTAAAGTAGAGCAATTAGAAAAATTTAAATCAGCAAATTCTATCGCAATTAATTCAAAAATTTATCTTTATGAATTAAATAAAAATATATTAACAGAATATTTAAACAATCAATTAACAGAGTATCCTAAAATACCTGAAGTTCTTAAAAATACAAATGAAATTTTAACAGTTTTAGCAACGCAAAGCATTTTAGAAAAAACCACTTTAGATATTCTTAGAAAATATATCAATAATTTAAAAAATATAAATAT
Source organism: Campylobacter sp. TTU_617 (assembly GCF_016599045.1). Lineage (GTDB taxonomy): Bacteria > Campylobacterota > Campylobacteria > Campylobacterales > Campylobacteraceae > Campylobacter_D. Next base: position 52,941 of record NZ_JAENKV010000002.1, read on the forward strand.
AAAAAATGAAGAGCTTAGTTTATTTTTAAAACATTTTCAAATGATTGTCGATCAAATTTATATTATGCAAGTAAATTCTTCAATGTATTTAGATAATACCTTGGAGACAAAAATTATTGATTTTAAAAATATGACCAATGAAAAATTAGCAACAAAAATGCTTAATAATCTTTATTTTGCTTTAGCTATAGTTTGTATCACTATTGTTTTATTGGGATTATTTATATTAATAACACTTAAAAAAGTTGTTATTCCTATTTCTATTTTAGAAAAGTTAAGTGCTAATCTTGCTGGAAATGAGGCAAATTTAAAAGCAAGATTAAATATTAACCCAAAAAGTGAATTGGGAAAAAGTGCAGGTTATATTAATACTTTTATTTCTACTGTTGAAAATTCCGTTCTTGAGGCAATTCATAGTGCAGAAATGTCTTATAAGAATTCAAAATTACTTAAAAATAATGTAAGTTTATTAGAAGAGAGTTCAAATTCTCAAAATGAACAAATTAAAAGTGTAAGAGGTATCACAAAAGCTCTAGATAGTCATATAGATTTAGCCCATAATCTTGCCCAAGAAAGTATTAATAATATGCAAGATATGAGTATATTAATGAATAAAGTAGAATCAACTTTATCAGATCTTGTAGGTTTGATAAATGAAAGCAATGAGAAAGAACAAAATATTGTTAAAAATATGGATTATTTAACTCAAACTGCTGATAATATTATTTCTATTACAAGCTCCATAAGGGATATTGCAGATCAAACCAATCTTTTGGCTTTAAATGCTGCCATTGAAGCTGCTCGTGCAGGAGAGCACGGAAAAGGTTTTGCTGTTGTGGCTGATGAGGTAAGGCAGTTGGCTGATAAAACAAGTAAATCTTTGGTTGATATTAACACAACTGTTCAAATGATAGTGCAACAAATTAATGATAATAAATCTTTAATGGATACTATTCATGATTCTATGAAAGAAACTTCTCTTAAAACAAATGATTTGCAAAAAGAACTTGTAAATTCCATGTATAAATTAGAATCAAGTAAGCAATCAGCTCAAACAATGAAGGATAAAAGCGTTGAAATAAAAGATAAAATGTTAAATTTAGGGGGTAATATTGATAAGGTAAGCGAACTTGCTAACTCGGTTAAAGAACTTTCAATGGAAATAAATACTATTTCAGAGGATGTATTAGAAGGCGCTTCAAAGCTTTCTGAAAAATTAGGAAGTTTTAAGTAATTGATAATAAAATATTTTAATTTTTTTAATAAGGAGGCGTTATGGAGTTTTTAGAGCTTTTATTGGTATTGATTGCTTTAATCTTAATGATTAAAAAACCAGAAAAAGAAAAACTTGCTTTTACTTTGGTAATAATAGCTTGGTTAATGATGGTTTTTTTCTATGTTGGTCACAAAACTGGTGCACTTTTAACTATAATGAATTTATAAAGAAAGGGCTAAAATGAACGAGATTAATAAAACAAAAAATTTTTATACTTTAATGTGTTTAGCGGGTTTTTTAATCATACTTTTACCCGTTGGAATTGCGAATATGGTTTTTGGCTATATATTGGGTGATAGTCCTTGTACTCTTTGCTGGGGTCAAAGAGAAGCTATGATTTTTATAGGAGTAATAGCCCTTTTTATAGTCCGTTATGGTATAAAAGGAAAATATTTAGCTGCTCTTTTAATTATGACTGCTATTGGTCTTTATCAGTCCTTTGCTCACTATGGAAATCACGCTCATCGCGATTTAGATCAAGGTTTTGGATTAGCTGTTTTTGGAATTCATACATATTTTTGGGCTGAAGTTGTATTTTGGGCTGTTGTATTATTGTTAGGTGTAATTTTTGCTTTTGCTCCTAAATTTAGTGCTTTTGAAAAAGAATTAAATGGGGAACAATTTAGAAGATTTACTAAATTTAGTTTTACTGCTGTATTAATTAGTGCTTTAATTATAGCTTCAAATGTTTTTCAAGCTTTTGTAAGTACCGGAATTCCTCCATATGTGGGACAAGGAGATCCAGTAAGATTTACCTTAAATCCAAAATATGTTATTTGGAGCACAGAAGGCTGGAATGGCTTATGGCAAAATATATCTTTTTTAGGAAAACGTGATGTTAAGGCACCTGATTATGCTTTTGCTCCTGCAAGTGAAAAATTAGGGATTAAATTTGATAATAACATTAATAATTCTCCATTTGCTAAGATTGATAATGAATTAAGTATTGTAAAAGAAGAAACTATATCATTTTATAAGCCTATAAATACGCTTGATTATATTAATAATGAATTTATAGCAAGTTCTAAATGGGATGTTGCTTTTCTTGATGATAATTTTAAAATCAAAGAAAGTTTCGAACTAGATCCTTATTTTTCAGCTACTATTGATCCTATCATAGGAATTATTCCTTATATGAATGATAAATTTATTCTTATGGGTTCAAATAAATCATTTTTAAGATTTAAGAAAAATCCTAATGCTAATGATGCTTTGCAATATGCTGATTTTATAAAAGGTTCAAACAATTTTGAAGGTCAAGGAAAAGGTTTAGGTCGTGGAAGATTGGATACTGTAAGATCTAAATTTAATCATGTATTAAGTATGACCGCTGATAATAATTATTTTTATCTTGCAACAACTCCAAACAATAAAGATGCAAAAACTTTTGTTATTTCTAAATTTTCTTTAAAAGATTGTGTATTGTCTGGAGAATTTACACCTAAATCTGAGCTCAAGGAAGGAAAAACTTTAGGAGATCTTTATATAACTTCAATGACTTATAAAGATGGTTTGATTTATGCATTAAGTAAAAATCATAATGTTATTGCAGTGATTGATCCGGAAAAAGAAGAAGTGATAAAAGTTATTTCTTATCCACAAGTTATTACAAATGCAAGAAGTATTTTCTTTAAAGATGGATCAATAAATATTCTATCTTATCAGAATAACGAAAATAAACTTTATGTTTTAAATTAATGATAAACCCTAGTTTTCTAGGGTTTATTTTTTAGTTTTAATTTTATTAATTTATAGCCAAAATCATCAATATATTCATTAAAGCCTTCAAAGCCCATTTTTTTATAAAATTTTATAGCATTTAAATTTTCTTTATTAACTTCAACTTTTTGTATATTAAAATCATTTAGAACTTTTTTTATAAGTTTTTCTCCGTATTTTTGACGAAAATATTGAGGATCAATAAAAAGCATTTTTATAATATCCTTATAAAATCCTAAAAAGCCTACTAAGTTGTTGTTTTTATAATAAAATAAAAATTGAAGTTTTTCTAGTCCATTATTTTTTAGATAGTCTTTTATGATATTGAAATTTTTTTTATCTAAAAAGTGATGAGTAGCTAAAACGCTTTTTTCCCAAATATCAAGTAAAGATTTTTTTTCATTTTCATTTAGCTTTTTTAAATATTTTATTTTGTTTGAATAAGGAATTTTATCTTCTAGATTGGCTTGATTAAATCCTTTTAAGCGAAGCAAACAACTATCACATTCACCACAAGCTTCATTTTCATTTTCATAACAAGACCAAGTAAGTTCTAAAGGGATATTTTTTTTCAAAGCCAAAGAAACAATTTGCTCTTTTTTTAGATTGATTAATGGGGTTATGATTTCAACTTTATAATTTTTGCTTGTTCCTTCATTAATAAATTCTTTTGTTTTTTTTATAAATTGAGCTGTGCAGTCTGGATATCCGCTACCATCTTCTTCGACTACTCCTATAAAAATAGCTTCGCATTTTTCTTTTTCTGCTAAAGAGCCTGCTATGCTTAAAAAAATTCCATTTCTAAATGGCACATAGGTAATAGGTGGTGTATCGTTTGAGTGAAGTTCATTTTTTGGTATAGATAAATTTGTATTTGTTAAAGCATTTCCTCCTATTTCTTTTATAAAAGAAGTATCTAAAATATAAGATTTTTCTACTCCTAGGTTTTTACAAATTTGTTTAAAACATTCTCTTTCTTTATTTTGTGTGCGTTGATTATAATCAAAATGCAAAGCTATTATTTTAAAACCTTGTTCTTTTGCCAAATAAGCACACGTAGTGCTATCCATTCCCCCGCTTATAATGCAAAGTGCTCTTTTATCCATTTATATCCTTTTGCTTTTTATGATTTTATCATTTTTTTAATTATTAATAAAAAAAGTATTTTGTATTTATAGATGATTATAATATTATAAATTTTTGTTTAAGCATTTGTTATTGAATTTTATTGCTATTAAAATAAAAGAAGTAAATTATTTATTTAACGATGATTTTCAAAGAAGAAAATGATAAAATCATCTTAAAAATTATAAAGGATATAAATGATTAGCATAAATTTAATAGAACATATTTTTAAAGCTGCATCAATTAGTAGATGGAATGATTATCCAAGAATGACAAATTTGGTTGAGCTTGATAAACAAGCGCATAAATTTATTATTGCTTATTTTATTGCTAAAATGGAGCAAAATATTAATATGAGAGTTATTATCGAGGGTGGAATATTTGAATTTTTAAGCCGTGTTGTTGTAACTGATATACGTCCAGATGTTTATCACGAGATATTAAGACAAAAAAAAGATGAGATTAATAAATGGGTATTGAGCAAAGTAGAACCTATGATAGGTCATATTGAAAATGGAGAATTTTTAAAACGTTTTGAAGAATATTTAAAAGCTAATACTTATGCTAAAGAAAAATTGATTTTAAAAGCAGCATCTTATTTTGCAACAAAGTGGGAATTTAATATAGTTTATCAAACATCATCTTTTTTAAATGATATAGAAGAAATTAAAAGTAAAGTTGAAGAAGAATTAGAAGATTATTATGAGCTTATAGGTGTTAGAAAAATTGCCTTAAATCAAAAAATTGCCAAAATCATTGAGTTAAGTGGAAGACTTCGTTTCCAAAAACGCTGGGCTCAAACACCTAGAATTCCAGAAACTGCTGTTTTAGGACATATGCTAGTAGTAGCTATTTTGGGATATTTTTATTCTTTAGAAATAAAAGCTTGTGATAAAAGACTTGAAAATAATTTTTATTGTGCTTTATTTCACGATTTGCCCGAAAGTTTAACTAGAGATATTATAAGTCCTGTTAAATACGGCGTAGATGGGCTTCATACTATTATTAATGATTATGAAATGAAACTTATAAATGAAAGAATTTTACCTTTAATTCCTGAAAATTTAAGAGCTGAATTTGCGTATATTTTAGGCATAAGAGAAGGAAGAGAAAATGAGGGAGTTTTTGTAAAAAATGAATTTGAAAACCGCACCTATAAAAATAAAGTAGTAGAGCTTTGTAGTGGAAGTTTAGCTTCTTTTAATCAAAATGAATTTGGGGCTATTGATGGTAAAGCTTTAAAACATTGTGACAAATTAGCAGCTTTCATTGAAGCTGGGCTTTCTATTAGTTATGGAGTGCGATCAAAAGAATTAGAAGATGGATTTAAAGATATGTTTAATTTTTTTGAACAAAATAAAACTATAGATGGGGTAAATTTTTTAACAATTTGTGAAGAATTTAAAAAATATTTCAGCTTAAATATTTAAACCATTAAAATTTTTTAAATTAAAATTTAATATATTTTAAATAAAAATATATTAAATTATTAGAAATTTATTGAGGAGGTAAAAAATGAAAACCAATGATTGTCAAAAACATATTGTTTTGTCTTTTTTTATAGGAATTTTAGCTGGAGTATTTGGTGCTATTGTTAAGTGGGGTTGGGAAGTTCCTTTTCCTCCTAGAAATCCAAATTTTCCTTGGCCATTGGATTCTTTAGAGAGAACTACTCCTCCTAAAATTTTTTTAGAACAGCTTGGTTTGCCAACAGATTTAACTTATATTTTTTCTGGAATAGAATTGCCTCTTTCAATTTTTATTGTTCATGTGGGATTTTCTATTGTATTTGCTGTAGCTTATTGTATGATAGCAGAGTATTATCCTCGCATTAAAATGTGGCAAGGTGCTGTTTTTGGATTTTTTGTTTATCTTTTTGCTCATGTTATGGTTATGCCTTTAATAGCAGAAGTTCCGCCACTTTCGCAAATTCCTTTAGATGAGCATATTTCTGAATTATTTGGTCATATAGTTTGGCTTTGGGGTATAGAAATAGTTCGTAGGGATATTAGAAATCGTATTACCAAGGAAATAGAATAAAAACCTTTTCCCAGGTGACTGCGGCACATATTAAATTTAAGTGCTCTGCTGTATTCCTACCCTGAAGCGATGTTTAAAAAAAATATTGCACAGGTCTGAAAAAAGGCTCGTACATTATATCATAATATGCTTAAAAAGTCTTGAGCTTAATAAATAAATTATAATATTTTTTGTATAATATATCCTAATTTTTTAAAAATATGATTATAAAGAATAATTATTATATAAGGAAAATAATGGAAGTTAGATGGAGTAAAGATTTTAGCATTAAAAATATGCAATTAGATAAACAACATGAGCTTATTTTTGAAATTGCTAGAGTTTCAAATGATTTGGTCCAAAAAATTAAAGATAATAAAATGCAATATAAAGATGATTTAAAACAAGTTCTTGTAAAATTATTTCAATATATAAAAACTCATTTTAAAGATGAAGAAAAATTTATGGAAAGTATTAATTTTCCATTAATTGAAGAGCATAAAAAATCTCATAAAATTTTAATAGAAAAAACCAAAGATCTTTTAGAGCATTCAGATGATATTATAAAAATGTCTCGTGAGCTTTCTACATTGACTGAAGAATGGATTTTAGATCATATTGCTAATGAAGATTTATGGATTGCTAATTTTACAAGTAAAGCTTTGCATCTTAAAGAAATTCATTATACATTAGATCAGTATATAAAATTAAAATCAATTAGACAAGATTTAACAACTGAAAAAACTCATGATTATATTTGCAATTGTCCTTTATATGTCCATACAGTTCCACAAACAATACACGAAGAGCTTGTTAGTAGAGAGAATGATTTAAAGTGTAGCAAATGTGGTCAAATCTTGGTACATTTAGATAATTTTGACTTAAATCAAAATTCTGAAGAATTAAATTATATTTTTGAAAACATATTAAAAGAACAAGATTTTATAAATGTTAAAAATGATGATATTGGTAACATCATGGGGGGGGGATAGATGAATTTTCAAACAAAAACTTTGGAAACATTCAATCCTTTTGAAAGCTTAAAATATGAACAAGAATCGACAAAGGAAATTCTTGATTTTAAAATTCTTGATTTGAAACTTTTATGTTCAAGTATAAAACCAGCAAGAACAAAAATTTATGAAAAAAAAGATTTTGATTTATTTTATGCCGATGATTTTTTTGTAAAAAATTATAACACTATGGTGCAAAAATTTCTAATAGAAATTTATCCCAAAAAACGAAAAGATACTTTTACAATTAAGCTTAAAACTAATACTGATTTTACCTATTTAAAAGCTTGTGTTAGTTTTGCAGATAATTTTAAATATTATTCACATTTAAAATTTGATATTTTGCAAAGTATTTACAAGGCAATGATTAAACAGAAATTTTTAATCTTAAGGCTTGATAAAAATTTGTTTGAAAAGATTGATAATTTTAATTTATTAATGCAAGAAAATCCATCCATTAAAGAAATGGAATTTGAGATTGCTAAAGGAGTTGATAAAATTGAGCATAAAAGTGATGAGGTTATTTATCATAGAGATGTCAATGAGGCGTGTTTTAGCGAAAATGTTAGTTATGATGAAGGAAGATATTGCAAACCTATTAAAGAAAATGAATTACTTTTTGAGTATGTTTATAGAATTCAAGGAAAAGAAGGGCGCAATTTAAAAGGAGAAATTTTAAATATAAATCCTGTTGTCTTTTTAGATAATCCCTTTGTTATAAAAGATGAAAGTATTTATGTAGAGGAGCTAGAAGATAGGATTAAATATTTTAGCGCAAATTATGGATTTTTAAATAAAGATCGTATAGGATATAGTGTTACAAATAATTTAAAAGTATCACAAATAGGATTAAAAACAACAGGATCTATTAAAACAAATGTTGATGAAAATATAAATTTAGAAATTACTAATTTTGATATAAGTGATGATGCAATTAAGTCAGGCATTGTAAATGTACAAGCTTCTGATATAAAAGTAAATGGTAGTATTGGGGCAACAAAACTTCAAGGAAGAAATATCTACATAAAAGGCTTAACTCATGCAAAAAGTGAAATTTTTGCACAAGATGCTTTTATTCTAACGCATAAGGGAAGATTAGAAGCAAATACTGTATATATAAAAAATTTAGAAAATGGAACTGTTATAGCTAAGAATGTTTTTGTTGAAAATTGCATAGGCGCGAAAATAGAGGCTGAAAATATCTATATTTGTAATTTATTAACAGATAATGTTTTATATCCTAAGAAAAATCTAATTGTTACAAATGTTTTAAAATTTAAAAATAATATCCATATTTCGCCTATATTATCTATAGAGAATAATATGGCCATAGAATATGAAAATATTAAAAAATTAAGTCTTAAAATTAAAAATAAACTTAATGAAACGATAGGTAAAATGCAAAATTATTATGATTATTTAATCAAAAATCAAGCTAAAATTATCAAACTTCAAAAAAAAGAAAATTCCAATACTATAGAAGCGAAATTTTTAGATCTTTATCATGATATTATAGAAAAATATAATCAATTTAGTGTTATATATAAAAAATTAATAAAATTAAAGCATCAGATTGATGTTAAGTTAAATTTTTTTGATGAAATGGTTTATAATGTAAAAATTTATATAAGAACTGAAAATATAGGTGAAGATAATTTTTTAAAATTTTATCCAAAGATTAATACTAATTTTGAATTAAAACATAGTATCAATATAAAAGATTGTGGAAAAGTTTTTTACCTTGAAAAGGGGAAACAAATAGATTATATTAAATCAAGTTATTCTTATAATGAAAGTGAAATTGAAGAGATTAAAGAGCTTTTCGAACAAATAGAAAAAGATAATCTTTAATTATCTTTTCATATTAATAGCCTTTTGAATCATTTGATCACTTGTTGTAATACTTTTTGAACTTGCATCAAAAGCTTTTTGCATTACAATAAGATTTGAAAGTTCTACACTTAAATCTACGTTAGATTGCTCTAGATATCCTCCTTTGAATTTAGCCGTATTAACTATTTCTCCATTTTTCATTATAAAAGTAGGATCTCCGCTATTTGCAGTAGCTGCAAAAATATTGTCTCCTATTGCTGCTAAACCTTGTTCATTTATGAAATTATAAAGAGCAAGTTTTCCAACTATACCATTTTTGCCATTGCTAAATTGTGCAATTATGCTTCCATCATCAGATATACTGTATTGTTCAAAGAATCCTTCTGCTACACCATCTTGTTGTGTAACTATATTTTTTTCAACCCCTTCTTTTATATAAATTCCACTATAACCAGAGCCAGGTTTATTGGCATCGTAAGGAGTTCCTAAATCTATATTGATTATTCCACCATTTGGATTTGTAATGCTTGTGATATTATTTTGAAGTAAAGCCCCATTTTTATCAAAAATCATGTTTCCTTCAGTTGGATTACCTATGGCTTTGCCATTAGAGTCATAAATTTGTGCAATAGCTTTATATTGTATATTATCACCTTCTTGTGGTAAAATTCTTTCAAGTGTAACTCTTAAAGTACTTTTGCTCCCATCTGCGTTGTAAATAGGAGACTCCAAAATATCTTTATTAGCTTTTTGTTGTTCTGTAGAAATTTGAGCTGTATCAAGTTTTATGCTATTTTCATCTAGACCTTTTAGATCAAGCTCATTGCTTGTAAAATTTAAATTTTCATCTAAAGTTGCTTCAAAACTTGTTTTTACTCCATTATTATCGGTAAAATTTAAAATAATTCTATCGCCCGCTTTTGCACTAAATACATCTTCTTTGCTAACACTGCCACTAACTATATACTTTCCATCTTCAGTTTTTGTAATATTAAATTTACTAGGATCAAGATCTACTTTAACTATTTCTGTCGTTGTGTTGGTATTTAAGCTTCCGCTCCATTTTACGTTTTGAGTTACTTGAGGAGGTAAATACATATTTACAGGAACTTTAATAGCTCCTTGCGATGCAGTTGTTCCTATACCAAAAGAATTGTTTGAGTTAATTGTAAAACCACTATTTACAGGAGAGCCTGTATCAAGATAATCTCCCATAAGTCCAGCAACTCTATCACTATAATTAATACTTGTAAAAGCTGGATTCATTGTGCCTAAAACATAATTTCCATAAGAATCTACAAGATAACCATTTGCATCTCTTTTAAAAGATCCATTTCTTGTATAATAAGCTCCTCCATCTGATCCTAAAACGCCAAAAAAACCTTTTCCCTGTAAAGCTACATCAAATTCTCCATCACTTGCAACAGGCGATCCTTGAGAAAAATCTAATTTTGATGAAGCTGAAGTTGATCCATATCCACTTTGACCAGGATTTGTAGATTGAGATACAACGGTTTGATAAAAGACATCTTTAAATTCTGCATTTGAATTTTTAAAACCTATGGTATTAACATTAGCTATATTATTAGCTGAAATGTCTATACCAAAGCTATTTGACTTTACTCCAGAAATTCCATTGTAAAATGCATTCATCATAGTTTATGCCTTTTCTTCTTTATCACTATCTCCTGTATTCCCAGTATCTCCTGTATCAGAAGAATCTCCATTTGAGCTCGAGCTATCTCCCACTGTAGATGAGGATGAGCCAAGTTTATAGTCGCTAATTTCACCAATATCATCAAAGCTTACATATTGACCACCCATTTTTGCATAAGCAACCCCGTCGACAAATTTAATACCCTCTATAGGATAGGTTCCATAGTTTGCAGTAATTTTTTCACCATTTTTATTATTATAAACTACTTTTACACTATACTCTCCATCTCCAGCATAAACGCCATCATTGTCTCTACCAGGCCATTCTAAAGTAAATAAACCTTTTGAAACTTCTTTTCCTTCGTTACTTTTTTCTGAGAATATTAATTTATTATTTTTATCATAAACTTCTAAAGTAATTCCTTTATCATCAGAATCTTCAGGCAAATACATTTTAAGTGCAATAACTTCATCAGCACCAGTTAATTTAATTGTATTTTCATTAACTGTAGCCATTTTTCCTATAGCCCCAACTGCTGCAGTGCTCATACTTGTGCTAAAAGAATTAGAAAGTTTTTCCATAGTTTCAACCATTTTTTGCATAGTGGTATTAGTATTTTGTTGCATTTCAAGTGCACTAAGCTGTGAAGTTTGCGTAAGCATTTTGTCACTATCCATAGGATCTGTTGGATCTTGATGTTGAAGTTCTATTAAAAGAAGTTTTAAAAATGCATCTTTATCTAAAGTAGCATTTGGATTACTTACCACACCAGAACTACTACTGCTCGTGCTAGATGAACTATCTGCTCTAGTTGTTTTATTAATTTCGCTGGTGCTGGCAGTATTTGTCCAGTTAAGGTTGCTATTCCAAGTTGTTGTGGCCATTATCAAATCCTTTTTTTGTTAAGTTTTTTTTAATTAAAAGCAAAAAGTATTCCAACTTAGAAATATTTTGCTAAAACAAGCTCTAAATTAACTTTTTCACTTTCATTTTGCCCATCTAAAGTATCTTTAAAGCCATATCCGCTACGATTTTTTCCTTGATCTTGATTTTGCTCTCTTTTTCCTTGATCACTAAAATTCATTTCAAGTCCAGTAAATCCCATATTTACAAGGGAATTTTTAAATTCAGCTTGATTTTGTATAAAAAGATTCATAGTATTAGTATTGGAATTAAAATTAATATGTAAATTATTTCCTCTTTGAACTAATGTAACTTCAACCTCTCCTAAATTAGATGGATTAAGAGTGATGTTAATTTTTGTAATAGGTGCTTTATATTGTTCTATGGCTTCTTTTAGATCATTTGAAAAATATTGTAAAGTTTCTTTTACGCTTATAGAATTTCTAGTTTGATTATGATTTATTCTGCTTAACTCTTTGATTAAAGAATTTAAATCTTCAGAATTTTTTTCTATAGTCTTTTCTTCTTTATTTTGATTGTTTGAATTTTGATTGAAATCTTTATTTTGATTATTATCAAAAGTAGAGTTATTGTTTTTGTTTGATTCTTTTAAAATTTTATCTATATTTTCTAAATTAATTTTTTGTTCAAAATTAGTTTGTTTCAAGTCTTTATGATTTTCTTGTTTATAATCTTTTTGAATACTATTAAATTCTTTCTGATTTAAATTAACAATTTGAGAGCTTTTTATTGTCTCATTTTTGTTAAAGTTGCTATTTTTTATTGTTTCTTCTTGTTTAATAATTTGTTCTTTTTTTTGCGTATCATTGATTTTGCTATCTAAATTTTTATCAATATTTTTTTCAACTTCATTTTTAATATCTTTGGAAGTAAGTTGAGTTTTTTCTTGTTTGATTTCATTTTTAATATTTTTTAGTTCTTGATCATTTTCTTTTAATTTATTTTCAACTTCATTTTTAATATCTTTGGAAGTAAGTTGAGTTTTTTCTTGTTTGATTTCATTTTTAATATTTTTTAGTTCTTGATTTTGCAAAAGACTATCTTTAAAATCTTTGATTTTTATATTTGTGTTTTCATTTAGATCTAGACTATTGGTTTTTGTGTTTTCTTTTTTATCTTTAGTTAAAAGATCGAGATTTTTTAGAGTTTCAGAAAGTAAAGAATTCGCATTGTTTTCTTTGGTTTTGTTTTGAGTTAAAGATAGTTTTGTGTTGGTATTGATCTCTTTATTTTTAATAAGATGAGTGATTTTATTGTTGATAATTTCTTTAAAAACATTATCAATAGAATTTTTAAAAAAATTTGCTTTATCTAAGTTTGGAAAAGTAGCTTTTAAATCGAGCAAGCGATCTACTTTTATATTTTTAACATTCAAGCCTAGATCTTTTGCTATATTTAAAAGTTCGCTTAAATTATTTGCTTGTTTTAAGGCATTAAAATTAGCTTCTGTTTTAACAATTTGTGTTAATTGAGAGCTTAAATTTCCAAGTTTAATATCAGTTGTATTTGCTTTTAGTTTATCAAGCATAGAAAGAATTTGCATAAAAGAAGCTGATTCAAAAATACTTATTTTATCATTTTCATCAAAAGTTCCTTGCTGAAGCTTATTTAAAGCTTCATTAACAACTTCTTTTTTACTAATTTTCATATGATCTGGTAAAAATTCATTAGTCTCTTCGATAGATTGTAATAAAGAATTTAAAAAATCTTCTCGTTGATCTTCTTTGTCGTTTTCATTTTGATTTTTTGTATCCTTAACCTCAGTATTTTTGCTTTCTTTGCTCTTATCTGTTTTATTAAAATTTGTTTTGGAATTACTTGGAGTTGGATTTAAATTTAATATATCATTTTGTGAGGTTAGGCTTGACATAATAATCCTTAATAATTTAAAAATTTATTTTTTTTAAGTACAGGAAATCTTTCCTCTAAAAAATCATTATTATGAACTTTAATCATTTTATTGCTTATTTCTGCAAGAATTTGTAATAGTTCATTTAAATTATTAGCATTTTGAATTTTTATAAAATTTTCATTATTGGATAATAGTTCTGTTAATTCACCTGAAATTCTTGCCATTTTTTTATTTTTATTTGATTTTAAAATTTCTAAAAGATTTAAAATTTCTAAAAGAGTATTATTTTTTTTATTAACAACTTTAAGATTTAATTCTTCTAAAATTTCTTGTTCTAGTGGTTTTGACATTTTAATTCCTTCAATTTTGATTTTACACTAAGATTAAAAGCAATAAGCGTTCCAAGTTTTAATTTTTAATTTTTAAGTATTTTTTATATATAATTTTCATCTTTTAATTTTGAAGCTTTGGAGAAAATTTTGGAAAATATTAGAAATATTGCGGTAATTGCTCACGTTGATCATGGCAAAACTACAATGGTTGATGAATTGCTTAAACAATCAGGAACTTTTAGTGATAGAGAACAAATTTCAGAACGCGTAATGGATAGCAATGATATTGAAAAAGAAAGAGGTATTACTATACTTTCTAAGAATACTGCTATTAATTATAAAGGCACTAAGATTAATATTATTGATACCCCAGGTCACGCTGATTTTGGCGGCGAGGTAGAGCGTGTTTTAAAGATGATTGATGGAGTTTTACTTTTAGTTGATGCACAAGAAGGAGTAATGCCTCAAACCAAATTTGTAGTTAAAAAAGCCCTATCTTTAGGACTTAAACCTATAGTAGTGATTAATAAAATTGATAAACCAGCTGCAGATCCTGAACGCGTGATTAATGAAATTTTTGATCTTTTTGTAGCTTTAGATGCAAATGATGAGCAGCTTGATTTTGCCATAGTTTATGCAGCAGCAAAAAATGGTTATGCAAAGCTTGATTTAAATGATACAAATGATAACATGGAGCCTCTTTTTAAAACAATTTTAGAACGCGTACCTGCTCCAAGTGGAAATAATGAAAATCCTTTGCAATTGCAAGTTTTTACTTTGGGATATGATAATTTTGTAGGTAAAATAGGTATTGCAAGAATTTTTAATGGAAGCATAAAGAAAAATCAGAATGTAATGCTTGCTAAAGCTGATGGAAGCAAAGTAAATGGTAGAATTTCAAAGCTCATTGGTTTTATGGGCTTAGAAAAAATGGATATTGACGAAGCGAATAGTGGAGATATAGTAGCTATTGCTGGTTTTGAAACTTTAGAAGTAGGGGATAGCATTGTAGATCCAAACAATCCTATGCCTCTTGATCCTTTGCATATAGAAGAGCCAACTTTAAGTATAGTATTTTCGGTAAATGATGGACCGCTAGCTGGAACTGAGGGAAAACATGTAACTTCAAATAAAATTGCAGAGCGCCTAGAAGCTGAAATGAAAACAAATATCGCTATGAAATATGAAAATAGTGGTGAGGGTAAATTTAAAGTAAGTGGTAGAGGAGAGCTTCAAATTACTATTTTAGCTGAAAATATGCGCCGCGAAGGTTTTGAGTTTTGCATGGGAAGGCCCGAAGTTATAGTAAAAGTTGAAAATGGAGTTAAAACAGAGCCTTTTGAACATTTAGTTATAGATGTACCAGATGAATTTAGTGGTGCTGTGATAGAAAAGCTTGGCAAAAGAAAAGCTGAAATGAAAACTATGGTTCCAACAGGAGATGGGCAAACAAGATTAGAGTTTGAAATTCCAGCACGTGGTCTTATAGGTTTTAGAAGCCAATTTTTAACAGATACTAAAGGCGAAGGGATAATGAATCATAGTTTTTTAGAATTTCGTCCTTTTAGTGGTGCAGTTGAAAAACGCAATAATGGAGCATTGATTTCTATGGAGAATGGTGTAGCTTTAGGATATTCTCTTTTTAATTTGCAAGATAGAGGAGTGCTTTTTATAGATCCTCAAACTAAAGTTTATACAGGTATGATTATAGGAGAGCATTCACGTCCAAATGATTTAGATGTAAATCCAATTAAAGGAAAAAATCTTACAAATGTTAGGGCAAGTGGAAGTGATGATGCTATTAAACTTGTACCACCTAGAAAATTAAGCCTTGAAAGAGCTTTAGAATGGATAGAAGAAGATGAGCTTGTTGAGGTTACTCCGCAAAATATTCGTGTGCGCAAGCGTTATCTTGATCCAACTCAAAGAAAAAGAATGGAAAAAGCAAAATCTTAATTGTATTTTGCTTTTAACAAGATTCTAGCTTAGATTTATATTTTTTATTTTAAAATCTTAAAGTCACAATAAAGAATTTATTATAGATTTTTATAGTTATAAATTTTAAATTTCAAGGTAATAATGCAAAATTTAGAAAAGCAAAGAGTATTTCTTGTAAAGCGGTTAGGTATTTTAAAATTTTTAAGCATTTTAGAAGCTTTTCTTATAGGCTTTTTGGCTTTTATTTTTATTAAGGATCTGCTTATAGCTTTGATTTTAGCTATTTTTACAGGAATTTTTTTCTTTCGTTTTATAAGTAAAAAGTTAAAAAAGAACCAAAAAGATTTAGAATTAAATATTTTAAAGCTATTTTTATATCATTTTGGAGCAAAACTAAAACAAATCGGAATAAATCAAAAAGAGTTTGAAGCTTTAGCTTTAAGTGAAAAATTAGAAGAAATCAAGAGTTTTAATACTTTTGAATTTAATGATTTTGCTATTTATGATTTACAATTTATAGATGAAAGAAAGCGTTATTTTTGTGGGATTTTAATTAAATTTTCAAAAATAAATGAAGAAATTTGTTTTGATAATGAAGAAATAATTTATAATAGATTAAAAGATAAATTTTTTAGTATTAATTTTTGTTTTGGTAAGGAAAAAAACTATTTAATTTCTACTTTAACGCATCCATTTTTTATTGATTTTAATCATAGTGTAGAAGATAATTTAAAAAATTTAGAAAAAAATCTACAAATGATTAAAAATAAATTTTTAAATTAATTTTTTATTTTTAAATAAGTCTTTATTTTGCTAAAATGATTTTAATACAAAAAAGGAGTTTTAGCAATGAAGAAATTATTTTTAATTTTTATGCTAATTTGTTTAGCTAATGCCAAAAATTTTAAAGATTACAAAATCGGTGAAGAGCTTAATGATAAGCAAGGTGTTGAGTATTTTGAAGAATTTTCTAAAAGACCTATACAACAATGGCCAAGTAAAAATTTAAGTATTGATGATGTGCCAAAAGGAGAGGAGGGAAAATTAATTCGTTATGGCATACAACTTTTAAGTAAAACAGAGAGTATATTAGGACCCAAGGGTAAGCTTAAAATGACTAATAATGAAGTTAATTGTATAGCTTGCCATATGGATGATAATAATGGTTTGCCCGGTACTAAAAAATATGTTATCCCTTTTTTAAATGTTATAAATAATTATCCAAAACTTGATATAGAAACAATGAAAATTATTTCTTTAGAAGATAGAATTCGTGGCATGGGAGGAACAGATTCTCATAAATTTCCTGATAATTCTAAAGAAATGAAAGCAATTTTAGCTTATTTTAAATGGCTTAAAAAAGCTTATGATATAAAAGATGGAGTAAGACTTGAGGGAGATTTTTTTGCTAAAATGGATTTTCCTAATCGTCCAGCCGATCCTGTGCGTGGAAAAAAACTTTTTGAAGAAAATTGTGTAGCTTGTCATGGTGAGAAAGGATTAGGGGTTAAAAATGAAAATTATATGCAAGGTGGGGGTCATCTTTATCCATCGTTACTTATTTATCCTGATGGAGGACATATGTCAATGATACCTTTTTTAGCAAGATTTTTAAAATCAGCTATGCCTTATGGTGCAAGTTATGATAATCCTATTTTAAGTAATGAAGATGCACTTGATATTGCAGCTTATGTTAATACAGGTTTTGTAAGAATGCCAATTACGACAACAGAAAATCGTGCAGGACTTGACACTGCCTATAGTAAGTCTCCTTCTTTAAAACCAGAATATTTTGCATCCCCACAGCAAAATTTAGATCCAAAAGAATATATAAAAGTTAAATATGGACCTTGGAAAAATCCAAATTATTTTCCAGGAGAATGATTAAGATTTAAAAGCTTGTTTTTTAAACAAGCTTTATTTTAATCATCAAATTTTTGTCCTAAAATATTTCCATTTATATCTGTATAAACTTTCATATTATTATTAAATTTAAATTTATAACCATTAATTTCTTTGCTTACTTCTATGATTTGTGCATTTGCTTGAGAAGCTTGAACTTTAGAAATTAAATTAGTAGGTAAAAAACCAGTTGGAATAGCTTTATAATTTCCATCAATTTCTTTCCATTCTCCATTTATAATAAAATCAATTTCTGTGCCATCATTTAAAGTAACATCAAAAGAATCAATATCTTTTTTTACAAGAGCTATTTGAGTTCCTTTAAAATAAGTTTGGATAAATTTTTGAGCATTTTGTGGTAAAGAATCAACTGAAACAACCATATCAGCATAAAGTATTGCCGCTGTAGCTAAAATTGCAAAAAATATTTTTTTCATAAAAAACTCCTTAAAAATTTTTGATTGGATGAATTATAATGATAATTTGTGAAGTGAATATAAAAAGAATGAGCAACAGTTAAAGTAAAAAAATATCAATAAATTTTTGTTATTCTTATTAAAAATATAAATGAAATGTTTTTTATTATTTTTAATTTTAAAAATTTTTAAATAAAAATTATAATAAATTTTGATAATAGATATTAATTTTAAATTTAGAGTTATTTTAATATAATCATAAACTACAAAATTTGGAGTTTTTTATGGAATTTTTAAAAAATTATATAGATTTAATTATTTTTGTAGTTTTGGGCTTTATGGCTTTTATAGCACTTTGGTGTGTTATAGAAAGAATATTATTTTTCAAAAAGCTTGAATTTGGTGATTATAAAAATCAAGAAAAATTTGATGATGCAATAAGTGAAAATTTAACAACACTTTATATTATTTATTCTAATGCACCTTATATAGGGCTTTTAGGAACTGTTATAGGTATAATGATAACTTTTTATGAAATGGGTTTAGCTGGCAGTATAGATGTAAAATCTATAGTTATAGGACTTTCTTTGGCGCTTAAAGCAACAGCTTTAGGGCTTTTGGTAGCCATTCCTGTTTTGATTGCTTATAATGCTTTATTGCGTAAAGTATCACTTCTTAGCAATTCTTTTAGAATTTATAATGAGAATAAAAATGATTAAACTTCCAAAAAATGAAGGGTTAAACATAGTTCCTTTTATCGATATTATGCTTGTTTTGCTTGCTATAATTTTAAGTATTTCTACTTTTATAGCACAAGGAACTATAAAAATTAATCTTCCATCAAGTCAAAATAGCATAAATATAAACGATAAAGAAGAAAAAATTTCTATTGCAATTAATGCGCAAAATATTTTTTATATTGATGATAGAAAAATAAGTTTAGACGAGCTTAAAAATACTATTGATAATTTAAATCCTAAAGTTATAGTAGAATTAAAAAGTGATAAAGATGCTAAATTTGAAAGTTTTGTAAAAATTATTGATTTATTAAAAGCTAAAAATCACGAAAATTTTCAAATTTTAACTGAGAAAAAGAATGATTAATATATTGAAAAATCATAAGTTTCAAGCTTTCTATCTTTCTTTTTTGTTTTTTTTGCCTTTATTATTTTTATTATTTTCTAGTATTACTTTATTTAAAATAGAATTTAAGAATCAAGAAGTATTTTCTCTTTCAATGAGACAATTTACTATAAATTCTTCTCAAGATAATATTATCCAACAAGAAAAAGAGAATATCCCAATTCCACCTATCCCACCTATAAAAGAAAAAATTATTGAAAATCACAAACCAAAAAAACGTAAAGAATTTAAAAAAAAGCCTCTAATTAAAGAAAATCTAAATAAATTTAATGAAGCCATTGTTTCAAAAGAAATTCAAAATTTAAATTCTAATTCAATTTCAAAACAAAATATAGAAACAGAAAGTGTAAATTTTAATGACAACCATCCTTTTTTACAAGAGATTAAAAAAGCTATACAAGATTCTTTAATTTATCCAAGACAAGCTATTAAAATGCGCATGATGGGTGTAGTTTTAATTGAATTTTTATGGAAACAAGAAGGAAAATTAGAGTATTTAAAAATTATAAAAAGTTCAGGACATAAATTATTAGATGAAAGCGCTCTAAAAACAATACAATTAGCATCCAAACACTTTCCAAAATATGATAAAAATATTAAAATTTTAATTCCTATTAATTATAAGCTTAAAAATTAATTTTTATTTTAAAAATAGTTTTTTAAAAAGTCTAATAAATATAAATTTATTATTAGATTTTTGATAAAGTTATTGTAATTATCTTTTTAAGATAATTACAAAATTATTCTATAAAGCCACTAGCTATGACTTTATCATTGTCATAAAATACAGCCATTTGTCCACTTGCTAAACCATAAACTGGTTCGTGTAAAATTATATTAGCACTTTTATCATCATTGATAATTACTTTACAAGGTGTTGATTTAGAACGATAACGAATTTTTACTGCACAATCAAGCTCTTTAGCTTCTATAAAAAGATTAATATTTTTTAGATTAAAATTACTAACTTTAAGCTCTTCTTTTGTGCCTACTATTATCTGATTTTCTTTTGGTTTTATTTTTAAAACAAAATGAGGTTCATGTGCTCCGCGTACTTCAAATCCTCTTCTTTTTCCTATGGTATAGTGCATATAGCCTTCGTGTTTTCCTATAACTTTCCCGCTACTATTTAAAACTTCTCCTGGTATTTTTGTATCCATAAATTGATCTAAAACTTTAATATAAGTATCTTCAACAAAACAAATTTCAGAACTTTCTTTTTGGGTTGCAAATGATTTTAATTCTTCTATGGTAGAAGCAAAAGCTTTAACATCTTCTTTTTTCATTTCTCCAAGAGGAAATATAAGATATTTTAGAGCCTCTTTATCAGCATTAGCTAAAAAATAACTTTGATCTTTACTTTCATCAAAAGCTACTTTAATATACCCATTTTCAATTCTTGCATAATGTCCCGTAGCAAGTTTTTCACAACCTAAGCTTTTGGCAAATTCTAAAAGTTTTCCAAGTTTAATAAAACGATTACATAAAGCACAAGGATTAGGTGTTTTTCCTTCTTTATAAGTATTAACAAATGGCATATAGACTTTATTTTTAAAATCCTCTTGTAAATCTAAAATATGATAAGGAATATTTAAAAAATTTGCTACTTTTTGAACTTTTTTGATATTGTCTTCGTGATAATTTGGTTTTCCATGAAGCTTCATATAGCATCCTATTACTTCATGACCTAAATTTTTAAGTTTATAAGCAGTTACTGAGCTATCTACTCCTCCACTCATTGCGACTAGAATTTTCATAATTGTTCCTTTAAAGTTTGAATGATAAAATCTAAGTCGTCAGTGATTTTATACTTTAACTCATCTCCTTTTGTAATAAGATTACATTCAAGCAAAGAATTTCTGACGAATTCATCAAAGCTTTGCCAAAAATCTTTCCCAAATAAAATAATAGGAACATCTTTTTTAAAACCGAGTTGTTTTAATGTAATTATTTCACATAATTCATCTAAGGTTCCAAAGCCGCCTGGGAAGATCACAAAAGCTAGACTCTTTTGAATAAGAGCCATTTTGCGTATGGCTAAGCTCTTAAAAGTGATATTATACTCTATAAAATCATTAAGTTTTTGTTCAAAAGGTAAGAAAATATTAAAACCTACAGATTGTATAGGAATTTTATTATTTTTATTTTTAAAAGCGCCCTCGTTGGCTGCTTTCATAATTCCTCCACCTCCACCACTAATAACACAAAAATCATTTTCAACACACTTTTGTGCTAATTCTTTGGCTTTTTTATAATAAATATTATCCTCTTTCAATCTTGCTGAACCAAAAAAAGTTACAGCTTTTTGAAAATTAGGGATATTTTCAAATTTTTCAATATCAAGTTTTACATTTTTCATTTAAGTTGTTCTAATCTTTCTTTTTTGCTTCCTATTTCAGTTACTTGAACTCCAAAATTTCCATCAACTATAACAACTTCTCCATAGGCAATTCTTTTTTCTCCAATTAAAATTTCTAAAGGATCATTAGCCAATTGATTAAGCTCTACAACAGAACCTATATCCATAGTTAAAACATCTTTTAAAAGCATTTTTTTATTACCTATACGCACACGTACTGGAAGTCTTACATCCATAATAAGATTAATATTTCTAAGTTCTTCGCTTAGTGCGATTTTTTTATCGTTGTCTTTAGAATTTTCTACACTATCGGTACTATCATCTTCTTTTTTCGTGAGTAAATTATAAAAGCTTTTATCCATTACTAAAGAGATTTGTTCGTTTAAATCTTCTATTTTTACATCATAAAGATAAACTTTAATAAAATCTTTAAGTTCTGGCTGATCAGAATTAAATTTACAAGAATTAAAATTAAATTCTAATTTCGGAATTTCTTTTTGTGCTCCTAAGCTTGTAGAGAAAGCCGAAATAATATTTTGTATAGCTTCTTTAGCTGCATCCATTTCATCATCACCGAGTTGATCATTTTTGGTGATTTCTTCTTCCCCCATCATCCATTCACCAATTGCACTCATTAAAACAGCACTAGCTAGAATTCCTATTTTACCTGTTGGGTTCATATTAAAATCTACATATACTAAAGGAGGTTTTAGAGTATCTTGAGTTGAAATATCAAATTCTTTATATTCGCTAAATTCTGCGCTTTTTCCTGTTAAACCTTCTATTGTGCTTATACATTCATTTGTAAATAGTTTTAAAAATTCATCAATCATATTTCTTCTTCCTCTTCCTGAGTTTCTTCTTGATCATAAACATTAGCTTTTGCTTTTCTTTCTTCTTCATATTTTTCGAGAATCTCTTTAATTTCATCTTTGTCGGTTCTGATAAGTTCTAAAATTTTAATTGATTTTCTAAAACGATGCAAACCAATTTGTGCTAAAAAAACTTCTTTTTTATCAATGCAAACTATTGCTTTATCATCTGCCTCTCTATCAAGGCGTAAAATATCTCCTTGATTAAGCTCTAAAAATTCATGCACACTAATTAATGTTTTTCCTAAAATAGCTTCATAAACAACTTCAGCACGACCAATAAGAGTTTTTAATTCTTTATTGCGAGATTTTTTAGCTGAGGTTTCTCCCATCATAATATCACGATTTGCCAAACGAGAAAGAATAGATTCT
Organism: Campylobacter sp. TTU_617; assembly: GCF_016599045.1. Lineage (GTDB taxonomy): Bacteria > Campylobacterota > Campylobacteria > Campylobacterales > Campylobacteraceae > Campylobacter_D. The sequence goes on from NZ_JAENKV010000002.1 coordinate 75,693, forward strand.
AAATGCACAACTGGATAGCAAATATTTACCATACCACTTGAGTTTCCTATAATAATCTCCATTACAACCATAATAACAATTTCATTTTGAGAAACTATTTGAACTACATTCGGGCTAGATTCTTTTGCTTCGATACTAGGATAAATTTCAGTAACACTTGCCCAACTTTCTTTGAGTCTTTGCATAATAATACGCAAAATAGAATCCAATAAATTAAGCTCTATATCTGTAAGCTCACGTGAAGCTTCGTAGCTATCTCCTTGACCCCCCAAGAGTCTATCGATCATTGGAAAAGCAATACTTGGATTAATTTCTAAAACGCAATTACCATCTAAAGGTTTAATAGAAAAAACATTAAAGCTTGTTGGACTCGGTAAAGACATTAAAAATTCACCATAAGTCATTTGATCAACGGAGTGAAGTTTAGTTTCTACTATACTTCTCATCATAGATGAAATTTGAGAAGCAAGATTTCTTGCTAATTTATCATGAATACCTTTAATTGTTCTTAATTGTTCCTTAGAAACTCTATTAGGCCTTTTAAAGTCATAAACGACTATATTTCTTTCTTCTTTATCTTCTTTATTATTAGAAGATACTGGAGTATCCGTATTATCATCTACAACTTCAAGTAGAGCATCAATTTCTTCTTGAGAAAGTATTTCAGCCATTAGGCAAGCCTTTCTCTTATTTTTTTAAGAAGTTTTTTGTGAATTTGAGAAATTCTACTTTCGCTAATTTGTAAAATTTCACTTATTTCTTTAAGATTGAGCTCTTCATAATAGTAAAGTTGAATTATTAACTGATCGCGTTCTTTTAAACCTTCTAAAATTTCATTAATTTTTTCTAAAAGTTCATCTTTTTCAATTTTTTCTAAAGTATTATCTTCATTATAAAGTTCAATTTGTTCATCTAAAGGAAGGGTATAGCTTATTGCATGAGCAGTTCTTACTTCTCTAACTTTTTCTATATCAAGATCTAATTTTTTAGCCAAGTATTCATCATCAGGCTCACTTTCGTATTCTTGATAGTATTCATCTATGAGATTATCAATACTCTTAATAATCTTTCTATTATTACGACTCATTACATCTAAGCTTCTTAAATAATCAAGCATAGATCCATTTACTCTTTTTCTTGCAAAACCCCAAAAATTATCATTTTGTTCTTTATTATATCTGCGTGAAAGTTTAATCATTTCTTCAACACCGGTGCTAATTAAATCATTAACATCTATGCTTGAAGGGAGTTTTTCTTTGAGTTTAAAAGCCATAGCACGTAAAGCAGGCATATAAGCTACAACAAGATCATCTTGTTCTTTTTTAATTATTTGCTCATAAGCTTTAGGCGGCTTTTTTAGCATTTTTACGTCTTTCCTTTGGATCATTCTTTTTAAGACTTTCTCTTTCCTGATTAAGTTTTTCTAAAATTATATCCATTTTTTTCTCGCGAATAATTAAATCATTGATAATATTATTGCTGGTTTTTTCATAATCATTTTTATTAAAAATACGACCGCTAATTTTTTTAATATCAATAAAATTCATTATAGCAATATGTGCAAAAATATAAAAAGCAAAAGTAATAAAGCATGTAAATAAAATAATATCAAAAGCTTCATCTACACTAATAACGCTAAATGAAAGTCCTATAAAAAAACCACAAACAGTAAAAAATGCTACGTAATTTTCAGTTCTCATATTTTCTCTTTTGTTAAAATCTTTCTATAATTTTTCTAAAGAAATTTGAAAAACTTCTATTTGAGACATTGTTAAGCACTTTTTGTTCCAATCTATATAAAAGCTTTGAAGCAAGAGCTTTAAGCTCATCACTTGAGTTTGTATTATCATCAGTAAATAAAGTTCTTTTTTTGATACTTGAACTTACATCCTTACTATTTGATAAAAATCCTAAAAATTCTAATTTTAAAGGATTTTTTATATTTGCATCAGCAACTTTTTTAATATTTTCAAAGACTTTTAATCCCTCATTTTCATTTTTAACCATATTAAAAATCATTAATAAGTTTTCTTTAGTTTTAGAGGTGGTTTTAATAGTTGCATAAGCATCAGTAATTGCTGCTGGATCGGGAACAGTTACAATTATAACTTCATCTGACATTTCTAAAAAATTTAAAATATTACCTCCAATTCCTGCTCCTGTATCAATAATCAAAAAATCAAGCTCATCTAAAATACTTGTTTGATTTAAAAATCTTTCATAAATATTTTTATCATTATATTTTAATATTTCATCCCCGCTTTCTCCAGGTATAAGCCATAAATTTGGTTTTACTTCTATTAAAATATCTTCTAAGGAACATTCGCCTTTTAAAACATGCAAAAGATTTTTTTGAATACGTATATTTAAAATTACATCTAAATTTGCTAAGCCTATATCTGCATCAAAAAGACCTACTTTATAGTTATTAGAAGCTAAAACATTTGCTAAATTAGCACTTATTGTACTTTTACCTACTCCGCCTTTTCCGCTTGTAATTGAAATAAAATGTGTATTTTTGGATTTTCTTTTTCCATTTTCATTCATTAAATTTTTTAATTTATTAGCTTGATTATTCACTTGCTTTTCCTTTAAATCCTTCTAAAATACAACGCACTAAAAAGTCGCTATTTGCAACTTCTAAATCATCAGGAACTTCTTGACCTATAGAAAAAAAACTAAGAGGAATATTTGTTTCATAAATTAAAGAAAAAATATTACCAAAAACCTTTGTTTCATCAAATTTTGTAATAATAAGTGTATCGATATTTAAAAAAGAAAAATTTTTATAAATTTCGATCAAATCTTCATGTTTTGTATTAGCTGAAATTACTAAATTCACATCAATTTGTGCATTAGAATGAGATAAAAATTCTTTGGTTTTTGCTAACTTATTTTGATCATATTGAGAATTTCCTATAGTATCAACTAAAATCACTTCGCAATTATTTAGGCTTTTAATAGCTTCATCCAAATCTTTTGGTTCTATGCTATCAATAATAGGCAATTTCATCATTTTTGCATATTGAAATAATTGTTCCACGGCTCCAATTCTATAAGTATCTAAAGTAATAATTCCGGTTTTATAGCGTTTATCTCCATAAGCATAGCGAAAAGCAAGCTTCGCTAAAGTTGTGGTTTTTCCAACTCCTGTTGGGCCTACTAACATCATAATTTTTTGTTTTTTAATTTCACTTTCTACACGACAAGGCAAAATACTGCGTAAAAGTGAATAAAAATATTTTTGCACAGCTTCTTTATTGGTTTTCATAGCTGTTGGCATATTTTCAATAGTTGCTTTCATAATAGCTTCTAAATGTTCTTCTTTCATACCGCTTTCTTTAGCTTGTTTATAAATACTGGCAAATTCTGGCGGTATAACAAGATTTTTTCTTGCTTCAGCTTTATCATCCCACATCATATCAACAAGCAAATTCATTTTATCATTAAGTTTATTGATTTGCTTTTCAAATGATTCTATTTTTTTATTGTAATTTGGAGTCACCTCATAGTTTGGTAAAGGTGTATTAGTTACTTTTGAAATTTCACTGCTAACTTCTGATAATTTTTCTTTAATATTTTCAAGATTATTTTTTGGAAATTTTTCTTTTATAGGTTGAGTTTTTAGATTGGATGAAAAATCCAAAACTACATCTTCATCTTCTAACTTCTTTGAAATTTTTGATTGTTCTATTTTTTGATTTTGATAAGAATTAGCTTGTTTAGTTTGTTTATTTGGTAAAGTTTTACCCATTTTTTTAAGATGTTCTTCATAGTCTGATTCTTCTATGGCTACCATTACCTCATAAATCCCTTTGCGATTAATGGTTTTTGGCCTTATTTGTTTATTGGTTATAATTAAAGCTTTATCTCCATAGTCTTGCTTGACTTTAGGTATAATTTCTTCAGTATCTTCAACGGTAAAGGTATGGATAAGTTGTCCCATTAATTTTTCCTTTATAATAAGCCCATAGGCAAAATCACACTTATTCTATCTTTTACTCCAATATGAGGAACCTCACACCAAGAATCTTTTCTTACTTTTTGTGAAAAATATAAAAGATCAAGGTCTAAAGTTCTTGGAGCATTTTTAAAAGTTCTTTTTCGTTTAAATTTTAACTCATAATAAAGTAAAATTTTTAAAAGAGCTCTCGCGTGCAAATTAGTTGCAATAATCATTATAGCATTTGTAAAATCTTTTTGCTCTGTAAATCCAAATGCTTTATTAATTAAAAAAGGAGAGGTAGCTAAAATCTTAATTCTTTTATCATCTAGAAGTTTTCTAAAAAAAATATCAAAACGTTTTTTTTCAGGTTCTATATTACTTCCAAGACCTATAAAAGCATAATATTTTTGTTTAATTACCCCTTTATTACAATAAGGAAAAAAGCGACTTTTTTCAAAGCGCATTGCTCCATTAATTTTTAACATTTTGTTGGTTTTGTTGCTCTTTAATTTTTTGAATTTGATCACAAATTTGTAAAACACCCATTAAGGCAAGATGATATCCAAAAGGTCCAAAACCTACTATACTTCCTGAACAAACAGGACTTAAAAGGCTTTTTTGTCTAAATTCTTCTCTGCGATAAATATTAGAAATATGAACTTCTATAGTTGGTAAGCCAACTCCAGCAATTGCATCTCGAATCGCAATAGAAGTATGAGAGTATGCTGCAGCATTTATAATAATGCCATCAAATACACCTAAACACTCTTGAATTTTATCTACAATTTCACCTTCAAAATTGCTTTGAAAAAAATCAAGCTCAACATTATTTTGAGAAGCAGCAATTTTCATTTGCTCATGAATTTCATCCATTTTCATTAAGCCATAAACTCCAACTTCTCTAAGACCTAACATATTGATATTTGGTCCTTGAATTACCATTATTTTCATAGTTTAAACCTTAAAAGTTAAATTCTTTAATTTAATATTATAACATTTTAAAATAAATTTTTGTTACAATTATAATTTTGAAAGGAAGGTATGAAAATAATTTATAGTGATAAAATATTTTTATGCAATGAAAAATTCAGTATTTTAGAAAAAAAAGCTTTGGCTTTTAATGAACAAATTATTGCTATAGATTCTTTAGAAACCTTGCAAAAAAAATATCCTAAAGCAGAACTCATAAAGTCTCACAAACATACTCTTTTGCTTCCTTCTTTTATCAATCCTCATACTCATTTAGAATTTAGTGCAAATTCTTATACTTTACATTTTGGAGAATTTTTAATTTGGTTAAAAAGTGTTATTAATTCAAGAGACGAACTTAGCAAAGAAGCTAAAAATAATTTGATTCTAGAAAAGCTAAACTGGATGCGTAAAACAGGGACAGCGACTATAGGCGAAATTTCAAGTTTTGGAAGCGATTTAAAACCTTGCGTTAAAGCAAGTGAAGAAGGAATGCGTATAATATTTTTTAATGAGATTTTAGGTGTTAGCGAAAGTCAAATTCCTAATAAAAAAGAAGATTTTTTAAAAAGATTTCAAGATGCATTAAAATATAAAAGCGAGTTATTTATTCCAGCAATTTCAATCCATTCTGCTTATTCTACCCACCCAAAGCTTGCTAAATTTGCTCTTGATTTGGCAAAGAAGCAAAATTTACTTGTTAGCACTCATTTATTAGAAAGCAAGGTTGAAAATTTTTGGTTAAGATTTGCAAAAGGGAAATTTAAAAACTATTTAAAAAATTTTACTTCCAATCCAGCACCATTTTATAATGTGGATAATTTTTTAAAACTTTTTAAAGATGTAAGAACGCTTTTTACTCATTGTGTTTATTTAAAAGAATGGAAAAATTTGGATATAAATTTGCATTCTATAACACATTGTGCTTTTTCAAATCGTCTTTTAAGCACAAGGAGTTTAAATTTAAAACAAGCTTTAAAAAGTGGTTTAAATATTCATCTTGGTACAGATGGATTAAGTTCAAATATCTCTTTATCTATGCTAGATGAAATGCGTGCTAATTTACTTATACATAAAGATTTTAATCTTTTAGAATTGGCAAAAAAACTTATTTTAATGGCAACGCTTTATCCAGCCAAAGCTTTAAATTTAGATCTAGGCGAAATTAAGGTCGGAAAAAGTGCCGATTTTAGTCTTTTTGAAATTAGAGAATGTGAAAATTCACAATTACCTTTGCAATTTATTCTTAATGCAAAATATGTTGAAAAATTATTTATCAAAGGAAGAGAATGCAAATTTTAAAATGTTTTTTTAATTTTTTTGGAAATGTTATTAAATTTATCAATACCTATTTTAAAACTTTTGTTTTTTTGTTTATTATTCTTTTAATTCTTATGCCAAATTCTACTTCAAAATCAAGTTTTGCAAATTTAGAACGTATTGATTTAAAAGGAGAAATTTTTGATAGTTCAAAGGTTTTAGAAAGGATTATCAATGCAAAAAATAATGACAATATAAAAGGAGTACTTTTTGTTATAGATTCTCCAGGTGGATCTTTTGCGCCAAGTATGGAGCTTGCTTTAGCTATTAAAAATTTAAAAGAGAAAAAACCTGTAATTGTTTATACAAGCGGAACTATGGCAAGTGGAAGTTATTTAGCAGGAGCAAGTGCAAATAAAATTTTAGCTAATCCTGCAAGTTTTATAGGTTCAATTGGTGTTATCATGCAAGGAATAGATATAAGTGAGTTAGCAAATACGCTTGGCATTAAAGAGCAAAGTTTGCAAGCTGGAGAATTTAAAAGTGCTGGAACTTTTACTAGGGCTTGGACTGTTGAAGAAAAAAAATATTTACAAAATTTAATCAATCAAAGTTATGATCTTTTTACAGGTTTTGTGGCAAAAGAGCGTGATTTAAATCTTGATAAAAAAGATGCTTGGGCTAATGCAAGGGTATTTTTAGCTAAAGAAGCAAAAGATTTAAAGCTTATTGATGAACTTAGTGATTATGAGAGTGCTAAAAAAGAGCTAGAACATTTAGCAGGGATTAAAAATCCTATTTGGAAAGAAGAGGATAAATTAGATAAATTTTTAGAAAAATTAAGTGTTGAAAGTTCAAGTTTTATAAGTAAGACTTTAAATAATACTCTAAAAGGTATAAATTTAAATACCTTTTAGACCAGTTTATCTATAAGTTTTATTTGATTAAAATCTTTGTTTAAATTTAAGCTTAAATTTTGCAAAGATTTTTCTTGTAATTTTTTAAATTCTTTAGGGTTTTGCATTTTTAATTTTTCTTGCTCAGCTGCATTTAATGCATTTAAACCTTTTTCTTGTGCTTTTTTGAGTAAATCTTCTTTATTGTCATTTGTTTTGATTTTATCCTTTTGTTCTTCTTTATTTATTTTTTGAGGGTCTATTCTATCGGTAACTTTTTGAGTTCCATTTAAACTTTCTCTAAGTTCGCTTAATAATTCTCTATTGCTTTTAGATTTTTCCTCTCCAAGTTCTATTTTTCCATCTTTATCAACATCTTTATCAATTAAAAAATTAAGCTTTTGTGTGATTGAAGCATTATCATTTATAACATCTCCTTTATTTTTACCAAGACTTTGTAAGCTTTGGTTTATGGTAGGAGTATCTTTTTTAAAAAACATTGTAGTATTATTTTGATAAAAGCTAGAATTTATTTTTTCATTACTAAGATTAAGAGCAGAGTCAAACCAAGAAGCAACGAAATTTTGAGCTTCGGCATTTAATCTTATACTACCATCTTCTTTTGTTATATAATTTGTATAAGATCTGAAATTTTCTTGCAAACTTTTAAAATTTTCTTGACTTAAATTAATAGCTATTAAATTTTTATTTTTGTCTTCAAAAATCACTTTTATCCCATCCATTTTTTCGCTTGAAATTTGCAAAGGAGTGGTATTTTCATTTTTTAATTTAACAAGCTCTTTTTTTTCTATATGCAGGTCTTGATAACTTAATAAAGTGTTTTGAGAATCAATCCTAGTAAACATAAATCTTCCTAAAATTTATTTGCATTTAGCAAATAAATTAAGACGACACATTCGCCTTTGATGATTGTTTAATAAAGAATTACATTTTTCAAGTTTTGTTTCAAAATCGGAGCATTTTTTAGATATATTTGTTTTGATATTTTTAAATTCTGCATTTAAAAAAACTACGCTTAAAACGGCTAAAACTAATAATTTTTTCATTTTTGCTCCTTTTAAGTTTATAGCTTTATTCTATATCGATTAAACTTAACTATTTTTTAACTTTTCTTCTAAAAAATATTTTATTTTTTCTTGAGAATAATTTTGCAAAATATAAATTTGTTTATTAAGAAGTAAAAGATTAATAAGATTCATAGTTAAGAGTAAAAAACCTAAAAGTATTAAAAAACAATTAAGCATATTAAAATGATTTAAAATTGCAAGTGTGATAAAAAATACATTTAAAAAACATAAAAAGGCAAAATTTAATAAATGATTTTTTTTTGCTTTTTTAAAATTGTTATGATTATTTGAGTAATTATTAAAAAGTATGATTTTTTTCCCAAGATTTGAGATTATAATTTCATCATTTTCTTTAAAAATATCAGGGTTTTTATCACTATAAATAAAACTTTCATCATAAGAATTTAATTTATCTTTTCTAGCTTTAATTTTATAAAAAAAGTTTTCTTTTTTTTCTAAAATAATTTCTTTTATTGTTAAAACCCTTAAATCTGTTTTTGCATATAAAAAAGTATCAAAGCTCATAAATGCCATAGCTATCTTCTCCTAAATTAGCTTTAAAAAGTGGGTTTAAATTTAAAGATATTTTGATGTTTTCTTTATCATTTAGTGTTGAGCTTTGGAAGATTAAAAACATATCTATTTCATCTTTAAAGGTCTTTAAAAAACTTTCTCCGCCCTCATACATTATAAATTTTGTTTCTTTTGGAATATGTGTATAAATTTTGCGATTTAAAACTTTAAATAAAGGGATATTTTTATCAAATTCTTCTAAATTTTTATGAGTTTTTATGCAAATATTAGGAGCTTTACCTTTGCAAAGTCTTGCATCAAGTATGGGCTTATCCACTCTTATGGTATTGCCACCAACTACAAGAAGATCAATTACGGATCTTATTTTATGAGCATAAGTGCGACTTAATTCATTGCTTACTATTTTACCATAGGGCGAGCCATTCATAGAAAGAGCAAGTTTAAAAAGTTTAAATTGTTCTTTTTGCCATTTTAAAAAAGGTTTTAAAAGTTTTTTACCTTCTTCTTCTAAAATTCCAAACTCAACCTCAACACCTTGTTTTTTTAAATACAAAGCCCCATTACTTGCTATTTTATTTTCATCTTTAACACTTATAAAAACTTTTTTAAATTTAAGTTCGCTAAAAAGTTTAGCACAAGGAGGTGTTTTTCCTTGATGAGAACAAGGTTCAAGTGTTACAAAAGCTATACTATCTTTAAAAATTCCTTGATGATTTTTACAAATAAATTCGTGTAAAGCATTAGGCTCTTTTGGTAAAGAAATTTCAGGTTTTAATCTTTTAAATGCTTCGCTGATAGCATTTAACTCTGCGTGATTACATCCTGCTTTTTCGTGAGCTTTAATGCTTAAAATTTTTTCATTTTTATCTAAAATAACACAACCTACAGCTGGATTTGGGTAAGTTAAAAATTGATATTTCCAAGCTTCATTTAGAGCCAATTGCATATAAAAATTTTTCATTTTTTTAAAGCTTCTTTATCAATAACTTCAGCAAGCATTTTTGGCATTTGTTCTAATATAAAATTATAACTTTGTTCTTCATTATAAGAATCTAGTGAAAGCTTTAGTTTGATTTTTTTGCTACTTACTATTTTTCCTGTAATGGCATTAATAATTTTAAAATTAATAAGGGCATTAGCACTTCTTGTTTTTGTTATAAAAAAATTTGTTGTATTGATATAAAATTCATTCAAATTAATTACGATTAAAAAATCTGTAATTTGTGAGTAGATTTTGTTTTTATCTTTTTCATATTTTAAAAAATCAGAAATATTTAAAATATGGAATTTATTATCTATACTAAACAAATCAAGATATTTTTTATTTTGATATATTCCATTGGCTTTAGAATTTATAAAGCAAAGTTTTGAATTTAAGAAAAAATTTTTCATAAATAAAGAAGAAAATTTATCAGCTTTAATATAAATTTGATTTAAGGCTAGGCCAAAATGAGGTTTAAAACCTACAAGTATAGCAAAATCAGTTTTTAAATCTTTAAGATTATTTTCTTCTTTGTTTATTTTTGAACTATTAAAAAGAGCTTCTTGTTTATCAATATCTATTAAATTGTTTTGTTTTAAATCAATGATTTCAAATGAATCTTCATTTGATTTCATATTTAAAATTTTTTTCTGTGAAAAATCATTGGATAGTAAAATATTAAATAAAAAGAGAATTAAAAATAAAATTTTCATTTTTATCCTTATAAAAAATCTTTTAAGAATTTTTTATCTGAAAGTGCTATAAAAGGCAAAGCTTTATAACTTTCTTGATTGTAATTTAATAATTTTAAATTCAAATCCCCCATAAAGCCACCCATTTGATTGATTAAAAAATCTCCTGCTGCTATATCCCATATACTTAAACTTTCATTTCTTTTATATACACCAGCTCTTCCTTCTAAAATAGCACAAAATTTAAGTCCAGAGCCTATGTTTAAAGCTTTTAAATTATATTTTTTTGCAAAATCCTCATCTTCTTTACTGAGATGATTTACGCTTAAAAGAGCGGTATTTTTGTTTTGGTTTATTAAATCTTCATCTTTTTTTAAAATTGTATTATTCTTATAAACAGGAGTGTGTAAATGAGCATAAAAAACAGTATTAGTACTAGGACTTTGAATAAGAGCTAAAATAGGTCTTTGTTCTTTTATAAGAGAGATCATAACGCAAAATTCATCTGAATTTTTTAAAAATCCACTTGTGCCATCTAAGGGATCAATAAGCCAAAAATATTCTAAATTTTTTCTTTCTTCATATTTTAAAATTTTTTCTTCTGAAAAAATTTTAAAATTGGTTTGCGAGAGTTTTTGTGTAATGATATCATTAGAAACCATATCTGCTGTTGAAACTAGGCTTTTATCTTCTTTTTTCCAAATTTCTACAGAATCTCTAGTTTGCATTATAGCTTTAGATGCTAAAGTGGCAGCTTCAAGTGCTAAATTTAAATATTGATCTAAATTCATTAACCCTCCTTTTTTATGTTTGATACAATTTTTATTAAACTTAAAACTATAATAACCTCAAATAAAGCTGTTAAAATTAAAGCCACATATAAATTCGAAGAAATAATTTTAGCATTAAAAGATAAAGTTGCTGCAGCAATGAGCAAGGTTAAGGGCATAGAGTGACTTAGGCCAAATAAAATTGAGTTTTTAAAGCCAATATCTTTTAAAAAAATCATAGAACAAAGTATTCTTAAACACATCATTAGAAGCATTAGTGAGAAAGAATAGAGTATAATTTTATATTCTAAAAGTATTTTGATATCAAAAGTTGATCCTATATAGATAAAAAATACAGGAATTAAAAATCCATAGCCAAAACTTGAAAGTTTGTGTTCTAAATCTTTTTTATGATTAAAGAAAGTTGCCATAAAAGAACCAGCTATAAAAGCTCCAAGTGCAACTTCTAATTTTGTAATAATCATTGCTATAATGATTAAAATGAAAATAGCAATACAAAATCTTATATCTTTTTCGTTTTTATCTTCTTCGGGCATTAAAATAGTTTTTAATCCTGGATACCACCAAAATAAAATACCAAGAATTTTAAAACTTAATAAACAAAGACCTAAAAAGATATTAAGGTATAAAATGCTTTGTCCTACACTAATAATGCTTGTATCTTCTCTTAAAAAAGCTCCTGCAATAGTAATTAAAACTATACTAATTACTTCAGCTAAAGTGGCTACGATCATAGCTGTATTAAGCCAATAGCAATTTTTGCCAAAATCTTTAAAAAGTATAGATAAAAGACCAACACTCATTATAGGTATGATTAAAATAAATACAAAATGAAGCTTAAAAATCCATACAATTAAAGAAGCTAGAGAATAAAGTAAAAATATATAATAAAGACTTTGTTTAACAAGTTTTTTTTCCATATTGAAAAAATCTCTTAAATTTACCTCCATGCCTGCAATAAACATTAAATAAAAAAAACCAATATTAGCCAAAAGTTTAAAATTTTCACTTTCTTCTATAAAATTAAAATAAGCTACAATAGAGCCTAAAATAATTTCAGTTGCAGAAATAGGCAAACGTAAAGATTTAGCAATATAAGGAGAAAGGAACAAACAACAAGCTATTGTTGTAAGAATTTTTAAATCAATTAAATCTTGATGCTCAATGACATTCTGAAGCAAAACTAAATCCCATTTGTTTAAGTTTTTCAATATCTTTAGAGGCTACTTCTCCTTTTGTAGTAAGATAATCCCCTATAACAATAGAGGAAGCTCCTGCTTCAAAAATTTCATATTGTCTTTCTTTTAAGATAAACTCGCGTCCTCCTGCTACCATAATAACAGAATCTTTTAAAGCAGTTTTTGTATCGCGTATTATTTTTAAAGCTTCATCTGCACTTAGCTTAGGAACTTTTAAATTTAAATTTTCATTAGAAATAAAAAAATTAATAGGAGTTGAAAAAGGTTTTAATTCTTGTAAAGATTTTCTAAAACTTATTCTATCTTCTTCACTCTCGCCCATTCCATAAATTCCTCCGCAACAAAGCATTAATCCTGCTTCTTTGGCATTAAGATTTGTTTTAAATCTACTCTCCCAAGTATGAGTGGTGCAAATTTTTGGAAAAAATTCTTTAGAAGTTTCAAGATTATGATTATAGGAGAAAATTCCTGCTTTTTTAAGTTCTTTAAGTTGTTCTATATCTGCCATTCCATTGCAAGCTATAAGAAGTAGATTAGGAACTTCTTTTTTAATTGTATGTGCAGCTTTGCAAATATATTCTAGTTTTTCATCATCAAGTCCAAGTCCAGCAGTTACTAAGCAAAAACCTAAAGCTTGATTTTTTTTAGCTATTTTAGCTTCTAAAACAATTTGTTCTATATCTTTTCTTTTATATTTTAAAATATTTGTTTTAACAAAAGAGCTTTGAGTGCAGTATTTACAATCTTCACTACACCCTCCACTTGCTATATTGCATATAGCACAAAGCATAATTTGCATTGCTTCTCCTATTGGGTAATTAAAATCACATTCTAACAAAAAAGCCTTAATTTTAATAAATTTATCTTTTTTGATATTTTAGATTTAAGATATTTTTAACATTATATTAATTATTAAAATAACAAATTTTAATGAAATTCATTGATATCATTTTTATATTTTTTTGTAAAAAAAGCTATTCTTCTTTTACAACTTCTTTTTAAGCGGATAAAAAAATCATTAATAGCATTTTTTATTTTAATTTTTAATGGCATTTTTACACTTTTTAAAATTTTTTTCCAAGCAGATGCATTTCCTATAAAACCGTTATAAGAATCATTGATCATATAATTTATAATACACAAATTTTCATCAATTTTAAACTCATTTATATAAATTTCATTTTCGTTTAAATTTTCATTTGAATCAATATTTATAAAATAATACTTTTTATTATTCCCCCCCCCCTGTTTATTTTTAAAAGAAGAGAGATTTTTATTAAAAATTTTTTCATTTTCTCAAGTTCAAACTGACCACAGTGTATAAAAGTAATATTTTTGGCTAAAAATAATTTTTGTTTAATTTTATTCCAACGATAAATACTTTGTTCATTAACTCTTTTGCTTTGAATTTTTAAATCTTCATTGGTAAAGAAGTGATGAATAGATAAAATGTTATATTTAGTATCTTTAACATGAATTGGCTCATCTACTTTATTGCTTTTTTGGGAATGTTTGACTACTTCATAATTTAAGAAAAAATCTTTAAAATCATTGCAAAATAAATCATAAATTATATCTAAATCCCCGCTTACCATCCAATCAAGCGGAGAAGAAAGCGATCTTAAATGATTTTTTCTTAAATGATGTGCAGTGCGACAAGCAGAACCTAAGCTTAAAATGATATCAGTTTTAATAATGCGTATTTTTGAAATTTTTTGCATTTTAATCCTTTTAAACTTTAATTTTGCATTGTTTTTATATTTTAATTTATAAAATTCTATAAAAATGGATAATTTATTATTTCCATTTTTATAGCAAGATTAATCTTTAATTTCTTGTTTTGTTTTGCATTTAGGGCATTCTAAAAAAGTGCCTTTTTTAAGTTCTTTAATCACTAAAATTTCATTACATTCTTTGCATTTTTCTTCACTTGGTTTATATTTACTTATAAAGTTGCATTTTGGATAGGTGCTACAACCATAAAATTTTCCACGTTTTGAAAAACGTTCTACAAGTTCTCCTTTTTTACAACTTGGGCAAATTATACCTGTTGAGTTTGTTTTGGTTTTTGTAGGGTTTTGTTCTTCATTTTTATTTTCATTTTTTAAATTTCTTGAGTATTTGCATTTTGGAAAATTTAAGCACGCTATAAATTCGCCAAAACGCCCTTTTCTTATAACAAGTTCACCACCACAATCAGGACATATTTCACCTAATTTTGTTATAGTTTTTTGACTAACAATTTTTGTTTTTCCTTCTTCTATTTTTCTTATAAAAGGATAATAAAATTCTTTTAAAGTTTCTTGCCAATTAGCTTTATTTTCAGCAATTTCATCAAGTGTGTTTTCAAGATTTGAAGTAAATTTGCTATCTACTATATCACTAAAGTTTTTTTCAAGCATTTCAGTAACTACAAAGGCTGTTTCGCTAGGAATTAATTGTTTTTTATCAATCTTTACATAATCACGACTTGTAAGTATAGAAATAGTAGGAGCATAAGTAGAAGGGCGTCCTATACCTAAACTTTCAAGTTTTTTTACAAGTCCTGCTTCAGAATACCTTGAAGGAGGTTCTGTAAAATGGGAATTCATTTCTAAATTTTGTATTTTTAAATTTTCACCAATTTTAAGATCAGGTAAAATTTTATCTTTATCCATATCTCCATATACTTTATAATATCCATCAAATAGTATTTTCCTACCACTTATTTTAAATACAGCTCTATCATTTTTTATAAAAACATTTTGAATTCCAGAGATAGCAGGATTCATCTGAGAGGCTAAAAAACGATTATAAATTAAAGCATAAAGTTTTAATTCATCTTTATCTAAAAATTTAGTTGCTATTTCTGGAGTAAAGTCTAAATTTGTAGGTCTTATTGCTTCGTGTGCTTCTTGTGCTCCTTTAGATTTTGTAGTATAAATATTGGCTTTGTTTGGTAAGTATTTTTCTCCAAAATTATTTTTAATAAATTCTCTTGCATTTTGCACCGCTTCTTTAGCTAAATTTAAACTATCTGTTCTCATATAAGTGATTACACCCATTGTGCCTTGGTGTGTATTTACACCTTCATAAAGTTTTTGAGCTATCATCATGGTTTTTTTAGGATTAAATCCTAAACGATTACTGGCACTTTGTTGTAAAGTTGAGGTCATAAAAGGTGGTGGCGGAGATATTTTTCTTTCTTTGCTTTCTATTTCATTTATAAAATAATTATCATTTTTACAAGCTTCAAAAATAAGTTTAGCACGATCTTTATTGGTAATAGTAAGTTTTTCTATTTTTCCTTTATCAAATTCAATAAGTTCTGCTTCTAAGTCTTTTTTAAAAATCATATCGATACTAAAATATTCTAAAGGAATAAAAGCACGAATTTCTTTTTCTCTATCTACTATGATCTTTAAAGCTGCACTTTGAACACGTCCAGCGCTCAAGCCTTTTTGAATTTTTTGTCCTAAAAGAGGACTTAATTTATAACCTACAATGCGATCAAGTAAGCGTCTGGTTTGTTGTGCATTGACTGAGTTCATATTGAGTTTTCTTGGATGTTTTAAAGCATGATCAATAGCACTTTTTGTAATTTCGTGAAATACAATACGAGGAAGTTTTTCTTCATCTTTTCCTATAGCTTTTGCTATATGATAAGCTATAGCTTCACCTTCTCTATCTTCATCCGTTGCAAGAAAGATTTCTTTAGCGTTTTTAGCTTTTTCTTTTAATTCTTTTACTAAAGAACTATGATCACTTGTAATTTTATATTCAGGAATGAAATTATCATTTTCTATTTTGATTCCAAAGCTTGTTTTTGGTAAATCTCTAATATGACCTTTAGAGGCTATAACTTCATAATCTTTTCCTAAGAAATTTCCTATGGTTTTTGCTTTAGCGGGAGATTCGACTATGATTAGGTTTTTTTTCATTCTTTGCCTTTTGTAAAATAAAATGTTTAATTTAGCTAAAAAAAATTAAATTTAACTTACATTAAAAGCGCATCTTTGACATAAAGCTTCTAAATATTTTCCTTCTTTAAAGCCTTGTTTAATTTTTTTTGATTTTTGAGAATTAATAATGCTTGTAAAAGATTTTTCAAAGATATTTCCAAGGTTAATACAAGCTTTAGCATCTAAACAGCAAGGCACAACTACTCCATTGCTTAAAATTCCAATTTGCTTAATGAGCCCATAACAAGTTCCTTTAGTATTTATAATTTCATCTTCTAAACTAGGCCATTTAAATGATTTTTTTTGATGCAATATTATATGTCTTGCAAGACGATTTTTCGCTAGTTTAGGATCTATTTTAGTATTAAAATATGAGTTTAAAAATTGATAAAATTCTAAATTTTCTTTAGGAAAATTAAAATTTTCATCTAAATTCCAAAGCCTAAGATTGATAAAACTTTTAGCATTTTGCTTAAGATGTTCTTTAAAAAAAGTTAAAATTGGTTCAAAATAATCTTTTAGGCTTAATTTATTTTGACTTAAAAAGGCTGTGATTGAAATATTGATTTGGTAAATATTAGAATATTTTAAAAGTAAATTTTGATTTTTAGTATTAAAGTAAAAACCACTTGTTGTAAGCTCTAATTTCATATTTTTTTCATAAGCTATTTGAATATATTTTTCAAGATTAGATAAAAGTAAAGGATCGCCTAGCAAATGAAAAGTAAAAAGTTCTGCTTTATTTGAAATTTCTTCAACTAAAGCTTTAAAATTTGATAATTTCATAATTCCTCTTATGTTTTTCATCGAAGGACAAAATTCACATTTTAAACCACAAATATCGCTAAGTTCTATATAAATTTTTTTAAATTTCATTATTGTCCAATTTAAATTTTTAAAATAATTTTATATTATAATAAATTAAAACCAAACACTAAGTTATAATAGATTTTTAACTTTTTTCAAGGCTTTTAAGGAAAGAATTGAAATGGGTATGTTGTCTAATTCTTTAAAACTTTTAAATTCATAGCTTTTATCTTCTTTATCTAAAATTTGATGATAAACTTTAACATTAATTTTAAATTTGGTATAGCCGTGTTTAAACTCAGCTATTGGTTTCATATTTTCATTTAAATTAAATTCATCATCCTTAAAAAAGGGAAAATTATATAAACCTTTATAAAGTTTTTTAGAGCTTTTTTGGATGCTAAATTTCTTTTGAAATTCAAATAAAACAAGATTTAAATTTAAATTTTCATATAGTATTTTTTTGGTTTTTGGGTAAAGCTTCGTATTGAATTTTCCTAGACAAAACTCATAAATTGGACAAATTCCGCATTTTGGATTTTTAGGTAAACAAATCAAAGCTCCTATATCAAGTAAAGCTTGATTGTGATCAAAAGCATTGTTTAAATTTAAAATTTTTTCAGCTTTGAGTTCTAATTCTTTCATATTAGGATTTTCTAAAGCAAATAGTCTGCATAAAACACGTTTTATATTGCCATCAACAAAGCTTACTTTTTCATCATATCCAAAGCAAGCAATAGCTCCAGCTGTATAAGATCCTATACCGCTTAAACTTTTTAAATCTTTAATATTTTTTGGCAAAGAACCATTAAATTTTTGTATACAAGCTATAGCTGCTTTTTTTAAATTTCTAGCCCTAGAATAATATCCAAGTCCTTGCCATACCTTTAAAAGTTTTTCTTCATTTGCATTTGCAAGGCTTGTTAAATTTGGAAATTTTTCTAAAAAAGGAAAATAGAATTTTTCTAATACTGATTTTACTTGAGTTTGCTGAAGCATAATTTCGCTTATATAAACCCCATAAGCACGCTCAATGTGACAAAGTCTTTTATCACATAAAGAACTTTGTAAATTTCTCCAAGGTAGTTCTTTTCTACCGTTTTTTTCATACCAAATCAGTAGATTTTCTTGTAATTTTTTAATGGTTTGTTTTTGCATAAAAGAGTATAACAAAAAAATAAAATTTATAGCAATATATTTTAATTTTTACCCTAAGACAAATTTATAAATATTAAAAAAGTAATTAAATTTTAATTAATTTAACAAAAATTTAATAAAAATATACTAAAAGCTTGTTTTTTCATTTTTAAAATAAAATATTATTAAAACGTATTATTAAAATATATTATTAAAAAATATCTAAAAAATAAATTTTTATTTTGAAAATAGAAATCTTTGTGATATAATATTTACAGAATATTTACAGAATATTTACAGAATATTCTGTAAAGGAATGGATAAAATGGAAGATTATAGATTAATCCCAGCTTGGGATGAGTGCTATAGTATTAATAATAAAAAAATTGATGCTCAGCATAAAAGACTCTTTGAACTTGCTGCAAAAGTTGAAAATGCAGTTTATAAATTTGTTAAACGTGATGAATTAAAAGAAATTTTAACAGAACTCTTCAACTACATGAAAGAGCATTTCCATGATGAAGAAAAATTTATGGAAGAGATCCAATATCCTTATCTTCAAGAGCATAGACAAATGCATAAAAATATCATATATGAAATGTCTAGATTGATTCAAAATATAAAAACCACAAATGATCTTAAAGAAAGATTGTATTATATGATGTCAAATTGGCTTTATAAACATATCTTAAAATATGATCTTAAAATAGCAATTTGGGCCAATGAAAATAAAACGAAAACTTTAAATGATGAAAAATCAGTCCAAAATCAACCCATAATACATGAAAATTTAGAATTTATTTATTCTTGTCCTTGCAAAATAAATCATAGATTAAATTTTAAAGAACATATGAGTATGACTAATGATGATACAACTATAAAATGCAAAAAATGTCATCAGCTTTTAGTTTTTATTAAGAGTGAAGAAAAAACTTATAAAGGATAAAGATTGCTACCAAAATGGGATAAGAGTTATAGTGTTCATAATAGTAAAATTGATGCTCAGCATAAAAAACTATTTGAACTTGCAGCAAAAGTAGAATATATGCTTGATAAACCTGTATATAAAGATAAAATTAAAACCTTGCTTATGGAATTTTTTAATTATATGAAATATCATTTTAATGATGAAGAAAAATATATGTCGGCTATTAAATATCCTTATTTTGAAGAGCACTGCAGGATTCATAAAGAAATCACCCAATCTATGATAGAGCTTATACAAAATATAAAAACCACAAATGATTTAAAAGAAAAGCTTTATGCTATGGTAAAAAAATGGCTTTTAGAACATATACTTTATGAAGATATGAAAGTAGAGCAATGGAGAATAGGATCTTTAAGTTCTGATAGTGGGGCTGATATTAGTTTTGAAGAAATCAAAGATGAAGATGATGAGTTAGCAATTTATTTTTACACTTGTCAATGTTTAGGACAAATTCACGATGTGCCTTTTGGAATTCATAAAAAGATTCAAGATAAAAATGCCAAATTTAGATGTAAAAAATGTAATCATATTATAGGATTTTTAAAAAAAGGATAAAGGAATATTGATTTTTATATTTCTTTGCTAAAATTAGCTTAAATTTTTAACAAAGGAAAGAAATATGCTAACTTTTTTTAAGGGTTTGGGTGTAGGTTTTTTATGTCTATTACTTTTTATTTTAGGGGTTATTTTTAATGTTGAGTTTTTAAACAAGAAAAAAGATTTAAATAGTAGTTTGAACTCCAATAGATATCTGAGTTTTTCAAGAAATATTGAAGAAAGTTCAAAAATAAGTCCTGATGTATTTAATGCGCATATTAATTTTTGGGCAAATGAGCTTTTAAGTACAAAAATTTCTTTAACTCAAGAAGAAAAAAATCAAATCTCTAATACTTTTAATGAAATTTTACAAAGAGCTAAACAAGATAAATTTTGCACCGGTGGTTCTTATAGTTTGGAGCCAAATTTCTCTTATAAAGATGGAATTCAAATTCCAAAAGGACAAAGATTAAACGCTTATTTAAATTGTGATATAAAACCAGAAGAATTAAGCGCATTTAATGCTTTTATCAATGATTTAAATGCCATTGTAGCAAAAAGTGATTTTGTAAGCGTTTCAATGCCTTCTTTAAATGCTAAATTTTCTGATGAGCTTTTAAAAGAAAGCAAAGAAAAACTTTATGATAAACTTTTAACAAAATCATTAGAATATGAAAAAAAATATTCTAGCGATTTAAATAGAACTTGTACTTTAAGATCTTTAAATATCACCCAAAGACAGCCAAATGCAATGATGCCAAGAGTTTTAAATTCAAGTGCTAAAATGGATGGAGTAGAACTTTCTTTGCCTATCGTAACAGAAGGGGATCAGAAATTAGAAGCTATTGTAAGTTATATTTGTAAGTAAATAAAAATAAATCTTAACAATATTTTAAGTTTAATTTGTTAAGATTTCATCTTTACTTACTTATTTTATATAAAGTTTTTTTCGCGGGAATAGCTCAGGGGTAGAGCACAACCTTGCCAAGGTTGGTGTCGCGAGTTCGATTCTCGTTTCCCGCTCCATTATCACCCGCCCGGGTGGTGGAATTGGTAGACACAAGGGACTTAAAATCCCTCGGAATTTTTCTTCCGTGCCGGTTCAAGTCCGGCCTCGGGCACCATATTCAAGGCGACATAGCCAAGCGGTAAGGCATGGGCCTGCAAAGCCTTGATCTCCGGTTCGAATCCGGATGTCGCCTCCAGCGATAGATTTCTTTACAATTTTTTCGGGAGATGGCTGAGTGGTCGAAAGCGGCGGTCTTGAAAACCGTTGAGGGTTACACCTCCAGGGGTTCGAATCCCTTTCTCCCGGCCACGTTTTGTTTTCTAGTTTCTAAATTTTGTTTTAAGATTTAAATTTTATCTTTGATTGTTTTTTAAAAATTTAAAATTTAAAGATTTTAAATTTTTAAAAATATTTTACTTTTTATAATCCTTACTATCTAAAAATAAAAGTTTTAATAATATAAATTTTATCCATAGATTAATACTATTTCAAATTTATAAAAGATAAAATAAGAATTTTATTTTCATTAATTTTTAAAGGATAAAAATGAAACTAAATACTTTTTTTATATCTTTAGCTATCATTTTGGCTAGTTTGATTTTTATAATAGGTTTAAATAAAGCTTTAAATGATTTTAAAACATTTGATAGAAGTGTGATAGTAAAAGGCTTAAGTCAAAAAGATATCGAAGCAGATACGCTTATATTTCCTATAAAATTTACAAGATCAAATAACAATCTTGCTAATTTATATGAAGATTTGGAAAAAGATAAGCAAAATATACTTAAATTTTTGCAAGATCAAGGCGTAAGAGCTGATGAGATAAGCTATAATGCCCCAAATATCACAGATAAACTAAGTGATCCTTATAGAAATGACAATCAAGTAGCCTTTAGATATATAGGCACGGGAAATTTACTCATCTATACTAAAAATGTAAAACTTGGAAAAAGCATACTAGAAAAAATTTCAACACTTGGAAAACTTGGTATAGTGATAAAAATCGATGATTATGAGATAGAGTATCTTTATACCAAACTAAATGATATAAAACCAAAGATGATAGAAGAAGCCACGCTCAATGCTAGAAACGCGGCCTTAAAATTCGCACAAGATTCAAATAGCACACTGGGTAAAATTAAAAAAGCTTCTCAAGGGCAATTTAGCATTAGCAATAGAGATAAAAATACCCCTTATATCAAAACTATAAGAGTGGTTTCTACTATAGAATATTACTTAAAAGACTGATTGTAAAATTTCAAACTAAGCTTTAAAGCTTAGTTTGGCACTATGGAATTTTTGCGTGCGGTTTTTTGGAGTGAGAAAAGGATTAAAATAATCAAAACAAAATACACCACATTTAAGCTATTTATTATCATTAAATTTTCATTATTTTCTTTGAAAATATTATATATAAAATAAAATTCTTTTGGATTTAAAAACAAAACAAAAGCGAAAATAAAATATGAGCAAGATAAAAAAATATATCTTAAAACACGAGAATTTATAAAAAATAAAAATAATCCAACAAAACTTAAACATGCAAAAGATATATACGCAACATCTTTAAATATTTTTAAATCAAAAAATTTTGCCAAAAGAACTCCAACCATACTAAAGATAGAAACACTTGTATAGCAAATTATCAAAATAAATAAAAGGTTATATATTTCTTTTATTATAATCTTGCTCCATTTAATTTTTTTCACTTTAACTTTTTCATTTATCATATGCGTTCTTTCTTTATTTTTACAAAAATATATAGAACAAACACATATAAATAATAAAATACCTAATATATACCAAAAAATATTATTATAATTAAAAATATCACTTAAATAGGTTTTAGTGTCATTTATAATCTTTTTATCATTGATATGCAAAATAACAATACTATATAAAATATATAAAGCTATCAATAATACAAAGCTATTAAAAACCTTTAAAAGATCGGTATGATGATCGCAAAGCTTTCTATAAAATCCTAAAAGTAAAAAATCTATCAATTTAGAATAATTTTTATTATTTTGATCTATATCTTCATCCATATCTACTTTTTTAAGTTTATTCCAACTTTCTTTTAATTCTATCTCTTTGCAATAAAGCTCGTATTTATGAAAATTTGAAGCATCTAGGAGATTGTTATCTTTTATTAAAGCACTTTTAAAAGTTCTAAAAGAATCTCTAAAATCGTTTGCAAATTTATCTAAAGGTTTTTTATCTTGCTCTTCTTTAGTTTTGTTAAAATCTTCATATTCTTGTTTTATTCTTTTTTGTAGATCATCAAAAGTAAAATTTAAATTTGTATTTACAGCGTTTAAATTTCCTTTTATAATATTTTGAAAAAATATAAAAGATTTTTCAAAATTAGCTCCATAAAAAGATAAATTTTCAAATGAGTTTTTAAAAAATATACATTCATAATTAAAGCTATTAGCATTAAAATAAGCTTCTTTTGTAAATAAATTATTATATATACTAATATTTTGTATTGAATTTTCTTCAAAATTAAAATTTAAAATTTTATTTTCAAAAATACTTACATCTTTAAAAGTATTTTTACAAACATTTATTTTATATATTTCTTTTTTTACCCAAAAAATACCAAAATCTTTTTCAAAAATACTATCTTGAATTGAGATATATCCATCAAAATTATTTCTTATCATAAAACTGCTTTCAAAGCAACACATTTTAAATTCTAAAGATTTTATTGTAATTTCTAAAATTAAATTTGGTATTGTACATCTATAAAAATACAAATTATATTCTTGGAAAACTTTAATATTATCATCAATAATAGATATAACACAATCATTTATTTGAAATAAATTAGAATACTCTATATATAGTATTTTATTTTTTTCTACATTTAATTTTTTAGCTATATCTTCTATAGCTTTTTCCTTATCAAATTCTTCCATCACTTGCCTTCTATGATTTTTATCTCATCTTCGGTGAGATTGTAGAGTTTATAAACCAAAGAATTGATTTTGTTTTCTAGTTTTTGAGTGTTTGCGTTTTTGTCTTGTTCTTTGGCTTTTAAAATTTCATCGACTAAATTTATAAGCTCATTTGCTAATTTTTGATTTTTGGAATTTATTTTTGGTATAGGAAGTTTTTCTAAATTATTTGTTTTTAACTCACCTTTTATACCACCGCCCATATAAAATTTTCTAAGCATTAAATATATAAAATCAGTATTTAAAAAAGCAATTAAATATTTTAAAATATTTGGTTCTAATGTTATAATATTGGCTGGGGCCATAGCCATAGAATTATTTGTTTCATAAGAAAAACAAGGTTCTTTTGACATTATACACGGATACACTATCTTTTCTTTTTCAAATTCTTCCAAATAGGCACAATTTCTAAGATTATAAGGCGTAATTCCTTTGTCAGATCTTTTTTCTAATTGCGGATAAAATTCATCAAAATGCTTTTTTAGGCTTGGATAATGCTCTATATTTATCGCTTCTACTTTTTCTCCACTTTTGCTTTTATAGCCGTTATGAGTATTTATCACCCAAAGCCCAGCCCATTCATAGCTATATCTTTTTATATCGCGTCCGCGTAGCATTTTGCGTATGAGTTTAGCGGTGCGTTCTTTTTCAGCTTCATCTTTACAATTTGCTAAAATTTCATTTCTTTTTTCAGTGGCGATGATAAAGGCTTCATTATAGCCTGTTAAAATTCCACGATATATATTAAGCCCATACCATTCTTTAAGCGGAGTTCCTATGCGTTCTATCTTAGCCTTTAAGACGCTAGTATTTTCATCGCTAAAAGTGAAGCTTTCTTTACTTAAAGAATTTTGCGAAAATTCTGTGAAGTTCTTAGATAAGCTAATATTATAGGCACAAGCTTTTAAAATTTCATTATTTAGAGCAAGGTATTTGAATTTATTATCTTTGCTTTTTGATTTTTCAAAACAAAGTATAGAAGTATCCACACTAGCACTATAAAAAACTTTTACGCCGTTTAGATCAGTGTATTCTAAAACCTTAACATTTTTAAGTAAAAATTCACGCAAAGCTTCTCCGTATCCTGCACGCGTGTATTTGTTAGAAGTGATATAACTCAATACCCCCCCCCTATCTTTTAAAACATTAAATCCTAGTTCATAAAAATAAGTATAAATATCACTTGTTCCTTTATAAACTTTATAGTTTTTAGCTAGATGAGGTTTTAGTTCTTTAAGTTCTTCTTGTCTTATATAAGGCGGATTACCAATGATTAGATCAAAGCCTTCGAAATTTCCATCATCGTCTAAAATTTCAGGAAATTCAAAACGCCATTCAAAAGGATGATTACTTTCTAGGTTAAAAATGGCATTATAATCTTCTTTGAGTTTTTTAAATTCTTTTGTGGCTTCTTTTTCATCAAAGTCAAAAAGAGTCAAATTCGCACTAACAAAGAATTTTAAATTCTCATCATCTATGGCTAAGAAATTTCCGTATTTTTTAGAGTATTTTTCACATTTATCATTAAAGCTTTTCATTTCTTTTTTAAATTTATCCGCAAAGCAGAAATTTTTAAAAGACATTTTGAGATTTTTTATCTCTTGGTTAATTTGACTTTTATCCGTGTAAAATCCCTCTTTATAGTCTTTTACTATGCGTTTGTATTTGCTCATACGTTCTTTGATGTTTGGATAATGACTTAGGCTTTTATCAATTTCAAAGTAAGATACCAAAGAATTCCCGCACTTTATGTTTATATCGATATTTGGTAGGGTTTTAAGATCGTGATAAGTTTCATCATCAAAGTTTTGGTAAAAGCTGTGTTTTAAAAGCTCTATCCAAAGCCTTAGCTTCGTGATCTCGCAAGAGTTGGGATTGATATCAACCCCAAAAAGATTATTTTCTATGATGTCTTTTTTAGTATGAAAAAGCTCTTGTTGGATAAGATGGGCTTTATCTTTAGGTGTGCTTGGACGTTTATACTCTATAAACTCGCCTTTATGATTGGTGATTAGAATTTCATCATTTTGCACTTCTAGGTAAAATTCTTCATCAAAAAGATTTAACTCATCATAAATGCTAAGCAAACAATTTAAAGCAGAAACTAAAAAATGCCCACTTCCTACTGCAGGATCACAAATTTTTATGGAGTTTAAAAGCTCTTTTTGTATCTTTTTATCTTCTTTTCTTAAAGATTTTCTTAGTTCGTTTATATCTTTAGCATCAAGATCAAATTTGGTATTAAATTTATCAAGCACGATTTTTGTGATACTTTCTTTACACATATAAGAAGTGATAAAGCTTGGCGTGTAAAAACTTCCTTCTTTATAGCCGTTTAGTTTTTCAAAAACATTTCCTAAAACACTTGAGCTTATGAGTTCTTTTTGGCTTAAAATTTCACTTTGTTCATCATCGCTACCAAAATCAAAACTATCTAAAAATTCAAACAAGTATTCCAAAAGCCCCACTTGTCCTTTTTTGATCTTACATTTATCATCTTTTAGTATGGTGTTTTTGTAGTAAAAAAGCTTTAAATCATTGCTCAGGCTTGAAATTTCAAGCGTATTTTCTATGCTTTGTTTTTCAAATAAAGAAGAATTTAGATAAGGCAGATAAGCAAATACACTTTTCTTTCTTTTGCTTTTTTCTTTAGCCAAAATTTCAAAGAAAAGTTCGCTAAGTTTGTCAAAATCAGGGATTTTTTTAAAATTTAAAAATTTCAAATTTTTATCATCATTAAAACGCACCAAATTTGACTCTATAAGTTTTAAAAACAAAATGCGATTTAGCCATAAGATTAAAAGTTTTAAAATGGTTTCAAAATCTTCTTTTTGAAGTTTAGAATTTATAGCGGTATAAAAAGTGCCTTGCTCTTCTTTACTCTCTTGGCTTTTTGTGATAATGAGTTTTGAGTTTTGTTTGCTCTCATAAAGCCCTAAGATGTATAAAAGCTCTTTGTAAAAGGCGTTATTTAAGGAATTTGCATCGTTGGGATTAAATTCATTGTGTAAAAAATCTTTATTAAAAATTTTAAAAATAGTTTTTAAATTTTTAAAATTTTGCTTTTCTTTGTCATTAAAGATCTTTAAATCTATAAAAAAGCCTTCTAAATTTTGCTTTTTATTTTCTATAAGCTTAGAGCATTCTTTGTAAAATTCTTCTGTGTTATTGATAAGAGAGTTGCTATCATTAAAAGTATTAAGAAGTTTTTTGAAATTTGTATCATTAAAAAATAATTCTTCAAAAACTTTTGCTTTAAAAATATAAAATTCATAAAAATTAGTAATGATGATAAATTTTAGATTAAAATTATGTTCTCTTTCTCTAAGATAGTAAAGTATGCTTTCGCAAAGTGCTTTTGAATTTAAAGAAGTTGGCGTGATAAATTCTTTAGAGCCTTGTTTTTTAGCTTCGATGACGACTTCTAACTCTTCTTTATTGATAAGACTTAGATCAATCTCACTTTTGCCTTTTTGTTTATGTTTTATAGTGGTATTAAAATTTAAAGCTTTTAAAAAGGGTGCAAGAGCGTTGGCCACTAGATAATCTTCATTTTGATTTTTAGAGTTTTCAAGATCAGCTAAATAGGTGTTTAAAAGTTTTTTGAAACTATCAAATTCATTTTGTGTGATTTGTTTTTTAAGATAATAAGGATTAAAAAAATCTTTTTGATTTAAATTGATAAATTTCATAAAAATCCTTTAAAATGAGTAAGTTAAAGTATGATTACTTCTTCTTCTAATAAAATTCCAAATTTTTCAAAAACTCTTTTCTTAGCAAGTTCTATAAGAAAAAGTGCATCATCAAAGCTAGCATTTTTTTTGTTGATTAAAAAATTGGCGTGTTTATCACTTAGCATAGCGTCATTTTTGCTAAAGCCTTTAAGTCCTACAGCTTCGATTAAAGCCCCTGCGAAATTGTCTTTTGGATTTTTAAAGATAGAGCCAAAGCTTGCTCCGCTTGGTTGGTTATTTCTGGCATTTTTTAAAAACTCGTCTTTTGTTTTATCAAAACCAAAGAAAAGTTTAAATTCAGCCCAAAAAAAAGGTGTTTGCAAAGGACAAAAGCGGTAAGCAAAATTTATATTTTCACGCATAATTTCGCCTTTAGCGGTGGCAATTTTGATTAAATTTTGACTGATACATTCTTCTTTAAGTCCTGCATTCATTTTTAAAAGCCCGCCAAGTGTGCCTGGGATTTTTTGTAAAAACTCAAAGCCTAAAAGATTGTTTTCTTTGGCAAAGCGATAAATTTTACTTGCTTTTGTTTTGCAACCTATGCGTAAGATAATAAAGTCTTTATTTTTATCAAGTATTTCTATAAAATCAAAAATATCTCCTAAAATCCCCATTTTTTTAGGTTTTGGACTAATTAGTAAATTATTTGCTCCACCTATTAAAAAGCCATCAAATTCTTCTATTTTGTTTAAAACTTGAACTTCAAATTTATCACCTATACGCACGGATGAGTATTTTTTGAAGTCTATTATCATTTGATAAAGGTTGGAATTTGATTTAAAATATTTTCGGTAAATTCTATCATTGTTGTTGTCATCCAAGGCATCAAAAAGATGATTACAATTACAACTAAAATGATTTTTGGAACAAAAGAAAGTGTCATTTCATTTATCTGTGTTGTAGCTTGAAAAATACTTATAATAAGCCCTGCAATAAGCCCTGCAAGAAGCATAGGCAAGGAGATTAAAAGTGTAACTTTAAAAGTAGCAACCCCAAGGGCTACAAGAGTGCTCTCATCCATAATTTTCCTTTAAGAATATCTAGCATTTTCGTATTCGCTAGGAATAAGATAATCATTTGTGTGGATTATTTTATCATAAAACTTATGTTCATATCCTAGTTTAAAAAGTGTATCAAGGGCTTTAGTTTGAATTTCATTTAAATAAATAGAATTTTGATTGGCATATAAGGATAAATAAGTTTTTAGTTTTAATTCATCTACGCGTATTAGCTTTCTTTCCATTAGCATAGGAATTAAAATTTTAGAATTTAAATATGCTATTTTAACGGCATTGATAAGATCTTTTTCTATTTGGATCGCATCTGTAATGGGTAAAGAGCGACGCAGAGCCATCCCGCCTAAAGGTAAGGGGAGATTTTCTTTTGCGAGCTCTAGCCAAATATCCCAAAGTTCTACTTCTACACAAAGTTTTGTATCAAAGTCTAAAATGCTTTCGTGGATTAAAACTCCAGCATCCACTTCACCTTCTAATACCGCTTTTTCAATTTCTAAGAAATTTTTATAAATAATTTTAGCTTCTGGATATTTTATGCGAAAAATTAAAGCATTTGTGGTATTTGCTCCACTTAGTGCCACTTTAAAATTTCTTTTTAATTGTGTTTCTTTTTTTTTAATAAGTTTTGGTCCATAGCCTTCACCAAAACTCATAGCTGTGCGTAAAAGTGCGTATTCTTTAGCGATTAAAGGGTAAAGTGCAAAAGAAATAGCACTAACATCATAATAATTTTGAAGAGCTAATTCATTTAAACTTTGTATATCTAAGGCTTTGTTTTTATAATCAAATTCATTTCCAATCCAGCCAAATTTAATTGCCATATACATAAAAATATCATCAGCATCAGGAGAATGAGCTATAGTGATCGTTTTTTTCATTGATGAGTTGATCCTTGATTTTTCTTAATAAAATATTTTATAGAATTTCATTTAAAAATTTATAAAAACTTTAATTTTATGATTTTATTTTAAAAATATTTTTTTTGAAGTAATGCATTATTTAGCTTTATTTTGTTAGAATTTAGATTAAATTATTTTAAGGGAAAATAATGGATGACAATAAAAGAAAATCCTTAGATGCTGCTTTAAAAAGTCTTGATAAAGCTTTTGGAAAAGGAACGATTTTAAGACTTGGTGATAAAGAAGTTGAGCAAATTGATAGTATTAGTACAGGTTCGGTTGGGCTTGATTTAGCTTTAGGAATAGGGGGAATTCCAAAAGGAAGAATCATTGAAATTTATGGACCTGAAAGTTCGGGTAAAACAACGCTTACTTTGCATATCATTGCAGAATGTCAAAAAGCAGGTGGGGTTTGTGCATTTATTGATGCAGAACACGCTTTAGATGTTAAATATGCTAAAAATTTAGGAGTAAATACAGATGATCTTTATATTTCTCAGCCTGATTTTGGGGAACAGGCTTTAGAGATCGTAGAGACGATAGCTAGAAGCGGAGCTATTGATTTGATTGTAGTTGATAGCGTAGCAGCTCTTACTCCAAAGGCTGAAATAGAAGGAGATATGGGCGATCAGCACGTAGGACTTCAAGCAAGATTAATGTCTCAGGCTTTAAGAAAGCTTACAGGTATAGTGCATAAGATGAATACCACAGTTATTTTTATCAACCAAATTCGTATGAAAATAGGTGCTATGGGTTATGGAACGCCTGAAACAACTACTGGCGGAAATGCTTTAAAATTTTATGCATCTGTGCGTTTAGATGTAAGAAAAGTTGCAAGTTTAAAACAAAGCGAAGAAGTAATTGGAAATCGTGTTAAAGTTAAAGTAGTTAAAAACAAAGTTGCTCCGCCTTTTAGACAAGCTGAATTTGATGTAATGTTTGGAGAAGGATTAAGCCGTGAAGGTGAGCTTATAGATTATGGTGTTAAATTAGATATAGTAGATAAAAGTGGAGCGTGGTTTTCTTATAAAGATAAAAAGCTAGGGCAGGGTAGAGAGAATTCAAAAGCTTTCTTAAAAGAAAATCCACAAATTGCAGAAGAAATTACTAAAGAAATACAAAATTCGATAGGTATTGAAGGAATGATAAGTTCTTCACAAGATGAGGAGGAAGATTGATGTTAATAATAGAAGATGTAAGAGCATTTGAAGTTTTAGATAGTAGGGCAAATCCTACAATAAAAACAGAAATAGTATTAAATGATGGTAGCGTGGGTTCAGCTATAGTTCCAAGTGGTGCAAGTACTGGTTCAAAAGAAGCTTTAGAGCTTAGAGATAATGATGAAAGATTTAACGGAAAAGGGGTATTAAAAGCTATTTCCAATGTCAATGAGCTTATAGCTGAAAATATCATAGGGCTTGATGCTTATGATCAAATTCAACTTGATGAAACCTTAAAAGAGCTTGATGGCACAAATAATTATTCTAATTTAGGGGCTAATGCAACCTTAGGTGTTTCTATGGCTTTAGCACGTGCAGCAGCTAACTCTTTAAATATACCTTTATATAGATATTTAGGTGGTATAAATGCAAGTATTTTGCCTGTTCCAATGTGTAATATTATCAATGGAGGAGCTCACGCAAATAATAATATCGATTTTCAAGAATTTATGATTATGCCTTTTGGATTTACAAGTTTTAAAGAAGCCTTGCGTTCTGTTTGCGAAGTTTATGCTTCTCTTAAGAAAGAATTAGCATCTTTAGGGCATTCTACGGCATTAGGAGATGAAGGAGGATTTGCTCCTAATTTAGCAGACAATGAAGAAGCTTTAAATCTTTTGATGACTTGTATTAAAAAAACAGGCTATGAAAAAAATATAAAATTAGCCCTTGATGTTGCTAGTAGTGAGTTTTATAAAAATGGAAGCTATCATTTAGAAGGAAAAACTTTTTCAAGTGATGATTTGATTGAAAAATATATAGAGCTTTGTTCAAAATATCCAATTTGTAGTATAGAAGATGGCTTAGCTGAAAATGATTTTGAAGGTTGGATAAAACTTACTCAGAAATTAGGGGATAAAATTCAGCTTGTGGGCGATGATTTATTTGTAACTAATGAAAATATTTTAAGAGAAGGTATTCTTAAAAAAATAGCAAATGCTGTTCTTATTAAGCCTAATCAAATAGGAACTATTACAGAGACTATGAGAACGGTGCGTTTAGCACATAGAAATAGTTATAAGTGTATTATGTCTCATAGATCAGGGGAAAGTGAAGATACTTTTATAGCTGATTTTGCCGTAGGTTTAAATACAGGTCAAATTAAAACAGGAGCTTTAGCAAGAGGGGAAAGAACTGCTAAATATAATCGTCTATTAGAAATAGAGCTTCAAAATGATGAATATTTAGGAGAGAAACTCTGAGTGATTTATTAAAAGAATATGACGAAAGCACTAAGAAAAAGAGCCTTTATTTTCATATTTTTAAAATGGCCTTATGGGCGATTTTTGTAATTATTGGAGCAATTTATTTTGGTAATATGCTTTTTGGTCAATATTCTTTAGATACTATGTTGTCTTTAGAGACAACAAAAGAAAATTTAAATAAAAAAATTCTTTTATTAAAAGAGCAAAATGCTAAAGCCCAAAAAGAATATTTTGAGTTGAAAGGTTTGTATCCAAATGAAAATTAAATTATTGTGTGTTTTATTATTTTTATGTGCTTTTGCAAATGCTAAAACAAATCCTTTTGATATAGAACAAAATTTAAGTAATAATATTATAATCCCAGAATCTTTTCAAAAAGAAGAAGTTAAATTTAATTCAAGTGCAAGAATTCTTAAAGCTATTACTTTTCATTATATTAATCTTGATGGAAGTGAGAGTGATTTAAATCTTGATATCAATAAAAGCATAGATTGGCACGATCGTTATGTATTAACAAGAGTAAAAGCTCCTGATCCTTCTAAAAATTTAGATGTTTCTGTAACTATACCTGAGAAAAATAATTCTAAATCAGATCTAAATACTTCTGTTAGCATAGAACTTCCCATACAAACAGATAAAATATATGATTTTATAGCTTATACAACTTATAAAAATAAGATTAAATTTAATACAAGTGATGAAATATTATCTGATTTTTCAATAGGAAATCCTAGTAAAATTGTTTTAGACTTTAAATCAGATGATATTCAGCCAACTAAAAATATCAGACTTAAAGATTCTTTGTTTAAAAGAATAGATTTTGGATCCCATAAAGGGTATTATCGCTTAGTGATTTATTTGGATGGAAAGTATAGTTATCAAATTCAAAAAGATTCTACTGGTTATATTATCAATTTATTATAAATGAGAAAAATTGTATTTTTAATATTTTTTATTTCTTATTCTAATGCAATTTTATTATTTGATACTTATGATGAAAATTTTTTTGATAAAGAAGATATAAAAACTTATGTAATGAGTGAAAAACTTGATGGTGTAAGAGGGATTTGGGATGGTAAGACATTTAAAACACGCAAAAATAATCCTATCTTTGCTCCTTTATTTTTTACTCAAAATTTTCCAAATTTTGCTCTTGATGGGGAATTATGGATACAAAGAAAAAGTTTTGATGAAATTTCAGCTCTTATACGAACAAATGAAGCCAATAATACACTTTGGAAACAAGTAACTTATAATGTTTTTGATGTTCCAAATGCTTGTGAAGAATTTAAGCTTAAAGAATGCACTTTATTAAATCGTTTAGAAATTTTGCAAGAGTATTTAAAAAAATATCCTAATGCTTACATAAGAATCATTCCTCAAGTTTTTATTAAAGATAAAAAGCATTTAAATGATTATTATAAAAATGTTTTAAAAAACGATGGAGAAGGACTTATCATAAGAAAAAACTCTATGCCTTATGAAAATAAAAGATCAAATTTTTCTTTAAAACTAAAGCCTTTTTTTGATGATGAATGTAAAGTTGTAGGCTATATAAAAGGAAAAGGTAAATATGAAAATAAGATCGGAGCTTTATTGTGTGAGCTATCTAGCACAAAAGTTATTAAAATTGGATCAGGGTTAAAAGATAGCGATAGAGAAAATCCTCCAAAAATAGGTTCTATTATCACTTATAAATTTAACGGATTAACAAAAAATTCTTTACCACGTTTTCCTGTATTTTTACGCGTTAGAGAATAATGAATTCTTGACTTGTATTATTTTTTATGCTAGAATGTTAGCTTTTAAATTCGGGGTGTAGCGCAGTCTGGTTAGCGCACTTGGTTTGGGACCAAGGGGCCGAAGGTTCGAATCCTTTCACCCCGACCATTTTTATAAATATTTATAAAAAATGGTGAGTGTAGCTCAGTCGGTTAGAGCATCAGATTGTGGTCCTGAGGGTCGTGGGTTCAATTCCCATCACTCACCCCACTAAGCGCTCGTAGCTCAACTGGATAGAGCGACAGACTTCGGATCTGTAGGTTATGGGTTCGATTCCTATCGGGCGCACCACCACTTCTTATATATGCGTTCATAGCTCAGCTGGATAGAGCAACGGCCTTCTAAGCCGTAGGTCAGAGGTTCGAATCCTCTTGAGCGTACCACTTTTGCGGATGTGGTGAAATTGGCAGACACGCCAGACTTAGGATCTGGTGCAGCAATGCGTGAAGGTTCAAGTCCTTTCATCCGCACCACAACTAGATTTAATACGTTGCTTTAAAATTTCTAATTCCTTTTCTATATTTTTAGGTTGCAAAGTATTTAATATTTTATTTTCAGTTTCAGGCGACCAATATATTTTTAGTTTTTTCTTTGCTCTTGTGATTGCAGTATAAAATATATTGTGAGTGATTTGTTCTTCTATTTCATTTGCAATAATAATAGAAACATTATTATATTCTAAACCTTGTGCTTTATGTATAGAAATAGCGTAAGCAACTTGAAAAGGAACAATATTATATTCATCATCTTCTTCATCAGAATTTAAGCTATATATCTCAAAAGCAATTTCTGTATAATTATCATTAAAAGTATTTATAATTTTAAAATTGTTTTCTTCTGTTATTTTTTTATTTACTTTTATAGTGAATATAGTGCAATCTTCTTTTTTATTTATTCTAGTAATAATACCTTTTAGATTATTATGAATTATATCTCCAAATCTTGTTGTAGCTTCATTAAATAAAATTGGATCTCCTACCTTGTAACCTAATCCATTAAAATATATTATTTCGTTTCTATTATTTTCTTGTAATAATCTATTAATATTATTTACACCATACAAACCACCATAATTAAGACATAAAATTATTTCATCTTCTTCACTTTTTTCAAAACTAAAATCTTCTATTTTTTTTGATATATTGTTTTTAGAAAAAAATTCTAATATAGCATTATCAAATTTTCTTACTTTGTTCCATATATTTTGCAATTCTTTATCTTCTGTTCTATAAATATTTTGCAATTCTATTTGATGTTTTGTAAAAATTTTTTGAGCTAATAAAAACCAATTTCCAAACCTAATAGCTTCTATTTGATAAATGTCTCCAACGCAAATTAATATATTGCATTTTATTATCTCTAAAATTTTAAGCATATCTTGATTATTAATAGTGCTACACTCATCCATAATTACAACATCAAAATATGAGTGTGGACGTTTTTTGTTGTTTATATAAGAAGCTAGAGTATAAAAATATGATTTATCAGTATCTATTCTTTGTTTTAAATTATTTATAGCTGTATTAGTGTTAGTCAAAAATAATTGGGTTTTATTTTTAAAAAAATGAGAGATATGTTTTATTAATGTAGTTTTACCTGTTCCTGCTGCACCATAAATTAATGCTAATTTTGAATTATGAAATAGATTTATTAAATGCTTTTCTTTTTCTTTGCAATCTAATTGATTAAAACTTAACCATTTTTCAACATCTTGTTGGTAATTGTCTATACCATTTTTTGTAAATTTTTTAAGTTGTTTAATGATGTGTTTAACTATATCTTCGTATTCATTTATATATAAAAATTTTTCATAAAGTATTTCTATCTGTCTTTTTGGCTTATGAGCTTCATATGTTATATTTTCATTATATTGTTTAACTAAATCATAAATATCTTTTTTAGAAGTATTTTTAAAATCACTTATGTTTTTGTATAAAAATCCATTAATTTCTGAGTTATTTTTAATACTTCTGGCTAGTAGTTCGTATTTTTTATTTTTTATTTTTTATTTCAATGCATTCGCATAAGTCGATAAATTTTGGATTATGTTTTATTAAAGAAGTGCAAAATGGCATTTCTTCAAAAGGGATACATTTATTATCTAAATATAAATTTGATAATCTTTTATTTGCTTGATTAGCTTTTTGTTTTTTTATAATAGCATTATTCATATTATACAAAATATAACTGAGGATATTTTTTCCTTTTTTATTGTTTAAAATAATATTTCTAGCTTTATCTAAACAAGTAAATAAAATTTTTAGATTATTTTGAGTAAAGTAAGACTTTATCTCTAAGTATTCTTTATTATTTAATTTTACAAGTTCAAATAATGTAATTCTATATTTTTTTAAAACTGACATAAAATTTTCATATTCTTTATTTCTATTAAATTTTTTTCTAATCCAAAAATAGAGCAAAAATTTTCTAATTCACAAGGACGAATACTTATATTCCATTCAGTTATTATTATAATTGGTATTGATTTATGTAATCTTATATTTGTATCGTATAGTTTTAATTCAACAGAATAATTAGCTGGAATATTATATTTTGAAAAGGCTATGATTTTATCAAATTTACTTATATTATTTTTTGCTATTGTAAAGGCTATTTCATAATATATTTTATCATTTATTATAAATGGTTTTATTGTTTGTATATAAAATTTATCACTTCTTGACTTCTCATAATTTATAGGTTGTTCAATTTTATTTGCAATATTTTCATAGTATTTTGCATTTAATTTATCTAAATTAATAGGGAATTTGTTTATGTTGTGGAGTATATCAAGTTTTAAATCTTTTTTACAAAGTTCTTTTAGACTATATAAGTATGGCATATATTTTAATATTAGTCTTTCTGATTTTTCTTCTTCTGGTGTATAGTGTGATGTAGAAATTTGGAGAAAACTATGCAATTTTATTATACTTGTATATTTTGCTTTATTCTTTATATTTTTGATACCTATTTGTAAATTTTTAAAATCATTATTTAAATTTGATTTTGTATCGATGTTGTGTATGTGCAAAGCAATATGTTCTACTAAATTTCTTAGTCCATTTAAAATATTTTGAGATAAAAGTCCTCTATCATCTCTATCATTTTCTATATTTTTATCAAAATTTTGACTAATAGTTACGATTTGATCAATTACATTATTATTCATAAATAGCCTTTATTAAAAATTCTATTTCTCTAACTCTCATTCCTTACTATCAAAGATTTTGGGAGTTTGAAAAAATTTATTAATTCTTTTTCTTTTTCTCTCATCTCTCCTTTATCTGTTTCGTGATCAAGACCTATTAAGTGAAGCATAGCGTGGATAAAAAGTAAGCTTATTTCTTCTTTATAGCTATGATTTAATTCTTTTGCCTTTTCTTTGGCTAATTCAAAATTTATTACTATAGATCCTAGGGGTAAATTTTTAGCTATATCTACAAGTGGAAAAGAAAGCACATCGGTACTTTTATCAATCCCTCTTTGTTCTAAATTTAAATTACGCATTTGTTCATTGTCTAAAAAAATAAGTTCAACATCTTTAGAACTTATTTTTTGAGCAATTTTTTCTAAGAAATCAACATTTTCATCACAAATTATCATTTTAAAATCCTTCTTTGATAATAGAATAAATTTTTTCTATTTCATCATCATTAAAAATGCTAGAATTTTTATATTTGTAAAATTCTTTGAGTTTTGTTTGGTTAAATGTATAACCTAAAGCACAATGATGATGAGAGGGTAAAAAAGCTCTTAGAAGCGTAACTTCATCTTTTATGGCTTCTTCACAGGAAAAACAAATAAAATTTTGATGAAGTCTGCCCTCAAATTCTAAGATTTTTACATAAGCATCTATAATAACACGTTTTGGATTTTGCTTTAAAAATTTTATAGCACTTTCATTTAAAAGTTCGAAATAAAAAGGATCAAGCTCTTCTATGCCTTTTAAATGCTGGTAAAAAAGACGTATAAATTCTTGCCATAGAAACATTTTTTCTCTTTGCAAGATCCAAGTAAAACTAAGATGCATAACATCTTTAAGACGTGGCAAAAAATTAGGATTTTCATCTAGAGCAAAATCAATTTTGTATCCATTCAAAATACTTGAATGTCTAAGCCCATAAAAGCGATAAGTTTTAATTAAAGCTTTGGAGCTTAGGATATAAACGATTAAATCTTCATCTTTGATTTTTTGAGTATGTAAAATAAAACCTTGCATAAGTTAAATTAAATCTTTGTATTTTAAATAAAGTGAATTTGCAATTTTTTTGATTTCTTTTTTTAATTTTAAATCATCAATAAAGCAAGAATTATTTTGATAAACTTGAGCAATATTTGATTTATCTCCATAATGCCCTCCACCTTGAAATTCTAAAATGGCAAATGGTTTTGTAGATTTATTTTTAAAATCTTTAATAACAAATAAAAAATCAACTACTAAATCAGAATATGCTTTCCAAACTTCATTTTCTTCATCATTTTCTAAAAAACTTTTTAAAGAAATTTGCGGAAAAACTTTAAAATTATTTTTAATATCTTCACAAAAAATTAATTCTTTATAAATTAGAAATTCCCCAATACCCATAAGTCTATCTTTGCTTAAGATATTAGATTTTTTAACTAAATCAAGCTTATATTCTTTGCTTTTTTTGTATTCTGATATTTTTTCTTCTTGTTTTTTTTTCTCTAAAAAAATTTGATTTTTAATTTTTTTATCTTCTTCTTTTTGGATCTGTTTTAAAATGCTTTGATTTAATTTTTTATTAACTTTGCTTTGATTATATATTTTAAAAACCAAAACAAAAATAATCACAATTAAAGCTATTATAAATATAATCATTAATTAAGCCTATATTATTTTAATCCCGTATGCTTTTAAAAGATTATAAGAAGACTCTTCTAAATTTACATCAAAACTAGCACTAGCTTCTTGATATAAAAAAAGTTTCGCATCAGGCTTTGCGCTAAAAGCTAAAATAATATTACAAAAAACACAAATATGCGAAACAAGTCCGCAAAAATAAAGTTCTTTATAAGTACTTTTGTTAATAAAATTTGCAAGCTCTAAACTTCCAAAAGTATTTTTGTAAAATATTTTTTTAGCCTTTGGTATATATTTTTGTAAATTTTTAGGCATTTGCCATCCCAGTGTATTTTGAATGCAATGTTTTATAGGTAGTAATTTTCCTTCATTGGAATTTAAGTAATCATTATCGTGTGTATCAAAAGTAATGAGTAAATCTGTATCATTAAAATTAATATTATTTAATAAATTTAAAATTTTATTTTCTATTTTTAAAGCTTTTTCAAATCCTAAACTTCCTGTAATAAAGTCATTTTGGTAATCTATAAGCACAAAAGCTTTTTTCATATATTTTTAAGCCAAAAACTCTCTGTATGTAGATTTTCAAATGCAGTTTTTAAGCTCGTAAAAAGTTTGGGATAATCTTTTTCTAGATTGGCTAAAATTTGTTTTGCTTCCTCTCTAGCATGTGGAAATTTAACATTTTTTTCACTTAGCTTCATACCTGGACAAAATTCATTACCAATAACTTCAAGCTCATTTTGTAAAGCATTATCTCTAAGTTGTCTTTCTCTTACAAAAATCAAAGGACGTATTACTATAACACCGCGTTTGCTTTTATAAATTGGAGCTAAAGTTCTTAAAGCTCCATTGTGGATAAAATTCATAAAAAAACTTTCAGCCGCGTCATCTAAATGGTGAGCTATGGCAAGTTTATTGAAATTATTTTCTAAAGCATAAGTATATAAAGCTCCTCGACGCATTCTTGAAAAATAACTACAAAAACTAGAATTTTTTCTTATAGTATCTTCAGAAACTTCATAAATATTAGAATCAAGTACGCTATGATCAATGCCGTGTTCTTTGCAATGATGATTTAAGCTAGAGTAATCTTCGCCCATACCATAGCTTAGAGTGACAGCCTTAAGTTCAAATTTAAAAGGAGCGTGAGCTTGCATACGTTTTAAAAGATGAGCTAAGGCTAAAGAGTCTTTCCCGCCACTTAATCCCAAAAGAACTCTATCTCCTTCTTTTATAAGATTAAATTGAGCATTAGCTTTAGCTACTTGACGGATAAGTTTTTTACTAAGATTTATCATAGTTTATCGCACATTTTAAGCACAAAATTAGCTGAAATTTTAGCAGAATTAACAACAAATTCGTCAAAATCAAATTCAGCTTTTTCTCCAGCTTTATCACTCATTGCTCTTAAAATAAAACAAGGTATATTTAAAGCATCACAAACCAAAGCTACGCTTGCTCCTTCCATTTCACAAGCATCAGCATTGAAAATTTCTTTAATTTTTGCTTTTTTTATTTCATCGCAAATAAATTCATCTCCAGTTGCAATAATACCTGCTTTAAGCTTTATGTTTAATTCTTTGGCTACTTCTAGAGCAATATTGTTTAATTTTTCATTGGTTTGAATAAAAATTTCATTTCCTGGAACAAAACCTAAAGGATGACCAAAAGCAGTAATATCTAAATCATATTGGACAAGTTTTGTAGCATAAAGCAAATCGCCTATTTCAAGTTCAGGATTAAAAGCACCAGCAACTCCTGTAAAAAGTAAAGCTTGAGCTTTAAATTTCTCTATCATTATACTTGCGCTTAGGGTTGAATTTACTTTACCTATTTTAGAATAAGCTAAAATCAATTCGTGATTTTTATAATTTGCTGTATAGTAAGTATTATTAGCATATTTTATGCTTTTATAATCTTTTAAAATTTCAAGCAAAGGAGTTATTTCCTCTTCCATTGCACCTAAAATCGCTATTTTCATAGTTTAATTTCCTTTAAAAAAGATTCT
Organism: Campylobacter sp. TTU_617; assembly: GCF_016599045.1. Lineage (GTDB taxonomy): Bacteria > Campylobacterota > Campylobacteria > Campylobacterales > Campylobacteraceae > Campylobacter_D. The sequence goes on from NZ_JAENKV010000002.1 coordinate 116,124, forward strand.
ATATCATTGAAATTAGTTAAAGAATAAGTTGTTTTGGTAGTAATTTTTTTATTAAGTCCTTGTAAAATTTTAGAGCCAAATTCTACAAAATAGGAAGTTTCATTTTCTATTGCTTTTATGCTTTGTTTATAAAGCACAGGAGATACAAGCTGAGCTTTTAATAAATTTAAAGCTTCTTCTTTACTTGAATAAGCTTTAGCATTTACATTTGAAATAACTATTCCAAAATTTGGTTTTAAAACATTTTGAAGCTCTTTATAAAGTTTTAAAGAGGCATTTTCTAAAAGAGGGCAATGACTTGCTACACTCATATTTAAAAGCATAACTCTTTTAGCTCCTGCATTTTTAAATTCATTTTCATAAGCTAATAAATCAGCTTTTAAACCAGCAATAACAATTTGTCCTTCACAATTATAATTTGCTGCAAAAATTTGTTTATTTTCTTCTCTTGCTTGTTTGCATAATTTTTCTATTTTATCATCATCAAGTCCCAGAATAACCATCATTCCAGCTTCAACTTTAGAGCAATCTTCTTGCATAAAAAGTCCTCTTTGATGTACAAGTTTAAGTGCTTCTAAAAAATCAAGACCTCCGCTTATTGCTATAGCGGAAAACTCACCCAAAGAATGTCCTAAAGAAATTTTAGCCTTTAAATTTGGTTCCAGTTCATTTAAAGCATTATAAGCCATTAAAGAAGTTAAAAGTATTGCAGGTTGAGTAAATTGACTTTTATTTAAATTATCGTTTTCTTCAAATAAAAGATGCTTAAAATCAATTTTTAAAAAATCACTTGCATGTTCTAAGAGTTCTTTGGCACTTTTAGAATTTTCATAGAAATCTTTACCCATGCCAAGGTTTTGAGAGCCCTGGCCTGGAAAAATAAATGTATAGTTCATATTAATGGCAGCCACATCCACCGCTATGGCCCCCACAACATCCACCGCTTTTGTGGTGCTCATGATGATGTTTATGTTCGTGGTTGTGACCACAGCCACAACTATGACTTCCTGCAATAATGCCTGTAAGAATTTCATCTTCACTTGCTGGTCTTACATCAACAAGGTTAAGAGAAAAAAGCAAATCACGTCCAGCGTATGGATGATTATAATCGATAGTTACACTATCTTCTTTTATATCTTTAACGCTAACGCGAACACTTTCTCCATTTTCACCTTCCCCAAATAGCTCCATTCCTATTTTAAGATCAATTCCTGCAAATTGTTCTTTTGGTAAAGTTTGAATAGCATTCGTATCATATTCTCCTAAGGCTTTATCTTTTTTGATAAGAATTTCAGTGTTTGAAGGGCAGTCTAATTTTGCAATTTCTTCTTCTAAAGAGTCTAAAATCTGTCCTTTTCCTAGTATAAAAGAAATAGGTTGAGCATAAAGATTTGACTCTAAAATTTCATTTGTATTAGCATCTTTTAGTTCATAAAACATGGAAACAACATTATTTTTTTCAATAGCCATTATTTTCTCCTTATTTGCGATTTGGTGAAGCTTTTGCCTCAGGTGAATTAGGGTAATTAGTCTTTAAAGCTTTATAAAAACCATTTGCTGTTTTAGGATCTCCTATCTTATCTAAAGATATTGCAGTGTGATAAAGCAATTTTGGAAAATAATCCCCTTTGGTGCTTATGGCTGAACTTTTTTTATAAAAAACAATTGCATTATTATAATTTTTTTGTTTATATTCTATTTCTCCAAAATAAAAATTAACTCTAGCTGGTTTATAATGCTTTTGAAGAAGATAATTTAATTTAAGTTTCATTTCTTCAAATTTATTTTGATTTAAATCTAAAATAGCAAGATCTAAAATTTTATTATTATTTTCTTTTTTCCAGCTTTCATCATATACTATTTCTTTTTGTTCTTCTGGAGTTATTTTAGAACTTTGATTATTCTCTATGGTGCTAGTAGTATTTATATCTTTTTGTGGTATAACATTTATATTGTTATAGTTTTTTTCCATTTCTTTTTTTGAAACGTAATCTGTATTTATAGAATCAACTAAAGTGCTTAATTCTGCTAAAACTTTTTTAAATTGTTTATTGTTGTTTTCTTGGATTTTTCTACTTTCTTCTACATAAGATTTTAAATTATTTATTTCTTGTGTAAGATTATTTTCTAAATTTTCATAATTTTCTTCTGATTGATTAAGGCGTGAATTTATTTTTGTATATTGTGAATTAATGCCCTCAATAGCACTTTGTAAACCTTCTATCCTTTCATTTGCTTCATTTATTCTTGCGTTAATTTCAGAATAGTTATTGTTTAAGGTATCAAGTTTTTGCTTGATTGTCTTTTCATTTTGTGTTAGACCATAAGAATTATTTGTTAAATCACCTGCACCAAAAGCAGAATTTTCTGCATAAACAAAAGTAGCTCCTATTAAAAGAGCTACTGATAATATTTTTTTCATTGATTTTATTTTGCTAATTTAAATTCTGCACGTCTATTTTGTGCATCGCAAGCTTTTGTTTTTTCTGTACATACAGGATTAGTTTCTCCATAGCTTTTAATAGAAATTCTATCTGCATTTACACCTTGAGAAACTAAAGCTTCTTTCACAGCTTTTGCTCTTTTTAAGCCTAAAGCTTGATTATATTCATCTGTTCCCCATTCATCACAGTTTCCTTCAACTGTTATACTAACTCCGCTTACTTCAGTATTAAAAATATTTGCATTATCTTGAACTACTGATTGCATATCAGGTCTGATATTAAATTTATCAAAATCAAAATAAACTTTATTTAAAGTATCATTTAATCTATTGATTTTACTATCAATACTTTCAAAAGTATCGTTACTTCCACTACCTGGTCTAGAATCAACAGAACTATCACTCTCTACAGTGGTACTTTTTGTACTACAACCAGTAATGATTACTGCAAAAGCGGCAATCGAAGTTAAAAGAATTTTTTTCATTTTGCAACCTTTCAAAAATTAATGAATTCTTTAGATTATATCTAAAATTTTAAATTATTTCAACACTATATTTACCAGTCTATCGACTGAATTTTACCTAGTTTTAATGGAAAATAAAAAGCTTTATTAGCATTTACTCTTATAACCCCTAAAGCACTTTGAGAGCCTAAATATTTAATAAAAACGATACTTCCTCCATCATTTGAAAATCTTGGAAATAAATTTTTACCATTAGCGGTTAATTGTCTAATATAATCACTTTTAATTGACATAAGATAAATGTTAAAAACACCAAATTGATTTGCTTCTCTGCTTGAATAAACTAAAAAATCTTTATAAGTTGAAACTGATGAATTATTTTTTCCATGAAAAACTACTTGTTCTGCAACATTGCTACCTAGTGTTTGCATAAAGATATTTGGATATCCTAAGCGATCTGAAACATAAACAATTTTAGAATCATCGTCCCCGATGAAATTTCCATTAACATCAATTCCTGAATAGTTTGTTAATTTTTCTAATTTTTTAGTATTTAGTTCATATAGATAAACATCAGGCTGATCTTTAGGAGCCATAGTGATAAGAAGTTTGTTTCCATCTTCGCTTACATCACTTGCTACAACCATTCCTCCACTTGATAGTATTTTTGTTGCACGATTGTTTTTTAAATTATAAGAATAAAGGGTTGGCATTTCTGAATCATATGCTGTATAGTAAAATAATGTTTGCTCTTTATCTCCCCATTTTGGAAATAAATTTAACCCCCCGTCTATAATAACTTTTTGATAAGTTAGCGTATAATCTGCCATAATGATTTGGCTTTTTTTAGAGCTATTTGTTCTTGAGATTAAAATTTTATGATCCATCCAATCAACAGGTGCAAGGCCTAAAGCATTAACAGAATCTTTAACGCTTTTATGCGCTAAAAATGGATATTGCTCTATAGATGATGAATAATTTTTATTTGACTTTTCAATATTGCCAGCCTTAATTTTAATATTAAGTTCTAAACTATTCGTATTTTTTGATAAAGAATATTCAAAAGTATAATTTGTTGATTCATTTCCGTTATTTGCAATTTCAAAATTTGAACTTACTTTTAAGTCATTAACAAGAATATTATAAAAATTTCTTTTTAAATTTTCATCACTTAAATTTGATGTATCTTTTACGATGATTTTTGGTAAAGCAATATCTTTATTGATTACATCAATAATTGGATCTTCTGCCCAAAGCGAGGTAAAAAAAATTAAAAAAATTAAAAAAAGTTTATTCATTTTATTTTCTCCATCTATTGTTTAATTTCAATTAGCTCATCACTTAAATTCATTGTAATATTGATACTTTGATTTTTAGGAGGATAAGCTATAAATTTACCTTGTAAATTTTCTAAAAAATCCATTACTTTTTTATCAAATGCTATATCATTACTTTTTTCTACAGAAGTATAACCAAATTTTCCATTACTATCTATAAAAATTTTTACCCTAACACTAAGATTTCCTTGTGATTTGTTTAATTTCCAACGTTCTTCTATAATACGTGTAATTTTGCCTAAAAACTCATCATAAATTCCTGTGCGTTGAGTTTGTTGTATATTGTTAGTATTGCTATTTTGGGTAAGAAGAGTATTGTCTAAATTTTGCACCAATTGTGAAGCATTTTGATCATTTGGCAATCTACTTTGTTCATTTGATTTAGTCGATGATTGAATTTTTGTTGTTTTTTCAGTTTGAATATCTTTAACATTTCCAAATAAATCATTAAAATTAGTTTCTTTTTGATCAATATTTTCAGTTTTAACAAATTGATTTGTTGTTTTTTCGAAGAGTTTAGCAATATCTATTTCTTCTTTAGTATCTGGATTTGCTATTTTATCTGAGTTTTGAGCTAATTCTATATCGATAAAACTATCTTCTAAATCAGTATATTTGATAGCAGGATCTTTAAAAACTACTATTCTAAAAAAAATAATTAAAACAATTAGAAAATAAACTACTAAAGCTAATAAAAAAGAATTAAGATTGCTAAAACCGCTATTTTTCATAGTTTATTCAGTTTGTAGAGCAACTTTATTAAAACCAAGATTTTTTATATTTTTTAATACAAAAATCACATCATCATATTTTAAGCTTTTGTCTGCTCTTATAAAAACTGGGTCTTGAATATTAAATTCATTTCTCATTTGAGCTAGATTGTCTGCAAAACTTATAAAATCAAATTTTTTTTGATTAATGATAATTTCTCTTTTTGCATTAATACTTACAATTAAACTTTTAATAGTTGGAGAACTAGTTGTTTTTTGAGAGCCTTGTGGTAAATTTATCTTTTCTTCATAACTTATAGAAGGAGCAGTTACCATTAAAATGGCCAGCAAAACAAGCATAATATCAACCAAGGGAGTAATATTAAGTTCTGGTTTATCATCATCAAAATTCATTTTAATCTCTATTTGAATTTAAAATTTTAATTTCACTATCAATAGTATTTATAACTTCATAAGCTCTTCTTTTAATGATTAAGTGAAAAGTATAAGCAGGGATAGCTACTAAGATCCCGCATCCTGTTGCAATTAAAGCTTCACTAATTTTAGGGGCAATGATGCTAAGTGAATTTTGAGTACCAAGACCACCAAAAGTTTCAAGTATAGAAATTACAGTTCCAAAAAGTCCTATAAAAGGTGAAGTAGAAGCTATAATACTAAGCCAAGTCAATCCTATAGAAGACTTTTTTTGGGCTAAATTTTTATAAATTTCTAAATGATTTTGGCTATATTCAGTGCATTTTCTTAATATAGAATCTGTTTTACTAAGATCTTTTTCTCCAGATAAAAGTATTTCTAAGCTTTTTTGTTCTTTAGTTTTCCAAATATTTAAATTAGTAATTCTTGAAAAAAGTATAGAAAAAGATAAAATAAAATATAAAGAAAGCCATATTAAAACAATATAAGTAATCATACTAGAGTTATTAAAAAAATGAAAAATAGATTCAAGATTCATAGTTAGTAGCCTTTATTATCTAATTTTGATAATGTTGCGGCTAAAGCAGCATTATCTGAGCTTACTGATTTTATAAGTTCTTTAGCCTTTGTAAGATTTTTTTCAATTTCACTTTGATTGTCTCCACTTATCCAGATGGCTTCTTTGGCTAAAACGCAAACTTTATTTTCATTTACTTCACTATATCCTTCATTAATAGCTATTAGTTCGTGATTTAAGTCTTTTTTTTCAATATCAATTATTCCAGATTTTAATGACGAAATTAAACAAGCATGCCCTTTTAAAACACCAAATTCACCCTCACTTCCAGGGAGAGTGACTGATTTAATTTGATCTTTATAAATTAGACCAAGCGGAGTTACAATTTCAAAATTGATTAAATCATCCATAATTAACCTTTGAGTTTATCTGCTTTTGCAATTGCTTCTTCTATATTTCCAACCATATAAAAAGCATTTTCTGGTAAATGATCATATTTGCCTTCTAGAATTCCTTTAAATCCTAGGATGGTTTCTTCGAGAGAAACATATTTTCCAGGACTTCCTGTAAAAACTTCGGCGACAAAGAATGGCTGAGATAAGAATTTTTCAATTTTTCTTGCTCTTTCAACGATAAGTTTATCTTCTTCACTAAGCTCATCCATACCCAAAATAGCAATAATATCTTGTAGATCTTTATATTTTTGAAGAACAGATTGAATGCCACGCGCAACTTCATAATGCTCTTTTCCTATAATTTGAGGATCTAGCATTCTAGAAGTAGAGTCAAGAGGATCAACAGCAGGATAAATTCCTTTTTCAGCTATAGCTCTATTTAGAACAGTTGTAGCATCTAAATGTGCGAAAACAGTTGCAGGAGCAGGATCTGTTAAGTCATCAGCTGGTACATAAACAGCTTGAACTGAAGTAATAGATCCTTTTTTAGTTGAGGTAATTCTTTCTTGGAATTTTCCCATCTCGCTTGCTAAAGTTGGCTGATAACCCACAGCAGAAGGAATTCTTCCTAAAAGAGCTGACATTTCAGAGCCTGATTGAGAAAATCTAAAAATATTATCAATAAACATTAAAACATCAAGACCCATTTCATCTCTAAAATATTCTGCCATAGTAAGACCTGTTAAAGCAATACGATTTCTTGCTCCTGGTGGTTCATTCATTTGTCCATAACATAAAGCAACTTTATCTAATACGTTGCTTTCTTTCATTTCGTTGTATAAGTCATTTCCTTCACGCGTTCTTTCTCCAACTCCTGCAAATACAGAATAACCACTATGTTTAAAAGCAACATTATGAATAAGTTCCATAATAATAACGGTTTTCCCTACTCCTGCTCCTCCAAAAAGTCCTACTTTTCCACCCTTAGCATAAGGAGCTAATAAATCAACAACTTTAATTCCTGTTTCAAAAATTTCGCTTTTTGTGCTTTGTTCTTCAAAAGCTGGTGGATCTCTATGTATAGACCATTTTTTATCAAAATTGATTTCTTCTCCTTCATCAATTAGATCACCAGTTACGTTAAAAATTCTTCCTAAAACTTTTTCTCCAACAGGAACACTAATAGGACTTCCTAAAGCTTTAACTTCAAGTCCTCTTGTGAGTCCATCTGTCATATCCATAGCAATAGTTCTTACTCTATTATCTCCTAAATGTGCAGCAACTTCTAAAATAAGTTTTTGTTTTTTACCTTCATTTTCAAAATCAACTAATATTGCTTCATTAATTTTAGGTAAGTATTCATTAAAATCAATATCAACAACAGGTCCTAAAACTTGTGAAATAAATCCTTGCATTATATTAATTCTCCTTCAATTCTATTTCATTGACTCAACACCACTGATAATTTCAATCAGTTCTGTAGTAATTGATTCTTGTCTTGCTTTATTGTAAGCTAAATTAAGCTGTTTTACTTTGATTTTTGCATTATTTGTTGCATTATCCATTGCTTGCATTCTAGCGCTATGTTCTGCTGCTAAAGAATCAATTAGTGCATAATACATATTGTATTCAAAATAAGTTTTTAATAAATCTTCTAAAAGATCTGTATTTTCTGGTTCTAAATCTATGAGCGAATTAGAACCTATATCAAGATCTTTTGAAGGCTCAACAGGTATAAGATGATTGATGAATAATTCTTGAGTAATCATATTTTTATATCCATTATGAATCAATATAACTTCATCAGTCAATCCATTTAAATAATCTTCTACAATATCTTTAATTACAAGCGATGCTTTTTCATAATTAGGGCTTGAACTTAATCCAAGGCATTCTTTAAAAAGTTTTTTTCCTTGAAAATTAAAATATTCAATCCCAGTTTTACCAATAGCTCTTAATCTAACATTAATATTTTTATTTTTATAATCATTTAAAATCTGATTTACAGCTTTAATGGTTTTAATATTAAAACCACCGCAAAGTCCTTTATCTGCTGTTATAAAAACTATATCAGAAGTTTTTATTTGATCTTTTTTATGAAAAAATTTAAATCTTGAATCATTTTCATCATATGCAATTTTATTAATTTCAAATGATATTTCACTTAACATTTGTTCAATTTTTTGAGCATAAATTTTTGCTCTACTTGCAACTTCTTCAGCTTTTTTAAGTTTAGCAGTAGAAACAAGCTTCATTGCATTTGTAGTTTTTTGAGTGTTATTAACACTCTTAATTTTTCTTTTTATTTCTTTTAAGCTAGACATTAAGAACCTTATAAGTTATTTGATTTAAATTCATTAATAGCTTTGATTATTTTTTCTTCTAATTCTTTATCTAAAGCTTTTTTTGAACGAATTTCTTCAAAAATTTCTGGATATTTTGATTCAATGAATGTATAAATTCCTTCTTCGAAATTTTTAATCTCAGAAACAGCAATATCATCTAAAAATCCTTTAGTTCCAGCAAAAATAATAATAATTTGTTTTTCGATAGCTAAAGGAGAATAAGGGGGTTGTTTTAAAACTTCTACCATTCTTTGACCACGTTCAAGCTGTTTTCTACTTGATTCATCTAGATCACTTGCAAATTGTGCAAAAGCTTGTAGTTCTCTATATTGAGCAAGATCAAGTCTTAAAGTTCCTGAAACTTGCTTAGTTGCTTTAATTTGTGCAGCACCACCAACCCTAGAAACTGATAATCCAACGTTAATAGCTGGACGAATTCCTGAGTTAAAAAGATCTGTTTCAAGGAAAATTTGTCCATCAGTAATTGAAATAACATTAGTAGGAATATAAGCTGAAACATCTCCTGCTTGAGTTTCTATAATTGGCAAAGCTGTTAATGAACCTGCACCTAATTCATCATTTAATTTACTTGCTCTTTCAAGTAGTCTTGAGTGGAGATAGAAAACATCACCTGGATAAGCTTCACGTCCTGGAGGTCTTCGTAAAATCAAAGACATTTCACGATAAGCTACGGCATGTTTGCTAAGATCATCATAAATAATTAAAGCATGTTTAGAATTATCTCTAAAATATTCTCCCATTGTTACACCTGAATAAGGAGCAAGATATTGTAATGCTGCTGGATCAGAGGCGCCAGCATTTACAACAATAGTATATTCCATTGCGCCATGTTCTTCTAGTTTTTTAACTACTTGAGCTACATTACTTTGCTTTTGACCTATAGCTACATAGATACAAATAACATTTTGTCCTTTTTGGTTTATAATAGCATCTACTGCAACCGTTGTTTTTCCCGTTTGTCTATCTCCTATGATAAGCTCTCTTTGACCACGGCCAATTGGAACAAGGGCATCAATAGCTTTAATACCTGTTTGTAAAGGTTCATGCACGCTTTTTCTAGCCATAATTCCTTTTGCTTTTTCTTCTACAAAACGTGATTCATTGCTAGAAATAGAACCTTTACCATCAATTGGTTCTCCTAAAGCATTGACTACACGACCTATTAGAGCTTCTCCTACAGGAACTTTTAAAAGTTTTTTTAGTCTCTTAACACTACTTCCTTCTTTTAAGGTTTCACCTTTACCAAGAATAACAATACCAACACTACTTTCTTCAAGGTTTAAAGCCATTCCTTTTTCGCCATTTTCAAACTCAACCATTTCTCCGGCCATAATATTTTTAAGCCCATAAACTTTAGCAACCCCATCTGCAATAGAAATAATTTTTCCAGTTTCTTCAATTTCAAGGTTTAAATCAAAGTTTTCAATTTTTTCTTTAATTATTGAGCTGATTTCATCGGCTTTAAATTTCATTCATTCTCCTTAAATAGTTTTCAATATAAATTCACTTATTTTATTTTGGAAAGTTTTTATAGAAAAAGATATTTCATAATTTAAATCTTCTATATCAATTTTAATTTCATTGTTATTTGTAATTTTATTTTCTAGTTTAATTTGAGCTTCTAGTTTAGATTTAAGTTTTTCTTCAATTTCTTTTAAAATTTCTGTATCAAGTTTTTTTTCAGAATAAATAATTCCTTTGTAGGTATTATTTTGAAAAGATTTTTGTTTTTGAAGCTCTTCGATAATCTCAGGAATAAATAAAAGTCTAGAATTATCTGCTAAAAGTTTTATAAAATTTTCAAAATAAGTATTTTTTTGATCAAGAAAAGAAAGTATAAAATTAACTTTTTTTTCTTTATGTATTTGTGTATTTTCCAATATATTTATAAAACGAGGAATGCAAAAAGCTTGGTAAATTATACATAAATTTTTATAAAATTCATCGAAATCTTTTCTTGATACAATAGCTTTTGCATATTTTTTAGCTATAAGTTTATCAGCCATTAAGATACCTTTTTCATAACAATATCAATCATATCATTTTGTTTTAAAATAGTATTTGACTCTTTAAAGAGTTCAGATAATATTTGAGATATAATTTCTTTTTCTATTTTTTTAGTTTCATAATTTTTTTGTTCTTCAAAATATTTATTAAGCAAATCAATTTCATTTTGAGTTTCATTTTTGATTTTTTGAACTAAAAGTTCTGCTTCTTTTTTTGCATGATTTAATGCATTAACTGCTTCAGCTTTTGTTTCTTCAAGTTTTTTAGTCATTTCAAATTTTTTAGTTTTACTTTCTAATAGTTTTCTTTGAATTTCATCTAATTTTGAAGAAATTTGAAAAATACGATTTTTATAGAAATTTTTAAGTGGAGTAGCAATAAAATAATACAATATGGCAATAAATATTAAGAAATTAATCACTCTTGGTATTATGTCATAATCCCCATTATTAGAGCTTGCTAATGCATAGACTGGGAGTAAAAAAAATAAAAATTTTAACTTTTGCATTATTATCCTTAGATTCTTTTGATACTATTTTGTAGACTTTGTTTTAACTCTGGTAAATGTTCTAGTAAGCTTTCTTTTAATTGCTGTTTTTGATTTTCTAAATCTTTATAAAATTCTTGCATTTTATTTTCTATTTTTTCTTTCTCAAGTTTTATAAGCTCATTAGCTTCTTCTTTGGCTTTGTTTAGAGCTTCTTGTTTAATTTTATAAATTTCTTCCCTTGTATTTTTATGAATTTCTTCTACTTCTTTATTAACATCTAAAATTTCTTGTGAGTTTTCTTTTACTTTATTTTCATCATTTTTTATAGAACTGTTTCTTTCATCTATAAATTTTAAAAGGGGTTTATAAAGCATAGAATTCAAAATAACTATCATAGCTAAAAATATAAAAATAGTTGCTAATATTATGGAAAGATGGACATCATCAAACATAAAGCTCCTTGATTATTTTAATTTTTAAGCTTTTTATTATATCTTAGAAAAAATAATTTTTCAACTAATTTTTTCAATCATTTGTCTTAGTTTTTTTATTATATCGATATTTTTTAAATGTATGATAAGGTTTTTTTTATTTTTTTCACATCTAAAACCTTTGTTATTTAATGATTTTATAAGTTCTTTAAGCTCATTTTCAAATTCAGTATTATTTTCTAAATTAGCATTTTCTTGATTTTTGATTTTTTTAACAATTTTTTCAGTATCATGAACGCTTAGTTGTTGTCCAATAATGCTACTTGCAATCATTTTTTCATCTTTTTTGTTTAATCCTACAAGAATTTTAGCATGCCCTTGTGAAATTTTTCCTTCGATAATAAGATTTTGCGTACTTGGATCTAAATTTAGAAGTCTTAAAGTATTAGTGATTTGCGTGCGACTTTTATTAACAAGTGATGCAAGATTTTCTTGGGTAATTTTGTGAATTTCTATTAGATCTTTATATGAATTTGCAAGTTCAATAGGATTTAAATTTTCTCTTTGAATATTTTCTATAAGTGCCAATTCTCTTAACTTTTCTTCTTTGGCATCAGAAACTAAAGCAAGTATATTTTCATATCCTAATATTTTATAAGCTCTAAGTCTTCTTTCTCCTGCAACAAGAATATAATGATTTTCTTGTTTTAAAACTATAATAGGTTGGATAAGTCCATATTGTTTAATAGAATTTGCTAATTCATTTAAAGCTTCTTTGTCAAAATATTTTCTTGGCTGAAAAGGATTGACTTTAATTTTTTCAACCGGAATTTGAATGGTTTTGTTTTTATCAAGCCCTAATTCTTTACTATAAACTTCATCTATATCGCCGATAAGTGTTGCTAAACCTTTATTTTTATTTAATCCCATTTATTTATCCTAAAATTGAATAAGCTAAATTCTGATATGCTAAAGAACCAGGAGATTTAATATCATAAAGTATGATAGGTTTACCAAAACTAGGACTTTCAGCAAGTTTTACATTTCTTGGTATAACTATGAAATCATCTTCGTTTCCATTGATTGTAAAAAGTTGTTTTTTAAAATTTTGTTTTAAATCTTCAACTACATCTTTAGAGAGATTATTTTGAGAACTATACATTGTTGGTAAAAATCCTCTCACTTTTAATTTAGGGTTGATTGTTTTTTTGATTACTTTAATAGTGTTTAAAACCATTGCAACACCCTCTAGAGCATAAAATTCACATTGTATAGGGATGATTACACTATCACTTGCAGCAAATGCATTGATAGTAATACTTCCTAAAGCAGGAGGAGAATCTATAATAATAAAATCATATTCATTTTCTACTTCTTTAAGTTGGTTTTTAAGAACAATTTTTTTTTCATTACTTTCACCTTTAGCAAGTTCTTGTTCTATGCCAACTAATCCTATATTAGAAGGGGCAAGATGAAGTTGATTGAGTTCGGTTTTTAAAATAATATCAGAAAGCTTTTTTTTGCCTATAAAAACATGATAGATATTATATTCATAATTATTTCTATTAAATCCCAGTCCAGTGGTTGCATTTGCTTGAGGATCAACATCTATTAATAAAACTTTTTTTTCAGCAACAGCCAAAGAAGCAGCTAAATTAACGGCGGTTGTTGTTTTTCCTACTCCACCTTTTTGGTTTGCAATTGTTATAACTTCGCTCATCTTAAACTATATACCCTTTTATTATTTAATAATATCGATCCATCTTCATATAAGAAAGCATCTTTTAAAGAAAAGATTTTTCCTTCATAATGGACATTAAATTGTTTTGATTTTTCAAATTCTATCATATACTTGCTAAAAATATTCTTCCATAATTTTTTTTGCATTAAAGTTTCTATAAATTTTAAAACTAATTCATCTAATTTTATATCAATATCCAATAAGGAGCTATTTTCAGGGCAATATTTTAAATTTAGTCCTATCCCGCCTATAATAAAATTTTTAATTTTTGTGCTTATTATTCCTCCAATTTTTTTATTTTCTATGTATAAATCATTAGGCCATTTAAGCCAAGTTTTTGATCCTTTTTGAGCTAAGATTTCTTTTAATAAATAAGCAAAATAAATACTTATAGAAGCTAAAGGTAAGTCTTTAGGAAGATCTTGCTTATCAATACAAAAGGAAAGATGTAAATTTCCTTTAGAGCTTTGCCAAGAATTTTCTCTACTCCCAATACCATTCGTTTGTTCAAGCGCATAAATAGCTAGATTTTTTTCTATTTTATTTTTACGAATTTCATCACATAAAAAAAGATGAGTTGAGGCTATTTTGTCAATACAAATAATTTCCACATTTTAACCTTTTTCCATTAAGGTAAGTGCGTCCATCTAAGATCTTTTTACCATTTTCTTGGATTTTTTTAATACGCAAAATTCCTTGCTTGCAAGTAAGTAAAAAACTTTCTTTTTCTAATTCTAAAATTTGCCCCTCTTTAGTGTGCTGTGTTGATTCATCTATAAGTTCAAGTTCTAGAAATTTTAAACCTTTATCTAAAAAAATTCCAGGCCAAGATACAAAAGCTAAATACTTTTGATAAATTTTTTTTGCATTATCTAGAGTGATTAAACCATCTTCTTTTTTAATTTTTTTACAATATGTTGCTAAATTTTCATCTTGCGCTATAGGAACAATAGAGTTATAATTTTTTAAAGTGCTAACACAAAGTTTTGCCGCTAAATGGGCCAAAAGTTCAAAAACTTCTACAGCATTTTTATCTTTTATATCACACTCTATGCTTTCAAGTATAGCTCCAGTATCAAGTCCAGCATCCATTAACATTGTGCAAACTCCGCTTTTTTCATCTCCATTTAAAATGGCACTTTGTATAGGAGAAGCACCACGGTATTTTGGTAAAAGCGAAGCGTGTAGATTAATACAAGGTGCAATATCTAGGATATTTTTAGGTAAGATTTTTCCATAAGCAGCAACGACTATAAAATCAGGTTTTAAATCTTTTATCTCATCAATAATTTTTTCATCTTTTAAGCTTTTTGGTGTAAAAATAGGAATATGCGGTGCATTTTGACTTAAAAATATTTTTGTATCACTAGGTGTTAAAATTTGTTTTCTTCCTACTGCTTTATCAGGTTGAGTAAAAAGAGCTAAGATATTAAATTTTTTATCTATTAATTCTTTTAAAATACAAGTTGCATAAGAAGGTGTTCCCATAAAAATAATGTTTTTCATATTTAATTTACCTATATTAAAATACTTTGAATTATAATAAATATAGGTAAATTATATATTTAGTTAAAATTAAAATTCCATGTTCCTTGATTTGTTTCGATTTCAACTTCTAAAACTTTATTACAGCCTGAAAGTGGAACTTGTCAACTTTGACCATAAGATAGAGTTTTTTCTATTTTTATATCTTTTTTATCCAATAATCCACCCGCTCTACAATCTCCTTTTCCTCTATTAGGTGTTATCTTTGTAATTTCTATAGTATCCACCAAAGAAGTAATCTCTAAATACTGGGTATTGTATTTAAAAATAGGGTTGTATCTTTCGCCTAGTGAAATTTCAATTGGAGCTTCTTTATCGCTACAAGCAATAAATAAGAAAGCACAAAATAGGGCTAAAAACATTTTTTTTAACATATTTTCTCCTTTTTTAATCTATTATAATAGAGTGAAATAAAATTATAAAACAAATATACTTAATCTATCATAATAGATTAAGGTATAAAATTTGGCTTATCAGTTTAATCAAAATGAAATAGATAATTTTTATAAAAAAATTGCAAAAAATGTTTCCAGATTAAGGAGAGAAAAAGGTTTGTCTCAACTTGAATTAAGTCTTGAAATAGGTTATAAGTCTTGCTCTTTAGTAGGTGGAGCTGAAGCAGGATATAAAAATATACATTTTAATCTTGAACATCTTTATAAAATTTCAAAAGTCTTAGATATAGAAATGGCAGAATTTTTTAAAGAGTTTTAAATCAACTTTTACTAATCATTGATAAAATCCTATTTAATAAAAAGTTATTTTACATTATAAGTTTTTATGATTTGAAGAGAAAACAAAATGTTGTTTTTGTTAATTTTCAAATAAAGTTCCGCCTATTTGTTTATTTTCAAGTAAAAATGCCTTAATAACACTTAAGTCAAAGCCACTTGCTAAAAACATTTTTTTATTATTTTCAAGTAAAAATTTAGCAGCTTTTAATTTGGTGATAATGCCTCCAGTTCCATGCTCGCTTCCAGTTTTTACTGACATATCAAGCCAAGAATCAAGAATTTTATCGACTTTATCTAATCTTTTAGCATCTTTAAATTCGCTAGGATTTTTATCATAAAAACCATCAATATCACTTAAGATTACAAGTAAGTTGGCTCCAAAATAATATGTTGCATAAGCACTTAAGCTATCATTATCTCCAAAAACTATTTCTTCTATGGCTGTGGCATCATTTTCGTTAATAATAGGCAAAATCCCTAAATTTATCATAGTATCAATAGCATTTTTAGCGTGTTTTGTGGCTTTTCTTGAATCAAAATCTTTAGCAGTTAGTAAAATTTGTCCGCCTATTTTATTGAATTTAGATAAAAATTCATTATAAACACTCATTAAATAAGGTTGTCCAATAGCAGCTAAAACTTGTTTATTGATTAAATTTTTCCTATCAATGTTAAGTTTTGTATATCCAGCTGATATAGCAGCTGAAGTTACTAAAATCACTTCATATTTTTTCATCAAAGTTGTTAAAAACTCAACTAAATTGCCTAAACGTTTAAGGCTTAAAGCATTATCTTCGCTAATAACGTGAGAACCTACTTTGATGATTATTCTTTGCATTTTTTTTCCTTATAAAAATCAGATAAAATCCATATAATTTTGTTTAAAAGTTCTAAATTTTCCACATCTAAAATATACCATTGTTTAGCTTTGGAAAAAGGAAATCCAAGCTCATTTTCTCTTAATAATTCTTCAAGACACGGAAGTTTTTTTGTATATAAAGTATTATTGCAAATTAAAAATGCTGAGTTAGAATTTATATATATACAGTATTCTCCAAACATTTTTTTTGCGTTAAAATTAAAAGGCGTATCGCAAGCTTTTAAACATTCTAAAACAAAATCTTTAAAATCATTACTACTTGACACATTTTAATCCTAAAATTTTATAAAATTTACCATTTTATTTTTAAGTTTTAAAAATTTATTTTATTTAATCATTTAAATTTTTATCTTTTCTTAAATTTTTGATTTCTTCTAAAAGAATAAATTTAAGCTCTTTAAGCCCTGTTTTTTCAAGACTTGAAACGTTAATCAAAAAGCTTTGGATATTGTTTATTTCTTTTAAATAATTTTTTAAATCTTCTAAATTTAGGGTTATTTGCTTAGCAAATTCTTCTCCTAAATTTACACTATCACTTTTTGAAATCATTATGCCAAATTTTCTTTCATAAAGTTTAGATGAAAATTGTTTAAGTTCATTTCTTAAGATGATAAATTGTTCCTTTAAACTCATTTCTCTCATAGGATCAAGCACAAAAAGTAAAAAACTTGTTCTTTCAATATGTTTTAAAAATTCAAGTCCTAAACCTTTTCCATTGCTTGCCCCTTCAATAATACCTGGAATATCCGCCATTACAAAAGAATTGTATTCATCTACATCTACAAGCCCTAATTTTGGAGTAAGTGTTGTAAATTCATAATTTGCAATCTCAGGTTTGGCATTAGATACTACGCTTATAAGGGTCGATTTTCCTACATTTGGAAAGCCAACAAGTCCTACATCTGCAATAAGTTTTAATTCAAGTCTTACAAAACGACTTTCCCCTTTTATGCCTGGTTGTGCATAATCAGGTCTTTGGTTAGTTGCGTGTTTAAAATGTGTATTCCCAAGCCCGCCTTTTCCACCTTTTAAAAATAATTCTTTTTGTCCTTCTTTGGTTAAATCAAGCAAAACTTCATTTGTGTTTGCATCAATAATTTGAGTTCCTTCGGGTACTATAAGATTTAAATCTTCACCTTTTTTACCATTTTTATTGCGTCCCATTCCTGCAGATCCATTTTGAGCACGTAATTCTTTTTTTCCTTTAAAATTAGCTAAAGTATGTGTATTGTTATCACATATAAAATAAATATTTCCACCATTTCCACCATCGCCACCATCAGGACCACCTAAAGGCACGTGTTTTTCACGTCGAAAGCTTACAGCTCCTTTGCCTCCATTACCAGAGGTTAGGGTAATTTTAACACTATCAATAAACATTTATAACCTTAAAAATTTTTGAAAAAGTATATCAAAATAAAATAAAATTCAAAAATTTAACTTTTATAATGTTAATTATTTAAATTTTAAACTTTTATTTGTATTTATATTTAAGATATTATTTTTTATTATTAAATATTATTAAAATGTAATATTAATAATAAAGAATTTAAATAAAAAATTATAAAATATTTTATGGTTTAATATCAATTCTTATAAGTTTTTGTTTAATGATAAATTTGAAGTGAAATTTTAAAAAATACAAAAATTGAATTTTTGCTACATTTATATTAATATCTAAAAGATTTTTTTGATATTTTAATTATATTTTGTTTCTCTTATTTTGAAAAATAAATAAAAGAGTATTTTTTATTTATATGATTAAAAATAATTTCTATTAAATTTTTAAAATACCAAATAAACTATTTATAATTAAAATTATAAATTATTATTAGTTTTTTTAATTTCGTTTTTATTGTTTTGCTTGGCAAGTTGTTATTTTAGGTCTTATTTAGAATTTTAAAATTTGATTTATACAAGTAATTTCTAGACTTTAGTCTAGAAATTAAGCAGGATAAACAGAAACTTTTTTTCTGTCTTTATCTTTTCTTTCAAATTTTACAAAGCCATCAATTAAGGCAAAAAGAGTATGATCTTTTCCCATACCTACATTATTTCCAGCGTGAGTTGCAGTTCCTCTTTGACGAATAATGATATTTCCAGCTCTAACAAATTCGCCACCAAATTTTTTAACACCTAAACGACGTCCTATAGAATCGCGATTATTTTGAGTTGAACCTTGACCTTTCTTGTGTGCCATTCTTTTACTCCTTAAGCTTTAATATCTATAACTTTAACACGGGTAAATTGTCTTCTAAAACCGCGTTTGAGTTTAGAGTCTTTTCTACGTCTTTTTTTATAAATAATAACTTTTTTATCTTTTCCGTGGCATATAACTTCTAAGACAACTTTTGCACCTGCTATAAAAGGCGCACCTACCTTTAAATCCTTATCGTTGATAGCTAAAACTTCATTAATTTCTACGCTTGATTTAATTTCTGCTTCAAAATGATCAAGCTTTAACTCATCTCCAATACTAACTTTATATTGTTTTCCACTATGTTTAATAATAGCATACATATTACTTTTCCTTTTTAAGGTAAGTTACCATAAAGCACCAAATTTTTGGTTTAAAAGCTTTATTGGCCGATTAAAAGTTTTAATTCTAGCTAATTTTTCTTTAATTTTTAATGAATTTAAAAACCTAAATTTACTCCACCACCTTGTTCTATTTTATAATTTGCATCACGTCCTATTGTATAACCATTTCCATTATTTCCACTATTTAAAGGTCTGCAAATATCGCCTACTTTTACACTTCCTTCTATAATTTTTGCATAAGAAAGCTTTGGGTTGGTGCGTGTGATTTCAATATTTCCTGTTTTAGTTTCTACTCTTGCTGTATTTTCTTTGGTATAGGCATCTTTTATAACTTTTCCAAGTGAAAAACACTCATAAGTATCACCTTGATTTAAACTTTGAGAAAATACAACTTCATTGTTTTCAACACTAGCAACTTTTAAAGGATAAATAGCATTTAAAATATCTCCTGAAATACGATTTGCTATTTGTTTAAGAACAGATTCATTGGCACTTAGACTATTATCTTTAAGATTTACTTTCATGCTTAAAGTATTGGAAAATTTAATTTGTCTTGTAGCAAATAAAAGCACACGATAATCTATTACTACTTCAACTTCTGTTTTAGTTTTTCCTGTAAGATTACTTGTTTTTTGTTTGCCATCAAGCCCTGAAATAGAAAATAATAAAATATAATCTGTGGCTAATATATTTTTAAGTTTATAAATTTCATCACTTGCTGTATCGCTACTTTTGATAATAGCTTTTTCCATTTCATAATATCCATTTGAGTCACGATCTAAAACGTTAAATTTACGACTTTGCAATAAATCAGAAATAATTTTTTGTTGTAAGCTTGCACCTATGCCACGTTTTATAGGATCTGGCGTTGAGTCAAATACTACTATGCTTCTTCTACTATCCGCACTGAGTCCAGGGGTTTGGTATTTTTTGGTTGTTGTGGTTTTAAAAATAGTTACATTTGCTACATATTTGCCATTTGCATCTTGTTCAACGCTGTTAATTTCATAAGTATCAGCTTTACCTTTAGTAGCTTTTGAAATTTGTTCGCTGTAATTATCTTGTATATTTGTTCCTTTATTGTCGGTTGAAACATTAGTGTTGGATTTTTTGAGCGAATTTATGCTTACTCCACTCATTTTACCTATAGCTTCGATGATAGCGTTATTTATAGCATCTTCACGTGTTAATCCCGTGCCTTCGCCTGTGCTTGATTTTGTAGAAGTTGTAGTAACAACTTTAGCATTAAGATTTAGGCTTAAAAATAAGCCCAAAAAAAGAATTTGAATTATTTTCATCTTTTATCCTTAAAAATCATCTAAGCTATTTATGATATTGGAGCTTCTTTGGATATTTGAGGATTTTTTAGATTCATTTTTAGTTGCATTGGGTTTTGTATTTAAAACCTCATTTGTATTAGCTAAATTAGTATAAGAATAAAATCTCACAGCGCCCACATGTTCAATACCATTTTCGCTAGTGTAACTCCATTTTTTAAGAGTACGAATACCACGAATTTTGCCACTTGCACTCGCTTTTACTTTGCTATTTACCTTATCAATAATATTTGTAATATTTTGAGTTTGCTCTTGGGTGGAATTATCATTAATATTGATACTTTGCTTGATGATATCTTCATAAGTATCACCTGTTGTTCTTTCATCTTTAAGACTTAAATTTGTATTGATAAATTCTATAATAGCAGCATCTGCCATAGTAATTGCTGTTTCTTTAGCTTTATCTTCTAAAATATTTGTTTTTTTAGCATTGCTAGGATCAGCTACATAACCCCAATTTCCATAGCTTAAAATTACAGGTGCACCATTTTCATCATAAACTAAGCGAATTCCGTATTCATTAAGAAAACCTTTTTGATCTTTTGGTAAATACTCACTTATTTTTTTACCTTTACCTTTTATAGTGCTTTGTCTTGCTAATGCCATATCTCTTGCTAATTGACGTGTTTTATTAGAGATAATAGCTATAACTCCTACATCATATTCACCCCTTCTTTGAGTTACTATGGTTTGCACAGGAATAAGTCCGCTCATAGAACCTACTGCATTTGTCATAGTTTTATTAAGAAATTCTTGTTTTAATAAAGTCTTTTTTCTTTCTTCACTTAAAGAATTTGCATCTATACCCAAATCTTTTAATGCTTTATCAAGCTTAGCGCCAGCTAATTGTGTAAGTTTATTTAAAATTTGATCAATTTTATCACCTTTTGGTAATTCATCAAATTCTTTAGCATTAGTAGAATTATCTGCTTCATAGTTTTGAACTTTATTTGTAGCAATTCTTCCAAAAACATCTCTTATAAATTCAGTTTGTAAATTTAACATTGCTTTTTGATATGCATTTTGTAAAGCTTGTGCAAATTGTGGATCAGTATCATTTATAGCAACAGTGCTCTTTCCTGTATAAAAAGTTTTTCCATCCTTAGTTATGCCATATTCTATTCCAAAATTATCTGCAAATTCTTCAAAGAAATCTTCAATTGATTTTGGAGTGATATCTTTAGTGCTTGCATCGGACATTTCATTTTGAGTATTTATATCTTGTTGTGTAATTTCGACAGGTTGCGAACCTTGTCCATAAAGCAAACTTGCCACAACTAAAGAGCTAATTAATAATAATTTTTTCATTTTTTTCCTTTATAAATGTTATAAAAAAAGCCCAAGTTTGTTTTTGCAAACTCAGGCTAAAATTTTTTAAATAAATTTATTTTTACCAAGTAACTGATTTGCTTGAACCTGTTTTGTCAATAGTTTTTTCATCTTCCCAATATACAAGACCTGAATTTAAGTCAGTAACTCTTAATAAAAAGAAATATTCTACTTGAGTTTTACCATTGCTAAGTTTAACATTGTCTTGTCTTATTTTGCCTGCTAATGAAAAATCAGGTGAAACAAGTGTTCCTTTTTTGGCTATGGTGCTTTGATTAAATTCATCATTATCTCTTAATTCTCTAACATCTTCGCTCATACTATCAAGCGCTCCACCTGCTGCAACAGCTGAAGTTAATACAAATTTGCCTGAACGTCTTAATGCTGAGGTGATTTTTGCAGTAAGTTTTTCTGTATCAATTCTTTGAGGAGTATCATTTACTACTCTACCAATAGCAATAACTTTTCTTTGACCTGCTTTAATATTTGCAAAAGCTGGATCGCTAAGCATACTATTTATCATAGTTTCAGCTGCATTTTCAAAATCTTCTCTATCAAGACCTAAAGTAAGCGCGTCACCTTTTTTTACTTGACTTGCTTTTCCATCTGTATAAGTTGTTTGCACACAACCACTAAAAAATAATGCTCCTGCAAGAGCTGTAACTAAAATTTTTGTTTTTTTCATTTTTTATCCTTTAATTTTTTGTTTTAATATTAATTCTAAAATCTTTTGCTCTAAGATCAGCTGAAATTTTATGAATAATTACTTCTTGTTTGGCTGGAATTCTTAAATATTGGTATTCTTCATTTAAGACATCACGCAACACAAAGCCATTGCTATCTAACCAATCTACCTTATACATAATATCTTTAGAAAAAGTACTATATAAAATTACTTCAAATTCTAAATAACCATTATTGTTGATACGTTTATTAAATTGTTTTACCAAGCTTTTTGGTAAATTTGAATTTATTATTGCATTGTTAGAAGTGCTTGTATCAGCTTTGTAAGAAGCACAAGCACTAAAAAGCATTACTATAATAAGTAAAAGCCATTTTTTCATTTTTTAACCTTATTTTTGGATCAAATCTACACTAGTTGGCAAATAAGGCGCAAAAGAACGCACTATAATTAGAGCATTTTTATTTTTATCAATATTATTTTGATAAATTTCTTGCCCTTGTGGATCTTTTATGCTAATACTGCCTGAATTTTCAATCATAGCCACAGAAATACTTTTAGGCAAACCTCTCCAAGAACGCACATCAGCTTTATTTGTCGCTGCAGTTGCAACTGAGCTTGCTAAAGAAAACCAACCGCCGCTTGAGTCATTATTTGCCACAGCTGCATTTAAAGTAGTTTTAATAATAGTTTGGGCTAAGGCTTTGCTAATCATTGCTGGCATATTGATTTTAAATTCAGTTGCTACAATATCATCTAAATCTACAACTTCAGTAGTATTAATACCATTGATATTTAAATTTTCAAAAGAAGCTTCTCTTTTTTTCAAAGTTTGCAAAGCAAGACTTGTACTAATGATATTTTTATTTACTATAAAAGGTAAAGTTATGCTAAATTCATCTTTTACTACACCCATACCATTTTCATAAACAACAAAAATATATTTTTTATTATTTTTAGAATTGATTTTTTTTGCATAATTGTTAAAAATTTTAGCTTCTTTTTGAATTTCTTTATTTTTAGGATTGATGATTGCTACTTCTCTAAATAAATCAGCTGCTTTTCTATAATCTTGATCCATAAAGAAAAATACAGAAGCAATATAAGTTGCATAAGGATTTACAAATTTTTTGGTTGTATCAAATTCTTTAAATAAACTATTATATTGTTCTTCGATAACTTTTGAGTTTTCATTCATATTTTTAGCATAATTTGGATCTTCTTTTTTAGCTTTTTCTAAATCTTCTCTATTTTGTGCAATTTGAGCTGCAAAATATTCTTTAGCCTTGTCTTGACGCATTAAAGCACGATTAAATTCAACTCTAGCATTGGCATAATCATTTAAATTCATAAAATTAAGCCCTTTATAGACATTTACCATAATTCTTTCATATAAAGAACCATCATAATCAACAATGCTATCATTTATTAAAGTAGTAGCTGCGAGTTTTGCACCTTTTTTTCCAACACTTTCTAAATCTACATCATATTTGTAAGCATCTTCTGCTGCATCGAAAAATTCATTGCTTTTGTTAAATTCTTTACAATTTCTTGCGATTAAACCTGTATTGATGCCTGTATAAATAACATCATCATTTTTTTGGATTTTTTCTAAATTTTCATTAAAAAAATCAGCACCGCAATATTTTTGAACTAAAGCATTTTCGAAATTTGAATTTATTTTAGCTTGATTAGCACAAGCTCCTAAAAATAAACAACTTAAACCTATTAAGGTAGTTTTTAAAGGTATTTTTGTCATAAGATTCCTTGAAAAGTAAATTAAATTAAACGAAACATTATAAAAAAATAAAAATACATTGAAAACAATCTTTAAATTTTTAACAAATTTTATTTACAAGGTCAATACAATAAAAAAAGGGGAAAATCCCCTTAAATTAAATAAGTAAAGGCGCGATAAAAAATCCTAAAGTAACAGCAATTACGATAGCTAAAACGCCTGGAATGAAAAAAGAGTGATTGAAAATAAATTTTCCAATTTTTGTTGATCCTGTATCATCCATTTGCACTGCACCCAAAAGAGTTGGATAGGTTGGAAGAACAAAAAGAGCAGAAACAGCCGCAAAACAAGCTACTAACATATAAGAGTCATGCGGATTAGTAGCTGAAATTCCTAAAGCAGCCATAATAACTGGCACAATAGCTTTTGCAGTAGCTGCTTGAGAATATAAAAGCATACTAGCAAAGAAAAATGCAACTGCAAGCATAGCTGGAGTTTGTTTAACCCAATCACCTGCTATTTCTTTAATCCCTGCTTCGTGAGCACTTACGAAAGTATTGCCAAGCCAAGCTACGCCAAATACACAAACACAAGCTGTCATACCTGATTTAAAAACGCTTGTTTCAATTATTTTAGATGGTTCAACTTTGCAAAGCCAAGTGATTAAAGTTGCTGCAGTAAGTAAGAAACTCATAATAGCTGCATCTCTTGGTATAATCACTGGATCGATCCATTTGATATTATTTGATATTGCTGTGGCATAAAGAACTACAGCTAATACAGCGATTAAAAAGATTGCCACAGAAAGTTTAGCACCCGGTTTATTTTCAGCATGTAAAACCTCATTTGGATCTTTAACAAGACCTGCTTTTAATCTTTCTTGATAGATTGAACATTTGCTTAAATCTAGAGGTGTTATAAGACTTATTATTAAAGCTGTAACCATACAAGCAATAAAAGTTGTTGCAATCCAAATTCCTAATAAAGTAGGGTAATTCCAACCTAGTGGTTCTAATACCCCACTCATATAAACAACAGCAGCACTTACAGGACTTGCGGTAATTCCAATTTGAGATGAAACAACCATTAATGATAAAGGAACACTTGGTTTTATGTTTTGAGATTTTGCTACGTCTATAACCACAGGCATTAAAGAAAATACAGCATTTCCAGTTCCTGCAAGAATGGTTAATAACCAACCGCAAGCTGGAGAAAGATAGTTTATAAATTTAGGGTTAGCTCTTAAAAGCCTTTCTGTCATTTTTACCATGTAATCAAGACCGCCTGCTTGTTGCATAGCAGAGATTGCTGCAATAGCAGCAGCAATAATTAAAATAACATCCCAAGGAATACTTCCTGGTTTAAGCCCTAGGAAAAGACCTAAAATCACAACTCCTAATCCACCAGCATAGCCTATAGCGATTCCACCTAAGCGAATACCAATAAATATTGCACCAAGAAGAACAACTATTTGCAAGATTATATCTAAGCCCATGGAAATCCTTTATTTCTCTATACTTGGATTTAACATATGTTCAGGAGTTAGATATTCATCTAACTTTTCTTTGGTTAAAAGTTTTCTTTCTAAAACAATATCAGCTACTTTTTTTCCAGTTTGCAAAGCTTCTTTAGCAACTGATGCTGAGTTTTCATAACCTATATAAGGATTTAAAGCTGTTACTAAACATACAGAATTTAGCATAGTTTCTTTGCAATTTTCTGGATTAGCTGTTAAATGTTTTATAGCTTTATTTGCTAAAGTTAGCATTGCATTTTCTAATAAAACCAAAGAATTAAATAAAGCATAAGCAATTCCTGGTTCAAAGGCGTTAAGTTCGAATTCTCCTCTTTCTGAACAAAGCGAAATTGTAACATCATTTCCTATTACTTCATAGCAAGCCTCTCCAACAACTTCAGGAATAACTGGATTTACTTTTCCTGGCATAATGGAACTTCCTGGTTGTAATTGAGGTAAGTTAATTTCACTTAAACCACATCTTGGACCAGAATTCATAAGTCTTAAGTCATTCACAAGTTTAGAAAGTCTAACTGCAGCAGTTTTTAAAGCACCACTAACATGAACAAAATCACCTGTATCTTGAGTGGCTGCTATAAAATCTTCAGCGGGTTTAAAAGTAGTTCCTGTAATTTCGCTAAGATATTTTTCAACTAAATTTTTATAGTCTGGATGACAGCAAATTCCAGTTCCTATAGCAGTTGCGCCTAGATTAAGATAAGTCATTGACTCTCTTGCTTTTGTTATTTTTTCTATATCACTTTTTATATAAGTTGCAAAAGCGTTAAAAGTATTTCCTAAAGTAGTTGGAACCGCATCTTCAAGCTCTGTTCTTCCTATTTTTAAAATATTTTTATATTCTTTAGCTTTGATTTCTAATTCATTTTTTAAAATTTCCATAGCTTTTAATAAATCACCCATTTTAGCATGAACTGCAACTTTAATAGAGCTTGGATAAGTATCATTTGTCGATTGTCCGAAATTTGTATTATCATTTGGATGAAGATATTGATATTCTCCTTTTTTATGTCCCATCATTTCAAGAGCAACATTTGTTATAACTTCATTTACATTCATATTGGTGCTTGTTCCAGCTCCACCTTGTATCATATCAACAACAAATTGATCTAAAAATTCTCCATTGATAATTCTATCACAAGCCTTTGCTATAAAATCAGCTCTATTGGCTTCAATCATTCCTAAATCTTTATTAGCTAAAGCAGCTGCTTTTTTAACTTGTGCAAAAGCTTTAATAAAATAAGGATATTCTTTTAGTTTTCTTCCGCTCATTTGGAAATTTTCCAAAGCTCTATAAGTTTGAATTCCATAATAAACATCATTAGGAATTTCTAGTTCTCCGATAAAATCATGTTCTTTTCTTAAACTCATTGTCAAGCCTTTCTTTTGGAATAATTTATTATAAAAAATAGATTTATAATAAATATTATAATAGAATCATAGTTAATAATTAATTAATAAAAAATTAATTATTAATTTTTTATTGTATTAATAAAAAAATAATTTAATAATAAATATTTTTTTACAGATATAAAAACTATTTTTATTTTGCTACAATTTTATTAAATTTTTCAAAGTATTTTTTAAGGATAATAATGGAAAATTTAAATATTAAACTCCACCAAATTAAAATGAATGATGATTGGAAAGAATTTTTAAAAGATGAATTTTATAAACCATATTTTTTAGAGCTTAAAAGAAAATATGTAGAAGCTATAAAAGAAAATAAAATTATATATCCACCATCTAATTTAACTTTTAATGCTTTTAATCTTACTCCTTTGTATTCTTTAAAAGTTATTTTAATCGGACAAGATCCTTATCATCAACCAAATCAAGCTATGGGTCTTAGTTTTTCTGTTCCAAATGGGGTTAGAATTCCTCCAAGTTTAATAAATATTTATAAAGAATTAAATAATGATTTAGGTATAAGTATCCCAAAAAGTGGCGATTTAAGTTCTTGGGCTAAACAAGGAGTTTTGTTATTAAATTCTATTCTTAGTGTAGAAGCAGGAAAAGCAGCAAGTCATAGTCAGTGGGGATGGCAAGAATTTAGTGATGCTGTAATTTCTAATTTAAATGATAGAAGAGAAAATCTTATATTTTTACTTTGGGGTAATTTTGCTAAAAGCAAGAAAAGATTAATTGATTCACAAAAACATTTTATACTAGAAGCTGCTCATCCTAGTCCTTTGGCTGGAAATAAATTTTTAGGATGTAAGCATTTTTCTAAAGTTAATGAAATTTTAAAAAAACTAGGAAAAACACCTATAAATTGGGATTTAAATTTCTAAAAATTATTTTAAAAAATTCTTAATAGAATTTCTATTAAGAATTTATCTAAATAAATTTTTAAAATCTGTAGTTTGTGTATTGTAGATTGTATTATTACCTATAGATCCAGTAGCTATAATACTTGCTAGTTGTGCGAGAATGGTTTTAATCTCATCTCTTTTATCTTCTATATAAGATAAAATTCCTTCATATCCGTTATTTTCGAGCATTAATAAAGGATTTGTGATTTCAAATTCAAACAATTGTTCTCCAGCATAGACATTAAAAATATTTCCAAATAAAGTCACACTCATAAAAGAGCAATTTTGAATTAAAGATGCAACATTAGCATCTAAGGTTCTTTTTTGTATGTCATCAAGATGATTAAGCTCTAATCTTTGATTTATATTTTGAGAAACTTTTTTTAAGGTTAGATCTAAAACTTGCAAAGCCCCGATAAAATCATTAGCATCATTAATTTGAGAGCAAATTCGTTTTGCTTCAAAACGACTCATTTCTTTTACTTCACCTAGATGTTTTTTAAGTGTATTTAATCCATCCATTTTTGTCCTTCAATTAATATTTCTAAAAATAGAAAGCAAATACTATTCCTTTATTTGTATAGAATCATTAATCCATATAATTACTTCATTGCTTAATTTATTACAACCTATTTCAAAGGCTTTAAGAATTTCTCTTGGAGTATTATTTGTAATTTTTTCTTTGATGGTAAAATACTTATGAGATATTAAAGCATTATTTTTTACATCAATTAAATTAAGACTTATATTTATTTTTGCGTAATTATCATTTTCTTTTAGAATTTGTTCAAAAGAGTCTATACGTCCTTCTAGTACAATATCAGCATTTATTTTGCTATGTTTTCCAATTAAAGTTTTAAAAAGATGACTTCTTTCTAATTTATCTAATAACATAAAACGTAATAAATTATTAGGAGTATCCGCCCAAAAATGATAAGCATAAATGTCACTTATATCATCTTTTATATAAGTTATATTTTTTGAATTTAAATATAAAGGAAGATCAAGATCTAAAATTTTTAGGGTTTTATCTGTGGTTTTAAAACTTTGATTAAAATCTTGTTCATTGCTTTTTAGTATAAATTCTTGAGATATATCTGTAGTTTTAATTGAGCAAGCACTTAAAAATACCAATATAAATAATAATATAGCTTTCATTTATTCTCCTGGTCCCAATTTTGGCTTATTGTTTTTAAATATCAAATCTGATGGACTTCTTCTTAAATCTTTTAAGAGTTGATTACTTTCTAAAAGTAAGATTTTAAAAAGTTCTAAATTAGAGAGCAAAGAAAAACGTAGATCATCGAAGTTTTCAAGTTTATCATCGGTTTTTTTAATAAGATTATTAAACAAAGTAGAACTATTATTGATATTTTCAAGACTTAATCTAGCATTTTTAGATAAAATACTCACTTCATCTGCCATTATCCCTAGTTTTTTGCTTGTGGTTATGAGATTTTCATTTAAAAGATCAAAATTTTGATTGATATTTGAGCTTAGTGTAGCTAAATTTTGCAAAATAAGTTCTACGTTTTTTAAATTTTTATCACTCAGTAAAATTTTTGATTTATTATCGGCTGTTTTTACAAGAGAAAAAATATGCTCACTTTGTTTATCGATCGCTGTAAAAAAGCTTTCTTTAAATTTTATAATAGGAATGTATGTTTTTGTACTTATTAATTTTTTAGAATTTTTACTTCCGCCTTGAAGTTGGATAAATTTAAGCCCTGTTATGCCTTGAAGTTGTAAAGTAGCGAAAGTGTCTTCTTTTATAGGGGTATTTTTTTTCACTTTAATAAGTATATTAACACTTAAATTATCTTTTTCATCAATACTAATTTTTTCAACATTTCCTATCTCAACCCCTAAAAGTCTTACAGGTGCTTTTACGCTTAATCCTGCCACAGATTCTTGAGTGTGAATTTCATAAAAGCTAAATTCTTCATCTTTTGAATATCCTTCAAACCATATTATAAAAATAAAACTAAAAAAGAATACACCAAAGACAAAAAATCCTATCCAAAAATAACTTGCCTTATTTTCCATAATTACTCCATAAATCTTTGATAAAGCTTTTTATTTTGGGTTTTAAGTTCTTCACAAGTTCCCATAAAAGCGACTTTTTTATCTTCTAAAATGATAAAGCGATCAAGTAGGGTTTTCATACTATCTTTATCGTGGGTTACTAAAATAATATTTAAATTAAAACTTTTTTTCAAATTTAAGATGAGTTCATCAAAAGCACGGCTACTATAAGGATCTAATCCTGAAGTTGGTTCATCTAAAAATAAAAGTTTAGAATCAAGTGCTAAAGCTCTGGCAATAGCTACTCTTTTTTGCATACCTCCACTTAATTCGCTAGGGTAAAGATTTAAAACATTTTCATCAAGACCTACCATTTTAATTTTCATATGAACAATTTCTTCAATTGCATTATAATCAAGCTTTGTGTATTCTCTTAAAGGAGTAGCTATATTTTCAAAAACAGAAAAAAAACTAAAAAGTGCGGCAAATTGAAAAACAACTCCCCATTTTTTTTGTAAAATTAGAGCATTTTTTTCACTAATACCTTTTAATTTGAAGCCTAAAATTTCGTATTCTCCCCCATCAAAATGCTCTAAAAGAAGCATTTGTTTTAAAAGAACTGACTTTCCGCTTCCACTTCCGCCCAAAATTCCAAAAATTTCATTTTCTTTAATTTCAAAATTAACTTTATCGTGGATAAGTTTTGTTCCAAAATAGGTTGTGATATTATGAGCTTTTATTATCATTAAAATCCAATTTTAGTTAAAAATACAGAAAATAGAGCATTAAATGCTATAATCCAAAAAATAGTATCAACAACACTTTTTGTTGTAAAAATTCCAATACTTTGAGTTGTTTTTGCTACATTAAATCCCCTAAAATTAGAAATAATCCCTATTAAAAATCCAAATATAGGAGCTTTAATAATCCCTATAAGTATATTTTTAAAATCAATAGCTTCTCTAAAGCGTCTTAAAAATTCTCCTGCATTTATATCAAGACTAAGTTTTGCAACAATTATACCCCCTAAAACACTTACAATATCGCTTATAATAACTATTAAGGGCATAGCGCAGACTAAAGCCATAACTCTTGGAATAACAATAAATTCAAAAGAATTAAATCCCATGGTATTCATAGCAGCAATTTCATCTGTAATCTTCATAACACCAATTTGTGCTGTATAAGAGCTTGCACTGCGTCCTGCTATAATAATTGCTGCTATAAGGGGTGCTAATTCTCTTGTAGCTGAAATTCCTATTAAATCAACAATGAAAATATTAGCTCCAAATTGAGCAAGTTGGTAAGCAGCTTGATAAGCTAAAACAACTCCTACTAAAAAAGCGGTTAAAATTACAATAGGGAGAGCTTTTAATATAGAATCTTCTATGTGATATAAAAAGGCAATAAATCTAAATTTCTTAGGCTTAGCAATACAAAAGGCTAAAGAGCTAAAAAATGCACCTAGGAAATAAAAGAATTGTTTAAACGTCTTAAATAAATTTACACTTAATCTGCCAATATTTATAAAATAGTCTTTATAAGAGAATTTGTTTTGTTCTTTGGGGTAAATTCTTTTATAATTTTTTTCGCACAAATTAAAAAAATGAGAAAAATTAGAACTTAAGTTGAGTCTTTGAACTTTTATATTTTTTTGTGCTAAATCATATTCTAAAGCAAGAAAAAATCTTACTCCAGCAGTATCTATAAATTCTAAATGCGTAAAATCAATGATAATATTTTTTTGACCTAATTGTTTATGAAGTTTAATTTTTGGAAGATTTGTTTTATCCCAAATTCCAAAAATTAAAAGTCTATCTAAATTTTCTTCTTCTTTAAGTTTAAAATAACAAGACATTTTATAATTTAAGTAAAAAGTCACAAAGCTTTGAAACGCTAAAACCAAAATGTTCAAATACTTCTTTTTCTTTACCGCTTTCTCCAAAATCTTTTATGGTGTAAAGTTCATCACAAAATTCGTAAAGCTCATTAGAATTAGCTGCTTCTACGCCTATAACTTTACCTTTTAAAAGTCTTTCTTGATAATCTTTGTTTTGTTTTTTAAAAAGTTCATAGCAAGGCATAGAAATAACATTGCACGCGATCCCATTTTTTTCAAGCTCATTTGCACTTTCTAAACAAAGACTAACTTCACTACCACTTGCTAAAAGGGTAAATTTAGCATTTTCATTTTCTTTAATTAAATAAGCTCCATTTTCTACATCTCCAAAAACAGGTTCTTTTAATGCTTTTAATTTTTGACGCGATAATACAAAAGCACTTGGAGTATCAGCTTTTAAAGCAATTTTCCAAGCTTTTACATTTTCAACTCCATCTGCAGGACGAAAAGTTAAAAAATTTGGCATAGCTCTAAAGGTGCTAAGTTGTTCTATAGGCTGGTGAGTTGGGCCATCTTCTCCAACTCCTATACTATCGTGAGTAAAGATAAAAAAATGTTTTATTTTCATTAAAGCTGCTATTCTTGCAGCAGGTTTTAGATATTCGCTAAAGATAAAAAATGTAGCAGAAAAAGGTAAAAATAATCCATATCTTGCAAAAGCGTTATTAATTGCTGCCATTGCGTGTTCTCTTATACCAAAATGGATATTTTTACCTTCTATAAAATCTCCCATATTGTGAAGTTCTGTTTTATTTGAAGGACCTAAATCTGCACTTCCGCCTAAAAATCCTTTTAAATTTTTAGCTAAGATATTTAAAATTTCTCCATTACTATCTCTTGTAGCTAAGTCTTTGCCTTTGAAATCAGGAAAAGTAATTTTTGAAAAATCTGGATTTAAAAGTTCTTCTAATAATTCTTTTTTATCGCTATTTTTTAATTTTGCTTTCCATCTAGCTTCTTCTAAATCTCCAAGTTCTATAGCCCCTTCAAAACGAATTTTTACTTCTTGTGGAATTTCAAAACTAAGTTCAGGATTAAAACCTGAATTTATTTTAGCTCTTTTAATAATATCTATTCCTAAAGGAGCTCCGTGACTTTTATGCGATCCTTCAAGTTCTAAGGCTTTTTTTGCTATTTTTGTATTGGCTATGATAAGACTTGGTTTTTTACAATTTTTAGCCCAAATTAAAGCTTCATTAATAGCATTAAAATCGTGTCCGTCTATTTCTTGGACTTCAAAATTTTGTGCTTTAAAACGCATTTTTACATTTTCGTTAAAAGCTAAAGCAGTATCGCCTTCTATGGATATATTATTGCTATCATAAATTAAAATAAGATTGTCTAGTTTATGCACTCCTGCCAAAGAACAAGCTTCATAAGAAATTCCTTCTTGTAAATCCCCATCTCCTAAAAAGCAATAAATTTTATGATCAATAAGATCTTCTCCTAGCAAAAAAGCTGCTTTTTTTGCTGCCATTGCAAAACCTACAGCATTAGCCACTCCTTGTCCTAATGGACCTGTGGCAATTTCTATACCTGGAGTTGAGATTTCTGGATGTCCTGGTGTTTTAGAATGAATTTGTCTAAAATTTTTAAGATCTTCTAAGCTTAAATCATAGCCACAAAGATGGAGGAAGCTATAAATTAAAGCACTTGCGTGTCCACCTGAAAAAATAAGTCTATCGCGATTAAGCCAATTAGGATTTTTAGGATTATGTTTTAGATGAAGACTAAGAGTTGTTAAAATATCAGCTAAACCTAAGGCAACTCCTGGATGTCCTGAGTTGGCTTTTTCTATCATATCAGCGCTTAAAAATCTTAAAGTATCTGCTTGTTTTTGAAGAATTTGTATATCCATATTTTACCTTTATTGCAAATATTGCGTAATTAAATTAAATAGTAATTTTGCTAAATTTTTATCTAGAGTTTGAAGATTGTTTTTACATTCTTTGATTAGTTTTTCTTTATGTGAAATAGCTTGTTCAAGCCCTAATAAATTAACAAAAGAATTTTTATTAATATCAGATTTTGAAGATTTTCCACTTTCTTTTTCATTCATTATAACATCAATAATATCATCATTAATTTGAAAGATAAGACCAAGTTTTAAACCTATATTATAAATTTGTTCTGTTTCTTGTGGATCTAATTCACAAATTTCACAACCCATTTTTAAACTAGCGGCTATTAATCTAGCAGTTTTGTGTATATGTAAAAATTCAAGTTCTTCTAAATTTAGTTTTTGATTTTCAAAAAAACAATCAATAGCCTGTCCTATAATCATACCATTAATTCCTGCATTAAAGGCTAGGGTTTGTATTAGATTAATTTTAATGCTATCTTTTAATTTTAAACGCGAGAGCAATAAAAAGGCTTCTGTGTTTAAAGCATCGCCTACTAAAATAGCTGTAGCTTCATCATAGGCTTTATGCAAAGTTTTAAGATTGCGACGTAAATCAGCATTATCCATAGCAGGTAGATCATCGTGGATTAAAGAATAAGTATGCATAAATTCTAAAGCCAAAGCAGCATCTAGTGCATCAGATAAAAGTTTTGGATTTTTAGCTTCTACTACTCCTAAAAGGAGTTGGGCACGAAAATGTTTTCCTCCCGCTTTAAGCATTGAAGCTAGGGCTTCATTGAAAAAAGGATGGAAACTTTTTACATTTGGAAGATGGCTATTTAAGTGTTTTGTAAAAAGTTCTTTCACTTCCTAAGCCTTATGAAAAATTGAAATTCACCATCTGCTCTAGAGTTAATATCGGTTGCTAAATTATCATAAAAGCGACTTAAAGGCAGTTTATCACTTTTTCTTTGGATTAAAACATTAAAATCATTTCCTTTTATAAGAATATCTTGTAAATTTTTAAAGTCTTTAATAATTTGATTATTAACACGTAAAATTTGATCGCCAACCATAAATCCTGCTGTTGCTGCTTTAGAATTTGGTTCAACTTTTGTTATGATAAGAGCTTTATTAACACTTAGGCCTAAATTACTTTTAAAACTTGTTGGAGCTGGTTTTGGTTTATTGCTTGGAAGATTAAAATGACTTATATCTTTTTCAAAGACAACGCTTGAGATATTAAGTTCTTGATTATCTCTTAAAACATTAAAATAAAGCGTGCTTCCCCTGTCGGCAAAAAGAATTTTTTCATTAAGTTTTCTTAAATCTTTTATGTTTTCTCCATCAACGCTAAGGATCTGATCATTGATTAAAAATTGACCATTTTTTCTTACATTTTGAACATATATTTTATTTTCTCTAAGATCAAAATCTACCCCAATATCTCCCCAATAAACATCATTATATTTCATAAAATGTTTTAAATAACGATTTCCAATAAAAGCATTGTTATTGAGTGCAATACCTAGCATATTACAACAAGGAGTGCTTAAAATTCCAATTTTTGAGTTAAAATCAAGTTGATCTCTTTCATTTAGATTTTGTGCTAAATATTTAATATGCCCTATGTAAGCTTTATCTGGATCTAAAATTCCTACCCAATCATTACGTGTTAAATTTTGTTCATCTACCATTTTTGTAGGGATAAGACTAAAATCTGTTCTTACAAGATATAAATTTAAAAATGGATCATATTTTACATATTTGTTAAGCTTTGTATCAGGTTTTTTTATAACAGCAAGTAAATTTTCACCTAAAACAAAAGCATCCATACCTTCATAATTTAATTTACTTGCTTTATTTCTTTCGTAACAAGCTACAAAATCTTCAAATCTTGGTCTTTCTATCGCAAAAGATAAAGAAAGCAAAATAAAAAAACTTAATAAAATTTTAATCATAATTTTAACCCTCCTAAAACATCTGTGGCTAAAGAATTACGATTTCTTGCAACCATAGATAAAACATCGTTAGTGGCAGAAATAAGTAAAATTTGCAAAGATTCTTTATCTTCAAGTAAAGAATCATCTATATTAATGTCAATAATTTCACCTTTTCCATTTGCACTGACCTTAACAAGTCCTGCACCACTTTTTGCACAAAATTCTTTTTTATCAAGTTCTGATTCCATGGCTTTTGCTTTTTCTTGAACCTTGTTTAAAAGTTCTCCCATTTTTGAAAGATCTAAATTATCAAACATTTATTTTCCTTGATTTTTATAAAATTCTTGAATAATAATTTTATCACTAAAAGGATATTTTATACCTTTAATCTCTTGGTAGCTCTCATCTCCTTTGCCTAAAATTAAAACCAAATCATCTTGTTCTTTTAGTTTTAAAGCTTTATAAATAGCTTCTTTGCGATCTGTTATTGTTAAAACTTTTGATTTATTTTCAAATCCTTGCAAAATATCTTCTATAATTTTATTGGGCTCTTCATCTCTTGGATTATCACTTGTAATAATAGCTAATTTAGCATAGTGTTCAACAATTTTTCCCATTAAAGGACGTTTGCTTTTGTCTCTATTTCCTCCCGCACCAAAAACAACAATCATTTTTTTATCTTTAAAGGTATCAAGGATTTTTTCAATTCCATCTGGAGTATGGGCAAAATCGACAATTACATTTTTTGCTATCTCTTCAACTCTTCCGCAAACTCCTCCAAAATTTGAAATAGCAGCTTCTAGTTTTTTTATATCAGGTTTTAAAAGTTCATTAATAAGAGCACTTGCAGCTAAAAGATTATAAAGATTAAAAAGACCAAGCAAAGAAGAGTTGATATGGAAACTCTTTTGATTTCCGGCCATTACAATAGCTGAAACACCTTCATTTAAAGAATAGGCTTTAATATGATAATAAGAAGGATTTTCTATGCTATAAGTAAAAGAATTTTTTACATTAAAACGAATAGTTTTTGCATCTTTATTGATAAATTTTATACTTTCATCTGTAAAAAAACTTTCTTTGGCTAAAAGATAATTGTTAAAATTTTGATGAAAATCTAGATGATCTATTGTGATATTGGTAAAAATTTTTGCTTTAAATTTTAAACCTTCAATGCGATTTTGAACTAAAGCATGTGAGCTTACTTCCATCACAAAAAAATCACATCTTTCTTTACTTGCCTTGCTTAAATATTCTAAAGTTTTTAATATAGGCTCTGTGGTAAGAGATTTTTCATTAATTTGTTTATCATTTATAAAAGCACCTCTTGTTCCACAAAGAGCACATTTATATCCTAAATCTAGTAAAATAGAATAAATAGCAGCTGCAGTTGTTGTTTTGCCATTTGTTCCTGTTATACCTATAATTTGAATATTTTCATCAATATCTAAAAGTTTTTTACATTCTTCTACATTGATGATTTTTGCACCTTGTTTTTTAGCTTGATCAATAAATTGTTTGTTTTGACTATTGCATAAGAAAAAACAATCTTTTTGACATTCTAAAGAATTATCGGTTATAAAAGTGTCTTTAAATTTTAGAATCATTTTTCATCTTTAATAATTTTTTTTGAATTTTAATAAATTTTTTATTTGCCCAAAAATGTAAGAAAACATCTTCTATATAATTTAAAGTAAAATCTTTATAACCATTATCAAGAAGCTTTTCTAAAAATTCTAAAAAATCTTCTTTATCATTGATGACTAATTTTCCAGAATAAATAATATTTTCAAAAGATTTTTTAAAGCCAATTTTTTCTTCGCTTATTAAAAAATCTTTATAATTAAGGGCATAACCATCTTCAAATTCACTTTCTTTTGGTAATGCATTTTTAAATTCAATAGAGTTCAAAATTTGATCAAAATCTTTATCGATGAATTTTAAGCGATAATTGTCTATATAGAATTCAAAAAGCAAAAGAGCTTCTTGAGGATGATTTAAGGCTAAATCACAAAGATTTATGAAATTTAATAAACGTTTATTTTTTCTTTTTTCATAAGCTAAAGAAAAATAAGTTTTTGCAGTTTTAAAATCTTTCCTATAAAAATGATCAATGCCAAGCTGTTTATAATTTTGCAAATTCTTGTGCTCCACCATCTAAATTAATAAGAGTTATATCAGGATGAATGTCAATTTTTAATTGTCTTTCAAGCCCATATTTTAAAGTTGTTCCACTTGCTGAACAACCTTTACAAGCACCAATTAGATGAACATAAACTACGCCTTTTTTTATTCCTAAAAATTCTAACCCCCCGCCATCTCTTTCTAAAATGTGTATATTTTTTTCCAAACAAGCTTTAACAGGATTTACAAGCTCTTCATCACTAAAAGGCATCATGCTTTTACCCTTTTATTTGAAATTTTTAAAAATACTTTAGCACGATTGTATTTAAAAAAAGGTAAATTAAACCTTAGTTTATTCTTCTTCCCTAGCAAGATTTTCAAGACTTTTTAATCCTTCTTCTCCTATAAGATTTTTTCCTTTTAAAGTTCCAAATATAGCATTTAAAGAGCCTACGATAGAATGAGAATTAAAACTCAAACTTTCTATAGCTCTTGCTCTTTTTTTCCATATGTTTTGCATAGCTCTCATTTCACTTTCTAAATCTTCTTTCATATTTTGATAAGTTTTTAAAATCAAAGTCATTTGAGTGCTAAATTCTTTAGAATTTAAATATTCGTATAAAAGATGATTTTTTTCTTCTTTATTTTCTAAAGAATTTTTAAGTCTATGAAAATTTATAATGCTTTCTCTAATAACGCAAATTGCACTTTTAAATTCATTGAAAGTGCAAATTAAAATTCCTTCTTTAAAATGAATTTTTTGTTGATCTTTTGGCATAGTTTTTGTGAGTAAAATAGCAATATCTACTTTTGTTTTAATGCTATCTTGTTTAAGTTTATCAAGCCATTCTTTATTAAATTCTTTAGTTCTTTTACTCTCATATAAAATACTTCCACAAATATTTCCAAAATGATCTTTAACAATATGCAAGCAA
This sequence comes from Campylobacter sp. TTU_617, assembly GCF_016599045.1. GTDB lineage: Bacteria > Campylobacterota > Campylobacteria > Campylobacterales > Campylobacteraceae > Campylobacter_D. The sequence continues at coordinate 154,865 of NZ_JAENKV010000002.1, forward strand.
TCTGCTCCATTGATGCCTTTTGGAACCTCTTTAATCTCATCTGTTAAAAATTCATTTTTTAAAAATTCTTCTATAAGAAGTTCTTGTGCTTCTCCTTGAAGTTGTTGTGATCCTTGTTCTGCTTTTCTTTTTGCGGCATCAAGTTCTTTTTTGATGCTTTCTAGTTGTAGCTTTAGTTCTTGTTGCTTTAATTCTTCTTCGTTTTTTTTATGTTCAAATTCAATACGCAAACGTTCTTTTTCAAATTCTAAATTTTTCTTTTCTTGTTCTTTAAATTCTTTAAAAGCTTCTTGTTTGGCTAAAAATTTGATTTTTTCTTCATTTTCTTTTTGTTCTCTTTTTAATTGTTCATTTTCAGCCTTTAGAAAAATTAATTCACTTAATTCTTTACTTTTTTTCTCTAATTCATCTTGCATTAATTGTTTTTCTTTCTCGTGTTCTTTAATAAAATTTTGAATGAATTGCTTTTTAAAGTTGTCTTGTTCTTTTTGCATTGATTTTTCTATTTGATCTATTTGATTTTTCAAACCCTCTTGAATTTTTTGCTTAATAATTTCTTCTTGTTTTACCTTTTCTTCTTCAAGTTTGGCTAAATGTTTTTTATACTCCAATCTTTTTTCTTCTACTTCTTTATTAAATTCTTGTTTTTGTTTTTGAATTTCTAAATTTGCTTGATTTAAAACTTGAGTATAAAGTGCTTGATTGATATTTATAAATTCATTACATTTTGGACATTGAATTTGTTTTTCATAAATTTGCATAATATTTCCTTTATGGTATTTTAAATATTTTAACATATAATAAAAGCTTTGTTTTAGGAATATAGTTTGTATTGATAGAATTTATGTTAAATTTTTGTTTTAAGGAAAATTAATGCAAAAACCTACTTCAATTCAAGGATTTAAAAAATTTAAACTCATTATAATTTTAGCTTTAATGTCTAGTATAGCCCCACTTTCTACAGATATGTATTTACCAGCTTTAACTCACGTAGAACAAAGTTTTAAAACAAGTACTTTTTTAACACAACTTTCTTTAGCAAGTTTTTTTATAGCCTTTTCTTTAGGACAGCTTATATATGGTCCTTTAAGTGATATTTTTGGGCGTAAAAAACCTGTTATTTTTGGAATTTTACTTTTTATGATTTCTAGTTTTGCTTGTGTTATGGTGGATAATATTTTTCTTTTTATTTTATTAAGATTTTTACAAGCTCTTGGTGGGTGTGCAGGTATTGTGATAGCAAGAGCTATTGTTAATGATTTATTTGAAATCAAAGAAGCAACGGGGATTTTTGCATTAATGATGGTTTTTTCATCTTTAGCTCCTATGATTTCTCCTACTTTTGGAGGAATACTTCTTGATTATTTTTCTTGGCATAGTATTTTTATCACCTTATTTATTCTTGGGATCATTTTATTTTTTATGATAATTTTTGGACTTCAAGAAAGTGCAAATTTAACCCAAAGTCAAAAATTTTCATTTAGGCAAACTTTAAGTGCTTATAGTATTGTTTTGAAAGATAAGATTTTTTTAACTTATGTATTGTCTGCTTCATTAGCTCTTAGTGCTATGTTTGCATATATTACAGGATCTAGTTTTATTTTTACAAAATTTTTTGATTTAAGTGAGCAAAAATTCGCAATACTTTTTGGTTTAAATGCCTTTGGTTTTGTTCTTTGTGCAAATATTAATGCAAGATTAGTTTTAAAATTTAATTCTGAGAAAATTTTATCTTATGCATTATTTTTAATGCTTGTTGCAACTTTAATTTTATTTTTAAGTGCTTTTTTAAATCCTAATTTTTATCTTTTTGAGATATTGATTTTTATAAGCATAGCTTGTTTAGGTTTTATAGCGCCAAATACTACAACTTTAGCTATGGCGAGATTTAAGCAATGTTCTGGCACAGCTTCTGCTATACTTGGAACTATGCAGTTTGCTTTGGCTGGATTTATTTCATTTTTTGTTGGAATTATAAATGCAAATACTCCTATAGTTTTGGCATTTTTAATGTGTATATGTGTTTTTTTGGCAAATATGGTTTATTTTATTACAAAATTAAAAAATTATTCTGTTACGAAAATACTCAATTAAATTTAAATATATATTAAAACTCCTACTTTAATTTATCGTTTTGCTAAAATCTAAAAAGATAAAATCAAAAAGGATGAAAATATGTGGGAACAAGTTTATGATCCGCTAGGAAATATTTGGCTTAGTGCTTTATTTGCCTTTTTGCCTATATTTTGTTTTTTAATATGTTTAGTCTTTTTTAAACTTAAAGGCTATCAGGCAGGATTTTTAACAGTTGTGTTGGCTTCTTTAGTAGCTTTAATAATTTATAAAATGCCTTGGAATTTAGTTGGAGCTAGTTTTATACAAGGTTTTATAAATGGAATGTGGCCTATTGCTTGGATTATTATTGCAGCAATTTTTCTTTATAAGCTTTCAATTAAATCAGGTTCTTTTGAAATCATTAAACAAAGTATGATGAGTATTACTCCTGATCATAGAATTCAAGTTATTTTAATAGGTTTTTGTTTTGGTTCTTTTCTAGAAGGAGCCATTGGTTTTGGTGGTCCCATTGCTATTACGGCTGCACTTTTGGTAGGACTTGGTTTTAAACCTTTACAAGCTGCTGGGCTTTGTTTGATAGCAAATACTGCTCCTGTTGCTTTTGGAGCAGTAGGAATTCCAGTAACTGCTATGTGTGATCTTTTAGGAATTCAAGGGGGAGCTATTTCTGCTATGATAGGGCGTATGCTTGTGCCACTTTCTTTTATAGTTCCTTTTTTTGTAGTTTTTTTAATGGATGGATTTAAAGGTATTAAAGAAACTTTTGCACCTGTTTTGGTAGCATCAATTAGTTTTACTTTAACTCAATTTTTGAGTTCAAATTATTTGGGTGCTGAGCTTCCGAGTATTATTTCGGCAGTTGTTTCTCTTGCTCTTACTATAATTTTTCTAAAATTTTATAAAATTAAAAATATATATCGCGTAGATGGAAAAACAGATTTTAAAAATGATTTAAATTTGAATATGGGTTTAATAATTAAAGCTTGGACCCCTTTTATTTTACTTATCGTATGTATAATTTTTTGGACTCAACCATTTTTTAAAGAACTTTTTTCAAAAGATGGAATTTTAGCTTTTACAAGCATTAGTTTAACTTTTAATAATATAAGTGGAGGTATCTTAAGTCCTTCTATAGTAGATAATACAATATTAAAACCTATAAATTTAGGACTTGGAATAGACTTAATTAATGGAAAAAATGTTGCTCAAGCTGGAACAGCTATACTTTTTGCAGCTTTTTTAACTATTGTTATATTAAAAATTAAAGCAAATGATGCTGTTGAATGTTTTAATGCAACTTTAAAAGAAATGGCTATACCTTGTCTTACCATAGGTCTTGTTGTGGCTTTTGCTTTTGTGTCTAAAAATAGTGGTATGAGTTCAACTTTAGGACTTGCTTTTGCACATACAGGAGGAGCCTTTTCTTTCTTTTCTCCTATTATTGGTTGGATAGGAGTTTTCTTAACAGGATCGGATACTAGTGCAAATTTACTTTTTGGAGCCCTTCAGCAAATTAGTGCACAAAAACTTGGAGTAAGCGAAGCTTTATTTTTAGCAGCTAACTCAGTTGGTGGAGTAGTTGGAAAAATGATTAGTCCTCAAAGTATAGCTGTTGCTTGTGCTGCAGTAGGCCTTGTAGGAAGAGAATCAGAGCTTTTTAAATTCACTCTTAAGTATTCTATAGCTTTTGTTATTTTGGTAGGAATTTGGACTTGTATAATAGCTTTCTTTTTGCAAGGTATCATTCCTCCTGTAGTTTTAAAATAGAAAGGTTAAAATATGAAAAAAGTATATTTTTATGCGACTTGTTTAGGAACAGCTGCTATGCAAGATACAATTTTAAATGCTTTAAAGCTTTTGCGTAGGGAAGGTGTTGAGATAATATTTAAGAAAAAACAAACTTGTTGTTCTCAGCCTTCATTTAATTCAGGATATTTTAAAGAAAGTAAAGAAATAGCCCTTTATAATGTAAATTTATTTGATGAGCCTTATCCTATAGTGGTTCCAAGTGGATCTTGTGCAGGAATGATGAGCCATGATTATTTAGAACTTTTTAAAGATGATGTGCATTTTGAAAAAGTAAAAGATTTTTCTCAAAGAGTTATAGAGCTTTCGCAATATTTAGATGAAGTTTTAAATGTTGATTATGAAGATAAAGGAGAGCCTATAAAAATTACTTGGCATTCTAATTGTCACGCTTTAAGAGTTCAAAAAAGTATTGATGCTAATAAAAATTTAATTAAAAGACTTAAAAATGTAGAACTTGTTCCTTTAGAATATGAAGAAGAATGTTGTGGTTTTGGAGGAACTTTTTGCGTAAAAGAACCAGAAATTTCAAATGCTATGGCTAGAAGTAAGATTAAAGATATACAAAACTCAGGAGTTAAATATTTAGTTAGTGCAGATGGGGGTTGTCTTTTAAATATTAGTGGAACGATGCAAAAAATGGGACTTGATATAAAGGCTATTCATTTGTACGATTTTCTAAATAAACGCTTACAAGGAGAGAGTCTATGAATAAAATTCCTCATGAAGAAATGGTTAAAATTAAACTTAATGATAAACAAATGCAAGAAAATCTCATAAATGCTATGCATACTTTGCAAAGAAATCGTCTTAAGGTAATTGATGATAAATTTAAAGATTGGCAAGGCTTGAGATCTAAAGCCAAACAAGCTAAAAACAATGCTTTAATGAGTTTGGAAGATAGACTTTTAGAATTTGAAAAAAATGCTAGTGCAAATGGTATGATAGTGCATTGGGCTGATACCAAAGAAGAAGCTTGTGAATTAATTTATGAACTAATGGTACAAAAAAATATCACAAAGATTCTTAAGGGAAAGTCTATGGCAAGTGAGGAAATAGGCTTAAATCATTACTTAGAAAATAAAGGTTTTAAAGCAATTGAAACAGATTTAGGAGAACTTATTTTACAATTAAATGGTGAAAATCCTGTTCATATAGTTGTTCCTGCAATCCACAGAAATCGTTATGAGATTGGAAAAATTTTTGAAGAAAAATTAGGTGCTACTTTAGAGAGTGAGCCTGAAAAACTTAATGCTATAGCAAGAAAACATTTAAGAAATGAATTTGAGGGATTAAAACTGGGTTTAAGTGGAGTAAATTTTGCTATGTCTAAAGAAGGAGCTTTTTGGCTTATAGAAAATGAAGGAAATGGTAGAATGTGTACCACAGCTCCTGATATCCATATAGCACTTTGCGGAATTGAAAAAGTAATGGAAAGTTTTGAAGATGCTGCTACTATGGTATCTTTACTCACTCCTTCTGCAACGGGACAATTTATTCCAACTTATAATAATATCATTACAGGTCCTAGAAAAAATGGGGAATTAGATGGACCTAAAGAAGTGCATATAATACTTTTTAATAACAACCGCACTAATATGCTTTCAAATGAAGATTATTATGAAGCGCTAAGATGTATAAGATGTGGAGCTTGTATGAATTTTTGTCCTGTTTATGATCAAATAGGAGGACATACTTATCAAACAACTTATCCAGGACCCATAGGAGAAGTAATTAGTCCTAATATTTTTGGTATTGATTATACAGGAGATATTTTAACATTCTGTTCGCTTTGTGGACGTTGCTCTGAAGTTTGTCCTGTTAAAATTCCTTTAGCAGATTTGATTAGAAAATTAAGAAGAGATAAGGTGGGACAAGGAGATAATCCGCCAATAGGTGCAAATTTAGTTAAACACAATAAAGCAGAAGCTTTTGCTTTTGCAAGATTTAAGGATCTAGCTACAAATGGAAATTTATGGAGATTTTCTTTATCAAAGGCCCATTATTTTAATTCTTTATTGCATAGTTTTAAAGATTCTTTACCTGTGATTAAAAATTGGAGTACTTTTAAAGAGTTGCCACAAATTAAGAAAGATTTATATAAAGAGATAGAAAAGCTTGAAGGAGTGATTTATGAGTAATAGAATTTTAGAACTTTCTTCAAAAAGCAAAGAGAGTATTTTAAATAAAATTAAAAATGCTTATAGCAAAAAAGATTTTACTTTTATTCCAAGTATTGATCCAATAGATCATATAAATACTAAAGATGATATGCTTAGTGAATTAAAACAAAAAATGAGTGATAATAAATACATAGTAGAAGAATGCTCCAAAGATAAGCTTGAAGAAAAGATCAATGAAATTGTAGCAAAGTATGATTATCAAAAAATGATTTATGGAAAAAGCTTAAATTTAGATTTATCAAAAATAAAAGCTAATGAAAAAATTTGTTTTGATAAAAATATAGAAGAGTTAAGAACTGAAGTTTTTCAAAGTGATTTTTCTGTAATACACGCAAGAGTAGGGGTTAGTTCCCATGGGGTAGCCTTAGTGCTTTCAAGCAAAGATCAACCTAGAATGCTTTCTTTAGCTCCAAAACTTTGCATAGTTTTACTTCAAAAGCAAAATATAGTAAAAAGTCTTAGTGAAGCTTTAAATTTAGCAAAAGAAGAAAATAAAACTTTACCAAGTAATATTTTATTTATTGCAGGACCATCAAGAACAGCTGATATAGAACTTATAACTGTTTTTGGAGTGCATGGGCCTCAGCAAGCTCATATTATCTTGTATTGATTTTTTTAAAATCAATACAAGATTTAAATCGCAATAGCTTTAATTTAAAATCTTTTTTAAATAAACGAAACATTATTTTAAATCTTAGTCTAAGATTTAACTTTTGAAGTAGTTCTTTTGTATGCAAATAAGAAAGAGGATAAAATTCAAGCATGTAAAAATCTGTGTAATAAGAACAAGCTTTAATCAAAAAACGATCTTTTTTATATTTTTGGTTTTGGCAAATGAAGTTAAAAATATTAACGGCAATAACACATAAACAATGTGCCTTAAAATAAGATCTTAAATCATTGTAATTATTAAAATATTCTCTTAAAAATTCTTGATTTTTGGGTAATTTCTTTGGAAATTTAGTATCTTGTTGGCTTTGAGTGATGGAATTTTCTCTAATTCTATAAACCATTAATTTTATATTTTCATAATAAATATTTTTGGCATTTAAAAACAAAATCGTTCCAAAGTCATGATCTTCATGATAAATACCATAAGTAAAACGAAGTTTATAAGAATTTAACATTTCGCTTTTAAAACTTCCTTGCCAAGCAAAATAAAAAAGATATAATGAATTATCTTTTAACAAATCAAGGCCATTTTTGTAAAAATTCTTCTTAGTATTTTTTAAAATATCAGTATCTGGATGAGTGATAAAAGTTTTTTTGTGTTCTAAGAATTCTTTAAAGGAATGTATAAAAATATCTAGTTTTAATTCAAGCATTTTTTTAACACAAGTTTCAATGCAATCTTTTTCTAAATAATCATCAGAGTCTAAAAAATGTATAATTCTTTTAGGTAGTCTTTGTATGATTAATTCATTAATATTTTTTAAAGAAGTTTTAATATAGCGCGATTGAGCTGTGTTTGTAAAAAGAAAATTAATTTTTTCATTTTTTATGATTGTTTGATCATAATTAAAAGAATTTGTGTTTAAATAGCTTTTAATTTTAATTTTCTTATTGCTTTGAAAATATGTTCTTAAAGGGCTTTGCTTAATAAATTCTAATCCCATATTTCTTGCAGAACTCAAACCACCATTCTTTTTGGAAATAAGAAAAAACCTTTTATCTTTTTTTACATAATTTTGTGCTATTTCTAAGCTTCCATCATCACTTCCATCATCAACTAAAATAATATCTAAATGAGTATAAGTTTGATTTATCACACTTTTTAGACATTGTTCTAAATAGTTTTTTGTATTATAAATAGGAATTATAATTGAAACTAAAGGTTGCATAAAACACCTTTTTTAATTTTTCTTTTAATTTTCAAATAAAATATATAAAAGTTTATTTTATTTTTAAGAAATTTATATTTAAAGTATGAAATTTTATTTAAATTATAATAATATTTAAAAATTTCTTTTTTAAGATGAAAAGAAAAGTATCTAATGATAAATTGATTTAAATTAGAATTTTGAAGTAGGATTAAAATTTTTTCACAATCTTTCAAATTACTTTGCAGTTGTTTTTTGATTCTTCTTTTCATAATGGAATTTTCATTAGTATTATAAAAATATCCTATGAAATTAGCAGTTTTTATACTAGGATCTATAAGAAATGCAAAAACTAAAAGATCCTCTGCCATAGTTAGTTTTAAAGAAAGATCAAGTTTTTGAAGATTTTTAAAATAAAAGTCTTTTTGTATGAGACAAAAACAAACATTCCAAGAAATCCCCTTATGATACATCATTTTATTTTTTAATTCTTCATAATTTTTATAATTTGGTAAATTTTTTTCTATACCCCCCCCCCATTTCATCAATTTTAGCAAAGCCAAATCTTAATAAATTGGCTTCTTTAATCTCTTTTAAAGCTAGCTCACAAGCATTTAAAGCTAAAGTATCATCAGGATCTAAAAACATTATATAAGGCGAGTTTGAGTTTAATGCTCCTACATTTCTACTTGCAAAGGTTCCTAAATTCTTCTCATTATGAATAATTTTAATTCTTTTATCTTTTAAAGCTTCTTCTTTAGCTATTTTAATACTACTATCACTTCCTAAATCATCTACTACAATAATCTCTATATCTTTAAGACTTTGATTTATACAACTATCTAAAGCTTTTTTTATATATTTTTCTACATTAAAAGTTGGAAGTATGATAGAGATTTGAGGCATTTTTAACCTTTATGTAAGTTATTTATTTGTTTAAAAATCCCTATAAATTTTTAAATTATGATTATTCTATCAAAAAAACATTTTTTTAAATTAAAAATTAAATGATTATATATAGTAAAAATTTAATTTTAAAATATTAAAATTCGTTTTTAATATTAAAGGAATAAAATGGATTTTTCTAAAATAAGTGTTATTATGATAGTAAAAAATGCTGAACTTACTTTAAAAGAGTGTTTAAATTCTTTACTTTGCTTTGATGAGATTATTTTGGTTGATAATCAAAGCTCGGATAATACTTTAAAAATTGCTTATGAATTTAAGGAAAAATTTCCTGCTTTGCATATTAAACAAAGCGAATTTATCGGTTTTGGACCTTTAAAAAATTTAGCACTTTCTTATGCTAAAAATGATTGGATTTTAAGTATTGATGCAGATGAAGTTTTAGAAAAAGAGTGCATTGAAGAGTTAAAAAAACTTGATTTAAAAGAGCAAGATATTTTAGCTTTAGTGCGTAAAAATCTTTATAAAGGAGAATGGATTAAGGCTTGTGGATGGTGGCCTGATTATGTTTTGCGTATTTTTAATAAAAATTTTACTAAATTTAATGATAATTTAGTTCATGAAAGCCTAATATTGCCATCAAAAACTCAAAAAATTTATCTTCAAAATGGGTTAAAACACTATGCTTTTAATGATATTTCACATTTAATTGATAAAATGCAAAGATATTCTTCACTTTGGGCAAAACAAAATTTATATAAACAAAGTAGTGTATTTTTAGCAAGCTTAAAAGGATTTTGGACTTTTTTTAGAAATTATTTTTTAAAAAAAGGTTTTTTATATGGATATAAAGGTTTTATAATTAGTATTTGCAATGCTTTAGGAGCCTTTTTTAAGTATATGAAACTTTATGAGTTAAAACTTTTTAAACCAAAAACTTGTACTTTAATTATCACAACTTATAATGAGCCAAAGCGTCTTTCTCTTGTACTTGATAGTGTTAAAAATTTAAGTTTAATGCCCAATGAGGTGATTATTGCAGATGATGGATCTAAAGAGGATACAAAAAATTTAATTGAGAAATACCAAAAAAATTTTCCTTGCCCTTTAAAACACTCTTGGCAAGAGGATAAAGGCTTTAGAGCGGCTACTAGTCGTAATAAAGCTATTGATCTTTCTAATTATGATTATATTATTTTAATTGATGGAGATATGATTTTAGAAAAAGATTTTATCAAAGATCACTTAAAATTTGCACAAAGAAACTTACTTTTGCAAGGTTCTAGAACTATTTTAAATGAAGATGAAACTAAAGATATCCTAGAGAACAATGATTTTAAAATAGTCTTTAATAAAAAAGGCTTTAAAAATAAAAAAAATAATTTTTTAGCCAATTTAATTTATAAATTTTCAAAAATTGATAAAAAATTCTTTAAAAAATATGAAATTATAAAAGGAAGCAAAACTTGCAATATGAGTTTTTATAAAAGTGATTGGCAAGCTATCGGTGGTTTTAATGAGAATTTTGTTGGTTGGGGTAGAGAGGATAGTGAATTTGTAGCAAGGTTTTTATTTAATAATGGCAATTTTAGAAGGCTTAAATTTAATGCTTTGGCTTATCATATTTATCATAAAGAAAATACTAAAAATATGCTTGAAATCAATCATCAGATTTATTTAGATACTATAAAAAATAAAAAAATAGATTGGAGATGAATGAAAATTTTGCTTATTATTGGAGATATCACCTTAAAGGGAGGAGCTGAAAGAGTTGTAGTAAATTTAGCAAATCTTTTTTATGATAAGGGTTTGGATATTGAAATTTTAAGTTTTTATAAGGAGAATGAAAAGCCTTATTTTTTTATCAATCCAAATATAAAAATTAGTTTTTTTCATCAAAAATCACATAATGAAGTAAAAAAAGGTCTTTATAAACTTGTTTATAAGTATTATGAAAGTTTTGTTATTAAAAATAAGTATAAAGATAAAGATTATATTATTTATAATAATTGCACACAATTTCCTTTTTTTAAAAATAAAAATACACATTATTTAAAAATCCATCATTCTAAATTTAAAGCATTTAAAAGAGATAAATTTTTTGATACCTTAATAATTCTTTCTTCTAAAGAGCTTAGTACTTGGCAAAAATATCATAAAAACGTAAGAGTTATACCCAACTTTTTATCATCTTTGCCAAAAGAAAATGCAGATTTAAAACAGAAAATTATACTTTCTATAGGTAGAATAACAAATGAAGATCAAAAAGGTTTTTTTAGACTTTTAAATATATGGAAGATTATTCAAAAAGAAAATAATGGGGGGGGGTATAAGCTTCATATAGTAGGAGAGGGAGAAGCTAGAGAAAGACTTTTGGATAAAATAAAAAAAGAAAATATTAAAAATGTGATTATAAAACCTTTTACAGAAAAAATTGAAAAAGAATACTTAAGTGCAAGTATTTATGTAATGACAAGTTATTTTGAAGGCTTACCTATGAGTTTGCTTGAAGCTAGTTCTTTTGCCTTACCTTGTATTGCTTTTGATATAAATTCTGGTCCTAGTGATATTATAGAAGATGAAAAAAGTGGATTTTTGGTTAAAGATGGAGATTTAGGAAAATTTGCTTTAAAGTTAAAACTTTTAATGAATGATTCAAATTTGCGTAAAAATATGGGAGAAAAAGCAAAAGAACTTATAAAACTTAAATTCTCTAAAGAGGCTGTTTTTAAAAAATGGCAAGAAAACTTATCTTAACTCGTGCTTTAGTTTTTTAAAAAAATTATAAAATTTAATTTTCTTTTTAAGTAATTTATATTTTAAATATGAAATTTCGTTTAAATCATAAGATAATTTAATAATTTCTTTATAAAGATAAAAGCTAAATTCTTTAATGATAAATTGTTCTAAATTTGAATTTTTAATTATGTTTGTAATTTCTTTATAATCTTTTAAATTTTTTTGTAGTTGTTCTTTAGTTTTTTTTAAAGTTAAAGAATTTTCGTTAATCCTATAAAAATATCCTATAAAATTAGCAGTTTTTATACTAGGGTTGATAAGAAATGCGAAAGCTAAAAGATCTTCTGCCATATTTATTTTATAAGAAGATAGATGTTTTATAGTATGAAGATAAAAATCTTTTTTAAATAAAATTCCCCAAATATTCCATAAGTATTTATAAGAGGATTGTTCTATAATATTTTTTAATTCTTCATAATTTTGATAATTTGGTAAATTTTCTTCTATACCCCCCCCCATTTCATCAATTTTAGCAAAGCCAAATCTTAATAAATTAGCTTCTTTAATCTCTTTTAAAGCTAACTCACAAGCATTTAAAGCCAAAGTATCATCAGGGTCTAAGAAAGTAATATAACGAGAACTCGCATAAAGTACTCCTTGATATCTAGCAGCTAGTAAGCCTAAATTCTCTTTATTGTGAATAATTTTAATTCTTTTATCTTTTAAAGCTTCTTCTTTAGCTATTTTAATACTACTATCACTTCCTAAATCATCTACTACAATAATCTCTATATCTTTAAGACTTTGATTTATACAACTATCTAAAGCTTTTTTTATATATTTTTCTACATTAAAAGTTGGAAGTATGATAGAGATTTGAGGCATTTTTAACCTTTATAGTATTTTAAATTCTAAAGACTTAAGAATTTAATTTTTTAATTTTATCAAAATTATTTAATAAAAATTTAATAATATAAATTAAATAATTCTTGATTTATGACTATATTTTTTATAATGAAAAATAATTTTTAAAAGCTTTAATATTACACTAAAGCTTCCTTTATTGGATTTTCTAGCATAAAAAATACTTTCTCCTAAAATACAGCAAAGTCCAAATTCTTCATCTTTTATTTCTTTAATATATTCTAAATATTTTTTATCATTTTTATTTTTTATAAGTGAAGCAATTTTAAAAAATTTAAAATCATTATAGAATTTTAAAGCCATAAAACCTAAGGCAGCAATATATAAATATTCTTTAATATTATTTTTTTCTTCTAATAATTCTTTATTAAAGATAGGAGTTTTATTTACCATTTCCCACCAATGGTCATTGATATTTTTTCCATTAGCATCTATATAAGATTTTAAATATTTCCAAGGTTTTTCACCATAGTGTAAAATTTTAGGATTTTTAAAACTTTGATTAAATTCTTCTCTAGTAAAATTGAGTCTATTGGAATTTTCATCTCTACAAATAGCATAAGCATAGGTGATAATGCTAAAATTATAAGCAAAATCTAGTTTTAGAATTTGATTTCTTAAAACAAAATTTAATAAATCTTGATCAGCTGCTTTAATATAAAAGCATTTTTTGGCAAGCTCATGAGTTTTTTCTTCAATTTTTTCTTTTTTATATTTTTCAAAGTTAATTAGCAAAAATCCTGCATTAAAATAATTTTGATCAAAATAAAAAGTTATTTTTTTATTTTTTTCTTTAAATTTAATTTTTCTTTTTTTAGAGCCAGGATCATTTACACAAGCTATAATTTTATCTTTTAAATCTAAGGCAAAAAGCTCTCTAATATCAAAAAAACATAGCATATCAGAATCAAGATAAATACAATTTTTAACATTATTATCTAAAATAGAATTAATTTTTAATCTATAATAAGATAAATAATTACTATGTGCCGCTCCTGATTTTGGAAAATCTTTAAAAAATTCATCTTCAAAAATATGAATTAAAATTTTACAAGGATAAATACTATTTAATTCTTTTTCGAAAAATTGGAGTTTTTCTTCTGTTTGAGGGCTTATAAAGTTGCTTAAAATATGAAAAATATAACCTTCTTTTTGTTGCTCTTTGTTTAATGTATCAAATTTTAAATAAGAATATGAGTCAAGAGTATTGTTATTTTTTAAAGGTATAAAATCTTCTTTATCACAGAAATCTTTAAATTTCTTTGATAAATCAGTATTTTTAATGATGCTTGTTATTAAAACAGCGCTATACTTAATATAGTTTTCATCAGCACTCATAATAATATGGAACATTTTTACTCTTAGAATCTTGTCCCAAGTGTGAATTCAAAAGTATTTGTATCATCACCTTTCTTTTTATTAAGTGGTTTAGCAAAGATGAGTTGTAAAGGTCCAATAGGAGTTATCCATTCTATACCAACCCCTGTACTCATTCTTTTGATTTCATCAAGATTTACTTTCCCTATCATACCATAATCGAAGAATACACTACCACGCAATTTAATTCTATCTATAAGAGGAAAGCTAAGTTCTACAGAATTTGCAAAAGCTATGGTTCCGCCTATTTCATCTCCCCAACGATTTTTAGGGCTTAAAGTTCTATTTTCAAAACCGCGTACAGATTGAATTCCGCCTAAATAAATTCTTTGATTAATAGGAAGATAACCTGTATCCCATACTTTATAAAAACTTGCTTTATAGCGATATATAAGATCATATCCTATAAAATCTTGTAATCCTTGATAGAAATTAAACCTTGAACTTGAAGAAATAAATTTTTGCTCTCCTCCAAGTCCAGCAAATTCTAATCCAGTTGAGATAATGAAACCTGAACGTGGGAGATAATAATCATCCGTATTATTAAAACCGATAGTTGGAGTTATAGAACTTTTTGTAGTTTCTCCAAGGCGATATCCAGTTCTTTGAAGAGTAGGACTTAGTTTATAGATATTACTTTTTTCAAGATTATAAGTTAAACTTGCGCTAAAATATCTTGCAAATTGTCTTCCTACTGTAATATCAAAACCATAATTTCTTTCAGAATAATTATCCCATTCATAATTACTTGAATAAATTGATCCTCCAAGGCTATATCTTGAGTCTAAAACTCTTGGATTTACAAGAGAAATTCTTCCAGAAAGAGTTTCATTATCTTTATCAACATTAACAGAGCTTTTAATACCAGAACCAAAGATATTAGTATCAGATAAAGAAGCATTTAGGAGTATTCCATTACTAGAGCCATATCCTATACCACCTGAAATAGTTCCTGTGGAAGTTTCTTTAACTTCCACAATTAAATCAACATGAGTATCATCTACTTTTTCTTCTTTTATGTTAACATCTTCAAAATAAGATGTTCTTTTTAAAGCATTTCTAGAATCATCTAAATCAGTGCGGTTATATAAATTTCCTTCTGTAAGATAAAGTTCTCTTCTAATAACTCTATCTACAGTTCTTGAATTGCCTGAAATGATAACATTTCTAATATAAACTTTTTCATGGGGTGTTACTTTAAAAACAATAGAAGCTTCTTGAGTTTGATCATTTTTTTGTATATCTGGGAAGACTTCGACAAAAGCATAACCAAGATTTGCGCTTTGGGTTTCTAAAGTTTTGATATCTTTTCTAATATTTTCTATATTGATAGTTTTATTAACTTGCGATTTTAAGTCTTTGATAGTTTTTTGATTGCTTTTTTCATCAAATAAAGGATTTTCTATGGTAATTTCTTTAATTTTATAAGGCTTTCCTTCTTGGATAAAATAAGTAAGATTTGCTTGATAAGTATCTGTATAAGTTCTTAAAAAAGGCTCTGAAACTTTAACATCTAAATAACCTTTTTTCATATATTCATCACTTATGCGTGCGCTATCATTACTTAATTCAAAAATTTTTAATTTTCCATCATTTCTTCCCCACATCCAACCCATAAATTCTTCTTCTTTATTAACAATGACAGGCTCTATATCAGAATAAGAAAACTTCTTTGCACCACTTAAATAAACATTGTTAATAATGATATTTTCGCCTCTATTAACAATAAATTCTACTTCTAAACCATCTGTATTTTCTAAACTTTTTTTCTTAAATTCTACAGTAGTATCAAAAAAACTTCTTGATTCATAATAAGACTTAATTCTTTGACTTGCTTCTTTAATGCTCGCTTCATCAAATAAACTCCCTTTTTTGATGCCTAAAATACTTTCAATTTGCTTTCTATCATTTGAAACTACTCCAGTAATGGTTATTTTAGCAATTGTAGGTTTTTCTGTAAGTATAATATCTATAATTCCATTTTTTTCTTCAACGGCAATATTGTTAAAATAATTTTGTTTGTATAAATTTAAAATTGCTTGATTGATATCTTCTTCTTTGAGCGTATTTCCTACTTTTAAGCCACTAATACTTAAAGCGGTTTCATTAGAAAGATGATAAAGTCCGCTAAATTTGACTTCTTTAATAACAATAGCATTGGAAAAAGTACAAAAAACACAAATACCGATTAATTTTTTCATTTATTTTTGCCTAGATTCATGAAATTTCTTTTTTAAAGAGTTTTATCTTAAATGATAGCAAAAAAAATTTAATAGTTTTTAAAAGTATTAAAATTACATTATTAATTTTTACAATTTATGCTAAAAATATTAACTTAAATTTAATAAAATTATTTTTGAAATTTAATTATTTAAATATTTTTGGATTGTGCAATGGCTCAAAAAAGAAAAGGAAAAAAATTTTTATTTATTTTTGTTTTGGTTTTTGTTGTTTTATTGGGATACTTTTTAAGTAGTTTAAGTATTTTTGAAAAAAATAAACCAGAAATTTTTGTTAATGATGTTATTTATAGTAATTTAAAAGATCCTATTTCAGTACGCGTTAAAGATAATGAAAGTGGATTAAAAAGTATAAAAATCACTTTAAAAAAAGATTCTAATGATTCAGGTATTGTTTTAATAGATCAAAAAATAGATCAAAAAAATGATATCACTTTAGAATTTAATCTTCCTAAGCTTGCTTATAAAGAAAAAATTAAGTCTTATATTATGGAAATTGAAGCATATGATGCAAGTTTTTGGAATTTTTTTACTGGAAATTATATCCAAAAATCTGTTTTTATAGATATAGATGATATAAATCCTGAAGTAAAAGTTTTAAGTAACTCCTATCAAATTGAGCAAGGTGGAGTTGCTAGTGTTGTTTTTAAAGTAGAGGATAAAAATTTAGATCAAGTGTATATTCAAACAGATAAAGGGAAAATTTTCAAGGCTATACCTTATATTAAAGAAGGTTATTATGCTTCTTTAATTGCTTGGAATGCAAAAGATGATTATTTTAGAGCTTATATTATAGCCACTGATAAGGCAGGAAATTCTACAAAAGAAAGAATAAGATATTATTTTGTAAATAGAAAATATCGCGTTTCTAATATCAATTTAAGTGATAAATTCTTAGATACTAAAATAAATTTTTTAGCTTCAGCAAATATGAGTAAAGATGATGCTTCTAAGTTAAGTAGAACGCAAAAATTTAAATTTGTAAATGAAACTTTAAGATTTTCTAATGAGAACTTAATTTATAAAATTACCTCAGAAGTTCCAGAAGAGAGTGTAAAAGATTTTAATTTAAATCTTTTTTTACCACTTAGAAATGCTATGAAAGTAGCTGATTTTGCTGATCATAGATCTTATTTTTATAATGGTGAGTTTATAAGTAGCGGATATCATATGGGATTAGATTTAGCAAGTACAGCTTTTGCTCCAATTATTAGCAGTAATCCAGGTAAGGTTGTTTTTGCTGAAGATAATGGAATTTATGGTTTAAATATAATTATTTATCATGGTTTTGGAGTTTATAGTCTTTATGGACATTGCTCTTCTAAAAATGTTGATGTGAATGAAAATGTAAAGAAACAAGATGTTATAGCAAAAACTGGAACTAGTGGTTTGGCATTGGGTGATCATTTACATTTTGAAGTATTGGTCCAAGGTGTGCAAACAAGACCAGAGCAATGGCAAGATAAAATATGGCTTAAAAATAATATTTATAAAGTTTTAGAAGATGGAAAAAAAATAATTTTAAGCGAGAAATAAGTATGAAACAATTAACTATAGCAAAATCTGTAAAGGGTGTAGGAATAGGACTTCATAAAGGAGAGCCAATAGAAATTATTTTAGAACCATTAGAGGCTAATAGTGGTATAGTTTTTTTTAGAAAAGATCTAAATATTTCTTATAAGGCTGAACCAGCAAATGTGATCAATACTCAAATGGCAACAGTTATTGGAGATCATAGAGGATATATTTCTACAATCGAACATTTAATGAGTGCAATTAATGCTTATGGAATCGATAATATTCGCATAGTTTTAAATGCTAATGAGGCTCCTGTAATGGATGGAAGTAGTATTAGTTTTTGTATTATGCTTGATGAAGCAGGTATTAAAGAACTTGATGCTCCTAAAAAAGTAATGGTAATTAAAAAAGCTATTGAGGTAAGAGATGGTCATAAATTTGTAAAACTTATACCAACAAAAGAACCAAAGATTAATTATACAATTAAATTTGACAATGCTGTAATTGGAGAGCAAAATTATTGTTTTGAATTTAGTAAAAAAAATTATATAGAAAATATTGCAAGAGCTAGGACTTTTGGATTTTTAAAAGATGTTGAAAAATTAAGATCTATGAATTTAGCACTTGGAGGTAGTTTGGAAAATACTATCGTTATTGATGATAATCGCATCTTAAATCCTGAGGGCTTAAGATTTAAAGATGAATTTGTGCGTCATAAAATTTTAGATGCTATTGGAGATTTAACTTTACTTGGATACAGGGTTTTTGGAGATTACATTTCTTATGCAGGAAGTCATCACTTAAATCATTTGCTTACAAAAGAACTTTTAAAAGATGAGCAAGCTTATGAAATCATTACTCTTGAAAAAGATTATGAAAAAGATTATGAAAAGGTTTTTGCATAGAAAATTTAACCCTTTTATTAAATGCTTTATCAAGCCCTTTAATGCTTGGTATTTATAAAGAAAATATTTTAATTAAAAAATATACAAGCGATGAAAAAGCTAGTGAATTTTTACCAAAAATTTTAAATTCTTTATTAAAAGAGTTTAAAATTTCAAGGTTGATTTATGCCAATGGACCTGGATCTTATATGGGTATTAAAATTTCTTATATGAGTTTAAAGACTTTAAGCATAGTTAAAAATATTCCTTTGTATAGTATAAGTGCTTTTGAACTCAATGATTTTAAACCCATCAAAGCGAATAAAGATTTTTGTTTCGTTTTTAAAGAGGGTGAAATTATTTTAGAAAAAAATATTCCAGGTGACTTTTTTTTGCCTTTAAATTTAGATAAAATTAACATAAATAACAATAATTTGCCTTTTTATTTTTTAGATGTAATTTAGGATGTATTGTGAAAATTTTAGTTCCTGCTACAAGTGCGAATTTAGGACCAGGATTTGATTGTTTAGGGCTTAGTTTAAAACTTTTTAATGAGGTAGAAATTAAAAAAGCTTCCTTAACTAGCATAAGCATTAATGGAGAAGGAAGTGATAATATTTATCTTAAAAAAAATAATCTTTTTCTTTCTGTTTTTAATGAAATTTATAAAAAATTAAATGGAAAAAAAGAAAATTTTCAATTTATATTTCATAATAATATACCATTATCTAGAGGTCTAGGAAGTTCATCAGCTGCGATTGTCAGTGCTATAAGTGCAGCATATTTAATGTCTAATTTAAAATTAAATAAACAAAAAATTCTCAATGAAGCATTAAAATATGAAAATCATCCAGATAATATAGCTCCAGCTGTTTTTGGTGGTTTTGTTTGCTCCTTGGTAAAAGATAAAAAAGTATTAAGTATTAAAAAAGAAATTGATGCTAACTTAAGAGCTGTCGTGGTAATTCCAAATACTACAATGAGTACAGAAAAGAATCGTCAAATTTTACCTAAATCTCTAAGTTTTAATGATAGCGTTTTTAATTTAAGTCATTCATCTTTTTTAACAGCCTGTTTTTTAGAGAAAAAATATGACTTATTAAAATTTGCAAGTGAAGATAAATTGCATCAATTAAATAGAATGAAAAATTTACCGGAACTTTTTGAAGTACAAAAATGTGCTTTAAAAAATAAAGCTTTAATGAGTACTCTTTCAGGTTCTGGATCTAGTTTTTTTTCTTTAGTCTATGAAGAAGATGCGCAGTTTTTATTTCAAAAGATGGAAGAAACTTTTCCTCATTTTAAAATAAAACTTTTAGAATTTGATAATAATGGGCTTGAAATTTGCTAAAAAATATAAAAAAAAGATATAATTTTGAGAAATCATACACCTATTAGAATGTGCATTGTTTGCAAAGAGCGTTTCAAACAAGAATCATTATTTAGATTTAAAGTTATTTCAGGAAAAATTGAACCTCATTTTAAATGCGGACGCAGTTTTTATCTGTGTTCTAAGTGTATTTTAAAAGAAGATAAAATTTTGCAGAAAGCATTTTCTAAAATGTGTAAAAATTTAACTATGAAAATTACTCAGCAGGATTTAAAGGAGATATTTTTAGATGGCAAAAGTTAGAATTTATGAAATTGCAAATGAAGCAGGATATTCAAGTAAAGAGATTATAGAAAAAGCAAATGAGTTAGGACTTGATATAAAATCAGCATCAAATGCTGTTGATCCAGAGGTTGCAGCTGCAATTTATGAATACATACAAACTAAAATTATTCCAGAAGCTTTTAAAAAAACTCAAGCCCCTGCTAAAAAAGAAAAAAAAGAAGTTAAAAAAATAAAAAAAGATCTTAAACAAGAAGAAACTAAACAAGAAGTTAAAGCAAAAACACAAATCAAACAAGAAGAGCAAATTCAAGCTAAAGAAGAAAAAGAAAGTTTAGCTAGTGCAACCTTAGCAAAACGTAGAGGACTTGTGATTGTTAAAAAGAAAAATAATGAAATCAATAGCGAAGAGAAAAAAGAGGAAGTAAAATCTAATACAACCCAAGAACGCATTAGTTTATCAATGATTTTTTCTAACAATGAAGAAAATGCAAAACCAGTTAAGAAAAAAGATAAAAAGCCTTTTGTCGCAACAAAAAAAGAAAATACACAAAAAATGGATTTTTTAAGTGATCACGAATTTGCAGATATTTCTTTAGAAGATGAAGATGAGGTAGTTTTGCCTGATTTTAGTGTTAAAGAAGAGGAAAAACCTCAAAACACTATAAAAAAACCACCTAATTTTTTACGTCAAGCAGTTGGAAATTCTGCTGGTTTTGGTATGGAAGGAGGTATTCAAAGAAGAAGTCGCAAAAAACCTCCTAAAAAAGTTGAAAAAAAAGAAAATACAGCTATTACTAGTATAGAAATTCCAAAAGAAATTAGAGTATATGAATTTGCTGATAAAATAGGAAAAAGCACAGGAGAAATTATTTCAAAGCTCTTTATGCTTGGAATGATGACAACAAAAAATGATTTTTTAGATGAAGATGCAATTGAAATTTTAGGTTCGGAATTTGGCATAGAAATTAATATTATCAATGAAGCAGATGAATTTGATTATGTAAAAGATTATGAAAGCGAAATTGATGAAAAAGATTTAGTTGCTAGAGCCCCTGTGGTTACCATTATGGGACACGTTGATCATGGTAAGACTTCTTTGTTAGATTATATTAGAAAATCACGTATTGCAAGTGGTGAAGCAGGTGGGATTACTCAGCACGTTGGTGCTTATATGGTTGAAAAGAATGGGCGTAAAATTACTTTTATCGATACTCCAGGTCACGAAGCTTTTACAGCAATGCGTGCAAGAGGAGCTAGTATAACTGATATTGTTATTATTGTTGTAGCTGCTGATGATGGAGTAAAACCTCAAACTAAAGAAGCTATAAATCACGCAAAAGCTGCTAATGTACCTATTATTATAGCGATTAACAAAATGGACAAAGAAGGCGCAAATCCTGATATGGTAAAAACGCAACTTGCTGAACTTGATATTATGCCAATTGATTGGGGTGGAAATTATGAATTTGTAGGAGTTTCTGCTAAAACAGGAATGGGTATTGAAGATTTGCTTGAAATAGTGCTTTTACAAGCTGATATTTTAGAGCTTAAATCAAACCCAAAAGCTTATGCAAAAGCAAGCATTATAGAAAGTTCTATTCAAAAAGGTCGTGGTGCAGTAGCTACTATTATTGTTCAAAATGGAACTTTAAAAGTTGGGGATACTATTGTAGCAGGAGAATCTTATGGAAAAGTACGTGCTATAAGCGATGATCAAGGTAAAACTTTAAAAGAAATTAAGCCAGGTGAATGTGGTGTTATTATAGGGCTTAGTGAAGTTACAGATGCTGGAGAAATTTTAATCGCTGTAAAAACAGATAAAGAAGCAAGAGAATATGCTAATAAACGTCACGAATACAATCGTCAAAAAGAATTAAGCAAATCGACTAAAGTTAGCATTGATGAGCTTGGAGCTAAGATTAAAGAAGGCAATATCAAAGCTTTACCAGTTATTTTAAAAGCAGATGTACAAGGAACTCTTGAAGCCTTAAAATCATCTTTAGAAAAATTAAGAAATGATGAAATTAAAGTTAATATTATTCATAGTGGAGTAGGAGGTATCACTCAAAGTGATATAGAGCTTGCAAGTGCAAGTGAGAATTCTATAGTATTAGGCTTTAATATACGACCAACAGGCGAAGTTAAAGAGCGTGCTAAAGATAAAGGCGTGGAGATTAAAACTTATAATGTAATTTACAATCTTTTAGACGATATAAAAGCCTTGCTTGGTGGTATGATGAGTCCTATTATTTCAGAAGAACAACTTGGACAAGCAGAAATCAGACAAGTGATCAATGTGCCAAAAATTGGACAAATTGCAGGTTGTATGGTAACTGAAGGAGTAATTAATCGTGGGGCTAAAATTCGCCTTATTCGTGATGGAGTTGTAGTGTTTGAAGGCAATGTAAGTTCTTTAAAACGCTTTAAAGATGATGCTAAAGAAGTAGCTAAAGGCTATGAGTGTGGTGTTGGGATACAAGGGTGTGATGATATGCGTGTAGGTGATTATATAGAAAGTTATAAAGAAGTTGAGGAACAAGTTAGTTTATGAATGTAGCTGAAATTAAAAAGCTTCGCACAGAAAGTATTTTAAAAGAGCTTATCCCAGAAGCTTTAGCAAATTTAGATGATGAGAATTTGAAAAATCTCTGCGTGGTAGATGTAGAGTGTAAAAAAGGCAGATACGATGCTTTTGTATATCTTGATAAAATGTTTTTTAACACTCACGAACAAGAAAAGATTTTAAATTCTTTAAAAAAGGCTAGCAAGGCTTTGCAAAATTATTGTATGAGCGAGCAGGGTTGGTATAGATGTCCAAATTTTCATTTTAAATTTGATGATAGATTAGAATATCAAAACCATATAGATGCTTTATTTGAAAAAATAAAAAAGGAAAAAAATGAATCTTGAAGCTTTATGCAAAGAAGCGGGACTTGATTTTTATGATGATGAGCTAGTTAGTGAAAATGGTAAGAAAATTTATCGTGTTTATGTGATGAAAAAAGGTGGGGTAAATTTAGATGATTGTGCAAGATTAAGCGAAATTTTATCCCCACTTTTTGATGTTGAACCGCCTGTGAATGGGGAGTATTTTTTAGAAGTATCCTCACCAGGGCTTGAAAGAAAGCTTACTAAATTAGATCATTTTCAAAAAAGCATTAATGAACTTGTAAAAATCACTACCAATGAAAAAGAAAAATTAGAAGCAAAAATTATCTCTATTGAAAATGAAAATATAATTCTAGAAAATTTGGAAAATAAAGAAAAAATTACCTTAAATTTTAATGATATTAAAAAAGCTAGAACTTTTATCGTATGGTAAAAATTTAGATTTCTAAATTTTTTGATATTAAATATTAGAAAGGTTTATTTATGAATATAAATTCAATTAGTGATTATGAAGAATTTTTAAAGAAAATTTATGAGAAATATAGAAGCAAACTTTTAGAATTTAAAAAAGATGAGATAGAATCTTATAAAAATAATAAAGAAATTAAAAAATTAAAGACAAAAGAAAATTATAATTTTTATGTTGCTAGAAATTCAAAGTCTATAGTATCGTTTGTTGATTCAAGTAAAGAACTATGCGATACATTTACTATAGATAATTTTTTAAATAAGTTAAAGAATATTGATGATAAGCAGATTAGATCTTATAATCCTATTATATATAAAGATATTTTAGAAAACAACGGTTTAGTTTCAGATAGTTCAGATTATTTTTTAGTTCCTTCAAATCCAGATAATTTTTCCCTTGAAGATTATTTTAATAACAATAAAGATGAAGATTTAAGATGGGGCAAAAGTGGAGGATCGGCTCTTTTAAATATGAAATCAAATAATAAAATATTTTTTTATACATCTAAGGAATCTAAAATTTGTTTTTATGGTGTAATAAAGGAAGTTAGAGAAGATGGAGAATTTATTATTAATAAAATTCAAAAATTAGAAAAAACTATAGACTTAGATGAGGCTAAAGAATATAATTTTACTCATCCTCAAAAAAATCAAAATTTCTCTAATTTATTTATTTTAAATTATTTATTATTAGCAAATAATTTAATATTTAATAAAGGTCAAAATATACCTTTAAATCAAATTCTTTATGGACCTCCAGGTACAGGAAAAACTTATCATACTATAGATAAGGCTTTAGAAATTTTAGGTGAAAATATAGAAAGTAGAGATGAGAAAAAAGCAAAATTTGATGAATATGTAAAAAATGGGCAAATAGTCTTTACAACTTTTCATCAAAGCTATGGATATGAAGAATTTGTAGAAGGTATAAAGCCTGATTTAGATAAAAAAAATAAAAATGAAAATTCACAAATTAATTATAAGATTAAAGATGGAATTTTTAAAGAACTTTGTCAAAAGGCTTTAGAAGCTTTAGAACAAGATTTTAAAAAAAGTAAAGATAGTTTTTTAGAACATTTTAAAGAGGAGAAAAAAATAAATCTTGAAGGTAAAGAATTTAGATTTGAGGAGCCGAATAATTTATGTATTAAAAATTTAAAAATACATCTTAATTATGTTAGAAATATTATTGAAAAGATAGGATATAATAAACCCCAAGATATTATAAGCTTTATACAAGAAATTATACAAGTTAAAGATAATCCAGAAAATATTATCAAGCACTATGAGATTATTATAAATTATTTTTATAATGAGTATTTTAAAATAAAGAAATTTATCATAATCATTGATGAAATCAATCGTGGTAATGTAAGTAAGATTTTTGGCGAGCTTATAACTTTGATAGAACCTAGTAAAAGATTGGGCAATAAGGAAGCATTAGAATTAACTTTGCCTTATAGTGGTGAAAAATTTGGAGTACCTAAAAATGTATATATTATAGGCACTATGAATACAGCTGATAGAAGTATCACTTCTCTTGATACAGCTCTAAGAAGACGTTTTGAATTTGTTGAGATGATGCCTGATGTGAGTGAATTATCTATAGATTGTGAAGGTATTAATTTACAAGAGTTATTAATAGCTATAAACACTCGCATAGAATATTTACTAGATAGAGAAAAAACTATAGGTCATGCATTTTTTATAGGTGTTGAAAATTTAGAAGGTTTAAAAAAGGTATTTCAAAATAAAATCATTCCACTTTTGCAAGAGTATTTTTATAATGATTATGCTTTAATTGATGCGGTTTTAAATCATAATGGCATGATTAAAATTGAAAATGAAAATGAAGAAAATGCTAAATATCTTCAAAAAATAAAAAATTTAGACAATGTAGATAGCGAGAAAGTTATTTATAATATTACTTCATTTGATAATAAAATTTGGAATAATATAAAAACATACCAAGCTATTTATGATGGAGAAGAACAAGATAAAAATGAAAAAAATGAAGAGTAATACTTTTTCTATCATCGAATATCAAGCCTTTAATATTGATGATTTAATAAAAGCATTTTTAAAAGGTAAAAATGAAAAACAAGAAGATAAAGAAAATATAGAGCAAAGAGCCAGAAAATTTTATCAAGAACTAGAAGATTTTACAAAAAATAATGAAAATCTTCTAGGTTTTAAAAATAAAAATACCCTAAAAGCTAAAAATTATGTAGGCATTATCCAAACTAAAAGCGGAGTTTTAGAAATTTTACCAAAATGCACAAATTTAGAAAGTTATAAAGATAGTACAGATAGTTTAAACATAGCAAAAGAAAAGTTAAAAAATGCCTATGTAATAAATAAGAATAATGAATTATTTACGAGGTTTAGTTATTTTCAAGATTATAAAATTTTAAAAATTAGCAAAGCAAAAGATTTGAAAAATATCAAAGTAAAAAAATGGTATAGTTTAACAAAAGTAAATTTTAACCCTAAAATTCTTTTAATCAATTTACTAAAAACCTTAAAAAATTCTCCTTTTAAAAAATCACAAATTTCATCTTTGCAAAGTTCTAAAATGCCATTATTTGAAATTTTTATCACGATGTTTTTAGATGAATTTGATAGCGTGTATAAAAAAGGCCTAATGAGATCTTATGTAGATTATGAGAGTAATAGAGCTTTTTTAAAAGGAAAACTACTTTTTAGTGAGCATATTAAACAAAATCTAGTTCATAAAGAAAGATTTTTTACAAGTAGTGATGAGTTTGTTTTAGATATAGCACCAAACCGCTTAATAAAATCTACTCTAAATTTCTTAAAATCCAAAACAAGTATGAATAAATTTAGACTCATAAAGTCCTTACAAATGCTTGATGAGGTGGAATTTTCTAAAAATTATGAAAAAGATTTTAGCTATAAAATTTCAAGACATTTTGATTATTATGAAAACTTGCTTTTATGGTGTAAAATTTTCTTAAAAAATGAAAGTTTTATGCCTTATTATGGTAAAAATGAAGCCTTTGCTTTACTTTTTCCTATGGAAAAGCTTTTTGAAGATTATGTGGCGTATATGCTAAAAAAAGCAAATCCAACTGAAAATATTAAAACTCAAAGCAGTGGAAAATACTTGATTTCAAAAAATGATGAAAAATGTTTTATGCTAAAGCCTGATTTATATATAGAAAATACAATGATTTTAGATACCAAGTGGAAAATTCCAGATAGTGATGAAGATAAAAAGCAGGGCATAGTACAAAGTGATTTGTATCAAATGTTTGCTTATGCTTGTAAATTTAAAATTCATGATATTAAACTCATATATCCTTTGTGTGATAGAACAATGAAATTAAAAGAAAAATTTGAAAGTCCTTTAGTATTTAATGCGGGCAAACATTTTTGGTTTGAATTCGAAAAGCACTATTCTAAACGAGATATAAAAGTTCAAGTGCTTTTTGCGCCCCTACCTTTTTAAAAATTTTCCTATCAAATGTATTAAAAATCCAAAACAAGCTACAGCTATGATACAAGCACCGCTTGAGAGATTAAGATAATAGCTAAGCATAAGTCCTAAAATACAAAAAATCATACTTAAAAAACTTGCTAAAATCATAATAAAACCAAGTCTTTTGCTAAAATTTTCAGCAATAAAACTTGGGATACTAAGTAAGGCCATAACTAAAATAAGCCCCACAAGACGTATGGAAATAACTATACAAAAAGCCATAAGCGCAATTAAAAGATAATGAAAAAAGTTTATATTAACACCACGAACTTTTGCAAATTCAGCATCAAAACTTAAAGCTTCAAATTGTCTATAAAATAAAACTATCAAAACTATTACTATTATATCAACTATAGCCATAAGCCATAGATCTTGTATTCCTATGGCTAAAATACTTCCAAAAAGATAAGCCATTAAATCCGTGTTGTAATTAGGACTTAAATCAATTAATATAATGCCAACAGCCATTCCAAAAGCCCAAATTACAGCAATAATGTTATCGCTTCTATATTCATAATGCTTAGCTAAAAAGGCCACTAAAAAAGCTAAAAATAAAGTAAATATCCCAGTGCTTAATAAAATAGGCAAAGAAAAATAAAAAGCTATGCCTATGCCTCCAAAAGCTCCATGCGTTATACCACCAGCCATAGAAAAAAGACGATTTATCATTACTAAAGTCCCTATAACTCCGCAAGCTATACTGACTAAAAATGCTCCCAATAAAGCGTTTTGAAAAAAAGTGAAATTTAAAATTTCAAACATAATTTTCCTTTGAAAATTTCAAACAAAAATTTTCTTTTTTAAATTCGGTTTTTCTTAAATTTCTTCTTACAAATTCTTGTTCGCATAACTTCTTGCTATTACAATTTTTTTCATTGCAAAAACAAGAATTTAAACTCATTTCCACATCACAAAAATGAGAATGATTTTCGTATAAATGCTTTAAAAATAAACTTTTTTCTTTCTCTTTGGCGTTAGTATGTAAAAAAAGCTCTTTATTTAAATGAGCGATTTTATCACTATAAGCAAGCACTAGATTAATATCGTGGCAAATGAGTAAAATTCCTACACCTTTTTGATGCAAAGAACTTAAAAGTTCAAAAATTTGTATAGCAGATTTATTATCAACACTTGCAGTTGGCTCATCTAAAATCAGCATTTTGCATTCACTTGCTAATGCTCTTGCAATAAAAACGCGTTGTCTTTGCCCGCCGCTTAAAGAATTTATTGTTTTATTCCAAAAATTTTCCATTCCTACGCTTTTTAAAGCTTGCATAGCTTTTTCTTTATCTTCTTTGCTGTAAAAACCAAAAATTTTTTTACTTATAAGTCCCATAAGAACAATTTCAATTACTCTTGGATAAAAATTAGGATTTGCTAAAGTATATTGAGGAACATAACCTATTTCTTTTCTTTGAATAGCTTGAAATTTGATCTCATTTTTAGATTTTAAAAGTCCTAAGATAAGTTTTATGAGGGTTGATTTTCCTGCACCATTTGGACCTATGATAGAAAGAAAGTCTTTGTTATCATAATTTAGATTGATATTTTTTAAAACTATTTCATTTCCATATGTATAATTAAGATTAGAAATTTCAAAAAAAAGCATTAAAGACCTAATTATAGATTTTTAGAAAAGGCATCAGCTGTTTTTAAAAGTTCATTTTCCCAATCATAAGACAAATGATCTATTTTATAAATTTGCGCATCACATTCTTTTGCCAATGTTTTTGCCGCATTTTCAGGAAAGCCACTTTGAACAAAAATGACTTTTATATTTTTATTTTTTATTAGAGTGATTAGATTTTGCAAATCTTTGCTTTTTGGTTCTTTGCCTAGAATTTCTACGGGAATTTGTATAAGATTATAACGTTTTGCAAAATATGTCCAAGAAGGATGATAAACTACAAATTCTTTATTTTTTAATTTTTCTAGTTTTGATGCAATTTGCAAATTTAAACTATTTAACTCTTTTAAAAATTGATCTAAATTTTGTTTATATAAATTTTTATTTTGTGGATATTTTTGACTTAAAGCATCATAAATATTTAAAGCCATAGTTTGCACTAAGATAGGATCAAGCCAAGTATGAGGATCAAAGTGTTCATGCGAATGTTCATGTCCATGAGAGTGATCATGTAAATGTTCGTGCTCATCATCAGTTTCTAGTAAAGTTATATTTTTTTGTATATTTACAACTTGAAGTTTTGGGAAATTTTGTTTAAATTTATCTATAAAAACTTTTTCAAATTCTAATCCTATGGTAAAATAAATATCACTTTTTTCAAGATCTTTCATAGTGCTTGGTTTAAATTCAAAATTGTGTTCATTACTATTTGGTGGTAATATTATATTGATATTTAGAGTATTTGCGGCTATTTTCTTTACAAAAAATGCTTGAGGAGCTATGCTAACACTAATTAAAGGTTTTGCTTGTAGTATTAAAAAAGAAAAACATAATAATATAATTTTTTTCATTAGATTGACTTTCTAGAATGTTTTTAAAGATTTTTAAGTCTTATAGTATAGCAAACAATCGTTTAATTTTTTTTAATAAAAAATAAATTTTTATTTGATAAAATAACGGCTTTGAAAAAAATCTTTAATTTAAGGAGTTTTATATGAGCTTAAAATTTAAGGTTTCTTTGGTTGCAAATTTAATTGCAATTTTTTGCTTAGGTTTGCTTGGAATTATAACTTACATTTTTATTAATAAGAGTATATATCATGAAGTTGTAAATGCTGAAACAAACTATATTAAAGTTGCAAAAAATTCTATGATAAATTTTTCAAAGAACAATTCTGATACTCTTGAAAATTTTTCAAAAAGAATTTTGTCATTTTCTTATAATCAATTAAACAACCAACAAGCTTTGATGGAAAATATAGGAGATGATTTAAAATTATTAAGAGAAGCTGGAGGATTTTTAGCAGCTTATATTGCGCAACCAGATGGTGAGCTTGTTGTAAGTGATACAGATTCTGATGCTAAAGGAAAGAATTTTGGTATTTATGGTAAAGCTGATAATTATGATGCAAGAACAAGAGATTATTATCAAGAAGCTTTAAAAACAAATGGAATTTATATAACCCCTTCTTATATTGACATAACTTCAAATCTTCCTTGTTTTACTTACTCAAAGGCTCTTTATAAAGATGGTAAATTTATAGGAGTTTTAGCAATTGATGTTTTGGTAGAAGAATTGCAAAAAGAATTTGAAACTAATCCAGGAAGAACTTTTGTTTTTGATAAAAACAATAAAGTTTTTGCTTCAACAGATAAAGAACAACTTAAAGAAGGTTACAATATAGACCAAATTGCAAATATTGCTAAAACAAAAGCTGATTTAGAACCTTTTGAATATCAACGTGCTGATGGCTCACAAAGATTTGGAATTTGTACTAAAATTGGAGATTATACTGCTTGTATAGCAGAATCATTGGATGTGATAAAAAGTTCTGCAAATAAAATGGCTTATATACAAATAATAGTTGTTATTATAATGATAGCACTTAGTATCATATTGCTTTACGTTATCCTTTCTAAACTTCTCTCCCCGCTCACCACTATCCAAAATGGTCTTAACTCATTCTTTGATTTTATTAATCATAAAACAAATAATGTATCAACCATTAATATAAAAACAAATGATGAATTTGGTCAAATAT